>JBAXFL010000012.1:0-49659 GCA_037139935.1 Thermoleophilia bacterium | reverse complement strand
CCTCACGATGTGCTGCCTGAGGTGGATCACGGCCGAGGTGGAGCGCGCTAGGCTCGCCGGGTGAGCGAGAAACGTCTCAAACCGGGTCTGATCGCCGATGCCGATGCGCTCAGCGGCTCCGATGATGCGCAGGCCCGAGCTCGCGCTTGGTGGCGCCTCGTGCCGCGAGTACTGACGCGACCGAGAGAGGTCTTCGCCGCTCTTCGGGAGGAAGACGAGACCGATGTTGGTGCGCGTTCCGAGCCCATTCTCGCCATCGTTCTCGTGGCGGGGATGGCTGCGATGCTCCTTACGCCAGCGTGGGGAACGCTTCTCGACGAGGAGTCGCTCGACTGGATCGTGCTCGCCGTCCTGACCTTCATCGGCGGGCTGCTCTACGGAGCGTTCGGCTATTTTCTGCTCGGGTTCGTCGTCTGGCTCGGCGCCCGCGGCGTCGGTGTCGATACCACAGCGCGTCCGGTGCGACAGATCGTCGCGTTCTCGGCTCTACCACTCGCACTCTCGATCCTGATCACGGTGCCGGCGATCCTGTTCGCGTTCGGCACCGACTGGTTCAGGACGGGCGGTTCGGACGACGGCACGGGGCGCATCATCGTCCTCTCGATAGGCCTCGCGTTGGCTCTCTGGTCGCTCGGGCTCCTCGCGCTCGGATTGCGGATCTCATTCGAGCTACCGTGGCGTGGCGTCATCGGTGCGCTTGCGCTTGCGGGCGTTCTCGTCGCAGCGATCGCGGTCGTGCCCTCCGTTCTCTGAGCGACGGCGGGCCAGCGGTGGACTGCAGTGTGTCGCCCGGGTTCAGAGGCCGCTCGAAGCACGGGAATCCCGCTGAAGTAGGGGATCGCCTCGCTCCAGCCCTGCCTCGAACGCTGCGAGCTCCTCGGCCGGCATTCCATAGGTGTGCACTTCTTCCGGGAATCGTCGCTCGCGCACGTCGCCGATGTATGCCTCGATGGCGTGTTGGATCTCGGTCGAGAGGTTCGCGTACTGCTTCACGAATCGCGGCGCGTGGCCGTCGTAGAGGCCGAGCAGGTCGTGCCAGACGAGAACCTGTCCGTCAACGTCGGGTCCGGCTCCAATCCCGATCGTCGGGATCGCGACGAGCTCCGTGATCTTCCCGGCGACGGGGGAGGGGACTGCCTCGAGGACGACAGAGAAGCAGCCCGCTGCCTCGAGCGCGAGTGCGTCGGCCACCAGCTGTGCCGCTTTCGCCGCAGTGCGCCCCTGGGCCTTGAAGCCGCCGAGAGCCGTTGCTGATTGCGGCGTCAGGCCGATGTGGCCCATCACGGGCACGCCTGCACCAACAATCGCGTGAACGCGCGAGAGCATCGTGCCGGCACCCTCGATCTTGACTGCATCTGCACCGGCTTCCTTGACGAAGCGGATCGCATTCGTCACCGCGAGCGCGTCCGAGATCTGAAACGACCCGAACGGCATGTCTGCGACGATCAGCGGTCGATGCGCGCCGCGCGTGACCGCGCGCGTCAGCATGAGCATCTCCTCCATCGTCGCCGTGACCGTCGAGTCGTGCCCGAGCGCGGTCATCGCGGCCGAGTCGCCTACGAGGATGATGTCTGCTCCAGCGGCGTCGGCGAGCCGACCTGAGGGGGCGTCGTACGCCGTGATCATGGCGATCGGCGAATGGTTTTCCTTCATCCCTGGTAGATCGGTGATCGGGAGCTTGCCGGGCGCGGGTGCGCCGTGGCCTGGAGTACGGGGGCGAGTGCTCATGCATCCTCCTCGAGAGAGACGTTGTCGATCAGGCGGGTGGAGCCGACGTGGACGGCGGCGGCGAGAACAGGCGGGTCGAAAGGGGCTATCTCGACGTAGTCGATCTCGAGCCCGAGCCCCTCGAGGAGCGCGCGCGCTCTCTCCGGATTGCGGGTTGCGAGCGCCCGTGGCAGGGCGAGGGCGAGCTCACGCTCTGGCGCCGAGAGACGCGCGTTGCGGGAGGACAACGCCAGACCGTCCGGATCCCGCACGGTTGGCACGTCACGCAGCTCGAGATCGAGGGCGAGATCGGCGATCAGGCGGCGCAGAACAGCGACCTGTTGCGCGTCCTTCTGTCCGAAGAAGACGATGTCGGGGCGGACGATCGTGAAGAGCTTCAGGCACACGGTCGCAACCCCGCGGAAGTGTCCCGGCCGGTGCTTTCCCTCGAGAAGCGCGCCGATCTCGGTCACCTCGACCCAGGTCTGGAATCCCGGCGGGTACATCTCCGGTGCGGAAGGAGCGAATACGAGGTCTACTCCCGCTTCGGCCGCGATAGCCAGGTCGCTCGTCTCGTCACGCGGGTAGCCATTCAGGTCGCCGGGGTCGCCGAACTGTGCCGGATTGACGAAGAGGCTCAGCACGACCGCCGAGCACTCCGCCCGCGCTGCGGCGACGAGAGACAGATGCCCTGCGTGCAGCGCGCCCATCGTCGGGACGAGGCCGATCGTACCCTCCCGAACTGGCTCGAGCGCCGCCCGAATATCTGCAACCGTACGGCACACTCTCATGCGACCGCCGCCGTTGCCTGGGCGAGCACACGGTACATCGCCTCGAATTCGGGGTGGGTCGCGTGAATCGCCTCGAGATGGCGCTCCACCGTCTCCTGATCGCCACGTTGGATTGGACCCGTGAGCTCGAAGTCGTTCTCGATCGTCCTCGTCATCAGGGGATCGAGGGCCTCGGGTGGCGCTCCCGCTGCTACGAGGAGCTCTCCCGCTGCATGACGGAGCGTGACGAGATAGTTGGAGGCGATCGACGCTCCCGCGTGATAGACGGCACGATCCTCGTCACGCAGAGGAAAGGGCCGCAGTCCGAGCGTCTCCGCCAGCAACGTTCCCGCACTGCGCGCCTCGTCACTCTCGGCTGTGATTGCAGCCCACGCACCATCGAGTTGCTCCGGCCCTCGACGTAGCGTGAAGGTCTGCAAAGGGTGAACGCCGAAGCGCCTGGTGTGCGGAGCGAGGGCGGCAAGCGGGGTGGCCCCGCTGACGTGGGAGATCCACGGGCCCGGTTCGACCTTCGCGGCGACCTCGCCAATCACCCGGTCGGGTACGCAGAGCAGTACGAGGTCGGGCGTGCCCGAGTCGAGCACCAAACCTCGTGCTGCGAGGCGCGCCGAAACGGCCGAGCCGACCCTGCCGGTGCCAATGACGTTGACGCTTTCGATCATGGTGTACGCGCTCCAGTTCCGATTGGATACCGGGCCTTCTCGCAGTATAACGGTTTCGGTCGTTCAGCGTGCTCCGGCGTCAGAGGGCTGCGTTGTGATCCGGATTCTCAGCCGACGCGGCGGCGAAGCGCTTCGCGGACGGTCGGCCAGTCGTCGTCTACCACGCTGTACCAGGCGGAATCCCGGTTCTCCCCGTCACGCACGAGCATGTGCTTGCGGTGGATTCCTTCGAACAGCGCGGGAAGACCGGCAAGCGCCGGATTTGCGCGCTCGTTGAGCGCGTCGGTCTTGAACTCGACCCGTCGGCAACCGAGGACGTCGAATGCATACTCGAGCTGGAGAAGCTTTGCCTCGGTATTCGCGCCCGTGCCCCAGGCGCTCGCTGCAAGCCACGTCCATCCGATCTCGAGGCTCCGGTGCTCCGGGCGCAGCGCGAGATAGCGGGTTGAGCCGATCGCGGTTCCTGTTTTTTGCGACACCGTCGCGAAGGCGAGCTCGAGGCCTGCAGCCGTCCGCTCGAGCGCCGTCGTCATCCAGTCGGCCCACTCCTCGCGCGTCTGAGGTTGCAGGATCGGCAGCCAGTGCCAGACACGCGGGTCACGCGACGCCTCGAAGAGATCATCGGCATGGTGCATGGTGAGCGGCTCGAGGCGCACGGACATGCCTCCCAGGGTCGGTGTCGTCCAACGCTCCATAGGTGCGAGACAGTACACTTCGGGTATGCCTATCTACGAGTACGCCTGTATGGAGTGCGAGGATCATTTCGATGAGCTCGTTCGCAGTGACGAGCAGGTGATCACCTGCCCTGCCTGTGGCGCGGGCAACGTCCTGAAGCAGATTTCCGCATTTGCCGTTCACGGTGCCTCCGCGAAGCCGTCGTTCGGTGGAGCAGCGGGCGGCGGTGGCGGCTGCTGCGGTGGCGGCTGCGGCTGCGGCTGAGGAGGTAACGGATGTCAGGCTCGCGCCTGTCACCCGGAGCCTGTACTCCCGCCGTCTCGGTCTTCTCATCCGCCGGGCCTCCTAGACTGGCTGTTGCATGGATGCTCTCGCACGTGCCCACGCGCTCGGTGCGTACGCGGCCGAAACCGCCGGCTGCCTGCGTTGCCCCTTGGCCGAGACCCGGAGCCGTGTCGTCTTCGGCTCGGGCAATCTCGACGCCGGGCTGATGCTCGTCGGCGAGGCGCCGGTGTTCCAGGAAGACCAGGGAGGAGAGCCGTACGCAGGCCGGGCAGGTGCCTTGCTCGAGCAACTGCTTGCCGGAATCCGCCTGCACCGTGACGAGGTGTATCTGACGACCGTGCTCAAGTGCCGACCGCCGCAGAATCGTGATCCACTGGAGCTCGAGATCGCATCGTGTGAACCGCATCTCTTCCGACAGGTAGAGCTCGTACGGCCTCGTGTCGTCGCCACGCTCGGGAACTTCGCGACGCAGCTCCTCTCGGGACGGTCGCACGGGATTACCCGGGTTCACGGCCAGGAGCAGGAGGTGGTGCTCGGCAGCACGACCGTTGTGCTCTTTCCGCTCTATCACCCGGCGGCGGCCCTGTATACGCCCTCGATGTTGCGGGAGCTCGAAGCGGACTTCTCGCGGCTACCGGCTCTCCTCGGACAGGGTCTGTCTGCCGGCGTCAGCGGTATTCCGGTTTCTTCCGCTTTCCCTGTTGATCCGGCTACAGAGATCCCGCCCGTCGCCGCAGAGGGCGTTGTTGCTGTCGCTGCGACCCAGCTCGGCCTCTTCTGAGCCATGATCGAGACGACGACGTATTCTGCGGCCGAGACGGAGGCTTTCGGGGCCCTGCTCGCGGGGCTGCTCGTGCCCGGAGACATCGTGCTTCTTCGCGGCGAGATCGGTGCCGGCAAGACCACGCTCGTGCGTGGGGCGTGCCGATCGCTAGGCATCGACGAGCCCGTCACGAGCCCCACGTTCACGATCGGCCACCTCTACGAAGGGACGGCAAGGGTCGCACATCTCGACCTGTACCGTTTCAGCGGCCTGAGCAATGCGGAGTGGGGAGATGTCGAGCCCTACTTCGACGGTACGATCGCCTTCGTCGAATGGCCGGAAGCAGGACATGGAGCTCTCCCCCCGGCGACGGTCTCGCTCCTCCTCGAGCATGGTGCCCCCGACGAGCGGCGGATCTCGGCCGACACGGCTACCGGAACGCTGCTAGAAGATCTTGCGCGTGCTGATCCTGGCCTTCGACACCGCGACTGACCTTGCCACGAGCGCACTCGTGGCCGACGGCGAGATCCTTGGCGAGCGCGTGACGCGTCCGCAGCTGCTCCTCTCCGACGTTGACGCGTTGGTTCGTGCAGCCGGTCTCACGGCCGCGGAGCTCACCGGGATCGTCGTCGGAACCGGGCCCGGCAGCTTCACAGGGACGCGCATCGGGCTCTCGGTCGCCCGCGGTCTCGGTCTCGCACTCGGGCTCCCGGTTGCAGGAGTTTCGACGCTTGAGGCTCTTGCGGCGGGAGCCGTCAATGCGTTCCCGGTGATCGACGCGCGCCGCGGAGAGGTATTTGTTCTCGGGCCCGAGGCAGTCCGCCCCGAGGATGTTTCGCCACCGCCCGGCAGTATCTGTGTCGGGAGTGGTGCGCTGCTCTACCGCGACCTCCTCGTCGGCCGGGGAGCGGAGGTGGCGCCGGATGACTCTGACCTCCACGTTCCGCGAGCCTCTCTTCATGCCTCGCTCGCGACCCGCTTCGGTCCTGCCGACGGCGTCGAGCCGGTGTACGTCCGTCTACCCGATGCGCAAACGTGGTCCGCGTGAACGTTGCCACCCGCCCGCTCGACCTCACCGACCTCGACGCGATCGAGGCGATCGAGCGGGACTCCTATCCCACGCCGTGGTCGCGCCCGATGTTCGTCAGCGAGCTTGCCAAGCCGAGCTCTCGTTCGATCGGAGCCGTGGTCTCGGATGAGACGCTTGCCGGCTACCTCATCCTCTCCCGGTATGTCGATGCCTGGCACGTGATGAATCTTGCGGTCGGTGCGGCGTACCGACGCAGGGGGATCGCCTCTACGATGCTCGAGCGACTGTTCGAGGTGACGCGCGACGATGTCGAGCGCGGCTACACGCTAGAGGTGCGCGTGTCGAACCTGGGTGCAATCAGCCTGTACGAGGGATTCGGGTTCGTCAGACGTGGCATCCGACGTGGTTACTATACTGACAACAGAGAAGACGCATTGATCATGTGGAAGGGCGCAGACGGGCTGGAGGGCGCAGACGAGCTGGAGGGCGCAGACGGGCTGGAGGGCGCAGAGACGACGGGCCCGAGCGAGTGACGGGACAGTGCGAGTGACGGAGGCAAGATCGTGATCCTGGGAATCGAGACGTCGTGCGACGAGACCGCGGCCGCGGTGATCACCGACGGGGGCGAGGTACTGTCGTCTGTCATCGCCTCCCAGAGTGAGGTGCACGCCCGCTATGGCGGCGTCGTGCCCGAGGTCGCGTCGCGTCGTCATCTCGAGCAGATCGGTCACGTGATCGGTGAGGCGCTGACCGGATCCGGCGTCGAACTCGATGGCATCTCGCGGCTCGGCGTGACCCGCGGGCCAGGACTCATAGGAGCGCTTCTCGTGGGCCTGTCTGCTGCCAAGGCGATAGCCTGGGCCCGCGGACTTCCCCTGGTCGCGGTAGACCACCTTCAGGGCCACGTAGCGTCGCTCTACCTGGGCCCGACGCAGATCGAGCCACCCTTTGCCTGCCTCCTCGCAACCGGTGGCCATACGCAGGTGCTGGAGGTTCGGGAGCGAGGCTCCTTCGAGCGTCTCGGAACCACCCTGGACGACGCTGCAGGCGAGGCCTTCGACAAGGGCGCTCGCCTGCTCGGCTTGCCGTACCCGGGTGGAGCCGAGATCGACGCCCTGGCGCAGGCGGGTGATCCGGAGGCGTTCTCGTTTCCGGTTGCACGCGTCCCGGGCCTCGACTTCTCGTTCTCGGGCGTCAAGACGTCGCTGCTCTACACCGTGCGCTCGCTCGGGGAAGAGGCGGTCGCCGAACGTCGTGCCGATCTTGCGGCGTCGTATCAGCGGGCGATCGTCACGGCGCTCACCCGGCGGCTCCACCAGGCCGCAGAGTCACGGGGGCTCTCCCGGATCGCCATCGTCGGCGGCGTCGCAGCAAACTCCGAGCTCCGGGCGGCTCTGCCGGAGGCGTCGGTGGCCCCACTTTCACTTTGTACCGACAACGCTGCGATGATCGCCTCTGCGGCGCGGTATGCCGCCCCTCTGTCGTCTGCCGAGGCACTCACCGTGGATGCCTATGCCTCGGCGTCGTAGTCGCACCGGTCTGACCGTTGCGACGGCGCTCCTCGCTGTCGGCCTCGTTTTTCTCGGAGGGGGTGCAGCCGCGGCCGCCGATGAGCCGGCACGGGACGCTGCCGGCTGGGAGAGCCTGCTAGGAGGCAGGCCGTCACCTCAGCTCGGAGGCCGGTGGATCGTTGTCCTCGACAGGCCTTCGCTCGCTACCCGGGTTACGGCTGCAGGCGGCTTTGCTACGGAGGGCGAGGAGCGTGCGTGGACGACCGGCGCCCGCCGGGCCCAGCGGGACGTGATCGACCGACTTGCTCTCCGGGGCGCGTTCATCGAGCCGGAGTATGCGTACTACCGTGTACTCAACGGCTTTTCCGCTCCGCTGGATGCGCGCTCGCTGGGGATCGTCGTCAAGGACCCGGACGTCCAGGGGGTGTACCCGGTGCGAGCTACGATCCCGGCTGCGCTAGACGCCGTTGCAATCGAGCAGGGGTTCGCGCGGGGTGGAGGTGGGCGAGCCGATGTCGGGCTTCCCGGTTTCTCGGGTGCCGGTGTGACGGTAGCGCTGCTCGACACCGGCGTCGATCGGACACACCCGTACATTCGCCGCGCACTTCTCCCGGGCCTCGACGTACTCGACCCCGGCGGAGACGCGAGCGCCCGTCAGAACCCAACGGCTCCGGAGCGACCGGAGCGACACGGCACGGAGATGGCGGGCCTCCTCGCCGGCTCGGCCGGCCCTGCCGGACTCGAAGGCGTGGCTCCGGGGGTGTCGCTCCTGCCGATCCGCATCGCCGGCTGGCAGCCCGACACCTCCGGTGGAGTTGCAGTCTACGGGCGTACGGATCAGCTGCTTGCCGGTATTGAGCTTGCGGTTGACCCCGACGAGGATGGTGATGCGCACGATGCCGTGCGGGTGACGCTCGTGGGTGTCGTGGAGCCCTTCGCGGCATTCACGGACGGCCCGCTGGCAGCGGCCGCGGCGGGAGCGTCGGCGCTCGACTCCCTCGTGGTCGCTCCAGCCGGAAACGATGGCCCCGCGGGGCCTGCGTACGGCAGCATCGGCGGCCCGGGTGGGGCGCCGGCCGCCCTCACAGCAGGCGCACTGGACACGAGGAGCCGAAGCCCGACAGGCCATGTCCTGCTCCTCGCAGGGCTGCGCGTCCTCGTCTCTGGCAACCAGCCGCTCGGCGGCGTCGTCGCTCCCGACGTCTCCGTGACCGCTTCCATCGTGGCGCTGCCGCCTTCGGCGCGGTCGGTAGTGGGCGCGCCGGGGGGCTTTGCTCGGCTCTTCGACAGCAACGGCTACAGCCGTGTCGCGGGTGCCGCGGTTCTGCTTCCTCGTGGTACGTCGTCACCCGAGGCAGTGCGGGAGGTCGTGGCAGCCGGTGCGGCTGCAGTCCTCGTAGACGGAGAGTTGCCTGCAGGGTCACTCGGGACTGACGGGGCTGTCGAGGTTCCAATTCTCGGCCTGGCCGTGGATGTTGTCGAGGCGTTGCGCACCGCACTTCGCAGAGCGGTGCCAGTCAGCCTTGCGGTCGGAGCGGCAGCCTTCGACGTGAACGCCGGACGTGGCGGTCAGGCTCCGTTTTCGTCCGAGGGACTGGCGTTCAACGGAGCCCAGAAGCCGGAGGTGAACGCGGCCGGCATTGGGCTTGCGACGTCGGATCCCGGCCGCAACGACGATGGTGCTGCTCGCTACGGAACGATCAGCGGCACGAGTGCGGCCGCCGCGCTGACGGCAGGAGCAGCCGCCCTTCTCGCCCAGGCGCGACCCGACCTCGACGCTGCGGGCCTGAAGCAATCTCTCGTTGCCACCGCGAGGCGCTCCGGCGGTAGCACCGTCGGCACGGTTGACCCGTCTGCTGCCGCTGCGATCGAGTTGGTCGCGGCACCGCCGACGGTCGCCCTCGGTTCGGTGTTCGCAAAGGACACGGAGGTCGGGCGGGTAGTCACGCTGAGGAATACGAGTCGGCGGACGCTGTTCATCACCGTCGGTCCGGGAGCTGCGGACAGTGCCGACATCGGAGTCGATGTCGTCCCGCGCGCGGCTCGCCTGCGCCCCGGCGAGACGGTGCAGATCGCAGTCACGGCACGCGTCCCGCTGCTTCCCAACGCACCGGCCGCTCTTCGTGGCTCTCTGGCCGTGCATGTCCGCAGCGGCGCAACGCTCAGAATTCCATGGACGATCACGGTTCCGGTCGTTGGCCTCGACCTGATCCGGAACGTCCGTCTCTCGAGCCATGCTTTTCGGTCGTCCGACATCGAGCCGGCGGTGTTGACCGTCATCCTGGGTCGCGTTGACGGCAGACCCGACAGACCCCAACTCCTGCCACTCGAGGAGGCGAAGATCGATCTCTACCGGGCCGACCGGCCGCTCGGGCAACTAGCTCTCGTCCGCGATCTCCTCCCGGGCCGCTACTCCTTCGGCATTACGGGACGTGGGCCAGATGGCAAGCGCCTCCCGCCTGGCCCGTACGAGCTGAGGATCACCGCGATCCCTGTCGGTGGTGGATTTCCCGACGAGGAGTCCGTTTTATTCGTGATCGAGTAGCCGGGGTGACACCGTCGTATAGGCCATGTCCATGGCGGTATAGTCCTCCTGCCGTGAGCCAAGGTGTCTCCGCATGAGCGCTCCCCCCGTCTCTCCGACGCACCTCCACGAGAATCCTTTTGCACTCGCGCAGACCCAGTTGCAGCGCGTCGGAGAGACGTTCGACGTTGACCCGAATCTGATTCAGGTTCTCTCTCAGTGCAAGAAGAGCGTCGAGGTCTCGGTGCCGGTGCAGATGGACGACGGCTCGGTATTTCCCTTTCAGGGATATCGGGTGGTGCACAACACGACGCGAGGCCCTGCAAAGGGTGGGATCCGCTACCACCCGGCGGTCACGCAGGACGAGGTGAAGGCGCTCGCCATGTGGATGACGTGGAAGTGCGCACTGATGGGCCTCCCCTTCGGGGGTGCGAAGGGTGGTGTCACCTGCGACCCAAAGCTCCTCTCCCTGGGCGAGAAGGAGCGGCTGACCCGCAGGTACACGACCGAGATCATCAACGAGATAGGTCCGGAGAAGGACATTCCGGCACCCGATGTTGGCACCGACGCACAGGTCATGGCGTGGATCTTCGACACGTACTCGATGAACGTGGGTTACTCGGTCCTCGGCGTTGTCACCGGCAAGCCCGTTGCTGTCGGCGGCTCCGTCGGGCGCGACGGAGCGACCGCGCGAGGCTCGCTCTACTGCATTCGCACCGCCCTGCAGAAGCAGGGATCGCGCCTGCAGGATAGGCGGGTCGCGATCCAGGGATTCGGCAACGTCGGCTCGAACCTCGCGCGCCTTCTCTCCGACGAAGGCGCCCGCGTGACGTCCGTCTCCGACTCGCAGGGCGGTATTCACAACGCTTACGGCCTCGACGTGCCGGCGGTCATCGCCTACAGGGCCGAGCACGGCGTCCTTCAGGGGTTCCCGGGTGTCGATCAGATCACCAACGAGGAACTGATCGAGATTGACTGCGACGTGCTCGCACCGTGTGCTCTCGAGCAGATGATCACCGTCGAGAACGCGCCACGTGTGCAGGCGAAAATGATCTGCGAAGGAGCCAACGGGCCGACCACGCCCACCGCCGACGAGATTCTCGAGGATCGAGGCATCCTCGTGCTGCCGGACGTGCTTGCCAACGCAGGGGGTGTTGTCGTCTCGTACTTCGAGTGGGTGCAGGGGTTGCAGGAGTACTTCTGGAAGGAGTACGAAGTGCACGCGAAGCTGAACGACATCGTCGTCCGGGCATTCGAGGAGACCTGGTCTACGCGCGAGCGTCACGCGACGAGCATGCGCATGGCCGCCTACGGGATTGCCGTTCAGCGCGTCGCAGAGGCGACCACGATCCGCGGCCTGTACCCGTGAGCGACAGCCGCTAGTCGTCGTGTTGGAACGGCCGGTTCGCCACGTCAAGTTGTACCGTGCCGAGGGCTGCCATCTCTGTGAGCAGGCACTTGCCGTCGTCCGCGAGGTGCAGGCGGTCGTGCCGTTCGAGGTCGAGGTGATCGACATCGCGGGTGACGAACGGCTCGAGGCCGACTACCGCGCGTCTCTCCCGGTGATCGAGATCGACGGCGTCCGAGCGTTCACGTACTTCGTCTCCACCGATGCGCTGCTCGACCGCCTCGCTGATTGATTCCGGGCCAGAGAGTGGGGGTGTCGGCAAGGACAGTTCCCCCGCGCATCGACTGTCCTCGGCAGGCAGTATGTCGCAGGTTGTACCAGGGTCGGGGTCGAGGGGGAAGATGTGACGGAGAGATTGACAGTCGGTATTGCCGCGCGGCTCAGCCGCTATCTGCAGGTGCTGACGCAGGCAAAGAAGATGGGAAAGGACAGGATCTCCTCACAGGAGATCGCCGAGTACACCAACATCAATGCGACCCAGATTCGCCGAGACCTGTCGAAATTCGGCCGGTTCGGCAAGCGGGGAGTGGGATACAACCTCGACTCGCTCCTTGGTGAAATCCGCAAGATTCTGCGGACGCAGGGGCAGCACAACATTGCCCTCGTCGGCGCCGGTCGGCTCGGCAGCGCGATCGCCAGTTCGTCGATCTTCGCCGAGCACGGCATCACCGTCGCCGCCGTGTTCGATGTCGATCCGGCCAAGGAGGGCCGGATCATCGGTGGGGTTGCCGTTAGCCCCATAGAAATGATCGGCGACATCGTCACCGAGCGCAATATCATCGTCGGCGTACTTGCAGTGCCCGCCGATGGAGCCCAGGGAGCAGCCGATGCGCTCGTTGCTGCCGGCGTCAAGATCGTCTTCAACTACTCGCAGGCGCTGTTGACGACACCTGCCGATGTTCAGGTGCACACCTCGAACCCGGCCGTCGAGCTGCTCTACGCTCTCTACTTTCACCTGGCCTAGAAGCCGCTCTCCGTGAGATACCGGGGCGATCGGAGGCGAAGCATTGTGCCGCAGGCGGCTCGGGGTCTCACTCTCGACTCGTGGTGCCGGTCGTAGCTCACCCGTTCGGGCAGGATGCACGGATGCGCATTCTGCTCTGGCATGGATATCTTCTCGGCGGCACCGGCTCCAACGTCTACACCCGGATGCTCGCGCGCGAGTGGAGTAATGCGGGGCATCACGTCACCGTCGTCTCCCAGGAGCCAGACCCCTCGCAGTATGACCTGGGGACAGCCGAAACCGTGCGACCGGACGTTGGTGGCCTACTGCCGGTCTTCGTTCTCGACCGCTACGAGGGCTACGAGGTACGCCGCGTTCAGGACTGCACCCGGGCCGAGCTCGACGACTGGGTGGCCGCGAATGCCCGGGCGCTGCGGGCGCTTCTGCCTGCCGACCTCGTCTTTGCAAACCATGTCCTCCTCGGTGGGCCGGTCGGGGCAGCGACCGGCGTCCCGTACGCCGTCAAGGCCCACGGGTCGGAGCTCGAGTACTCGATGCGTGGCAACCGAGAGCTGTCGGAGTGGGGGGCAGAGGCGCTCTTCGGTGCACGGGCAACGTTCGTCGGCTCCGAGCACATCCGGACGGTGCTAGCCGATGTCTGCGGACAGTCCGACAACGTCTTCGAGGTTCCGCCCGGCGTGGACATCGATGCGTGGGTTCCTGCCGCTCGCGAGATGGCGGCAGCGGCCCTGATCGAGGAGGCGCTGTATGACGCGCCGAATCTCGGAAACGAACAAGAACGCCTGCCCGACGACGGCAACGCCGTGCGATTCGCGCCGCTGCTCGAGCCCGACCCGCCCGTTGTCGTCTACTTCGGAAAGCTGATCGAGCAGAAGGGCGTGCACCTCCTCATCGACGCACTCTCCGGTATCGATGCGCGCCTCGTGGTCGTTGGGTTCGGTCCTGAGCGGGCCGCCCTCGAGCGCCGCGCTGCAGAGCAGGGAGTCGAGGCGCTCTTCACCGGACCACTCGAGCATCGGCACCTTCGGCATCTGCTCGCACTCGCCGATGCATGCGTGGTGCCGTCGATCTTTCCAGAGGCCTTCGGCATGGTCGCTGCCGAGGCCGCGTCGGCCGGGTGTCCTCCACTCGTCGCCCGTCATTCCGGCCTTGCCGAGGTCGCCGCCGGCCTCGAGCAGTCCTATCCGCCGGCCCTCCGCCATCTCGCCGCTTTCGACCCCGGAGATGTCGCCGATCTCGCATCCAGGCTTGCCGAACTCCTCGCTCTTCCCTCTGCCGATCGGCGTGCTGTACGCAGTGCTGCCCGGACTGCAGCCGTCGAGCACTGGAGCTGGACAGGCATCTCGCGACGGCTGCTCGAGCCATTCGTATGAGCTTCTGGTCGGAAGGTTGCTATCAAAAGTGCAGTATCGACTACGCTTTTTCGCGCCGTGGGTGACGAACAGCGCGTTTCGAGTGAGCAACTCCTCCGCGAGGCGCGTGAGCGCTTCGACGACGGCACCGATTTCACCGTCGCCGTGGAAGAGGAGTTCGCGCTCCTCGACCCGGTCTCGCTCGATCTCGTCAACTGCTTCGAGGATGTGCAGGCGGCGGCTGTCGGGACTCCCACGGAGCGTCACCTCGCCGGCGAGTTGATCGCCTCCGAGGTGGAGATCAAGACGGGGAAGATCATGGCCTTCGAGGACGTCCCGGCGACGATCGCCGACCGGCGTGCGGAGCTCGTCGCTCTGGTTGACCCGCTCGGAATTCTGCTCGGCGGCACCGGCTCCCATCCGTGGGCGGACTGGAAAGAGCAGCGCATCATCGACACGCCTCACTACCGCCAAAACGACGAGCTCCTGCGGTACGTCGTCTGGAAGAACAACACCTTCGGGTTTCACGTTCACGTAGGCATCAGGGGGGCCGACCGGGCAATCCGGGTGACGAGCGCGCTCCGCAACTGGCTTCCGGAGCTCCTTGCACTCTCCGCGAGCTCTCCGTTTGCCGAGGGCGTGAACACGGGCCTCCATTCCGCGCGCACGCAGATCTTCACGAAGTACTTCCCGCGGTGCGGTGTCCCGGACTCGTTCGACACGTGGGCCGATTACGAGCGGTACGTACGGTTCCTCTATGACACCGGCTCGATCACCGAGCATACCCAGCTGTGGTGGAGCGTTCGACCTCATCTCGTCTTCCCGACCGTCGAGATCCGGATCTGTGACGGACAGCCGTCTCTCGCAGAGGCGAAGTCGCTTGCCGCGCTCTGCGTTGCGCTCGTCGCGCGGGTTGCGCGCGCTATCGACGAGGGCGAGCCGATCGAGCACCAGCCTCCTCGTCTGATCGAGGAGAACATGTGGCGGGCGATTCGCTACGGCCTCTCCGGCGACCTCATCGACCTCGAACGAGGTGAGGTGCTTTCCGCACGGGCGCGAATCGAACGATTGATCGAGTGGGTGTTGCCCGTCGCGGCCGAGATCGGCGCAGCGGACTGGCTCGACGTGCCGGAGCAAAACGCCGCCGAACGACAGATAGCGCGGTTCGCGGAGGGCGAGGAGATTGCGCAGATCTATGGCGATCTCGCGCTCAGCCCCTCTCGGCTGGGCTGACAGCGGATCGGTATCCGGCGCCGATGTGCGGTTCCGCAAGCAGCGTGCGCGTTTGTGCGGCATAATCGGGCGCGCCGATCCTCTTTCGGCTTTTTTCTTTTGTGACCTGCCTTCGGAGGGTTGATGGACTTCTTCAATGACCACGCTGTTGCCTTTGCGCTCGTCTGCGCCGGCGTAGCGGTGCTGTTCGGGCTCTACCTGACCCACTGGCTGCTCCAGCAGCCTCAGGGCAACGAGCGGATGCGAGAGATCTCGGGGGCCGTGCAGGAAGGCGCTGCCGCGTACCTGAGCAAGCAGTACAGGACGATAGCCGTGGTTGCGATCGTGCCGATCTTGCTGATCGGCTTCTACAACGCCCTCGGATGGGGAGCGGCATTCGGCTTCGTGCTCGGAGCCGTCCTCTCGTCGGCTGCCGGTTTCATCGGCATGAACGTGGCCGTACGGTCGAACCTGCGAACGGCGGAAGCCGCACGCGAAGGTGTTGCCCCCGCGTTCAAGGTCGCGTTTCGCGCGGGATCGGTTACCGGCCTGCTCGTCGTCGGGCTCGGCCTCTTCGGCGTCGCCGGCTACTACTGGTTCCTGACCGGAGCCCTCGGCAACAGTCCCACGTCGGCCGTTGACGACCTGATCGGCCTTGCCTTCGGAGGCTCGCTGATCTCGGTGTTCGCCCGCCTCGGCGGTGGCATCTTCACCAAGGCCGCCGACGTGGGCGCCGACCTCGTCGGCAAGATCGAGGCAGGTATTCCCGAGGACGACCCGCGGAATCCCGCGGTGATCGCCGACAACGTGGGCGACAACGTCGGTGACTGTGCCGGTATGGCAGCCGACCTGTTCGAGACATACGCGGTGACGACAGTGGCCGTGATGCTCCTCGGCACTGCATACCCGGTCGGCGACCTGTGGCTCTATCCGCTCGCGCTCGGCGGAATGGCGATTCTCGCGTCGGTGATCGGCACCTTCTTCGCGCGAGTGGGCAGCGGTTCGAACGCGATCATCAACGCGCTCTACATGAGTGTTGTTGTCGCAACCATCCTGTCGGCGATCGGCTTCATTCCGGTCACAAAGGCGTTCGACGATGGCCGCTTCACCTTCTGGCAGCTCTACGGATCGGCCCTCGTCGGGCTTGCAATCACCTTCCTGCTCGTTGCGATCACCGAGTTCTACACCGGTAGTCGCTGGAGCCCCGTGAAGAAGATTGCAGCGGCTTCGACGACCGGTCATGCGACGAACATCATCGCGGGCCTCGCGAAGGGCATGGAAGCGACCACTCTCCCCGTGATAGTGATCGCAGGCGGCGTCATCGCCGCGTACGAGATCGCCGGAGGAAGCATCTACGGGATCGGGGTCGCAGTCATGGCCCAGCTCTCGATGGCCGGCCTCATCGTGGCTCTCGACGCATTCGGCCCCGTCACCGACAACGCGGGTGGCATTGCCGAGATGGCAGACATGCCGGAATCGGTACGTGGCATCACCGATCAGCTCGATGCGGTCGGCAACACGACGAAGGCTGTCACGAAGGGGTACGCGATCGGCTCGGCCGGACTCGCAGCACTGATCCTCTTCGACGAGTACACACGCGGCCTCGTCGAGGCAGGGATCAATACGGTGTTCTCGCTCGACAATCCGTATGTGATCGCCGGCCTCTTTATCGGCGGCATGATGCCGTTCCTGTTCGCGTCACTCGCGATGACCGCTGTCGGTCGCGTCGGCGGCGAGGTCGTCGAGGAGGTGCGCCGTCAGTTCCGCGAGGATCCGGGCATCATGGCGGGCACGTCGCGGCCCGACTACTCGCTTGCCGTCGGCATCGTGACGGCATCTGCCCTCAAGGGAATGATGCTGCCCGCAGCGATCCCGATCGCCGTCCCGATCGCCGTCGGCATCATCAGCCCGGTGATGCTCGGTGGCCTGCTGATCGGCACGATCGTCACGGGCCTGTTCCTTGCGATCTCGATGACCTCGGGCGGCGGTGCCTGGGACAACGCGAAAAAGCTGATCGAGGATGGTGCCTACGGCGGCAAGGGCTCGGAGGCGCACGCTGCCTCGATCACGGGTGACACGGTCGGCGATCCCTACAAGGACACCGCCGGGCCCGCGATCAATCCGATGATCAAGATCGCGAACATCGTGGCGATCCTGATCATTCCGCTGCTCGCCTCGATCCACGGGTAGGGGTAGGACGTGCCCGGCCGCCGCTGATCGGCTAGCAGGAATGATGGACGCGGGCGCCGCCGCAAGGCGGCGCCCGCCGTTTGTTGTCGTGTCGCACCTGAGGGACGGGGGGCGGGATCTCCCTCCCCTACACTGCCCGGGTGCCAAGCCGTCGGAGACGTGAGGTCGAGCTCGAGCGGGTTCTCGGGACACCTGCGCTCTTTGCGACCGCCTACGGCAACGTCGGCTCCTCGATCTACTACGCGCTTGGCCTGACTGCGGTCTACGCCCTCGGGCTGACCCCACTCGTCTTCCTCGTCGCCGGAATCGTGTTTGCGATGACGGCCGCCACCTACGCGGAGGCCACCGTCCTCTACCCCGAAGCGGGCGGTTCTTCCAGCTTCGCGCGTCATGCGTTCAACGAGTTGATCAGCTTCGGGTCGGCCTGGGCCCAGATGCTCGTGTATGTCGTCACGGTGGCGACCTCGGCCTTCTTCGTCCCGCACTACCTCTCGATCTTCTGGGAGCCACTCAACACGAATCCCTGGGACATCGTCGGCGGAGCTGTCGTGATCGTGGTTCTCGTCGGCTTGAACATCGTCGGCGTCCAGGAAGCGGCAAAGCTGTCGATCGTCCTCGCGGTACTCGACTTCGCCACGCAGATCCTGCTCGTCCTGCTCGGCTTCTTTCTTGTGTTCAGCCCCACGATCCTCGTTGACAACATTCACTGGGGGCTCGCACCCACGTGGTCGAACCTTGCGCTCGCGGTGCCGGTTGCGATGCTCGCCTACACCGGCGTGGAGACCGTCTCCAATCTTGCGGAAGAGGCACGCGAGCCTTCCCGGAGCGTTCCCGATGCGTACAAGCTCGTCGCAGGCGCGGTCTTTGCCATCTATCTGACACTGCCGCTGATTGCCCTGTCTGCATTGCCCGTGACGCTGATCGACGGGAAGTTGACGACGCTGCTCGCACTGCCACCCGAGCAGGGCGGATACGCGAACGACCCGATCCTCGGTCTCGTTCAGAATCTGGGCGTGTCGGGGTCGCTCCTGCGCGTGCTCGAGATCTACGTCGGGGTGCTCGCCGCCACCATCCTGTTCATCGCCACGAACGCCGGTGTGATCGGTGCATCCCGGGTCACCTACGCGATGGCGAGCTACCGACAGATTCCCGAGGTGTTCCGGCGGCTCCATCCGCGGTTCAAGACGCCGGTTCTCTCGCTCGTCATCTTTGCCGGTATCGCTCCACTCCTCGTCATCCTCCCGGGCAACGTGCAGTTCGTCGGCACCCTGTACTCGTTCGGAGCCACCCTGTCGTTCACCGTTGCACACTTCTCGCTCGTCCGGTTGAGGATGAAGCAGAAGGGATCGACCGAGACGTTCTTTCGGGTGCGGCCCAACTTCATGCTGCGCGGGGTCGAGTGGCCGATATTCGCGATCGTCGGGGGACTCGCGACCGGCGCTTCGTTCCTCGTCATTGTGGCGCAGAATCCGACTACCCGCTGGGTCGGTTTCGGCTGGATCGCATCAGGGATGGCGTTCTACGTCGTCTACCGGCTCCGGTTTGTGAAGGCGCCACTTCGTGGAACCGTCAAGGCGCCACCGGCCTACGGTCCGGCGCTCGCGCTCGAGTACCGGCGTCTTCTCGTTCCCGTCGTGGCGGGACAGCCGTCCGACGATGCGCTCGATATGGCATGTAGCCTCGCTGCCGAGCGTGGATCCCGGATAGTGGCGCTCAACGTGCTCGAGGTTCCGCTCGGGAGGCCGCTCGACGACGACCTCCACGAGCTCGAGGACGCAGCCAACGCGGAGCTCGACGAGGCGATCGCGATCGGTGAGTCATACGGCATCCGGGTGACCGCGCGCCTCGTGCGCGAACGCAGCGCCGGGAAAGCGATCGTCGAAGAGGCAGGGCGCCGCGGCACCGAGATCATCGTGATCGGAACGCCGCGGAAGGCTCTGACCCGGTCGCAGCGGGCCGTTTTCGGACAGACCGTTGACCACGTGCTCCGGCATGCTCCCTGCCGTGTGATGATTGCGGCGTCTCGTGGAGGGGCGCCCACATGATCTGGTACCGGCGAGCGATCCTCGTGTTCTCCGGCTGCTTTGTCCTGATCGGCCTGGCGTTACTCGTCGTCACGGCCGCGAACGGCGGCGGTCTCGTCGGATTCGTCCTGGGCGCCCTGTTTGTCGCCCTGGGCGTTGGCCGGATCCAGCTGGAGCGTAAGCGTGGCGCGTAAGGTTCGAGGTCTCGAGCGCGTGCTCGACGCGCCCGCGCTCTTCGCGGTCGCCTATGACGAGATTGGCTCGTCGATCTACTTCGCTCTCGGAATCGTGGCAGCGCAGGCCCTCGGGCTGACACCGATCGTCCTACTGGCAACGGGCTTGCTGTTCCTCGTCGTTTCGCTGTCCTACGCAGAGGGCACGGCGGCTATCCCGCAGGGTGGCGGAGCCGCCGCGTTCACCCGCCGCGCCTTCAACGACCTCGTGGGCTTCGCCACTGGCTGGGTGCTCTTCCTCGACTTCCTGATCGTGATAGCGCTGTCGGCGTTGTTCCTGCCGCACTACCTCGCCGCGGCACTTTCCGCGCCATCGCTGACGAGGAGCCCGTGGGATGTGATCATCGCCGTCGGCGTCATCGTGTCGATCGTCGGAGCCCGACTCGCACGCCACAGCCGCATTCACACAGCAGCGCTCGTGCTCGCCGTGCTGGACATCGCAGTCCAGTTCCTCGTCATCGTCCTCGGCCTCGCTGTCTTTTTCTCCCCTCACGTGCTCACGAGCGGATTCCACTTCGCCATCGGGCAGGACTGGCATGACCTCTTCTATGCCCTGCCTCTAGCGATGCTTGCGTACACGGGTATCGAGACGGTCGCCAACCTTGCCGCGGAGACGCGTGAGCCGGGCAGGGTGCTGCCGCGATCGCTGTTCTCGTCGATCGGCCTCGTCGTGATCACAACGGTGCTCATTGCCGTCGTCGGTGTCTCTGCCTTTCCGTCCGAGGACGGCTCCACCGACCTTGCCAACGAGTGGCTGCAGGCACCGGTCGTTGGCATCGTGACCGCATTCGACGGACATCTGCCAGCCGTACTCGTCAACGTGCTACGCGTCGTCGTCGGTCTTGCGGGAGCACTGATCCTGTTCGCCGCCGCAACGACGGCCATCACGGGGTGCACGCGGCTCGCGCGCTCGATGGCCGAGCACGGCATGCTTCCGCGTGAGTTGAGTCTTCTCGAGCGGCGCTCGCTCGTCTCGCGCGAGACGATCGTGGTCGTCGGTCTGGCCGCGAGTGCGATCATCGTTGGCACCGGCCTCCTTGCCGGCGACAACACGGCATTCCTCGCTAGCGCGTACTCGTTTGGCGTGTTATTCGCCTTTACGGCCGCCCAGCTTGCGGTGATCCGGCTGCGTTACAAGGAGCCCGATCTCGAGCGCCCGTTCAGAGCGAAGCCCGAGGTGCGGGTTCGGGGTGTGCTGGTGCCGCTGCCGGCGTTGATCGGTGCTCCGCTCACGTTCGCCGTCTGGGTGCTTGCCCTGATTACGCATCCGGGTGCCCGGTACGCGGGCCCGGCCTGGCTGCTGCTCGGGCTCGGTGTCTACCTTCTCGTCAGGCGTCGCCGCGATGCGGGCGTGTTCGACGAGATCGACCCCGTCGAGACGCTGCCAGCCGGCGTGACCTACCGCAAGGTGCTCGTGCCGATGAAGCTCGGCGATATCGGCGAGGAGATGCTGGCGACCGCCGTTGCCCTCGCGAAGGAGCGGAGAGCGAACGTCGAGGCGGTCTTCGTCGTGCGCGTGCCCCGGGCATTTCCTCTCGAAGGCCCTCTTCCGGAAGACGTCCGCCTCCGCGCTGAGGCATCGCTGGCAGAGGCACGGGCGCTCGGAGAGGAAAACGGTGTCGAGGTCGTTACGCGCACGATCGTCGGCCGCTCGATCGGCCACGCGATTGTCGAGGAAGCCCGTGACCGTGGGATAGACCTGATCGTGCTCGGCTCCTCGCCACGCTGGCGCCGGCAATCGCGCTTCTTCTCGCCGACGGTCGACCATATCCTGCGGCACGCCCACTGTGAAGTGCTCGTCGTCGCATTCCCCGCGGGCGTCTTCGAGGAGGACGTCTGATCGCTATGCTCTTTTCGTGAAGGCAGTCGTGATCGGGTGCGGTCGGGTCGGCTCGGCAGTCGCACAGCAACTTGAGAGCGAGGGCTGGGACGTTACCGCAGTCGACGAGAGCGAAGAGGCTCTCGGGCGTCTTGGTACCAACTGGAAGGGCGGCTTCGTCGTCGGCCATGCCATGGAAGCTGATGTCCTCGTCCGCGCCGGGATCGAGAGTGCCGACGCCGCCGTTGTCGCGACAGCAGGCGACAATACGAACATCGTTGTCGGACAGGTGGCGCAGAAGCGCTACGGGATTGCCTGTGTCGTTGTGCGCGTGCTTGATCCGCTCCGCGCCGCGTTCTACGAGAAGCGCGGTCTGCGCACGGTTTGTCCGACACAGGCGGCAATCTCGGTCCTGACCGATGAGGTGCGCTCCTGCGCCATCACACCGCGGCCGTCGGTGGGCTCCTGATGTACCTGATCGTGGCCGGCGGGGGGAAGGTCGGCGCCAACGTGGTCTCGTCGCTGCTTGCTATGGGTCACGAGGTGACGTTCATCGAGCAGCGCCGTGACCGTTTTGAGAGGCTTGAGGAACAGTTCGGAACGGTCGTGATGCACGGGGACGCCACCGAGATAACCGTGCTCGAGCGAGCCGGAATCAGCCGGCCTCCGGATATCGTCCTTGCGTTGACCGGCGATGACGAGGACAATCTCGTGATCGCGCAGATCGCGAAGGAGGGATACGGCGTCCCGAAGGCGATCGCCCGCGTCAACGACCCGAGGAACCAACAGCATTTCGATCTGCTCGGAATCGCGTTGACGGTTTGCGCGACGTCGGGCATCCTGGGACTCGTCGAACACGAGGTGCCGCAGCACGGTCTCGTGACGCTGCTCGACCTTCGGCAGGAGGGGCTCGAGGTCGTCGAGATGCAAATTGCGGGGGGCTCGCCCGCTGCAGGTAAGCGGATCGCCGGACTCTCTCTTCCGGAGGACGTCCGACTTGTTGCGGTGACCCGGAACGGTGTCGGCGAGATCGCTGGCGGCGAGACGGTGATCCGCCCGGGGGACAGGGTGATCGCGATCCTCAAGCCGGGACTCGAGGATCGTTTGCGTCGCGAACTCGTCGGCTAGACGCGCCAGTAGTTCCTGGTCAGAAGAACGATCACTGGAATAATCTCCAGGCGACCAAGCCACATCAGGACAATCATCACGATCGTCGAGAAGTCGCTGAAGGGCTCGAATGAACCCATTGGCCCTGCAAAGCCAAGGCCCGGCCCTACGTTTCCGAGGGTTGTCGCCGATGCTGCGATGGCGTCCAATGCGGACATCGGAGGCCCCTGGAAAGCGGAATCGGCCGCTAGCAGTATGGCGCCCACAGCGAAGAAGCCAACGTAGAGAATGACGAATGCCATGATCGCGCGCAGCGTGCGCTCGTCCACGACAGCGCCGTTGAGCCTGATCGGGACAACGATCTCGGGATGGAGCGTCTGTCTGATTTCGCGGCGTAGCATCTTGCCCATCAGCAGGTGCCTGACGACCTTGATCGCACCACCTGTCGATCCGGCGGAACCGCCCACGAGCATGACGCCAACGAGAATCATGAGGGCAAACGCAGGCCAGACGATGAAGTCCGTGGTCGCGTAGCCGGTCGTCGTCATCATCGAAACGACCTGGAACGCGGCTTGTCGGATTGCCTCTTCGCCGTGCTGAAGTCCCGCATGCCAGAGCTCAACCGCAACGACGGCGGACATGGCGACAAGAATGGCCAGATAGAGTCGCGCCTCCTCGTCACGCGAGGACGCGCGTACCTTGCGCCGAACGAAGAGTCGATACAGGAGCGCGAAGTTCATCCCGGCGAGCGTCATGAAAAGCACGATGACCCACTGGCTCGCAGCGGAAAAGGGCTCGATCGACCGTGCCAGGGGCGAGAAACCCCCGGTCGGAAGAGTCGTGAACGCGTGTGCGACAGCGTTGAACGGGGTCATCCGGTCGTCTATCCCTGTCCAACCGAAGACTGCAAGAATCAGGGCCTGCGCGGCGGTCAGGGCAACGTAGAGAAGCCACAGCCGTTGGGCTGTCGAGCGGATCCGGTCGGCAAGATTTTCTACCTCGGGTCCTGGCATCTCGGATTCGAGTAGCTGGCGTCCGCCGACCCTGAGTCGGGGGAGGATCGCCAGTGCGAGCACGATGATGCCCATCCCGCCGAGCCACTGGGTGAACTGGCGCCACATGAGCATCGACTGGTCGAGCGCCGGAATGTTGGTCAGGATCGTTGCTCCGGTCGTCGTGAACCCGGACATAGCCTCGAAGGCCGCATCGACCGGACGGTCGATCTGCGGGTTTCCCGAGAGGAGATACGGAAGTGCTCCCAGCATCGCCGCTGCGAGCCACGTCACTGCAACGACAAAGAACGCTTCACGAAACCCGAGCGTCGCGGTGCCCTTTCCCAGTCGCTCGAGCCCCAGTCCGATGAGTGCCATGATTGCTCCGGCAGCAAGAAACGGCACAAAGGGCTCGCCGTATCCAATCGCGAGAGCCGTGGGGAACAGGACGACGACGGACAGGATCTTTGTCAGCGTCCCGACGAGACCCAGTGCGCCGCGCAAGTTGATGCCGCCGCGTGACCGTGCCCGCTGCGGTCGGGTCGTGCCGTCCGTCACAGAACGCGCTCGACGTCCGCGACACTGGCCGACTCGGTGAACACGATCACCCGGTCACCGGCGAGGAGGACATCGCCGCTATGGGGAAACAGAGCTTTGCCTTCGCGTACGACGGCGCCGATCACCGCGCCCCGGATAGGCATCTCCCGGAACGTCAGGCCGACGTATTCGCTTGTCGGGCTAGTCGTGATGTCCAGTACCTCGAAGCGGTCGTCCTCGAGCATCGAGATCTGTCGCGTACGGGGATCGTGGGCGAAGCGGACGATCTCCTCCGCCGTCACCTGGCGCGGATTCACGATCACGTCCACTCCCGAATGCTCGTACACGGCGCGGGCGACCGGGTCGTGGATGATTGCGATCGTAAAGCCCACCCCGTGCACGCGCGCCAGGGTCGCTGCATAGTGGTTCTTCGCATCCTCACGCATTGCAAAAACGGCCGCCTGTGCCTGGCCGATCCGCTCGCGCTCGAGAAAGTCGGGATCGAGGCCGTTTGCCTGGTAGACCCTGGCATCCGGAAGAACCTCGGCGATCCGGCGTGCGCGCTCGCGGTTGGGCTCGATCAGCCGGGCACCGATGTTTTGCTCGAGCATCGCCCTCGCGATTGCCAGGCCGACCTGTCCTCCACCGAAGATGACGACGTCGTCGATCTCGCGTTCGCCGGGAGAGAGAAGATCACCCCAGGCCCGTGCCGACGCCGGAGAGCCGATCACGATGAGACGGTCACCGGCTCTGATCACCGCGTCGCCGTTCGGGATGATCAGGGTGCCATCGCGGATGATGCCCACGAGCCGCGAATCCCGAGGCACGAGGGGACATTCCCGAAGTGGCGTTTCGAGGAGACCCGGGCGTGTGAGGTCGCTGACAGCGTATTCGGCCATCTGCACCTGCCCCTCCGCGAATACGTCCGTCTGCATGGCTGCGGGAACCCGGATCACCCTCGTGATCGCGTTGGCCGTCTCGACCTCGGACGAGACGACGAAGTCCACGTCGAGACGACCCTCTCGCCAGAGGTCGATGTACTCGATGTTCGACGTGCGGATCACTGTTGTCGCGTTTGGTGCCTCGATCCGGGCAAAGGTTGCGGCGACGAGGTTCGCCTCGTCCCGCGAGGTGCAGGCAATCACCAGATCTGCATCGGCGACGCCGGCGTCGGCGAGCGAGCGGCGGCTGGCGCCGTTGGCCTCGACCGAGACAATGTCGTAGCGGTAGACGAGCGGTGTCAGACGCGCTTGGTCGAGGTCGATCACGGTGAGATCGTGCTCGCCGTGGAGTGCCTCCACGATCGTCGAGCCCACCTGACCTGCACCGATGAGAAAGACCTTCACGGCGCCCCTACGTTACATAAACTGGTGCCCAGGGCCGGCAGATATGCTTATAGTTTGGTGTGTGCGAACCCTCTTGGTCTCTCTGCTCGGCATCCTTCTCGCATGCGGTGCGAGCGCCTCTGCGGACGTTTCTGCGGACGTGCTGCAGGGAGCGTCGGGGGGGATCGTCGAGGTCGTCCACGGGCTTCGGTCGCCCGTGCAGGTCACCTTCGCCCCCGGGGTTCCGGGCGTCCTCTACGTGGTGGAGCAGAGCGGGGTCGTTCGGGTCGTACGCGCCGGCAAGATCAGGGCGCAGCCCTTTCTGGACATCCGGTCGAAGGTGTATGCCGAGGGTGAGCAGGGACTCCTCGGGCTCGCCTTCGCACCCGACTACGTGAAGAGCCGGCAGTTCGTCGTTGACTACACCGACGTGAACGGCGACACGCGTGTCGTTCGCTATCGCTCCGACGGAACGAAGGCGTTGACGCAAACGGCCCGTCAGCTCCTGATGATCGAGCAGCCTGACTCGCACCACAATGGCGGCAGCGTCGCCTACGGCAAGGACAGGCTCCTCTACGTCGGCACGGGCGACGGGGGGCCGACTGGTGCCCCGGACAACCCCGCGCAGAATCCCCTGTCGCTCCTCGGCAAGATACTGAGGCTCGATCCTGCACACCCGGCTGCGAAACCGGTGATCGTCGCTTTCGGCGTTCGTAACCCGTGGCGATTCTCGTTCGATCGCGTGAACGGCGACCTCTGGATCGGCGATGTCGGCGATAGCTCGATCGAGGAGATCGATCACGTTGCGTGGCCCTGGCAAAGACAGCTCAACTTCGGTTGGGACGTCTACGAAGGGAGATCCCCGTTTAAGAGTACGGTGCTCGGCCCCGGTCGCCTGGTCATGCCCGTGGCGCAGTACAAGCACGGGAGTAGCTGTTCGGTCATCGGCGGCTACGTCTATCGCGGATCGGCGATGCGTGCTTCGACCGGGCGGTACTTCTACGGTGACTACTGCAGCGGCACGGTGTGGTCGCTGAAGCTCGTAGGAGCGGCCGCTCGCGATATCCGGCGAGAACCGTTCACCGTGGCACACCTGACCTCGTTCGGCGAGGACACCGAGGGCGAGATCTACGCTCTCTCCGGCAATGGTGTGCTCTATCGTCTCGTGCGGTGATCAGCCCTCGCGCGATGCCGCGATGAGCTGATCCCGCGTTTGGACGACCGTTGCGTCGTGCCCCAGCACGTCTCCTAGACGCTCGAGCGCACCACTCCCGGCTTCCAGGGCCGTCATCCGCCGGGCCACACCGAGCTGAGCGGCTGCAATCTGTGCGATCTCGAGGGGTGCGTCGGTGAACACACCGAGCGGGCGACCGGTCGTAGCGAGTTTCCGTAAGGCGGCGCTCGCCTCTGCGTGGGGACGGAGGTAGACCGGTGCGCGTTCCGCCACGAATCGCTCAAGGAGGGTGCGCCAGTTACCGGCTCTTGCGGCATCGAGCGCGGCCGCGGCATCGCCGCGGTCGGCCGGTAGCGCCGCCGGATCGATGCCGAGTACCTTTGCGGCCCCGGCCAGCCAGTCGTCCCACAGCGGTCTCGTGTCTCCGAGTGCGCCGTCGAGGTCGATCAGGATTGCGCTCATGTACCCCATCGCGATCGTTTCCACGCAAGGACGCCGATCGAGACTCCAATCGTGTCGATCACCACGTCGTACCAGACCCCGTGCCGCCCCGTGACGAAGCTCTGGTGGATCTCGTCGGTGCAGGCGTAGAGCGCCCCGGCGAGGATCGCGAGCGCGGGTCGGCCGAGTGCCCGGCACAGGAAAACGCCAAGTGCGGCGTACTCGGTCAGGTGTGCGAGCTTGCGCAGGACGAGATCCCATGTCCCGAGTCCGGTCGAGAGGCTCGGGATTGACGAGAAGACGAAGATCGCAATCGCCATGAGAACGACAGGAGCCCACGTCCTGGATGCCTTTGCTGTCATCGCCCGATGATAGGCTGTGTGCTCATAAGGGAGTGCGGTGAGGGAACCCGGTGCAAATCCGGGACGGTCCCGCCGCTGTGAGGGGAGTTGCTCGCCCGCCGAAACGCCACTGGCGCACCGGGGAACCGGTTGCCGGGAAGGCGGTGGGAGAGGGAGCCCCGAGTCAGAAGACCTGCCGCCTCCTCCATACCGAACCCCTCGTGGAAGGAGGATTCGTGGCACGACGTTTGATCGTTCTCGTGACCGTCATCGGTCTCGTTCTCACGCTCGCAGCTACGGCTCTCGGCGCGTCCGTCACGGTGCGCGTCGAAGGAAAAACACAGTCGATCTTCGGGTCGTCTCCCGTCAGGGTGGAGGCACCGAACGCCCTCGTGGCGCTCGGTGCCGCCAGTATCTCCGGCGAGTTCTATGTGCAGGTAAAAAAGAAGTCGTTCGGGCAGTACGTGAGTCAGGTCGGTCGCTATCCGGGCTCAGGGGCCTCCGGGTGGGCCTTCAAGGTCAACGGGTTGTCTCCACCCGTCGGTGCAGCCCAGGTTGCGCTCAAGGATGGTGATGAGGTGCTGTGGTACTACGCGACGTTCTCGGACACGGGCGGACCGGCGACGCTGACGCTGAAGGCGACGACGGCGAACTGTTACGTCGTCACCTCCTCCGACGACGCCGGGAAGGCGACGCCCATGGTCCGCGCGCGGATCCGCGTGGACGGACGCCGGTTCAAAGTCGGCGCGGCAGGCAAGGTGTGCGTTGGCCGCCACGTCGGTCTCGTCCGCTCCTATGCGGTCGGCGCGGTTCGGTCGAACGCCGTGAAGTGAACTGGCGTATCTGCATCGGGCTCCTCCTCGCCGCTCTCGCATGCGCGGGCTGCGGCGAGGTGGCGCCAACGCCCGAAGATGGAACGGCTCACCTGCGGGTGAGCCGTGATCGGGGCGCGCGTACGCTAGCCGACGTTGACGTGGCAGCCGGGCAGTCGCTCCTGCGTGCGCTCAGATCCGAGGCGGTGGTGAAGGTGCGCTACGGCGGAGGGTTTGTCCAGTCGATCGACGGTGTCGAGGGAAGTGCCCGGCGTCACGAGGACTGGTTCTGGTTCGTCAACGGGCTTGCCGGCGACAGGTCGGCTGCTTCGTATCGTCTCCGCGACGGCGACGTCGCGTGGTGGGACTACCGGGACTGGGCCGGAGACGCGGAGACGCTCGAGGTGGTGGCCGGGGCCTTCCCCGAGCCGTTTCTGCACGGGTATGCCGGAAAGACGCGACCCGCCGCCGTGCGGTACGCACCGATCCTCCGGGCCGACGCGGTGCGGGTGGCGGAGATGATCCATGCCGACGACGTCGCGCCACTGGGCGCTCCGGTACCCGGGCAAGCGAACCTCTTCGAGCTCGTGCAGGGCACTCCGCACCTCACGGCCAGACTTCGTAAGCCCGGATCGGGGCCGTCGGGCGCCGTTGGGTTTTCCTTTTCAGGGTCGATCGGCCGCCTCCTCGCCGGTGACTTCTCACAGAGGTTCGAGAGCCCGTGAGCCCCGGCCCTGCGACGGCGCTCCTGGCCGCGGTCGCGACCGCCGGCTTCCTGGTCGACCGCCTCTGGGCGCTCGCGGCGATGGTGGTCATTCTGGTCGCCGTGTGTCTGCGGGCCCCGGTCGAGCGCCGCTGGCTCTACCTCGGCGGCGCGCTGTTCAGCGCGCTCGGCGTGGTTGTGATCTCCCCGCTGATGTGGTCGTCGGGCGGTGGCACGCTCCTGTGGGAAGGACCGACACTGCCGGTGATCGGCCCGATCGACATATCGACAGACGAGATCCAGATCGCGGTCGTCAACGGCCTTCGGCTTGCCGTTGTCGCACTTGCGTTCAGCGCCTACACGCTCCTCGTCGATCACGATCGCCTGGTTTCGGCGGCAGGATTTGCACGACGCTCGGCGCTCGCCGTCGCTCTCGCGACACGTCTTGTCCCAACTCTCGAGCGCGATGCGGCCGGTCTGGCCGACGCGGTGCGGGGACGCGGCGTACACCTGCACGGAGCGCGGGGGTATGCGACGCTTCTCTCTCCCCTCGTTGCCGGCTCGCTCGAGCGGGCGACGGGCCTGGCCGAGGCCATGGAGGCTCGAGGGTTCGGGCGGAGTGGAGCGACACGCGCCCCGCGGCCTGCCTGGACGTGGGTCGACCATCTAGCTCTCACCGCGGCGTTCGTACTCGTGGGAGGTGCAGCGCTGTGGCTCTAGCGACGGTCGAGAACCTCTCGTTTGCCTATCCGGGGCGCATTCCCGCGGTGAGGGACATCTCGCTCGAGCTCGAGGCCGGTGAGATCGTCGTTCTGCTCGGGCCGTCGGGAAGTGGCAAGTCCACGCTCCTGCGGGCGCTTGCAGGCCTTGTGCCCCATTTTCACGGTGGCAGCTTTTCCGGTCGGGTCGAGGTGGGGGGCCTCGACACGCGCTCACATGGGCCCGTCGCACTCGCGGGAACGGTTGCCTCGGTCTTCCAAGACCCCGAGGATCAGGTCGTGATGACGCGGGTCGAGAACGAGATTGCGTTCGGCCTCGAGAACCTCGGCGTCGCCCCGGAGCAGATCTGGCCGCGAGCCCATGCCGCACTCGCCGAGGTCGGTGCTGCACACCTTGCCGAGCGACGCACCCTCGCACTCTCTGGCGGAGAGCTGCAGCGCGTGTGCCTTGCCTCCGCGCTCGCCCTCGAGCCGCAACTCCTTCTGCTCGACGAGCCGACCTCGCAACTCGACGCGGAGGGCGCTGACGCGTTTCTCTCTCGCGTCGAGCAGACGCGGTGCGCCGTCGTTCTCTCCGAGCAGCGCGTTGATCGTGCGCTTGCGATGGCGGACCGCGTAATCATGATGGGAGAGGGCCGGATCGTGCTCGACGCGCCCGTTGCAGAAGCGCGTCTCTGGCTCTCGGCCCGGCGGCCGTTGTATGCCGGAGGGCTCACAGGATGTGACCCTGCGCCACCGATCCGTTCCGGTGCCCCGCTCGTGTGCCTCGACGACATCAATTTCTCCTATGCCGGCGGCCCGGCCGTTCTTCGCGGCGCCTCTCTCGTCGTGCATCGTGGCGAGATCGTGGCGCTCGAAGGGCGTAACGGCAGCGGCAAGACGACGCTCGCGAGGATCGCCGCCGGCCTGCTGCAGCCGGAGAGTGGGACGGTGGTTCGTGACGGGCGGGCGACGTATCTCTCGCAGGATCCCGGCCGTTATCTCGTGCGAGAGACGGCTCTCGACGAGGTTGCGCTCGGAGTCGGCGGGGACGAGGTTCGCGCGGCAGCCGCGCTCGAAAGATTCGGGCTCTCGTTCGCAACCTGCCGTCATCCTCGCGACCTCTCGACCGGCGAGCGGGAGAGGCTCGGTATTGCTGCGGTCTCGGTCTCCGAGCCGGATCTCCTCGTGCTCGACGAGCCGACGCGGGGAATCGACCCCGACCGCAAGGTGGCACTCGCCGGCTGGCTGCTCGAACAGGCAGAGGCAGGGCGAGGGGTTCTTGTGGCCACCCACGACCCGCTACTTCCCGCCCATCGGCGCGTGCGCCTCGGTGCAGGCGTGGGGGCTCCGGTTGCGGTCTAGCCTGGCTCTTGTCGTGTTTGTCGGCCTCGGCATCGCGGGGCTGCTGTGGGCAGTCGTCGATCCGGCAAACGGGGGCCTTGCGACGCTGCTTGCGGCATTTGCTCTCGTTGCCGGAGGGTTTGCCTGGCTCGAGCAGGGAGGCAGCACGGCGCGCGACCTCACGCTCGTTGCCACGCTCGCCGGCATCGCTGCCGCCGGGCGCGTTCTCTTCGTCGCGATCCCGAGCGTCCAACCGGTGACCGTGATCGTCGCTGCGGCAGGCGTCGCGCTCGGACCGCGCCGAGGGTTTGCTGTCGGCGCGCTTGCGGCGATCGCCTCCAACATGTTCCTCGGCCAGGGAGCGCACACGCCCTGGCAGATGCTCGCGTGGGGCGGCTGTGGCGCACTCGCGGGTGTCTTCAGGTGGGCGTTGCATCGCCGTTGGCCATTCGCGCTGTTTTGCGCGGTTCTCGGGCTGGCCTTTGGAACGGTGATGGATCTCTGGCTCTGGTTTGCCTTCTACCCGCACACGTGGGCAGCACTGGTCACCGTTCTCGCCGCCGGCGTCGCCTTCAATATCGCCCACGCGCTCGGAAACCTTGTTCTCGCGCTCGTTGCCGGGCCTGAGTTACGTCGCGTGCTCGAGCGTCATGGACGAACGGCGCAGACCGAGGTGGTCTGGGCATGAGGAGGCTTTTCGTCGTGCTCGCCTGTCTTGCGCTTGCGGGCACTGCGGCAGGGGCAACCGGGCCCATCCCGGATTCGGCTGCTTTCCTGACGAGTCTCCAGCGTGAAACCGGAGGCTTCGCCGAGCAGGGGCAGGTTCCAGACGCGCCGCTTACTGCCTGGGCTGCACTCGCGCTCGTCGCGGCAAACGCCCCCGTTACGGCGCGTGAGCGGGCAGGAGCGTTCATCCGGACGCGTGACAAGGCTGGCGCAACGGACGGAGATCTGGCACTTCGGGTCGTTGCTCTGGCGGCGCTCGGGGAGCGGGTAGACGAGAGCCTCCTCGCCCGACTACGAAAGCATGATCCGGATGTTCTCGTCAACGAGACGATGTGGACCGTGCTCGCGCTCTGCGCGGTGGGCGAGCAGCCGCCCCCGCCCCTTGTCCGCGCGATCCTCTCTGCGCAGTCGGCGACCGGCGGTTTTCCGTGGCAGCGCGGAGGCAAGCCTGATTCGAACGACACCGCAGCGGCGATCCAGGCTCTCCGTGCGGCCGGGGTGGGTGGAGTCCCGATCCGGCGCGCTGTGACCGCGCTCAGGACATTCCAGAATCGCGACGGCGGGTTTTCCCTCACGAAGGGGCGGCCGTCCGACACGCAATCGACCGCATGGGCGATCCAGGCGCTTTTCAGCGCCGGTGAGAGGCCGGGCAAGGCGCCGTTTCGTTTTCTGTCGCGCCTACGACGAGGCGACGGCAGCTACCGCTACTCCGTGCAATACGGGACGACGCCGGTCTGGGTGACCGCACAGGTCATCCCGGCACTCGCCGGGCGCTCGTTCCCGCTGCGGTGAGAAGGCCGTCTGCGCGGGCGCTGAGGCCGACGGCCACCGTGACCCGTGCCGAGACCGCCGCTAGCATCGACGCATGAGCGTCGCGCCCCACGAAGACCTTCTCGCCGACCTCAATCCGGCGCAGCGCGAGGCCGTTCTGCACGTTGACGGCCCTCTTCTCGTAATCGCCGGCGCGGGCTCGGGGAAGACGCGCGTCCTCACCCATCGCGTCGCGCACCTGATCCGCGCGCACGGGGTACGGCCCAACGAGATCCTTGCGATCACCTTCACGAACAAGGCGGCGGGAGAGATGCGTGAGCGGCTCGAGAAGATGCTCGGAAGGCAGGCGCGTGCGGCCTGGATCCTCACCTTCCATGCTGCCTGTGGCCGGATGCTGCGTCGTGATGCCGAGAGGCTCGGCTACCGCTCGACGTTCACGATCTACGACCAGGCCGACCAGATACGCGTTGTCAGGGCGTGCCTCGAGGATCTCGGCGTCGATCCGAAGCGTTTCACGCCCCGCGGCATTCACAATCAGATCTCGAATGCAAAGAACCAGCTGATCGGCCCCGACGAGTACATGAGCCGCGTTGCCTCGTTCTACGACAAGACCGTGGCGGAGGTGTACGAGCGCTACCAGCGTCGGCTGATCACCTCGAACGCGGTGGACTTCGATGACATGCTGATGCTCACCGTCGAAGGGCTCGAGCGCTTCCCGGAGGTGAGGGCGCACTGGCAGCACACGTTCCGCTACATCCTCGTGGACGAGTACCAGGACACAAACCACGCGCAGTATCGGCTGCTGCAGCTGCTCGCTGGCGAGGAGCAGAACGTGTTTGCGGTGGGTGACCCTGACCAGTCAGTGTATGGCTTCCGCGGCGCCGACATCAACAACATCCTCGACTTCGAGCGCGACTTCCCGGGGGCACACTCGATCGCCCTGGAGCAGAACTACCGCTCCACGAACGCGATCCTCGGCGCCGCCAACGCGGTGATCGAGAACAACCGGGACCGTAAGCCAAAGCGGCTCTTCTCGGAGCTCGGGCAAGGCGACCCGGTGCAGGTCGTCGAGGTCGAGGACGAGCACACCGAGGCGCGGTTCGTCGCTGCCGAGATCGCGCGCCTCGTCGAGGAAGGCTGGTCGGCGGCCGAGCTCGCTGTCTTCTACCGGACGAACGCGCAGAGTCGCGTGCTCGAGGACGTTCTCGTGCGGCAGCAGATCCCGTACCAGGTGATTGGCGGCCCGCGCTTCTACGAGCGGGCCGAGATCAAAGACGCGATCGCCTACCTCTCGGTTCTCGACAACCCAGCGGATGCCGTCGCGCTCCGGCGGATCATGAATCGTCCTCGCCGGGGAATCGGCGACACGTCGCTCGGGAAGCTCGTCACCCATGCCGACGTGCTCGGGGTGACCCTCTTCGAGGCGATGACCGACCCCGAGGGGGCCGGGCTCGGCACGGCCGCGATCAAGGCCGTAAGCGGCTTCCAGACGATGATGCAGTCACTCCAGTCGGCGGCGCAGGAGCTCGAGATCGACGAGCTCCTCGAGGCCGTGCTGCAGCGCAGTGGCACGATCGAGATGCTCGAGGCGGAGCGGACGATCGAGGCGCGCGGCCGGATCGAGAATCTCGAGGAGCTCGTCGGAGTGGCCCAGGAGTACCGCGCCGAGCACGAGGAGTCAATGCTCTCGACCTTCCTCCAGGAGATCTCGCTCGTTTCCGACCAGGACGGTCTCGCGGGAGAGCAGTCGCTCGTAACGCTGATGACGATCCACAACGCCAAGGGCCTCGAGTACCGCGGCGTCTTCCTGATCGGGATGGAGGACGGCATCTTCCCGCACTCCCGCTCGATCGAGGACAACGAGATCGAGGAGGAGCGCCGTCTCGCCTACGTCGGGATGACCCGCGCGATGGAGAAGCTGACCTTGACCCACGCGATGGCGCGCTCGCTCTACGGCCGGCGCGAGTACAACCTGCCGTCGCGGTTCCTCGACGAGTTGCCCGCGGACGTGGAGCGAGAAAGGCTCCATCCCTCGTCGTGGTCGGGCACCGGCGCGGGCGGGCACGCAGCGTCTGTGTCCACGCGCGAACCGAGCGATATTCCTTCCCTGCAGACGGGCGACTCGGTGCGCCATGGCTCGCTCGGTGAGGGGGTCGTGACCCGGATCGAGCCCGGCGGCCTCGCCACCGTGCGTTTTGCGAAAGATCAGAGCGAGAGGAAGTTGATGCTCGAATACGCCCCGCTCGAGAAGATCTAGTGGCCTCTCCGGGATCTCGTGTCGAGGTGAGCCTGCGAACGGCCATCTTGGTATGGCAGGTCTGGCGTGGAGATCTTCTGGCCCGGTAGCATCGAGTGATGGTCGTGTCCGAGGTGATCGAAGTCATGCGTTCCGTCGAGGAGTCGTTTGCCTACGTCGCAGACTTCGTGACCGTCGCGGAATGGGATCCGGGTATCCACGAGTCCCGCAGGGTCTCGGGCGACGGCGGTGTCGGAACGGTGTACGAGGTGCAGGCAGAGTTCCGTGGCAAGACGATGCCGTTCACGTACACGGTCACGGCGTTCGAGGAGAACCGGCGCATCGTGCTCGACGGCGTGGGGGAGAAGGCGACCTCGATCGATACGATCGTGTTCGAGGCCTCGGGCGACGGCGGCACGCGCATCACCTACAGCGCGGACTTCAAGCTCAGAGGCCTGTTGCGTGTTGCCGAGCCGTTCCTCGGTAGCACGTTCAGGGCGCTCGCGCGCAAGGCGCTCGTGGGCCTCGAGTCGAGGCTCGGCGCCGATCACGACACGCTGGCCTGAAGGAGGCTGCCAGACGCGGCGTTCCGCCCGACCGGGGATGCTCCTGCGGGCTGCCGTAGCACCGGGCCCGGCCAGTTCCGTCGGCTCCCACCGCATCTCTCCGAGGTGGCATCCACGGGCAACCCGAGCGCGCCGGACACGGTTTTTTGCTCTAGTCTCAAGGCCATGCGTATCCTTGTTACCGGCGGTGCGGGCATGGTGGGCGTCAAGCTTGCCGAACGGCTGGCGCGCGAAGGAGTGGCCGCCGGAGAGCAGATCACCGACATGGTGCTCGCCGACATCGTTGAGCCTTGGTCGCCGGAGCGTGCGAGCTTCGACGTTGACACTGTGGTCGCTGATCTGGCAGACGACGGGGTTGCGGAAGGCCTGCTCGCCGGCCGCCCCGATGTCATCTTTCATCTCGCCGCTGTCGTCTCGGGAGCCGCGGAGGCCGATTTCGAGGAGGGATACCGCACGAACCTTGACGGGTCGAGGCTGCTGCTCGACCGCATTCGCAGGATCGGAGGGGGCTATCGCCCCAGGGTCGTCTTTTCCTCCACGCTGGCCGTGTTCGGCGCGCCCTTCCCCGACGTGATCGGAGACGACCAGTGTCTCACGCCTCTGACGAGCTACGGGACGCAGAAGGCGATCGTCGAACTTCTGCTGGCCGACTACTCGCGCCGTGGCTTTCTCGACGGCATCGGCATCCGTTTGCCGACGATCTGTGTCCGGCCGGGCAAGGCGAACCGGGCTGCGTCGGGGTTTTTCTCGAACATCATTCGTGAGCCGTTGAACGGGTTGGAGGCTGTGCTGCCGGTGCCTGACGACACCCGTCACTGGCACGCGTCGCCACGTTCGGCGGTCGGTTTTCTGCTCCACGCCGCGGCAATCGGTGCGGATGCGCTCGGTAGTCGCCGCTGTTTGACGATGCCGGGCGTCTCGGTGACGGTAGGCGAGCAGATCGAGGCGTTGCGGCGGATTGCGGGTGACGCGCCCGTTCGGCGTATCCGCCGGGAGCCAGACGAGACCATCGCGCGAATCGTCGCGGGCTGGCCACGCGATTTCGATTGCCGGAGGGCCCGGGCACTCGGCTTCGAGGCAGATGCGGACTTCGACGAGATCATTCGCATCCACATCGAGGACGAACTCGGTGGCGTTGCCCCGGGGGCCGGCTCGTGACACGGGTCGCGCTCGTGACGGGTGCGGGCAGTGGGATCGGGCGTGCGGCGGCGGTCGCGTTTGCAGACGCCGGCTTCACCGTCGTTCTTGCAGGTCGCCGTCTCGAGCCTCTCGAGGCTACTGCTGCGCTTGCGGGTGATGAAGCAGTGGCTCTGACGTGTGACGTTCGCGATCCGGCATCCGTGGCAGCACTCTTTGCCGCGATCGATGCCAGGTTTGGGCGGCTCGATCTCCTGTTCAACAACGCGGGTGTGGGAGCACCGCCAGCCGCAATCGAGGATGTGTCCCCGGAACAGTGGACGGCGGTTCTCGAGACGAACCTGACCGGCGCCTTCCTGTGCACGCAGGAGGCGATCAGGATCATGAAGCGTCAAACGCCGGGGGGTGGAAGGATCATCAACAACGGCTCGATCTCGGCGAGCGTGCCGCGCCTGTACTCCGCTCCCTATACGGCGGCCAAGCACGGGATCACCGGCCTGACGCGATCGACCTCTCTCGACTGTCGTCCCCACGGCATCGCGTGTGGACAGATCGACATCGGCAATGCCGTAACCGAGATGACGGAGTCGATGACGACGACGGGGGCTTTGCAGGCGGACGGCACGGTAGCGCAGGAACCGGGGATCGACGTGGATCACGTCGCCCGTGCGCTTGTCTACATGGCCACGCTGCCGCTCGATGCGAACGTGCAGTTCATGACCGTGATGGCAACGAAGATGCCGTTCATCGGCCGCGGCTGACGCGGCCGTCCTGCGGCCGCCAGGCGGGGATACCGCCGGTAGCCTACCTCCGTTCTGACTCGGCCGGTGACGCGTCGTTGCGATCATTCAAGATCTGGGCGGAGCGCGATCCGGCCGAGCGTCGCGAACCGAGCAAACGCTAGAGCGATGCCGGGGGCATCGTGTGTGTTGATGGATGGAACGTCGTTCGCTTGGAACGACCACAGGCTGCGGCACTTCCGAAGTCGTTCCGCTCCTTGACCGACCTGAGTCCTCCGCTATTGATCCCAGCGAGCGGAACCCGGGTTCCAGTGGCCTGTGGCGCTGCGTTGGAGTAGCGGGTCGATGAATGGTCTGACGACGCCGAGGGCCTCGTCGAGTGTCTTGGCACCGGGAAGCAGGGACGCGTTCGCCTCCCTTGCGTAGCCGCCTTCCCACGTGTTGCGGTCCGGTACGTCGAACTGCTGTGGCAACGTGATCCGCCGTCGCTGTTCCTCGGAGCGCAGGGCGGTTGTTTGCGCCGAGGCTTCGACGGTCGCGCCGCTGATGATCGCGACAAGGTCGACGAGATCCCGGAAACGGGTCGATGGTTGTTCCTGTTCGCCGTAGCGCTGGAACATGGCTGCCACCTTGTCTGCGATGTGATCAACGAGCGGATAGGCGCGGTAGCCGTGCTGCTCGACGTCCGGAATCGCAACTCGGACCAGGGGCGGGACGTCCTCGGGAGTGCCGGTCATGACGATTTCCGAGCCGACGAGGTCAACGTGGAAGCGAGCCCACACCGTCGCGCCGACGGATGCGACGACGGGTAGCCGAAGTCCGTGACTCCCGTCACTGGCGGGCTGGTTCGGCCCGACCGCGAAACGGAACCAGTCGCCGATGTCTCGAGCGGCAGCATCGCGTAGTTGCCGCTCAGCTACTTCGCCTGCTTTCGCGAGGTAGACGTCGAGATCGATTGATGCGCGCACCCCGAGCTCGCGAGCGAGAAGGGCAGCGGCTCCCTTTACGATCCAACCGTCGTCGACGAAGTACAAGCGCTCGAGGAGTCGGTCATACGCCATTTGTCGTTGAAGCTGCGCTAGATCCCAGCGGCCCTCACGTGCGACCGCGCGGAGCCGGTCTGTGAGTGCGCGGCGGAATGCGTTCGGACTCCCGTACGACCGTTCGTCGGTCATCGTATCGGGGTCGGTGGCGTGGACGGAGATGTCGAGGGGCCGTAGTGCCCGTCCATGCTGGCGCCAGGCACGTGCATACGAGCCTCATCAATCCACTGACCCGATTGTGGGTCACCGGCGAGATCGAGCAGCCACCGTAGGAGAGCTAGCCCATCACCCCGGCGAAAGCAGAAGCGTGCCGCATGGGGGTTCAGGGCATCTGCGAATGTGCCTGGGTAGTCGTAGACCTGGCGAAGTGCGTCGGCGATGAGCCGAGCGACCGCGCTGGGTTCCTCACCGTCCGCGAGAAGATCCGAGGCAATCCGGGACGGACGGGTTACCGGCAGGCCGCGGAGGTTGATCCACTCATCGCTGCGGAGCTTGCGTACGTGCACTCGCACGTCCGGGCGACGCGACCGCTGCCGCACGGGAACAGTGAATTCGTGTCTGTCCGCGGGCAGGTGACCAAGCCCGTACAGCGCCGCCGCCGATCGATGAGAGACCACGCCCTCGGCGGCAGTGCGGCGCCACGCCGGCACATCAGGCGCCAGTTGGAGCCAGGCCACCCTCAGGGGTAGATCATCGGGAACGGGAGCGCCAGTGAGGTGATAGACCCCATGCCCTACCCGCTCCAGCACCGAACCGTCCCCCGCGAGGCGGGTCATGGTGGCTCGCGAGACGCCAGCTCCCTCCGCTTGCCGGCGTGTCACGAGCCCCCACTGATCGGGAGCAAACTGAGCGAGCTTGGAGATGGTAGATGAGCCTGGCATACACCTCATAGTAGCTCATTTACGCGCTATTTTGTGGCGCTCTAAGCATCGACATCCACAAAAAGCCCATAATATGAGCTACTTCGTGGTATGTCGTCGCCTCTTGGGTCGCGCGGATCGTCTAGTGCAGCGTTCCTGAAGTGGGTTGTTGTTTGGTGGCTTTGGCGAGGATTTGGTCGGGAGTCTTGATCCAGACGAACGGTTGGGCGCGTTGGTTGTAGTGGTCGATGAAGTGTTCGATCGCGGCGTTCACACGGGGCGGGGAGCAGGTCAGATCTCGGCGCGGGTAACCGTTGCGACGTAGCTGAGACTTCTCCGCGGCAGTGCTTCTCGACGTCGGCTAAGCTGATGGTTCTTCCGAATGTTGGGAGAGCTGAAAAACTAGACAAAAACACGAAATGCCTGGAAATACGCGTGTTGAGGGCGCTTAGCTCAGTTGGGAGAGCACCAGCTCGACAAGCTGGGGGTCACTGGTTCGAGCCCAGTAGCGCCCATCAGACGAAACCCCCGCTCATCCGGGGGTTTCGTCGTTTCGGGGACTGGTAGACGTCGGCAGCCTGGCCTGGTCGGCACCAACGAACAGGATGTCCTTCGCGATCCGGGCGTCGCGGGCTTTGTGGCCGAGCGTGCATACACGCATTCCCTGCATCCGCTCTGGCATCCGTCGTCTCTCTGACACCTTGCTCATCGGAGGCACCCTCGACCCGTTGGCGGCTGCCCTCCAGATCGTTCGGACGGCAGACCTCGGGGCCGACGACATCGTGCTGGCGGTTGTGGCATACGTGGCCGTGCTTGCGTACCCGGGGAATCCGCGGGCCAGTCTGCATCGCCCTGTAGCCCCTCGCGCGACTGCGCTTCGCGTTGGGGTCATCCTCGGGGCCGAGAGTGTCTACGTATCGAGGATCGTGCCGATGAGGACAGTATCGTGAAGGTTCGCACCCTTGAGGTTCGCACCCTTGAGGTTCGCACCCCTGAGGTTCGCACCCCCGAGGTTCGCACCCAAGAGTGCTGCCCCGTCGAGGTTTGCCTTAGAGAGGAGCGCGTCGGTGAGGTTCGCGCACGTGAGGTTCGCGTTGGTGAGGTCTACGTTGGCGAGGTTTGCGTCGGTGAGGTACGCATGACTGAGGTCTGCGCCGTTGAGGTCTGCGCCGTTGAGGTTCGCCCCGACGAGATACGCACCGCTGAGGTTCGCCCCCTTGAGGTTCGCCCCGCTGAGGTTCGCCCCGCCGAGACTCGCATGGGCGAGCCACGCATACGCGAGGTCTGCATCGGCGAGCGTGTCACCCTCGTGCGTGTGCAGCGGGCTCCCTCCGCCATCTCTGATCTCGATCATGCCGGGATTCTATGCCTACCCGGGTTATTCGGGTAGCCAACGCCGCCGGCGCGTGGCCCGCCGTTGCTCAAACGTTCCGAAAAGCGCCCCCTCGTCACCATGCAGTTCGCACAGCCTCCACACCCGGGAACCCCGCATGCATGTTCGACCTGGCCGCTGTTGGCCCCCGCGGGGCTCTCCGGGGAATCAACTCGCCAGGCCGGGGATTTCTGGGCAGCGCCTGGCAACTCTCGTTCGACGGAAGTACCTGCAAAAGAGGTATTTATGTCCTGACGACGGTGAGGAGATCTGTCGGTTCAAGCTGTGAGGGCACCATAGAAGAGGTGATGCCGGACACGGCGTTCACCTCGATGAGGGCGGGACACATCTCGCCGAGGACGCTGGTTCGCCTTCATACGGTCGTCGTTTACCCCCGTAGGTGTCGTGCCTACACACGTAGGGGCGGGACCTTTCCCGCCCGCCGGCGTCTCAGCGCCCCGTGTGCGGTGGAGCGGCGAGGCCGACGAAGATGACGATGCCGTCGCCGCCAGGGTTCGTCGTGTTGTCGATATCGAAATTGTTCTTCCAGTTGTTCAGCGTCCACAGGTTGCCAGCGCTGTCGATCCCACCGGCCGTCGTTCGCTGCATCGGGTCGTAGCTGGGAGGGGCGCCCGGGCCGTAGAGCGGGACGCCGTTGTGCAGCAGTACCTCGCTGCCGGCGGAGGGGACGGTGTAGCCGGGCAAGGGGAACCGTCCTTCGTGTTCCACCCGACTGGACGGTGCCGGCAAGCGTAGTGACGGTCTCGCTCGCTCCTGCCACAACGGCGCTCGCCAATCCGAGCGCTGCGATGCACGGAGCGAGTAACCACCGATGCTGTCTCCCACCTCTCACTCGGTAGCCCCACGTCCGGTATGCCGCACCTTCTCCAGGACATTTATCGTCCTGCTGTCAATGTCGTATCGAGAGCCTATGGCATCCCTCCTCCGAGGTCAGCCTACGGTACTGCCTGCCCGAAGCGACCGACCAATGCTCGCGTCAGAAAGGTGTACCCGGACTCGGGACTGTCCGCGAGGAGCCGTCGCGCTACTTCTGCCAGGCGGATTTCTTCGGCGCCTTGACGGGCTTGAAGTCGCTGCCGCCCGCGGGGATGCCGTCGCCATTGCATTTCTTGCACCAGACACCCTTTTCGTGTGGGCCGGGGCAGGAGATCGAGAAGAGATCGTGCTTGCTCATGGGCCCCAGTATCGCAGATTCGTCGGATGCGCAGTGAACTTTCCGGAGACCGCCGTCCCGCAGTTGCGCCCGGGTCCGGGATCAGATGATGCGTTGACCCTGCTGCTGGCCCGCGAGGCGGTCGCGGATCACCGCGAGGTTCGGAGCCTCGGAGTCGAGGTTCGCCCAGTCGCGAAGCTCACGCAGGATTGCTCCACGAGCCTGCAGCGTGGTCGCCACCGTGGCGTCGCGCCCGGGCCCCTTGCCTACCGTGTCCGCGCCGATTGCCGCATCCGGCGTGCCGCGGGCCCGCAGCTTTGCGATCAGCTCGGCACTCTCGGCGTCGCTGATCCGGTCTCCGTACAGGCGAGGCATGCAACGTATCGTACGTGCAGGAGCGAGAAGCGGGCCCGGAGACCCACTTCGGCTCCGCGACTTTCTTGCCGGTGAGGCCCCCGACCGCCTTCCTGTCGGACTCTCCGAAACAGGGCGTTGCTCGCCGACGGGAGATCGGTGGCTGATTGTGGAACACGGAAGAGAGGTATTCCGCTTCTTCTTCTTGTTCTTCTTCTTCTTCTTCTTCCGCGCAGAGGCCGTCTCCACCACGAGGTCTGCCCCCGTCTCCGACAACCCTCTCCTTCGGCCTCACCCGGGGGGCGGATGGAGCAAAGCGGGGGTAAAACCCCACGGTCTCCTCTCATGCGGCTAGAGTGTGGGCATGAGCAGCATCGAGCAGGTGTCTCAGCAGTCGGCCGCCGTCACGCGTGACCGCGCCCGCGCCATCTTCGGCCAGACAATGGGCCTTGTTGCTCTTACCTGTCTTGTTGCGGCCCTCGGTGCCTATCTCGGCCGCGACATCTCTCGCGGGTGGGGCATCGTCGCCTTCATCGCTGCCATCGGATGCATCATTGGCCTCAACGTCGCCATCCAACGCTCGGAGCAACTCGCGATCGGGCTTCTCTTCGGCATGGGTGCCTTCCTCGGGATCGCGGTGGCACCGACGCTTGCCTACTACGCGGAGGTACAGCCCCAGGCGCTCTGGCAGGCTGCGGCGCTGACCGGCCTCTTCATCGGTGGCTGCGGCACGTACGGGTACGCAACGCGTCGTGATCTCTCGAAGATCGCACGGGTTGCGTTTTTCGCGCTCCTGGGACTGATCGGCTTCGGGATCCTGCTCATGTTCGTCTCGATCCCTGGTGGCGACGTGATCTACGCGGTGGTCGGACTCGTCATCTTTGCCGCATACACGATGTACGACTTCCAGCGTCTGCGCCGGGCCGACTCGATCAAGGCGGCACCACTCCTCGCGGCATCGATCTTTCTCGACGTCTTCAACGTCTTCATGCTGCTGCTCTCGCTCCTCGGCGGCGGCCGAAGCTAGTCGCAGGCGGCGCCGGTTGTGCCGGCGAAGAGACGGCAAAGACGCCTCTTGTAGTGATAGCCGAGGCCTTCGAGGGGGAGAGGCCGGGCGAGTGAACCTCGTAAGGCGTGCCGCGACTATCCTTCCGGGGATGAAGGTCATCCTCCCTGATGCGACAGCGCTCGAACTTCCCGACGGTGCAAGCGGTCTCGACGCTGCACGGGCAATTGGCCCGAAGCTTGCCGAGCAGGCAGTGCTCGTAAAGGCCGATGGGGTTCCGCAGGACCTTCGACTGCCGCTCGCCGACGGTGCAAAGCTGCAGATTCTGACGACGCGTGACACGCAGGACCCGGATGCACTCGCCGTCCTCCGTCACTCGGCGGCTCATCTCCTCGCCGAGGCGGTGCGCAGGCTGCACCCGGGCGTGAAGGTGGCTATCGGGCCGCCGATCGACAACGGGTTCTACTACGACTTCGACTTCGCAAACCCGATCAACGACACCGATCTCGAGGCGATCGAGGCGGAGGTGCAGCGCGAGCTCGACGAGGGGCGCTCCTGGGAGCGCGAGGAGACCTCGGCCGACGAGGCGCGCGAGCGATTCACCGCCGAGGGCGAGCCGTACAAGGTCGAGCTCATCGACACTGCCGAGGGTTCTATCTCGCTCTACACGCAAGGCGCTTTCACCGACCTCTGTCGCGGGCCGCACCTGCAGACCTCGGCGCCGATCAAAGCGTTCAAGCTCACGTCGCTTGCGGGCGCCTACTGGCGCGGAGACTCGAACAACGCGCAGCTCACGCGGATCTACGGCACGGCGTTCTTCAGTCAGAAGGATCTCGATGTCCATCTCGAGCGGCTCGTGGAGGCCCGCGCGCGCGATCACCGACGCCTGGGCGCAGATCTCGATCTCTTTCACTTCGATGAGCACTCGCCCGGCTCGCCGTTCTGGCATCCCAAGGGGATGGCGATCTTCAACGCCCTCGAGGATCTTCGACGGCGCGAGAACGCCCGGCGTGGGTACTCCGAGGTGAAGACGCCCCTGATCTACGACAAGGCGCTCTGGGTCACCTCGGGCCACTGGGAGAAGTTCCGTGAGAACATGTTCCTGATCCCGATCGACGACGAGCACACCTACGCGGTCAAGCCGATGAACTGCCCGGGCCACATGCTCCTGTTCGGGAGCCAGCTCCGGAGCTACCGGGAGCTGCCGTTGCGTTTTGCCGAGGCGGCACCGCTCCATCGCAACGAGCTCGCCGGGGCCCTGCACGGTCTCACGCGTGTGCGGTACGTGACCCAGGACGACGCCCACATCTTCTGCGCGCGGGAGCAGATCGACAGCGAGCTCGACGGGTGTCTCGTGTATCTCCGCTACCTGTATGGGCTCTTCGGAATCGAGCCTCGCGCCGAGCTCTCGACACGACCCGAGAACAAGCTGGGAGCCGACGACGAGTGGGATTTCACGGAAGGCAAGCTGATCGAGGCACTGGACCGTCACGAGATCTCGTACTTCGTCGGCGAGGGTGAGGGCTCGTTCTACGGCCCCAAGATTGATCTCCATATCACCGATGCTCTCGACCGCTCGTGGCAGCTCGGCACGATTCAGCTCGATGCCCAGATGCCGTCCCGCTTTGGCCTGACATTCATGGGGCGAGACAACCGCGAGCATCCGGTCTTCGTCATCCACCGGGCGCTGTTCGGCTCTCTCGAACGCTTCATCGGCATCATTATCGAGCACTACGGCGGCGCATTCCCGCTCTGGCTCGCGCCGGTTCAGGTGCGGCTCCTACCCGTTAGTGAGCAGCACCGGGACGGTGCCAGGGAGATCTCGGCCAGGCTCCGCGAGGCCGGCTTCCGGGCCGAACTCGACGAGCGCGACGAGACGCTCGGCAAGCGCATCCGCGACAGCGAGCTCGAGAAGATTCCCGTCGTCGTTGTGTTCGGGGAGCGTGAATCGGAGGCAGCGCTCGCAATCAGAACCCGCGGCGAGGGCCAGTCCACCCGCTCTTTCGACGAACTGGTTGTCGATCTCGAGCACGCCGTGGCACCGTCGCGCGGCTAGTCCTCCCGATCCACCTCACGGAGAGCGCTTTGCCCTGCTAGTATTCCGACCTGAAAAGTAGGGGCCGTTACCCTCACCTCCGGAGCCACGAGCTACGCGGGTACAACCGAGTCGAACGACGAGGGAAACGGTGCCGCTGCCTGCCAGCGGTTTTTGTTATTTCAGGGAAGGGACAGCACGGTTTTGAAGAGAGAGCAAACTTGGTGAGAAGCCTTTGAGGCCCCGGCGCCGCCCTGAAGACAGAACCCGGCCGGTCGTCCAGACGGAACGGATCAACGACGAGATCCGCGTGCCGAACGTGAGGCTTGTGGGCGAGGACGGGGAGCAGATCGGGATCAAGACGACCGATGAGGCGCGAGAATACGCGTACAGCAAGAACCTCGACCTCGTCGAGGTGGCAGCGCAGGCAGACCCACCCGTCGCCCGGGTGATGGATTACGGAAAGTTTCGCTACGAACAGGAACAGAAGGCGAAGGTCGCGCGGAAACACCAGTCGCAGATCAACGTCAAGGAGATCAAGCTCAGACCAAAGATTGGAATCCACGACTACGAGACCAAGAGGGGCCATGTCGTTCGCTTTCTCAATACGCGAGCGAAGGTCAAGGTCACGATCATGTTCCGGGGCAGGGAGAACCTGCACCCCGAGCGTGGGCGCGACCTTCTGATGCGGCTCGCCGAGGACATCAAGGATGTCGGGCAGGTCGAGCAGCCTCCGCTGATCGATGGGCGAAACATGATCATGGTCTTCGGGCCGACAAAGAACGCAGGAGTGAACCCAGATGCCGAAAGTGAAGACGGGAAGCGGAGCGAAGAAGCGCTTCAAGGTGAGCGGAACGGGCAAGTTGATCCGCCGCCACGCGATGAAGAGCCACAACCTGGAGCACAAGAGCTCGAAGCGTAAGCGTGGTTTCCGCAAGGATCAGCCGCTTGCAGCGAACGATGTACCGCGCGTCAAGCGACTTCTGGGGCTGAGGTAACCGATGGCAAGGGTCAAGCGATCGGTTGCAGCGCGCAAGAAGCGCCGGAAGGTTCTGGAGCAGGCGAAGGGCTACTGGGGTCTCAAGAACTCCCATTACACCTACGCCAAGGAACAGGTCGAGCACTCGCTCACCTACGCCTATCGTGACCGCAAGAACAAGAAGCGCACGTTCCGGCGTCTGTGGATCGTGCGCATCAACGCTGCGGCGCGGCTGCACGGGCTCTCCTACAACCAGTTCATCTCGGGGCTGCACAAGGCAGGGATCGAGCTCGATCGCAAGTCGCTCGCCGACATCGCGGTCTCCGACCCGGTGGCGTTTGCCGCGGTCGCAGAGCAGGCGAAAGCCGCGCTCGCCGAGGCGGCCTGAGCCCCGAGGTACTGCAGCGCGACGTACTCCGCCTGACGACGGAACACGTCGCGCTGCTGCGCCCGTCCGTCCTCGACCTGCTCGAGACCGCGTGATCACGTCGAAGGACAACCCCCGGCTCAAGCTCGTGCGGGCGCTGCAGCGCAAGAAGGAACGCGAGGAGACCGGCCTGTTCGCGTGCGAGGGTGAGGATCTCTGCGATGCCGCACTCGCAGCGGGAATCGAGCCCGTCGACCTCTTGCTCGCCGGCGAGAACGTCGAGGCCGAGCTGCTCGCCGGTGTCTCGACGCTACCGCACCCGGCGCGCGTGATCGGCGTCTTCCGGCGGTCTGACCTCCCGGTCGGCGTCCGGACGACGTGCCTCGCTCTCTGGCAGCTCGGGGACCCGGGTAACGTGGGCACCCTGATTCGCTCGGCCGACGCGTTCGGTTGCGCCGTCGCGCTGTCCGAGGGTTGCGCGGACCCGCTCTCACAGAAGGCTCTGCGTGCAAGCGCGGGTGCGATCTTCCGCGTGCCGCTCGTCGCGTGGGACGAACGCCCGGGCCGTCAGGTCGCTCTGGACGCGAGCGGAGCGATGGCGCTCATGGACGTCGATCTCACTGCGCCCGTAACGATCGTGCTCGGGGCTGAGCGGGCGGGGCTGCCCGATGATGTCCTCGACGCATGTGACACGGTCGCGGCAATCCCGATGCCGGGCGAGGCCGAATCGCTGAACGTTGCTGCTGCGGGCGCGATTGCGCTCTACGAGCTTTCGCGCCGCGCTTCCTGATCGCGCTCCTGCGCGGCGAGGCGCGCGCGGTGGTAGTCGATGCGCTGGCGTAGCTCGCGCATCGTTGGGTCTGTTGCCGCCCAGCGCTCGGTGCGCGCCCTAGCCCTCTCCATCCGCTTCTTCTTGTCCATCGCCGCCCTCCTCTCTGAACAGGTCGAGCAGATCCCGAACGTCACACTTGATTTCGAAGACTGCCTGCATGAGAACTGTGACATCCCGTTCTTCCATCTATCAACGGTGCCGACATCGGTGAGTCAGCGCAAGATGTCCGTCGCGGCCATGGCCCTACCAGGCGCCGCCGCCACCCCCGCCACCGCCTCCTCCGCCACCACCGGAGAAGCCGCCGCCACCCCCGCCGGAACCCGATGATGGAGGTGCAAGGGCGGATCCGAAGCCGGAGGCGAGGTCGCCGATGCCCATCGACGTGGCACCTGATCCGAGGTCGCCTCCGGGCGAGATCCAGTAGATCAACGAGGCAGTGGCCAGTTCTTCGGGCATAGCAAGATGGGCAGCTTGCAAGACCCGATCGGCGATCCCGAACGCGATGCCGTAGACGAGGAGCCGCTCCCAGAGGGCGAGCGTCGCCGGCGGAGCCTCCTGCAGGCGCGGGAAGTCGGTGAGGTAGCGGCGGAAGGCCTCCCAGCGCTCGGCCTCGATCTCTCCGTCGCGTGATCGCCGTCGCCAGAGCTTTCGCTGGGTGAGTGCCCCCACGACGATCGCTGCGTTGAGCAGCGTCGCAACGGCGAGGCCGACGAGCACGACGTCGCTCCAGCGGGGGTAGACACTGCGCCAGCCGTCGGCGGCGAGGTAGAGCAGGAGCGCAGCGATCCCGACCAGCACGAGCAGCGCGCCGGCGAGTGCGGCCGCACCGCGGGAGATGAACCAGCCGTGGTTTTCGACGGCCGTCGAGACGTTCGCCTTGAACGCCGTGAAGTGCTTGCTCATCGCCTCTCTGTCGTCTTCGATCCGCTTGTGGAAGAGGGAGAGGCGCTCCGGCCTGCCCTCGACAACGCCCTCAACGACCTGGGCGACAGCGTTCTCCCAGGGGCGAAGCACAATCCCTTCCTTGCTTCCGCCGGAGATCTCCAGGTCGGAGATGCTCTCGGTGCGCAGGCCGCCCCAGGTCGACCGGTCGGTGACCACGGGCTCGGCGGTGAAGACGCCGCGGCGGATCAGGTCGAAGAGCGTGGCGGTGAACTCGAACGAGCCTGCCTCGCCTCCCTGACGGACGAGGATCGGGACGAGAGCCGGCTCGGTGTCCGTCGGGGGCTCCTGCTCGTACTCGCGGTCGTAGTTGCTCTTCAACTCGCGGCCGTAGAACCAGAACACTGCGCCGACGATCAGGAGCGCCGGGGCCGTCCCGAGGAGGAGCAGGATCAGCAGGTAGCGCAGCGGGTGCTGCTTGGCATGCTCGATTCGCTCGCTGTCTCTCTCGAATGCGGTCGCATCCGCTTGCTCGGCGGCGATGATCCCCGGCAGTCCCTTGCCCTCTGCGACGCGCATCCCGACTGTCGAGGCGAAAGCCGAGCGCGGATAGACGGTGCGAAGTTCGACGAACTGCCCGGCCGGCACGTCCACGGCTCGCAGAACTGCGCGCTTGCCCGTGAACTGCACGTCGCCGCGGACGTAGACCGGGTGCCCCCAGGCGCGCAGGATCTTGCCGGGCCCTGCCTCCGTCGCCGTGAGCCTCCCGAGGCCCCCCTTCCACTCCGAGCCCCAGACCTTGAGGTTCACGTCGACGACGTCGTCGTAGGCGACCGCGACGCCCCGCAGCCGGTAGTGGACGACGAACGTGCGGAGCTCGTCGCTTGCCTGGTAGTGCCAGACGATGCGCGCTTTCCCTGCGCCGATCGCGGTTCCGAACGTGCTCGGCGCGTCGGCACAACCGAGCTCGGCGCAGCCGCCCGGCCGATAGCCGCCACCTTTCTCGCTCACGCGGATCTGGTCGACCGTCTCGCCGGCCCGCAGCGGGAGATCCCGGTAGCCCCCTCTGAAGGGCCCACTGAACGCGTAGGTGATGAGCTCGTCGACGACGAGGCTGCCGTCTTTTGTGACCTGGACTGCGACCTGCGCCTGCGGCAGCGTGAAGGACTTCGCCTCGGCAACCCCCGCGAGTGCGAGCGCCGCGAGTGCGAGCGCGAGGAGAGCGCTAGGCGCTCGGAGGCGCGGGTGCATCGCCGGCCGGGGGAGCTGCCGGTGCTGCCGGTGCGAAGCTGACTTCCGGCACCTCGCGATCGGCTGCGTCTTCGATCTCGTAGAACTCGCGCTCCGTGAATCCGAACTGCCCGGCGATCAGCACGGCGGGGAACACCTGGATCGCGTTGTTGAACGTCAGCACGGTGTCGTTGTAGACCTGGCGCGAGACCGCGATCTTGTCCTCCGTGTCCCGCAGCTGGTTCTGGAGGTCGAGGAAGTTCTCATTGGCCTTCAGATCGGGATACGCCTCGGCAACGGCAAAGAGCTTTCCGAGGGCCTGGGTGAGGAACCCCTCGGCCGCGGCCGTCGCGGCCGGCCCCTGCGCGCCCGCCGCCGCTGCGCGCGCCTGAGTGACAGCCTCGAACGTGCCGCGCTCGTGCGCTGCATAGCCCTTGACCGTCTCGACGAGATTCGGAATCAGGTCGCGGCGGCGCTTGAGCTGCACCTCGATCTGGGCCCACGCGTTGGCGACCCGATTCCGCTTCGTGACAAGGCCGTTGTAGAGCGCGATCAGGTAGATCGCGGCCAGGACGACGATCACGACGATGACGATCAGCGCTACCGACATCTCCCTAGTCTAGCGATCGCGGGCGCGGGGGCTCTGGATCGCTCCTGTAGCGGGTGGTGCTCTCGGTACCATCGGCGTGGTGATCTCGATGCGGAGACGACTTGCGCTCACCGTC
>JBAXFL010000011.1:0-59940 GCA_037139935.1 Thermoleophilia bacterium | reverse complement strand
TCTGACGTTCTGACGTTCTGACGTTCTGACGTTCTGACGTTCTGACGTTCTGACGGGCCGACCTTGACAGAGCCAGCGAGGGGCCCCGCTGTGATCGTCGCCGGTCACTCCTCGCACCAGGTGAGGACATCGGCGAAATGTCGGTTGGCAAGAGATCCAAAGAGCTCTCCACGGGTGAGTTTCGCTCTGCTCGTGGCCGGACTCGTGATCCCGCAGAGAAACCTCGCTCGCTGTCGCGGTGCCCCCAGGGCATCGGGGTGTGAAGCAGCAAGGCCGTCGAGCGCCCCCCCGTCAACGACCGCTTCGAACGCCGGTGGCGACGGCGCCTCGGGGAGGTGCTGTGCAGTTCCACCGAGGCAGTAGCTGCAGTGGCCACAGGGCTCGTCTCGCCGTTCGCCGAAGTATGCGACGAGCTCGTTGACCTGACAGCCATCATGGGCGACGAGCGCGACGACCTGCTGGATCCGCTGCGCCTCCGACCGTTCGCGGAGGGCGAAGCGCTCAACGAGGCGGCCAAGTAGCTCATCCCTCGAGCCGGGCCGACCAAGGACCGTGTAACGCTGCCGTGCATCGGCGACACGCAGCTCGATCAGGTTCCGCTGCTCGAGATACTCGACCGCAGCGATGATCCTGCTGCGCTCCTCTCCTAGTTCGGCTGCCGCTGCGGCGGGATCGAGGCTTGTCCACACGTGCCCCGTCTTGCCGCTCGCGACGAGCCGCCGTAAGAAGTCGGCGCGATCGGCATCGAACAGGGCAAAGCAGTCCTCGAACGACCCCGTGCAGGGGCGGAAGCTGTAGCCCGCGTAGAAGGGTGTCCCCTGCTTCAGGAGCGCGTCGAGCTCGAGATAGGTGAGAACCGTCTTGAGGACGAGCGGTCGCATGTCGAACCGGCCCGAGAGCTCGTACTCGCTGACGGCAAACTGCACACCGTCGTCGTTTGTGAAGAGTTCGTCGAGCAGGCCTGCGAGGGCCTCTCTTGTCGGCGTGTCACCGTAGGCAAAGTTCTCGAGCACGGGGATGTCGTCACGACACGCGTAGAGCTCGCAGATCGCCGGTGCGCCATCTCGCCCCGCCCGGCCCGTTTCCTGCGAGTACGACTCGAGCCCTTTCGGCAGGTTGAGGTGATAGACGTAGCGGACGTCGGCCTTGTCGATTCCCATCCCGAAGGCGATCGTCGCAACAACGATATTGCTGCCGGATTCCGTCCACCACTCCTGCGTCGCGACGCGATCCTCCGGACCCATCCCGGCGTGATAGGGGCGCGCCGGAAGCCCCGCCGCCGCGAGAAGTGCTGCGACACGCATCGCGGTGCGCTGAAGCGTGACGTAGACGATCGTCGATCCGGCCGGACGCTCGCGCAGCCTGTCGATCAGCAACTGGTCGCGTTCCAACGCCTGCACGGGGGTTGTCAGCAGCGTCAGATTGGGCCGGTAGAAGCCCGTGACCACCGCGTCTGCCTCCACGATGCCGAACCCCGCACAGATGTCCCTGACGACGGGTGGCGTGGCGGTCGCCGTGAGGGCAAGGACGCGCTCGGCGCCGAGTTCGCGCGCACGCACGGCAAGCTTGAGGTAATCCGGCCTGAAATTGTGGCCCCACTCCGAGATGCAATGTGCCTCGTCAACGGCGAACAACGAGATCTTCGCCCGCTCGAGTTGTCCGAGAAAACGTTCGTTGTTGAACCGCTCCGGGGCAACGTAGAGCAATTTGAGACTGCCCTCCGCAAGACGGCCGGAGACATCGCGCGCCTCATCTGCACCGATGCTGGAATCGAGACGGGCGGCGTCTACACCCTGGCGAACGAGGGAGTCAATCTGATCCTTCATCAGAGCGATCAGCGGTGAGACGACCACCGTGACACCCTCGAGCAGGAGCGCCGGGAGCTGGTAACAGAGGCTCTTGCCGGCACCTGTCGGGAAGACCGCAAGAGCGGAGCGGCCTGCGAGTAGCGCCTCGATGACACGCTCCTGGCCCGGGCGGAACTCGGAGAAACCGAACCTCGAAGAGAGCAGCGTTCGGGCTTCGGATACGGTTTCTATTGTCATAATAGACAACATAGCATACGGGGAGGACGGCGGCGGCTCTGCCCACGTGACCCCGAGCGGCTACCAGGAGCCGCGCAACTGCATGGCGTCGAGCGTCAACTCTCCCGCCTCGAGCCGTACGGCCAACGCCAGCTCGTGCTGTCGCCTGACCTCGGCCGCCACCAGCACTTCGTCCGCCCGCACCCGCGGCACAACAACGGCACCGTCGCCGTCGAGCACAACGACATCACCCGGCTCGATCGGCGCTCCCCCGACGACGACCGGCAGCCCCAGCGCGCCCGGCTCGTCCTTCGCGGCACCCGCTGCAACGATCGAGCGGGCCCAGATCGGTAGCCCGAGCGCAACGAGTTCATCGACATCGCGTACGGCGCCATCGATGAGCAGTCCGGCTGCTCCGCGGGCCTTCGCCTGCAGCGCAAGAAGCTCTCCCACAAGGGCCACGCTGCACGGGCCCGGTGTCGTGACCACGACAACGTCGCCGGGCCGAACCGTTTCGAGCACCCTGTGCACGGCCAGGTTGTCGTCCACACCGCAGAGCGCCGTCGTTGCGGGGCCCGCCACCCGGGTCCCGCCGATAATCCGGATCAGGCTGCCGCCGACAAGGCCATTGCGGCTCGATGCCTCATAGGTCGTCGCAACGCCGACCGTGGTGAAACGGGCATAGCGGGACAGGCTCACGGTCGCGCCTACGCCTACCAGTCGCCGACGCTGCCGTCGGCATAGAAGACACGCTGTACCAGCTCCGGCTCGAACGGATGCTTTGCGACCACGTCGAGATCGATCTCGATACCAAGGCCGGGCCTGTCAGTTGCCCGGGCCAGCATTCCGACCGGATCGATCGGGTGCGACTCCGTAGCGACCTCGTCACGCCAGGGGACGTCAGATGTGACGGCCTCACAGATGATGTATGACGGAGTTGCAAGGCCGAGCTCGATCGAGGCGGCGGTCGAGACCGGGCCCTGAGGATTGTGGGGGGCAAGCGCCACCCGGTGTACATCGGCGAGCGCAGCGATCCGCCGCACCTCCGTGAGGCCCCCACAATGCGTGATGTCCGGCTGGATAACGCTGCAAGCGCCCTTCGTCAGCAGCTCGTTGAACGGGCCTGCACCCACGAGCCGCTCGCCCGTCGCAATCGGCGTGCTCACCGACCGCTGAATCGCAGCGATGTCCTCAGGTCGCTCCGGCCAACACGGCTCCTCGAACCAGTAGAGGCCGAATTGCTCGAGCGCCGCTGCGAACAGGTGCCCCATCCGCGGGCTCGGCCGAGCGTGGCAGTCGACCATGATGTCGATCTCGTCGCCGACGGCATCGCGCATTGCAGCGACACACCGCTCGGCGTGGCGCACGGGCGCGAGCCCCTCCAGGGGCATCGTCGGCGGCACCGCCATCGACTTGAAGGCGGTGAACCCCTGCTCCACCATCCCCGCGGCGAGCTCGCCGAAGCGCTGTGGCTCGTCGCTCTCGTAGAAATCCTCCATCTTCCCGCCACCGAGATGGCCGTAGAGGCGCACGTAGTCCCGTACCGGCCCACCCCACAGCTTGTGACAGGGGACGCCGTGAACCTTCCCGAGGATGTCCCAGAGTGCGATATCGATACCGCTCATCGCCGTGCCACGCACGATGCCGCTGCCGTGCCAGAAGTGCTGGCGAAACATCATCTGCCAGAGGTGCTCGATCCGGGTCGGATCCTCACCCACGAGAAGGTCGGCGAGATCCTCCACCGCGCCCACGACGGCGCGGGTGTGCCACTCGAGCGTCGCCTCGCCCCAGCCGTGCAGGCCGGGCTCGTCGGTGACGACACGAACGAACACCCAGTTGCGCATTCGCGCGTTGCAGACGTGCGCCTCGACCGCTGTGATCTTCACGATGCGCCCTGCAGGCCCTCGAGCAGGCCGACGCTCTCGTCGAGCAGGACAGCCATGCCGCCCCGATCGACGTTCGTATTCGTGATCCCGTAGGCCCAGCGGTAGCGGTCCTGATCGAGGATCTCCTCCAGCGGGACATCCGCGACGAGGTCGAGGTCGCCGTCCGGGGCGAAGTAGCCCGCATAGTCGTTTGTGTAGCCGAGTGTCAACGTGTGGGCGAACGGACTCCTCGAGCGAAGCTCCGCGCCCGGCTCGTTGAACAGCTCGAACGGATTCGACACGATCGCGCCGTTGCCGATCGCGAACGCCTGCAGCTCGGCGGTGACGGGAATATCGGCCCGCCCGATCATGTCCTTGTAGAAGGCAAGCGCCGTCCGCTGGTACATCGCTGGATACTGCTGTGCCGAGGTGACAGTGTGGACCGACTCGTCCCACGCCTCGGGGAAGTCGGGCGTGGGCATCGCCTCGACCTCGGCCAGCTTCGCCTCGACGTCCTCGAGTGGATAGGAGTGACGGCGGCGGCGCAGCTCGATCGTCCGCGAGGCTGCACCGAGCCGAACGTCTCCCCTGGTCTCGATCGAGCTGAGCGCCCTTGCGACACCGGCCCCGATCGCCTGCCCCAGCTCGTCGCGCCGGGCGTACGAGTGGAGGGTGGCCTCCCCGTTGCCGAACCAGTAGTCCCAGCCGGCGACATCGCCGCCGCAGCCGGAGAGGAAGAGGCACTCAGCGCCCGGCCGCGCCGCCTGCACCGACTCCCGTAGCGGCCCCGGAAAGTCCGCGTTCCAGAGCAACGTGTGGCCGCCGATCAGGGTCGGGTGGCAGGCGAAGCTGGCGACGACCGCGAGCGGCGACCCGTCGGCACGGTCGACCGCGATCACCGAGACCGTGTCGTCCACTGGCCGCTCCGGGATGACGCGGTTCACCGTGATCCCGGGCGCGTTGCCGGAGCCGAAGCCGACGCGCGCCGACTCTCGCGCCCGCCAGGCCGCGTAGACGACGCCCGCGATCGTCTCGGGCAGCAACTCCACGTAGTTCGCGAACGCCGGGGCATCCTTGAGGCCGGCGACGCTGGAGCCGCGCGAGAGGCTCGGGGCGCTGTGGTTGTGGGCGGCGTTCACCATCACGGCGTGCGGCGGGATGCCGGTCAGAACCTGCACACGGTCGCGTACCGCCGCTGTCATATCCGCACCCGCAAAGACGAGATCGGTTGCAACGATCGCAATTGTCGTCTCACCGTCGTCGAGGACAAGTGCCTGCACGAGCAACGGCTCGTGAATGCCCTCCGCGAGGCCTGTGCGAGCCGCCCAACAACCGTGCGGAAGCCCACTTGGAGGCGTGATATCGGCCCGCGCAACGCCGGCCCTCAGGGTAGTCACCTTGGTTCTCCTCTCGTGCTTTGGTCACTCACAGGGGTACCGTCAACTCCTCATACGCCTCGGGTCGGCGCTTCTTCAGCGGGAACCACGGGTTCTCTCGCGCGCGTGCCAGGAGATCGGGATCGAGATCAACCGAGATCCACGAGTCACCGCAGCCGATCCCCGACCGCGCGATCATCGAGCCGTCGGGCGCGATGACGTAGGCGCCACCGACATGTGTGCTGTGCCCATCGAAACCGACCTGGTCTGCGAACACGGCGAAGACTCCGTTGTCCCGGGCCATGAAGTCGTGCATCCGTGGGGGCCAGGGCCTGTCCTCGAGAAGCTCCACCTGGGCTCGGGCGATGTCATCCTCCCCCAGTTGCTGCTCGCGCCCGTCGAAGGTGAGCGCGCCGCCGCCGGCCGGCATCGTCCGGTTCGCATGGGGCAGTAGGATCACCTCGGCGCCCTTCAACGCGAGGATGCGCCAGCTCTCGAAGAAATCACTGTCATGGCAGATCGCGGTGCCAGCGCGACAGAAGCCGAGATCGAAGACGCCCCACTCGTAGGCCTGACGGAAGTGGAAGAACTCGTCATACGAGGCATGTACCTTACGCTGGAGCCCGATCAGGCCACCCGGCCCGACGAGCGCCGAGGTGTTGTAGTGCGTACCGCGGTACAGCTCACAGAAGCCGTACGAGACAATGATTCTGCACTCCTCCGCGCGACGCTGAATCGCGTGGAAGATCGGGCCGTCGTGCGGCTCGGCGAACCGCGTCACATCCGCGCTGCCGATGTGCCCGGTTATCCCTGCCTCCGGGAAGACGACAAGATCGCATCCCCCCTCCGCCGTCTCCGTGATCAGCCGGAGGTGTGCCTCGAGATTCTGGTCGACATTGGCAACCTGGACGTCGACCTGCGTGGCAGCGACCCTGCAGCTCTGCACGCTCAGTCGAGCTCCGCGCGGTCGGCCTCGCGTGCGACCACGACGACGTTGTCGCCCTGGTCGGTCGTCGCTATCGCCCGCACGACACACACGATGCCGTTGGTCTTGCTCAGAATCACCTCGGGCGCTCGATCGGGGCGCTCGAGAAAGTGGATGCGGCCGACCGGCTCGTCAACTGCAACCCTCTGACCGAGATCGACGATGGTCTCGAACAGGCCCGATTCAGGGGCCAGGAGATAGTTGTCGGCCTCGGTCGCCATCAGAAGCACAGACGCCGGCAGCCCGAGGTCGGCTCGGGTCACAGCCTGCTCCTCGATCACACCGAAATGACGGAGGACGTTCCTGAGGCCGCTCGCGGCAAGTCGATGGATCTCCGCGGTAACATGGCCGCCGCCGCCGAGCTCCGTCGAGACAACGAGCTTGCCCTGCCGCTCCGCCTCACCGACGAGCAATCCCGTGCCGGCGATATCGATATAGACACAGCACCAGTCGGCGTTCCAGTGGAACATGCCGTCGGCCATCTGGCGGCGCTGCTCGGCATCCTCCACCCAGTGCATCTCCGACCACGGGAGGCAGAGGCCGGTGCGCCCACCACTGTGCATGTCGATCACGATGTCGCAGCGGGGGAAAAGGACCGTCGAGAGGAAGTGGGCGAGCTGCTCGTCTGCCGACCCGCTCGGCGATCCCGGAAACGACCGATTCATGTTTGCGCCTGTCGGCCAGAGTCGCGAATACGCCCGAGAGGCGTCGATCGAGACGCACGGAATCACGATCACGCGCCCGCTCACCTGCCCTGGCAGAAGTGCACGCGCAAGGTTGAGGGCCGCCACCTGGCCCTCTGGTTCGTCGCCGTGAACGCCGCCGAGCACAAGAGCCGTCGGCCCCTCTCCGTGCGCGACCGAGACGATCGGGACGTACTGGTTCGACCAGCCACTCGAGTTCGAGGAGCGCGGCACCTGGAGCGTGCCGAACTGCTTCCCTGGGGCGTCTAGGTCGATGGTGCAGAGAATCGGAGAGTCGCTCATCGTCGTGAGGGCCATCCTAGAGGATTGTTGACAATTTAGCTATAGTCAACAATCTGGCAGGAAGACGTGCCAGGCCGCTCTTCAACCACACCAGGAGATTTCCCGTGAAAATCACCCACGTTGAGGCAATCGTCCTCCGGCAGGCCGAGGTGAACGAGGGAATCGCGGACGGAAGCCAGGACGACCTCGTCATCCGGATCCACACCGACGAGGGCATCACCGGCATCGGGGAGGTCGACTCGTCGCCCGAGCTCGTCCAGGCGCTCGTACAGGCGCCGAGCTCTCATGCCGTCGCCGTCAGCCTCCGTGACATCCTGATCGGAGAAGACCCGCTCGACGTCGAGCGGCTCTGGCAGAAGATGTATCGCGGCCTCATCTACTTTGGCCGGCGCGGCATTGCGATCCACGCGATCAGCGGTCTCGACATCGCCCTCTGGGACATCAGAGGGAAGGCGCTCGGCAAGCCGATCTCCGCGTTGCTCGGGACGCAGCATCGCGACCGGGTGCGCGCGTACGCCTCGATGCTGATGCCCGACACGCCTGCCGAGGTGACAACGGCGGTGAGAGCGCTGTGCGCGCAGAACTTCACGGCTGTCAAGCTCGGCTGGGGGCCGCTCGGGAAAGACCCGGAGCTCGACGTTGCGCTCGCAGCTGCAGCCAAGGCTGCGGGAGGAGACGGCGTCGAGATCATGATCGACGCGGGCCTCGGCTATGTCGCTGACGCGAAAGCGGCGATCGAGGTCGCGCGCGAATACGAGCGACTGGGCATCTACTGGTTCGAGGAGCCATTTGAGCCGGACGAGTACGAGGCTTATGCGGAACTGGCAGACACGGTTGACATCCGGGTCACCGCCGGTGAACAGGACTCCACCTGGTGGGGCTTCCGGGAGCTGATCGACCGCGCACACGTCGACCTCGTGCAGCCCGACGTGACCCGCTGCGGCGGCATCACAGAGACACTTCGCATTGCAGAGCTCGCGTACTCCCGCGGCGTGGCCACGGTGCCTCACGCCTGGAAGAGCGGCATCATCAAGGCCGCATCACTGCATTGCAACGCAGTGATGCCGGATGGGATCTGGCAGGAGTACTGCGTCGCAGACACGCCGATCGCAAAGACGCTGACGGTGCAGCGCCTGCCGATCGAGGCCGACGGCTACGTGGCCGTTCCCACCACCCCCGGCCTCGGTGTCGATATCGACGAAGATGTGCTGGAGAGCCTCAGAGTCGGCTGAGAGGCTGCTCGAACAAATGAGACGGAGGAGCGGAAGATGAGCTCGACGCAGATTGCAGGTTCCGATCTCGCCGCACGCGCCGCGGCAGTCATCCCGGGTGGCGTGAACAGCGGTCAGCGCCAGGTGCCCGGACTCGAAGAGATGGTGGTCACGGCTACGAGCGGCTCGACCTTTACCGACGCAACCGGCCGCGTCTTCACCGACTACCACTCCGCCTTCGGGCCACCGCTCCTTGGCCACAACGATCCTGACGTCGAGGCAGCCGTCGCTGCAACGGGCCGCTCGCTCGACCTGATGGGCGTCGGCGTCACGCGGGTCGAGGTCGAGCTCGCAGAGCGCCTTGTGGCAAACGTCCCATCGCTCGAAAAGGTCCTTCTCACCTGCACCGGCAGCGAGGCGACGTTCCATGCACTCCGCGTCTCGCGCGCCGCGACGGGTCGCCGCCACGTGATCAAGTTCCAGGGCTGCTACCACGGCTGGCACGACTCGGTCGCGATGAACGTGATCTCTCCGGCGGAGCGCGTCGGCGGCAAGGACCCACTCTCGGGCGGGATGCTGCCCGAGGCGATCGAATCAACGATCGTCTGTCGCTTCAACGATGCCGAGGAGGTTGCCCGCGCTCTGGAGCAATACGACGTTGCGGCGATCATCCTCGAGATGATCCCTCACAACATCGGCGCCGTACTCCCGTTACCCGGCTTTCTCGAGCGGCTGCGCGAGCTCGCGACAAAGCACGGCACCGTGCTCATCTTCGACGAGGTGATCACGGGCTTCCGCCACGGCCTCGGTGGCTACCAGGCCATCACGGGCGTGACGCCGGACCTGACGACGCTCGGCAAGGCGATGGCGAACGGCTGGCCCGTCTCGGCGATCGGCGGCAAGGCCGAGCTCATGGATCTCTTCTCCACGACTCCCGGGCAGCCTGCGTTCTTCGCCGGCACCTTCAACGGCCACCCCGCGACGAGCGCTGCGGCCCTCGCCACGATCGAGAAGCTCGAGCGTGAGCCGGTCCACGAGCACGTTTTTCGACTTGGCGAGCGAACACGGACGGAGCTACAGGCGATGTACGACCGTATCGGCGTATCGGCTGTCGTCTCCGGGTTCGGCTCCGTCTTTGTGAGCTACTTCCTCGAAGGCCCCGTCGTGAGCTACGACGACCTGCTCCGCAACGACGTTGATCTCTTCATCGGCTATCGGCGCGAGATGATGCAGGACGGCATCTTCGAGTTGCCCCTGAATCTGAAGCGCAGCCACATCTCGTACGCCCACACCGACGAGGACGTCGATCGTCTACTCGTCGCCACCGAGGCCGCCGTGACCCGACACCTGGAAAAGCGGGCGTGAGCGCATGAGTCACCCCGTCACCTGCACGATCGACCTGGCAAACGGCAGCGGCAAGCAGACCGGCGAACTCCGCCTTCCCGGAGGAGCGCACGACGGAGGCACCATCACAATCCCGGTCGTCACGATCGGAAACGGCGACGGGCCGACCGTGCTCGTCTCGGGCGGCACCCACGGTGACGAGTACGAGGGCCAGATCGCGGCGCTCCGGCTCGTGGCCGAGATCGAGCCGGCGCAGGTGACCGGCCGGATCATCGTCATTCCGGTCATCTCGACCGAGGCGTCACAGGCGCAGTCGCGCTTCTGGCCATCGGGCGCGAACTTCAACCGCTCCTTCCCCGGCCGGCTCGACGGCCCACCCGACGAGGTGCTGGCGGACTTCTTCACGACGGTGCTCTTCCCCCTCGTCGACATGATCGTCGAGATGCACTCGGGCGGCGCCGCCGCCCTGATCGTCCCGTGCTCGCACATGTGCGTCGTTGACGACCCCGTCCAGCGCAAGGCGATGCTGGAGGGCATGGAAGCGTGGAACTCCGACGTCCACTTCCTCTATACCGCCGGTGACAACTACTTCCCGACGATCGCGCAGGCGCAGGGAAAGACGATCGTCAGCACGGAACTGGGCGGCGGCGGCCGCGTGTCCGCCGCCGTGCACGAGCTCGCGTGGAGCGGCCTCACGAATGTGCTCCGCCACTTCGGTGTCCTCGAGGGCGAGCCCGTCACACGCGCCTCGCTCGGACTGCCGCCGGCGCGCATCTACGACGCCCGCGGAGCAGACGAGCTCATCTCGACCCTCGGCAGCGGCCTCCTCGACCAGACGAGGGCCTTGGCGAGCGGGCTTCTCGAAGGGCTGGTCGAGCCGGGCGAGCAGGTCGAAAAGGGGCAGCCGATCGCCCGCATCTGGACGCCGGAAGACCCGACACGCCCGCCGGTCGAGCTGACTGCGGCCCGGAGGGGCCTGCTGCTCGGGCTTCGCGCGATCCCCGTCGTCGCAGAGGGGAAGGGCATCGCGTTCGTCGGCGAGCCGATCACACGCGAGGCACTGCTCGCGGAGGGCGCGGCATGAGCACCCCACCTCCCGTCTCCTGCACGATCGACCTCACCGCGCCCGGCAAGCAGATCGGGCATCTCGCCTTCCCGAAGATCACGAACACGGCAGGTTGGGCAAGCACGTTCGTGCACATCGCGTCGATCGCGAACGGTGACGGCCCCACTGTCCTCGTCCTCGCAGGAAACCACGGTGACGAGTACGAGGGTCAGGTCGCCGCAATGCGCCTCCTGCAGGAGCTCGAGCCGGATCAGGTCACAGGTCGCGTCATCGTGATTCCCCGCCTCTCTCCCGCCGCCGCGATGGCGAACACACGCAACTGGCCCTCCGGAGCGAACTTCAATCGCTCGTTTCCCGGCCGCCCCGACGGACTGCCGAACGAGCAGCTCGCCGACTATCTCACGACCGTCCTGTTTCCCCTCGCCGACGTCGTGATCGACATGCACTCCGGCGGACGTAGCGCCTGGTTTCTCCCCTGCTCGCACATGCATGTCGTAGACGACCCGGTACAGCGGAAGGCGATGCTCGAGGGCATGGAGGCCTGGTGCAGCGACTGGCACTACCTCTACATCGACGTGAACGGCAGCGGGCTTCTCCCTGTCGAGGCCGAGAATCAGGGAAAGCTCGTGATCACCACCGAGCTCGGTGGTGGCGGCCGCGTTCCTGCGCCGGTACACAGGCTCGCCTGGAGTGGCCTCACCAACGTGCTGCGCCATGTCGGAGCGATGAAGGGAGATGTCCAGACCCGGGCCTCCCTCGGACTCCCTCCCGCGATCATTCTCGACGGCCGTAACCCCGACCTGATCGTCGTCTCACCCGAGGACGGGCTGTTCGAAGGGATGCTGGAGCCTGGCGATCTGGTCGCTGCAGGCGAGCCTGTTGGGCGACTCTGGTTCTTCGATCGTCCCGACCGCGCACCCGAGCTCCTCTGCTCACCCGTGGACGGCTACGTCGTCGTCACGAAGGCAATCCCGATCACCGAGCAGGGGGACTGCGTATTCGTCATCGGCACACCGATCGACCGCGCCACCCTGCTTGTGACCTGAGAAATGAGACGGTAGATGAAACAGGTTGCTGCGCTCTCCGCGCTCGGCGACCGCACGTTCGGCAGCCTCCGCCGACACCGGAACTACCGGCTCTACTTTGCCGGAAGCGGAATCTCGTTCATCGGAACCTGGATGCAGCAGATCGCTGCGTACTGGCTCGTGCTCCAGCTGACGGGGTCGCCGATCGCCGTCGGGGCGCTCGCACTCGTCCAGACGCTGCCCGTCACGGTGCTCGCACTCGTCGGTGGCACGATCGCCGATCGCGTCAATCTTCGGCGACTCGTGGTCGTATGTGAGTCGGTGCTGGCGGCCAGCGCAGTCACCCTTGCCGTGCTGGCGCTCACGGGCCTGATCGAGGTCTGGCAGCTCTACGTTCTCGGACTCGTACAGGGGATCGCTCTTGCTCTCGACGCACCGGCCCGCCACACACTCGTATTCCAGATCGTGGGGCGTGCGGATCTCCCGAACGCTGTTGCGCTCAGCTCGGCACTCGGCACGAGCGCCCGGGTCATCGGACCGGCACTCGGTGGACTCGTCGTCGCGGTGGCTGGCGCCGGCATCGCGTTCGCCTTCAACGCCGTCAGCTACGTGATCGTGATCGCCGCGATCCTCGCCATGCGTCTCGACGCCCAGCCTTCCCACTCGGCCTCTCCGCCACGTGTGCTCGTGGGCGTTGGCGAAGCGATCACGTTCATCTGGAGTTCACGCCGCGTCGCCATCACGTTCCTCACCGTGCTGCTGGTGAGCACATTCTCGTTCAACTTCGACGTGATGCTGCCCCTCGTCGCCCGGTTGACCCTGGATCGGGGCGCGACGACGTTCGGGCTCATCGCGTCGGTCTTCGGTGCGGGTGCGCTCTGCGGAGCGCTGACCCTGGCCACGATCGGGCGGGCGAAGCTCGTTCTCGTGCTCGTCGGCGCAGCAGGTTTCGGAGGCTTTCAGCTCCTGCTCGCGCGGCAGGACACCCTCCCGACAGTCTGCGCCGTCCTCTTTGTGATCGGGATCTTCTACGCGATCTGGGGATCGAGCGCACTCGCGACGCTCCAGCTTTCGGCCCCCGACCACATGCGTGGCAGGGCGGCGAGCCTCTACTTCTTTGCATTCATGGGCGGGGCTCCGCTCGGAGGCCTGCTCTCAGGCTCACTGACAGCCCACGGAGGCACACGTCTCGCATTCACCGTGGCTGGGGTGGTCGCGGTTGTCGTCGCCACGTTGGGCGCCCTCATCCTGATCGTAGGCCGTTCCTCGAGGACTCCGGCGTCCGGCCCGGCCGGATCGTCCAGCCGACCCTCGGCAGGGAACTTGACATGAGCATCACGTTTCCCACAACTCGCTGCCGGTTCGGTGTCGCCACGCGGGATGTGACGCCTCCCGTCGGTATCTACGCTCGTTCGTGGGGTGCGGCCGTCCACGAGGTCGCCGAGGGAGTACACCGGCCGCTGACTGCCACCGCAGCCGTCTTCGCTCCGCTCGAGGAGAAAGGACCGGAGCTCGCCCTCGTGGCTCTCGACATCGGCTGGCTCCAGTACGGGCCGGACGAGACGGCGCTCCGGGAGTCGATCCGGACGCGAACGGGCCTCGGCGAGACAGAGCTCCTCGTCGCCATGTCGCACACCCACGCTGGAGCGAACGCGAACTCCCGCCTTGCAGACAGACCCGGCGTGGAGCTGATCCAGCCGTACCTCGACCTCCTTGCCGACGAGATCACGAGCGCGATCCTCGAGGCCCGAGATACCGCGACCGGCGCCTATATCACCTTCGGATACGGCCGCTGTGGCCTCGCGACCAACCGCGACTTCTGGGACGAGAGCGCCAAACGCTACGCCTGCGGGTACAACCCGGGCACACCGGCGGACGACACGCTCCTCGTCGCGCGGGTATCGGCCGACGACGGAAAGATTCTCGCCACGCTCTTCAACTACGCCTGCCACCCGACCACGCTCGCGTGGGAGAACCGGCTCCTGTCACCCGACTACGTGGGCGCCGCCCGTGACGTGCTCGAACGAGCGTTCGAGGCGCCGGCGCTCTTTCTCCATGGCGCCTCGGGCGAGCTCGGGCCGCGCGACGACTACGTCGGCGACACCGCGGTCGCCGACCGGAACGGTCGCCAACTCGGGTACGCGGCGGCGGCCGCGATCGAGGCTCTCCCTCCCCCGGGGATGCGCTTCGTCTACACCGGGATTGTCGCCTCGGGCGCGAATCTGGGTACCTGGGCGTACGTTCCCTGGGAGGACAGCCAGCGCACCGAAGGAAGCCGGCTCGAAGCTGCGCTGACGCACATCGAGCTGCCCCGAAAGGAACAGCCGGCGGTCGTCGATAGCCTCACCAACGCGGCGCCCGACGCGGTGCAGGAGCGGGAGAAGGCGCTACGGCGGCAGTTCCTCGAGCTCGAGGTTGGAACGGGGCCGACGCACCGGATGCCCCTCTGGACATGGCGCCTTGGCGAGGCACTGCTCGTCGCACTCCCGAACGAGGCGTACTCGCAGTTCCAGTCCGAGCTGCGCCGTCGGTTTGCCGGCACACCACTCGTCGTCCTCACGACGACGAACGGCGGCCTTGGCTACCTCTGCCCCCGGGAGTCGTACGGTAGCGGCCTCTACCAGGAGCAGCAGTCGCCCTACGCTCCGGGATGCCTGGAGCAGGCGATCGATGCGTCGGCCGAAGCACTGTCGCGGCTCGGATCCGCTTCGGATCAATAGTCGGCGACGCTACCGTCAGGCCAGGAGCGAGAGGGAAGCGCAGCATCTCGCGACGGCCTTCGCCGCGCCTCGTCCTCGTCGAACTCGAGCCCGAGCCCCGGACCGGACGGCGGCACCACGTAGCCATCCTTTGCCCTCGGGGCATTCGGAAAGAGCTCGTAGAGCGGCTCGAGCTCCATCCACTCCTGGATCCCGAAGTTCGGCACGGCCATGTCAACATGCAGGCAGGCGACACCGTTCACCGGCGAGCTTGCATGATGGAGAGCGGAGCGCTGACCGTGCATCTCTCCGGCCGCGAGGATCTTCTTCGCCTCGGTGATCCCTCCGGCGTGCACCATGTCGATGCGGAGATAGTCCACCAGTTCGTTCTCGATCAGCGGCTGGAACTCCCACTTATGCGAGAGCTGCTCGCCGGTCGCAAGCGGCAGGTTCACCTTGTCCCGAACGAGCTGCAAGGAGGACGGGTTTAGCGGCCGGATCGGATCCTCGTAGAAGTAGAGGCGAAATGGCTCGAGCGCTCGACCGAGGTACGCCGCCTCCGCCGGGCTGAACATCGTGTGGGCGTCGAGGAGCAGGTCGACCCCGTCGCCGAGAGCGCTCCGCAACGCCTCCGTCGCGGCGATCGTCTCGACGATCGACCGCTGCGGATCCCAGCGCGCCAGACCTTCCTCGTCGAAGGCGGCGAGCGACCCGTAACGCAGCGCGGTGAATCCCTGCTCGCGCCAGCGGAGTGCGTCCTCGACGAGCGCCGCGGCCGAGTCACCGGCGAGATGGCGGTACACCCGCACCCGGTCGCGTGTCGGCCCTCCGAGCAGCTCGTAGACCGGGACGCCGAGTCGCTTGCCCTTGAGATCCCAGAGCGCGAGATCGATCCCCGCAACGGCGCTCATGATCACCTGGCCATTCGACCAGAAGGTTCCCCGCGTCATCTCGCTCCACCAATGCTCGATCCTGCCCGGGTCCTGCCCGACGAGCAGGTCGCGGAAGTGGTCGAGGATCCCGAGCACACCCCGCCCGCGCCCGGCGAGGCTCGCCTCTCCGATTCCCGTAAGCCCCTCGTCAGTACGGACAAGGACGATGATCACGGCGTAGTCGTAGCCCGGCCCGACGCTCACCGGTAGGGTCTCGATCTCAGTGATCTTCATGATGCCCTCTCTCTCGACTCGGCCCGAGGCTATCCTACTCCGGCAGGTCTGAGATCGTGATCATCGACGTCCACACCCACGTCGGAGAGTTCCCCGGTCACATCAGCGCGAAGTTTGCAGCGGAAGCACGAGAGGCCTGGGCCGAGGTACACCTGGGCGGAACTCTCGAAGACCATTACGCGGGCGCACTCGCAGACGTCGATCGAGTTGTGGTGCTGGCCTTCAACGCTCCGGCAGCGGGGTTCGTGGTGCCGAATGACTACGTCGCCTCGTACGTCGCGCGCGACCCTGGCCGCCTGCTCGGCTTCGGAGCGGTTGACCCCTCTTCAGACGCAGCTGTCGAGGAGCTCGAGAGGATGAAGGGCGAGCTCGGGCTCGTCGGCTGCAAGCTAGCCCCGATCTATCAGGACATTGCCCCACTCGACCCACGGTTCCTGCGCGTGTGCGAAGCGCTCGAGCGCCTGGAGCTTCCGCTGCTCATCCACCAGGGCACAACCTTCGCCCGCGCTGGCTCGCTGTTACAGGCCCGGCCCATCCTGATCGACGAGATCGCCCTGCGCTATCCCGAGCTCAGGATCGTGATCGCGCACATGGGCCATCCGTGGTTCGAAGAGGCCATTGCCGTCATCCGCCGGCATCCCCACGTGTACGCCGACATCTCGGCGCTCGTGTCGCGGCGGTGGCTGCTTTATCAGGCACTCGTGAGCGCAGTCGAGTACCGCGTCACGCACAAGCTCGTATTCGGCACCGACTATCCGTTCTTCACAGCCCGACAGACGATAGACGGCCTTCGATCGGTGACCGGCAGAGCATTTGGACAGGACATGCCGGTCGTCGATGCCCAGGTGGTCGAAGACATTATCCACCGGCCCACCCTCGAACTTCTGGGGATCACCGTCCCGGACTGAGTCGCCGTGTGCTCGGCGGGACGCAACCCCGTTTCACCGATCAGCGGTCGCGGGGTTCGAGGTCGGAGAGTTCGAGGTCGGAGAGGTCGATCTCGGGAATCTCGAGTGGTGGGACTGCGTGACGATCAACGGTCTCCGCAACGAGAGCGGCGGCTCTTTCCACCTCTCCGTCCCCGATGAGCCGATGGGTGACGAGGCGGATCCGGCTCGTGTCCCACTCCATCACCCGCAGGCCACCTGCCTCGAGCAGCAGAACGAGATCAGCCGGCCCGATGCCCGTCTCGGTGACGTCGGCGAGCACGATGTTCGTCTCGATCACCTCCGGTCGGAGCGTGATCCCGGGGATCGCAGCGAGGAGACGGCCGATCTCGCGAGCCCTGCGATGATCGTCGGCGATGCGGTCGATCATCGTGTCGAGAGCGACAAGTCCGGCAGCAGCGGCTATTCCTGCTCGATGCATGCTCGCACCGCCGAGCCGACGCAGGATGACGCGCGCCTGTTCGATGACCTGCTCGCTCCCTGCCAGCACTGCTCCCATCGGTGAGGACAACCCCTTGTTGAGCGAGAAGACGACGGAGTTTGCGGGCGCCGCGAGATCCGCAGCCGGTACACCCAGGGCGACCGACGCGTTCAGGAGCCTTGCTCCGTCGAGGTGCACGCGACAGTGACGTCTCTTTGCGGCTGCCGACAGAGCCTGCGTCAGTGGAACCGACAGCGTCGTGCCGCCTGCCCGCGTATGCGTGTTCTCGAGAATGAGAAGCCTCGCGCCCTCGCTCTTGACCAGATCGGCGACGGCAGCGGGGTTCATCCGCCCGTCAGGCGCCCACAGCGAGCGCGGCTCGAGGCGGGCGATCTCCACGATGCCCATCGCCTCCGAGGTCATCACGTGTGAAGCCGCCTCCACGACCACGCGGTCGCCAGGCACGCAGAACGTCAGCATTGCGACGAGGTTCCCCATGCCGCAGGTCGGCACCCACAGTGCCGATGCCTTGCCGAGCAGCGCCGCCACCCGATCGCAGAGCGCATTGACCGAAGCATCTTCACCCACCGTGGCCCAGCCAAGCTCGGCCTCACGCATGGCGTTCCACATCTCGTCGGTCGGAACCGACATGAGATCCGAGCGAAGGTCGATCATGCTCGTCGCAAGTGCCGCCCGGGTCGCGCGCCCGTGTGGTCGCCGGCTTCGACGACGACGATTCCGTTCACGAGGACGTGCTCCACCCCCCGGACGTAGGCGTGGGGGTTCTCGTTGGTCGAGACGTCGTCGAGTGCGTCGTAGTCGAAGACGACAACGTCCGCTGCATACCCGGCGCGCAGCATTCCCCGATCCCAGAGCCCGAAGTGTGCCGCCGGCATGCTCGTCATCTTGCGGATTGCCTCCTCGAGTCGAAGCGTCCCCGTCTCTCGCACGTGGTGGGTGAGATAGTGCACGTGGCCGGCGTAGCCGAGTGGGTGTCGGAGAACGTCCGCGAGGGGCCCTTCAAGGGTCACGGTAAAGGTGTCCACCCCGAGACAGAAGAGCGGGTGCGAGATCATCTCCGCCATGTGCTCGTCGGTGAAGAGGCGACCGACGACAAGGACGCTCTCGTAGCCCTCGCCCGCATCGGCGAGCACGTCGAAGTAGCAGTCCCAGGGGTCGGCCTTACGGAGATCGGCAATCTGGGCAAACGAGAGACCGTCCCACTCCGGGTGCTGCTCGCTCGCCTGCAAACGCACACGATCCCACTCACCCTTGTGGATGAACCGCCAGTAGCGGTCGCACTCGGTACGCAGGCGCTTGCGCGTGTCGGGATCGCGCAGTCGAGCAATCGCAGCAGCACTGCCGTCGGCGGCCACCCAGGGTGGCAGAATCCCAGAGAGCTGCCCCAGTCCGTCGAGAAACGGCGTCGTGTCGGCGAGTACATCCATGCCCTCCTCCCGCGCCGCCGCCATCATCTCGACGGCGCGCTCCCAGCCACGGTCAGGCGCACCCGTGTTATGGCGCACATTCAGATGCGATATCTCGGAGCGCACTCCGCCGGCCCGGGCCACTTCGAGGAACTCGGCGATCGCATGCAGAATTCCCGCGTCGCGGTTCCGCACGTGGCTCGTGTAGATACCGTCGTAGCTTCCGGCAATGGCGTTCAGCCGCACGAGTTCGGCGGTCGTCGCCTCGCGGCCCGGGTTGAACTCGAGTCCCGTGGACATCCCGAGCGCCCCGGCCTCCATCGCCTCGTGGAGGAAACCGTCCATCATCGCTGCCTGCACCTCGGTCGGATTGGCCCCCGACACACCGGCGGCAAGGCGGATCGCATTGTGCCCGACGAACCAGGCGAGGTTGGGCGTGTGCCCCACGTTGGAGAGAAAGTCGAGGTGCTGCCCGAATGTCGTCCAGGGGATCACCGGGCCGTCATAGCCGAAGGTATGAAGCCTCCCACTCATGAACTCGCGCGAGTAGTCCGTCACCGGCGCGTAGCTCCAGCCACAGTTGCCGACGACCTCGGTGGTGACTCCCTGCCGGATCGTGCTCTCGGCGGTGGGGTTCGCGAGCAACGAGAAGTCGCTGTGGCTGTGGGGATCAACAAAGCCGGGGCAGACGACCTTGCCGGTAGCGTCGATCACCTTCTCTGCCGTTGCTCCGGCTCCGAGGCGCCCCACTTCGACAACGCGGCCACCTTCGATCGCCACGTCACCGAGGAACGGGGGACTCCCGGTGCCATCTGCGACCCATCCATCTCGGATCAGAACGTCGAGCACGATCTCCTCATTTCTTCTCGGCCGCGCCGCCGACATGGGGTCCGAGGCGTGGATCGAGGATATCGCGAAGGCCGTCACCGAGGAAGTTGAAGCCGAGGACGACGATCATAATTGCGAGGCCGGGGAAAATGGAGAGCCACGGATCGACGTCGATGTACGCTCGCGCGCTGTTGAGCATCCCGCCCCACGACGCCTCGGGTGGCTGGGTGCCGAGCCCGAGAAAGCTGAGAGCCGCCTCGCTGAGGATGGCGGTGGACAGGTAGACGGTGACAAGCACGATCAACGGCGCCGCGATATTGGGAATCACATGACGCGCCATGATACGACGGTGCGAGGCGCCGAGCGCCCGAGACGACTCGACGAAGGGGAACCCCATAACCTCGAGAACGGCCCCCCGAACGACGCGCGCGAAGGCAGGGGCAATCACGATCCCGATCGCGATCATCGCATTGCGGCGGTTGGGCCCGAGCAGTCCGCATATGACAATCGCAAGGACAAGACCCGGAAGTGCAAACATGACATCGACAATCCGCATCAACACGCCGTCTAACTTGCCGCCGTAGAAGCCGGCCAACAGACCCAGCGAAACACCGAGGACGAAGGCGATACTGACCGAGATTGCTCCCACCTGAAGCGAAACCTGCGCACCGTGGATGACACGTGCCATCGTGTCTCGTCCGAGTTCGTCGGTTCCCATGGGATGCGCCCAGGTCGGTGGCTGCAGCCTGGTCGCGATGAGCTCGTCCGGATCGACCTTCCAGATGTACGGTCCAAATGCAGCGACGAAAACATTGAATCCGACGATCGCTGCTCCGATGAGACCGATCGGGTTTTTCCACTTTCCGAAACGCTCGCCGCGGCGTATCGGCACGTACGCCCAAGCACCGCTGCCGAGATCGCTCGGGCCCTCTCCACCGAGAACGGGTCCCTCGTTGTTGACGAAGCTCGTCATTCCTGGGAGATCCTCGGGTCGAGGACGCCATAGAGGAGATCCACGATCAGGTTGAAGAAGATGAAGGTGAAGGCAAGGAGCAACGTTGCCGCCTGGACGACCGGATAGTCACGGTTGAAAATTGCGTTGATCAGGGTGTTGCCAATGCCTGGCAACCCGAAGATGATCTCGACGATCGCGGAGCCCCCCATCAGAATTCCGATCTCGAACCCAACGACGGTGACGACAGGGATCAGCGCATTCCGCAGCGCGTGCCGCGAGATGACGACCTTGCGCCTGACGCCCTTGGCGCGCGCGGTGCGAACGTAGTCCTGCCCGAGCACCTCGAGCATGGTTGCCCGTACCATCCGCATGACAATCGCCAACGTGAAAACGGAGATCGCGATTGCCGGCAGGATGAACTGACTGAGATTCGCTATCGGGTCCTTGTAGAACGGTACGTAGCTGAGTGGCGGTACCCAGTCGAGCACGCGCGAGGTGAAAATCAGCAGGAGTGTGGCGAGCCAGAAGTTCGGAATACTGACTCCGATCAGGCCGCCGACCCTCGCCACGTAGTCGTGTCTACTGTCTCGCTTGACGGCCGAGAGGACGCCGAGCGGAAGGCCGATGAGAACGGCAATCAGAAGGCCGAGAAAGACGAGCTCGAGCGTGATCGGAAGAGCATTGAGGAGTATCTCCGAAACCGGCTGCGTATTGCGGTAGGAGAACCCGAAGTCCCCAAGTGGAATACCGCTCACCCAGCGCCAGTACTGCTCGACGTACGATCCGTTGAGCCCCAGTTGGTCACGTGCCTGCTGCTTCAACTCGTCCGTTGACGAGAGGTCGCCACCGAGGAGTACATCAATGATGTCTCCCGGCAGAAGCCTGACCATCAGGAAGATCCCGATCGAAATCCCGATCATCGTGGGGATCATGAACAGGACGCGCTTCAGAACATATCCGCCCATGCGTCAGCGCACGAGCGAGACGGGAGGGGTGCCCCAGGGGCACCCCTCCCGATCGACGAGAACGCCGTGGGTCACTAGTTGGCCAGCCACACGTCGTCACGCAGGCCTGTATTGAAGTCGCTGAAAGCGACGTACATGCCCTGCACCCGCTTACGGACGACCTGGTACTTGGTCACCTGCACGAGTGAGATCTGCGGCAGACCCACCATGATGCGTTGCTGCGCATCCTTGTACAGCGGCAACCGCTTGGCCGGGTCGAGGGTGATACGACCGTTGCCGATGTCGCGCCACAGCTTGACATCCTTGTACTCCGGGTACCAGATCTTGTAGATCGCGGCACTCGGGTTGTACTCGGCCAGGTAGCCATCGACGTCACCGCGCATACCGCGAGCGGTGACATCCCAGTCGAAGGCGCCCTTGCCGTTGTTTGTCGCGAACGTTCCAGTCTCCTGAGCCACGATGTTGACATCGATGTTGATCGCCTTCAACTGTGACTTGATCACCGCCGCGACCTGCTGGAAGTCGAGCGGGGTCGAGAACGTCGAGAGATTGACCGAGAACCCCGACGAGTGGCCCGCGTCCTTCATGAGGGCCTTCGCTTTCGGCAGGTCGTACTTCAGGTATTTCGTCTTCAATTCGGCTTCGGTGAGTGGCCAGTCTCCGTACCCGGGCGGGACATGACCCGAGTACTTGCCGTTGCCGCCGTACACCGTGTCGATGATCTCCTGCCTGTTGATCGCATGATTGACTGCCTGGCGCACCCGCACATCGTGGTACGGCTGGGTCTCACCCGGCTTCAACGTCATCTGCAACTCACGGAACGCGGCAGTCCCGCCCTTCAGCACAACGAGGTCGCTGTCGCCCTTCAGTGCCGCTGCGCTGTCGGCGGAAACCGTGGCACCGTCGATCGCGCCGGCGCGCAGGGCTGCGATACGCGCCTGCTCGTCGGGAAGCGTCTTCAGCGTCATCGCGTCCATGTACGGGAGGCCCTTCTTCCAGAAGCGCTCGTTTGCCGTGTACTCGACCCGGTCATTCGGGTTGAATCCGGTCATCTTGTACGGGCCCGTCCCGATCGCGTTACGCGCAACGTTGATCTGCGAGTACAGGCCGTCAGGCACGATCGGGGAGTAGCGACCCCAGGCGAGAAAGCCGAAAACGCGGGCATCCCGGGCCTTCAGGTTGATCCGGACGACGTACTTGGAAATGACGTCGGCATTGATGAACGACGGCACTTGGCTGACGGTCGAGATGCTGCCCGGCAGGGGAGGGTTGAGCATCTGCTCGATGGAGTACTTGACATCGCCCGCGTCGAGCTCCTTGCCGTTGTGGAACTTGACGTTCTTGCGCAGGTTGAACGTGATCGACTTCTGGTCGGCGGCGATCGTCCACGACTTGGCGAGCGCCGGCCTGAGCTTCAAATCCTTGTCCCATTCGACGAGCGAGTCGTACGCCGCCTGCTTGCCCCAGTGGCCCGCGGTAAGGATCTGGCCGAACGGTGCCACGTGTACCGGGTCCTGCTCCAACGCCCAGATGAGCCTGCCGCCTCGGCGGATTGTCGGAGCCGCAGAAGAGCGCCGCTTTGCTGCCTTGGCTCCACCCGCGAGCGATCCCGCTGCAATGGCACCCACACCAACAACACCCGCTTTGACGAGTAGTTCTCGCCGCTTCAGCTCACCGGCTGGCGCACTGCCGTGTTTTTCGTCTGTGGACATTCAACACCTCTCCTTCTCTCGATTTTGGTCGGTCAAAAGATCTGGCCGACTCTGGGTGCTTCACCTTGGACGTCATCGTAGAAGACGGACTCACGCACCTGAATGTTTGCCAGCTGCTCTACAGCAGTGCGGTCTAGTTGCACGCCGAGCCCGGGCACCTTCGGTATTTCGACGAAACCTTGTCCCATTTCGACGGGCTCGGTGAGCACGTCGAGCTCTTGCAGTGGATAGTGCGTGTCACTCGCAAACGGGAAGTTCGACGACGATGCCACGAGGTGTGCGTTGGCCATCGTCGCCGGCCCGAGCTCGGCCCAGCTACCGATCGCGCACCATTTGCCTGCGGCGTCCGCGAGAGCGGCTATCTGCCGCGCCCGCGTGAGCCCGCCCGCTTCCGAGGGGTAGACGACGAACACGTCACAGGCGTCGGCCTTGATCAATTCGAGCGCAGAACGGATGTCGGTGCACCCTTCGTCTGCAGCGATCGGCACGGCGACCGAGCGTCGCACCTGCGCCAGGCCTGCGATGTCGAAGTCGGGGACGGGCTGCTCGACATACTGGAGGTCGAACCGCTCGAGGCCCCGGATCCATTTGATCGCGGCCGGGACGCTCCAGATCATGTTGGCATCGATCCGGATCTTCACTTTCGTGCCGACCGCGTCGCGGATCGCCGCGATCGTGTCGTGATCCTGGCCGAAGTCACGGCCGACCTTGAGCTTCAGCTCCGTATAGCCTGCTTCGACGAACGCTGCAGCCTTGCGGGCGTTGGCCTCGGGCTCGTCGATGAACAGGTATCCGATCACCGGCACGCGATCACGGCAGAAGCCGCCGAGCAACTCGGCAACGGGAACACCGAGAGACTTTCCCTTGAGATCGAGCAATGCCATCTCGACACCGGCGATCGCGTACGAGCCTATCCGACTCCAGTTACGAGTGAACTCCTCCATGCGATGGACGAGCCACTCCGTCCGCAACGGATCCTGGCCGATGAGAAACTGCGTCAGCTCCGCATCGATGATCGTGCGGATCGTGGGGAGTGTCGGGCCCGGAGCCTCACCAACGCCGACGAGGCCCTCGTCGGTATGGATTTCCACGAGGAGCCCCGAAGCAGATAGACGCGTGCCGCCCGGCCAGACAAGGGGTTCGCGCATGGGCGTGCGCACCGGAGTCGTATGAATACTTGTGATTCTCACGAGTGGATGGCTACCCTAGGCACAGCGAGCAATATTGTCAACCATCTCTAGATTGTCGACAATTTGTATGATAGGAGGACGCATGACCGCCAGTGGCGTAAAAACCCCCCGCATTGTCGTCGATCCTGACGTCGGCAAGGGAGGCCCACGCGGTCAGCAGGTCGTCGAGACCCTGCGGAACGCCATTATCACCGGCGCGTACGAACCCGGCGCGAGGCTGGTCGAGTCGACACTCGCGGCCGAACTCGGGACGAGCCGCGGACCCGTCCGCGAGGCGCTGCGCCAGCTCGAGAACGAGGGTCTCATCGCGTCCATACCGTACCGGGGCGCAATCGTGCTCGGCATTTCGGAAGAGGAAGTACAGGATGTCCTGATCCCGATCCGGCTCACGCTCGAGCGGTATAGCTTCACGCACGCACTCGAGCGATTGACCGAGGCGGACTTCGCGGAACTCGGAAAGCAGGTGTGGCTCATGGAACAGGCGGCAAAAACCGAAGATCTCGCACGCCTCGTCGAAGCCGACCTTCGCTTTCACGAGATCGTGATCACGTCCTCCGGGCTGCCGCACACGATGCAGATCTGGCGCACGATCTGGCCGCGGATTCGCACCTACTTCTACAGCTACGGACGCAGCAGAGACTTCATGATTATGGTCGAAGAGCATCGAGAGCTGCTAGCGGCAGTCCAGACGCGCAACTACGACCTGGTCATGAGCCAACTCGAAGTCCACATCGCAGTGCCGAGCCTGCCGTCTGCGGCCTCTCGCCCGCGGACGAGACTTGTCGATGCCGAGCTCGAGATGCACGGCACGACCGTCAAGGCGGGATCGTGACCGACCTGCTCAGCGTCACGAACCTGCGTACCGGCTTCCACACGCACGGTGGGGTGATCCGCGCGGTAGACGGGGTTGACTTCACGATCCCGAAAGGTGGCACGCTGGGAGTCGTCGGTGAGTCGGGCAGTGGCAAGTCCGTGACCGCGCTGTCGATCATGCGCCTGATCGACCTCCCCGGCCGTGTCGAGCAGAGCTCGAACATCATCTTCGAGGGACGTGATCTCACAGCTCTCGACGAGGAAGAGATGGTGAAGATCCGGGGCAACGAGATCTCCATGATCTTCCAGGAGCCGATGACCTCGCTCAATCCCGTCTTCACCGTCGGCGAGCAGATCAGCGAAGCCGTCCGACTGCACCAGAACGTCGGCAAGACCGAGGCAAACGAACGGGCGGTGGAGATGATGCGGCTCGTCGGAATCCCGTCGGCCGAGAAGCGCGTCAAGGACTACCCCCACCAGATGTCCGGAGGCATGCGACAGCGCGTGATGATCGGAATGGCACTGAGCTGCAACCCCAAGCTGCTGATTGCCGACGAGCCGACGACCGCGCTCGACGTCACCGTTCAGGCGCAGATCCTCGAACTGATGAAGGAGCTGCGCGAGACGTTCGGAATGGCGATCCTCCTGATCACCCACGACCTCGGCGTTGTCGCCGAGATGGTGGACGAGATCGCGGTGATGTACGGCGGGAAGATCGTCGAACGAGGGCCCGTTGGTGAGGTTTTCTCCAATCCACAGCATCCGTACACCGAGGCGCTACTGCAGTCGATCCCGTTGCTTGGAATGCGCTACACAACTCCGCTGAAGGCGATTCGGGGCATGGTCCCGAGCCCACTCGACTGGCCTGCCGGCTGTCGATTCGCCCCGCGCTGCGATCACGCATTCGAGCGCTGTGGAGTCGAGCTCCCACCGTTGTTCAACGTTGGGGAGCAGGAATCGGCGTGCTGGCTGTGCGAGAACGGACAACGTCAGACCTCCTCGATCACGGTGCCGTCATGATCACCGACGAAGCACTAGCGCCCGAGACTCCGGCGAGTGCCGAGGAGGGAGCCGAGGATATCCTGCTCAGCGTCCGCGGCCTGAAGAAGTACTTCCCCGTCAAACAGGGAATCCTCCGCCGGACGACGGGCTACCTCCAGGCAGTGGACGGCGTCGACCTCGAGGTACGCCGTGGCGAGACGCTCGGCCTCGTCGGCGAGTCGGGCTGTGGCAAGTCCACACTCGGACGCACGCTTTTCCGGCTGCTCGAGCCCACCGCGGGCGAGATCACCTTCGACGGCGTCGAGCTCGTGGGGCTCGGAGCGAAGGAGCTGAAGGAGACGCGCCGCCACATGCAGATCGTCTTCCAGGATTCGGTCGGCTCACTCGACCCACGGATGAAGGTCGGAGACCTGATCGCCGAGGGGCTCACGATTCATTCGCTCGGTGGACGCAAAGACCGCGACGGCGTCGTCCACGAGATGCTCGAGCGCGTCGGGATGCCGCCCGAAGCCGCCGATCGGTATCCCCATCAGTTCAGCGGCGGCCAGCGCCAGCGCATCGGCCTGGCGCGCGCGCTCGTCTTGCAGCCGAAACTCGTCATCGCCGATGAGCCGGTGTCTGCCCTGGACGTCTCGATCCAGTCCCAGGTGCTGAACCTCCTCGTGGATCTGAAACATGAGTTCGACCTCACCTACGTGTTCATCGCGCATGACCTTGCGGTCGTGGGCTACATCTCCGATCGCGTCGCGGTCATGTACCTCGGCCGGATCGTCGAGATCGCTCCGTCGGACGAGCTGTTTCGGCGCCCGCTGCACCCATACACGATGGCGCTCCTCTCGGCCAATCCCGAGCCGGTCCCGGGCCGAAAGAACTCACGCATCGTCCTCACGGGAGATGTTCCGAGCCCGATCAATCCACCGTCGGGTTGCCGTTTTCGCACCCGCTGCCCGATTGCCCAGCAGATATGTTCCGAGGTCGATCCGGTGCTACAGGATCACGGTCTCGACCATCGCTCGGCCTGCCACTTTTCGGGCACGGCAATCGACGGATCGCCTCCGCAAGCTTCATGATCTCTGGCGTCCAGCAGTCCGACCGCGCCGTCAGACTGCTCCATGACTGCCGTGTGCCGATGCGCGACGGCATCACCCTTTCCGCCGATGTCTATCTTCCCATCGGCGCACAGGGACTGCCGACGATCGTGCAGTGGACGCCGTACGAGTCCACGCGCGAGCGGTTCGTCTCGTGGGGCGTCTGGTTCGCGCAGCGTGGCTACGCAGCGGTCGTGGTGGACGTTCGGGGCCGCTACGAATCCGACGGCGCGTTCACCGCCTGGGCCTACGATGGCCAGGACGCCTACGACACGGTGACCTGGGCGGCTGACGAGCAGTGGTCGAACGGTCGCATAGGGACGTGGGGACGCAGCTACGGCGGCCTCGTCCAGTGGGAGCTCGCTCGCCTCCAGCACCCGAACGTTCAATGCCTTGCACCGCAGGTGATCCATGACGACTACTTCTGGGACGGCTACTGGACGGGGGGAGCGTTCCAGTTGGCGCTCACGCTCGGGGCAGCAGCGCTCTGGTCGAGTGCAATAGCCCTTATCACGGGGCCGAGTGCGCGTGACATCGTCCTGAACGACCGCGTCTTCGGCCATCTGCCACTGATCGAGCTCGACGAGGTGACGATCGGACGGAAGGTGGACTACTGGCGGCTGTGGTGGGAGCACCAGGTAAACGACGACTACTGGCAGCAGTATCGGACAAGGCCCGATCTCGTCGATGTCCCCATCTTCCAGCAGGGTGGCTGGTTCGACCCGTACTCCGGCTCCCACCTACGCTCGTTCGGCGCGATCGGTGACCGCGTGCCGAACCGCGTGATGATCGGACCGTGGTCACACGAGGAGGATGTCGAGAACTTCTCGGGAGACATCGACCTCTCACCCGCGCTGACCGTGATCCGCGACCACGAACTGGTCTTCTACGACCGATTTCTCAAGGACGAGGCAAACGGCTGGGATGAGCGGCCACCGGCCGAACTCTACGTCCTCGGTGCGAACGAATGGCGCGGCGAGCACGAGTGGCCCCTCGCACGTTCGGAGTCAACGGCATTTCATCTTCGCCAGGGTGCAGGTCTCTCGCTCGACGCACCAGGCCCCGGGGAAACGGCCGATCGCTACGACTATGACCCGACCGACCCGGTGCCAACGATCGGCGGCGTGAACTCTGTTCTGACGATGACCCAGGGTGCGGAGACGCCGATTCGCCCCGGGCCGATCGACCAGCGCATCCTCGAGCGACGCCACGACGTGCTCGTCTACACGAGCGAACCACTCGACCGAGACCTCGAGGTGATCGGCCCCGTCGAGATGCTGCTGTATGCAGCCTCGTCTGCGCTCGACACGGACTTCATCGTGCGCCTCTGCGACGTGTACCCGGACGGTCGTTCGATCTTCCTCACCGAAGGGATCATCCGGGCCCGCTACCGCGGCAGCCTCGAGGGCGAATCGGTCGAACTCCTCGAGCCCGGCGAGGTCGCCGAGTACCGGATCCGGTGCTATCCGATGGCCAACGTCTTCCAGCGAGGCCACTGTATCCGGGTGGACATCACGAGCTCGAGCTTCCCTCGCTTCTCTCGCAACCTCAACACCGGCGAGGACATCGGCACGGGAACGCGCATGCAGGTCGCCCACCAGACCGTACTCCACACGAGCACCTATCCGTCGCGCATCATCTTGCCCGTCAACCCGTCGTGAAAGAAGCCGGCGGCTTCCCGACCTTCGAGGCCGAGAGGCGGCTCCAGGCGCGACGCACTGCGGGTGTGGAGCCCGTCGCGCTGTACGGGACGCCGTCGCCCGCACTACCAGCTCACGTCGTAGATGCGGTGGCAGATGTCCTGGGCCGCCCCATGGCCGCGCCGCCTCCGCGCGGGCTCGTGGCGCTCCGCGAGGCGTACGCACCCGAACTCGAACGGACGACCGGCCGCAGCGTCGACCCGCAGCGCGAGCTGCTCGTCACGAACGGTGCCATGCACGCGCTCGGGATCTGCATGCGCTCACTCGTCGGTGCCGGCGACGAGGTGATCGTGCCGGCCCCCTCCTTCTTCTTCGCAGAGCCCATCCGCTCGGCAGGCGCGGAGCCCGTGTACGTGATCGGGTCCGAAAGCGACGGCTGGCGCTGGGATGCCGAAGCAGTGGAGCGCGCAGTCGGCCCGAGGACGAGAGCGCTGCTCCTGTGCAACCCCGGCAACCCGACAGGCAGCGTCCCGAGCCAGGAGGAGGTGGCCGCGGTGGTCGCCGTCGCGTCGCGCCACGGCCTCCTCGTCGTCACCGACGAGGCGTACGAGGCTGCGCTCTGGAATGACTCGGCGCTTACCTCGGCGTTTGGCCTTGCGGAGGACGTCGTCGTAATCCGAAGCCTTGGTAAAAGCCTCTCGCTGCCGCAACTGCGGCTTGGCATCGTTTCTGGCCCGGCAGACCGGATCGACGCCTGCGCCCTCACGCTCGAGTGGGAATGCCTCCGCGTCAACCTTGCGGCCCAGGAGGCAGCCTGCGCCGTGCTCGCAGGGCCACGGGACTGGCTCGAGGCCGTTCACCGCGACCTGCTCTCCGACCGCGCAGTCGCCCTCGCCGCAGTGGCGGCAACGTCAAGGCTGCACGCACTGCCTCCTGCCGCGGCGCCCTTTCTCTTCGTCCGCTCCGAGGGCGGCGGCGACGTTGCCGCCGGTCTCGCCGCCGTGGGTCTCCCCGTCGTGGACGGCGTCCGATTTCACGCTCCCGGCTACGCACGACTTCTGTTTGGCGGTGCTACCGGGGCGAGCGCCCCGTTACGCCAGGCTCTTGCCCTCTGGTCAGACCTCCAGGATGCCGCAGTGCAGATCGGGTGAGCTGGCTCGGAGTCCCACGACGAACAGCCGCCTTGATCGGAGCCAACAGTCTCTCTGCCGCTGTTCAGGGTCAGTTCCAGTTCGTGCTCCCGTGGATGCTGCTCACGCGCGGGCACTCTCCCCAGGCCGCGGCATTCGCGGCCGGTCTCGTGTACGTACCGCTCCTTCTCACGGCAGTGCCCGCGGGCGTAGGGTCTGACAACACCGACCCTCGAAGGCTGATGCGCGCCGCGATCGTGATCTCCCTCATGGCCTGTGCGCTCTACCCCCTCGCTGCACTCGCCGGGTATGACACTTTTGTGCTCGTTCTTCTTGCCGCTGTCGTGGTCGGAAGCGTGCGCAACTTCGCCGAAGGAGCACTCTTCCGGAGCATCGGTGACACCACCCGGGGGGCATCGCTGTTGCGCGCTCACGCACTCCGTTCCACGGTCAACCAGGCCGCGGTGTTCGGCAGCCCATTCCTCGGCCTTCTCCTGTTTCGCGTTGGAGGCGTTGACGCGATGATGATCGGAGTCTGTGTGCTCCTGGTCGTAGCCATCACCGTTCTCGGCTTCGTCCCCGGATTCGAGAGAGAATCCAGCTCGGTGACAGCTATGCGAGAAACCGTGTCCGGTGGCATTGCGTCCCTCCGTGCTAATAGTCAACTGCGTGCGATGGGCTGGGCCAATCTGACCTGGAACATCTTCGCGGGAGCAGCGATGGGCATCATGCCCTCCGTGCTACGCGAGCATCTCGGGATGGACGAGGCACACGCCAGCGTCACGTTCATCGCAGGGGCCATCGTCGTCGTCGTCCTCACGCTGCCCGTCGTTCGTGCCGCCCAGAATCGGGTAGGCGCAATCACCACGTTCATCGTCGCGATCACGGTTCAGGGGCTTGCAGTCGTCCTCTTTGCAGACCCACGTGCCGCGATTCTGGGGCCACTCATCTACTGCCTCTTTCTTCTCTCGAACAGTACGGCCGCCGCGTCACTCAACGGTGCCCGCGCTGCCGAAGTCGAGAACGACTATCAGGGCCTTCTCAACATGGCGCTCCTCACGGTGGGAATGATCGGGTTCATTGCGGGGGTCATGCTTGCCGCCGTCCTGATCGAACAGGTTGGCTTCATCGTCGTGCTGGCGCTGATTGGCGCGGGCATGGCGGCGACCGCGGTGTGCTTCCGACGACCCCTCATGGAGGCCTAGTGCTCGACCTCCTGATCACCGGCGCGACGGTCTATCCGGGTGCCAAACCGCCGTTCAAAGGAGATGTCGGAGTCGCACGAGGTGTGATAGCTCTCGTGACCCCGAATGACACTGAAGCACCTCCTGTGGCGCGCGAGGTCATCGACGGACGCGGGTTACTGGTCTGCCCGGGATTCATCGACATGCACACCCATTCCGGCCTGATCACCTTTGACGACCCGTTCCTGACGCCGAAACTTGCCCAGGGGTTCACCACCGAGGTCATCAACCCCGACGGTCTCGCGCCCGCACCCGTTGGGCGCGAGCGCTGGAACGAGCGTCGGGCGTACCTGCGGCCGCTCGAGGGCCCCGGGCCCGAAGCCTGGCCGTGGACGACGGTTCCCCAGTACCTCGACGCACTCGATGCCACGCGGCCTGCCCTCTCGCTCGTCCCCTCGATCGGACACGGTGCCGTACGCGACCTCGTACTCGGGGGAGGCCGGGTAGCCCCGACGGCAAAGCAGTTGCAGGAGATGCGCAGCGAGGTACGGGCGGGACTCGAGGCGGGGTGCCGCATGCTCTCGTTCGGGCTCGTCTACCTCCCCGGCGCCTACGCCGAAACCGACGAACTGCTTGCAGTAGCGCAGGAGGCAGCTGCGTTTGGCGCCCCTCTCGTCCCGCACGTGCGCAACGAGGGCCACGGTCTCATCGGAGCGATCTCGGAGATGATCGGGGTCGCGCGGCAGTCGGGCGCACCTCTGCACCTCTCCCATCTGAAGTCGCTCGCCGGCGCCGGCCTGATCGAGCCGCTCCTCGAACTCCTCGAGACAGCCGCAACCGAGATCGACCTCACTTTCGACCAGTACCCGTATGGCGCCGGCAGCACGCTCCTTGCAAGCCTGCTGCCGGCCTGGGCGCAGGAAGGTGGTACAGCCGGCACGCTGCAGGCTCTTGCGAGCCGCAGCAAGAGACGCCGGATCGCACACGACATTGCACACGGATTGCCCGGGTGGGAGAACATTCTCGGCACGCTCGGCCCGGAACACATCGAGATCGCGGATACGGCTTCATCCGATGTCACGACGGTCGGCCGGACACTCGGCGAGATTGCAAGTACCCGTGGCCTCGACCCGGTGACCGTCGCCCTCGACCTGATGACAGAATCGGCGCTCGACGTGACGATGGTGCTCCACTACGCATCCGACGAAGATGTGCGGATGATCGCGCAACACCCGCTGATGCTCGTTGGCTCCGACGGGATCTTCGGAAAGCGCCCCCACCCGCGCCTCTACGGGACTGCACCACGGTTCCTCGGCCGGTTCGCGATCCGCGACGGCCTCATCCCGGTGGAGGAGGCCATCGCACGACTCACCTCGCGGGCCGCCGATCGCCTCGGTCTCGTCGATCGTGGGCGTATCGAGCCCGGGAAGCGCGCCGATCTGGTTCTTCTCGACCCCACGCTCTACATCGACACCGGCACGTACGCCGACCCGGTTCAGATGCCGGATGGTGTCGAGGGCGTGTGGATAGCGGGACGCCGCGCCTGGCAGGACGGTGCCCCCACTGGCGAACGCCGCGGCGGCGTCGTACGCTGAGCCGATCGGGCAGACTGGCGTGATATGACACTGACCCGCATCGTGCAGCTGACCGACCTGCACCTCTTCGCCGATCCAGGCACGCATCTCTTCGGCATCCCAACCCGGGAGTTGCTCCTCGATGTCGTCTCGCACGTCGAGGACAACGAGGGCCAGGTAGACCATCTCGTCGTCACGGGGGATCACACCCATGACGAGCTCCCCGAGACGTACGCGGCCGTGCGGGACATCCTGCACCCGTGGCACGACCGGCTCTGGCAGGTGCCGGGGAACCACGACGATCGTGCGACGCTTCGGTCGGCCTTCGCCGACCGTATTCCCGGAGTCGGAGCGGAGCGTGTCACCTTCTCGTTCTCTACCGACGCATGGCTTTTCCTGGGCCTCGACACGCAGGTGCCCGGCCACGTGGGGGGACAGATGGACGCTGCCCAGATAGCCTGGATCGACGACCAGCTAGCACTGCACGAGCCCGAGGGGGTCGTCCTGTTCCTGCACCATCCTCCCGTCCTGCTCGGGAGCGCGTGGCTGGATCCGATCGGGCTCCAGGGACGAGAGCTCCTCCAGGAACGTCTCGTGGAAGACCGACGGATCCGGCTCGTCTGCTGCGGTCACGTGCACCACGAGTCAACGCATCAGGTCGGTTCGGCAACGGTCGTGACGACCCCCTCCACCGGCCTCCAGTTCGGGCCTGACGGCGAGAAGACCACGCTCGTGAGCGCTCCGCCGGGCTACCGCGTGATCGAGCTCGAGAACGGCCACGTGTCCACGAGGGTTGTACGACTACCCGAGGTACGCTACTCGCCCATCGGCTGAAGTGTATGAAGCCCTAAAAGGTACGTACCATTTGAGCTAGAGGCCAAACGGAGGAACACCACCGCGCTCCGGTCGGCTCATCCCCAGAGATGGGCGAGCATCCGGAGATACACCTGTGTCGCACGCACGAGCTCGGCAATCGGCATGGACTCGATATCAGCGTGCGCTCCGGTGCCGGCGGGGCCGTGGTAGACCGTCGGAATCGCAGCCTCTCCCTCGAAGATCGCTGCGTCCGCAACGATTTTGACACCCGTGAGTTCGAGAGGACGGTCGGTGACGTCCTCGTACCCCGCGCACATCGCGACGGCGAGTGGGTGCTCCGGATCGATCGAGTAGGCGCCGCGTACAAGCTGGAGGTCGAGGTCGATCGAGCAGCCGGTGGCCTCCGCGATCGGGGCAAGCAACGCGCGATACTCGGCATCGACTGCGTCGAGTGTGTTGCCCGGTGCCCACCTCCTCGTGCCGACAAGGCGGCATGTTGTCGGATGACGGTTGTAGAAGTCGCCGCCATGCACCTCACCGAGGAAGTAGGTCTCGGCGCCGACCCAGGGATGCTCGACTGCTGCCAGCTCTTCATTCCGAGCTTCGATCGCAGTAATCACATGGCCGGCCGCCATGATCGGGTGCGGTCCACCGGGGGGCGCGTGCAGTTCGTGGGTTGCAATACCCGGGCGGCTGATCGTGATCTCGACGGTCACCTGGCCCATGTGCGCGACGATCAGACGATCGCCGCTCAGCTCACACACGACCGCGTAGTCGGATCGGAATCCGTGCTCGCGGAGGAGCCAGGTGAGATCCTCACCACGTCCCCCCGGCGCCTCGTGCATGCCGACGGCGACGATCACGAGCTCGCCGGGAAACGGCCCCGACGCCTTCAATACGCGAGCCGTCTCGGCAGCGCACGCGAGCGCCCCCTTCATGTCGGCGCTCCCCCGACCGTAGACCGATCCATTCTCGACGCGGGCAGGCTCGTGCGGAATCGGCACCGTGTCGAGGTGACCGTTGAGGACGACGCTCGGCCCTGGCTCACCACCACGCAGTCGGCCAATCACGATTGGCGTCGCGGGAAAGACCTCGTCGAGTACCTCGACCTCCATCCCGATCTCCCTCAGGCGTTGGGCATAGACACCGGCAACCTCGGCGGTATCGCCCGTTGGGCTCGAGATCTCGACCAGTTGGAGCGTCAGGTCGCGAAGGCGTTCGGCGTCAACGTTCTCGATCATCAGACACTCCCTGAAGTTGGTTGGTTGCGGGTGCATCGCGGGCGACACGAAAGCCGATGTGGGCCGAGCGGCGTCCCGGGGCACTCTTGCTGCGCGATGCGCACCGGCCGGAGTAGGAGAGCACGCTCGCAAACGAGCCTCCGCGCAGCACGCGCGCATGTCCACTCCCCGGGGCCTCGCGTCCGTCGTCGGCGCGGTACGGGTACGGCGCGTAGCCGGTGCTAACCCATTCCCAGACGTTCCCTGCCATGCCAAACAGTCCATAGGGGCTCGCGCCATCGGGATGACTGGACACCGTGGTCGTCGATCCCCGTTTCGACCCTTGCGCAAGGTGGGCATGTGACCCTTCCGGTTTGCTTTCGCCCCACGGGTACAGCCGGGCATCATGTCCACGGGCTGCCTTCTCCCACTCCGCTTCGGTCGGTAGGCGGGTGCCGGTAAAGCGGCAGTAGGCGCTTGCATCGAACCAGTCGACATACGTGACCGGGTGCTGATCGAGGCCCTCGGGGATCGATCCCCCGTGCCAGTGTGGAGGCGGCGGGTGGCCTGTTGCGCGGACGAAGTCGAGGTACTGAGCGTTCGTCACGGGAGTCGCTGCGAGCTCGAATGCAGCCAGATTCAGTGTGTGCTGAGGACATTCGTCGGGCAGCACGACGCCTGCAGAAGGGCGCGCATCGTTGCCGAGCAGCACGTCGCCCGCAGGCACCGCAACGAGTGGCAGATCGAGTGTGAGGCCAACGTCCGGTGCGCACGCGAGGCGGAAGCCGACGTAGTAATCAACTCCTCCTGCCAGCATTCCGTGCCGGTACGAGCAGCGGATCTCGCCCGGGCCGTGAATGCAGGCACCCCCGCGTACGACGCGGGACTCCGACATCTCCCCGGCTTCCCGGCCATCAGCCGCGTCGTACGGATAGGCGCGGTAGGCACTAGCAGTCCACTCCCAGGCGTTTCCGGCGAGGTCGAGTGCGCCGAACGAACTCGCGCCGCGGCTGTGCAGGCCAACCACGGATGTCTCGAGCAGATTGAAGGTGGCATGCTCGACGGTCGGCGCAGCGTCACCCCACGGCCAGGCGCGATCGTCGTCGCCGCGCGCAGCCCGTTCCCACTGGGCCTCGGTTGGAAGAAAGCCCCCTGCCCAGGTGCAGAACGCGCGCGCGTCCTGCCACGAGACATAGGTAACCGGATGGGAGTCCTGGTCGGACGATGGGGTATCGCCGGGCCAGTGAGATGGAGCGGGATAGCCCACCGCCGCAACGAAGACGGCGTACTCCGCGTTGGTCACCTGTGTCCGGCCGATCCGGAACGCGGCGACCGGAACCCTGTGCCGCGGGGCCTCGTCCGGTTCGGGCGCGAACTCCGCTGCCGCGTCGCTCCCCATCGTGAACTCCCCGGCCGGTATCTCGCGCCAGCTCACTCCTTCGGTCACGGTCTCGTTCAGCAGGGGATCACCGGCAACACGATACGGGATGGTCGCTCTGCGTCAACGTAGACCGTCTGCTCAGCGACGACCTGATACGTGTGCCGTCCCATCGGCTCGCCCGTGTTCGGATTGACGTCGAGCCGGGGCCAGTTCGACGACGAGATGTCAACCCGGATCCGATGGCCGACGTCGAACAGGTTGCTCGTCGCCCACAACGAGATCGTCACCGGAACGGGCACGCCCGGTTCGAGCAGCACCTCCCGGTCGAACCCCTCCCGGTAGCGACAGCGGATCACGGAGTCGACGAGCAACATGTCGAAGCCGTCCGGGTAGTCGTCGTTCGGCGGATGCACGTCGATCAGCTTGGCCGTGAAGTCCGTGTCGAGCGCGCTCGAGGAGATCCAGAGATGTACAAGCGACGCACCGGTCACCTCGACGGCCTCGGTGAGAGGATCCGTCTTGAAGACGAGCACGTCGGCACGCTCCGACAGGCGCGGGTACGGCGGCTCCGACCCGTAGAACTCGGGCGCCTCGCGCTGATCGGCCGGACCCGGTGTGAGCAGGTCGCGCAGCCGGAGCACCGGGTGGAGGAACCGCGCCCATGCCTGCTCCATGCCAGGACCGTCATCCGGAAGCTCGCCGATTGCGCAGTACGCACCGCCGATCGTCGGCACCGGCCGTGCCGGGTCGAACGTGTAACGCCGCGGCTCGGCGGCCGAACCCGGCTCCGAGCCGGAGAGGCCTCCGTCCCCGTGGAGGTAAAGCGTCGTCGGTACCGCACGTGCGAGCGGCCATTCCCATTCCTCACGCCATCGCCCGCCGTGGTCGAGCTTGCCCTCGGCGGTCTTGCGGCCGGAGCCTCGTCCCATCACGAAGATCCGGATCGGCGCCTCGCCGGCCGGGTGCCCGGTCGCGTCGTCTGGCAGCCAGCGCGAGAAGTAGTCGAGTTGCTCCTCGAAGTACCGCTCTACCCCCCAGACGCTCTCTGATCCGAAGTCCACCTCGTGGCAGGACGTGGCCTCCCCGCGCATCCCCACGTGACTCCACGGGCCGAGCACGAGCCGCTGAGGATAGGTGTTCTGGGCGGCCATGGCCGCCCAGTAGTCGGCGTCCGGTCCGGCCCACGGGTCGAACCACCCCGACGAAACCGTCATGGGAACATCGGCGTGGCGGTCGAAGTGCGCGATGTAGTCGCACTCCTCCCGCGCCCACCACGGGTCGTACGCGCCGCGGGTCGCGTAGTCGATCAGTGTCTGCTCGAGCGTCGGCACGTGTCGCAGGGACGTCTGACCCTTCCTCCAGGGCGTCGCACGGAAGAGCTGCCTGAGATTGTGGAGGTCGTTCCAGACATCCTGCTGCTTCCCTGGATCGTCTGCGATCTCCTGGGCGTCCTGGGCGTGGATGAAGAGCGCCCAGAACATGTGCCCCTGCATCGCACCACCCTCGCGGGCGCAGTTGGCATAGTTGCTCGTCGTCACGACGTCGGGCCAGATCGCTGCGAGGTGCGGCGGGCGCTCGAGCGCCGTGCGGACCTGCACCTGGCCCGCGTACGAGCTCCCGACCGTGCCGACGCGGCCGTTCGACCACGGTTGGGCCGCGATCCACTCCACGATGTCGTAGCCGTCACGGCCCGTGTGGGGTGTCGCGGAATGGAAGTAGGTGCCGGAGCCCTCCGAGCGGTAGCGGTCGCGCATGTCTACCAGCACCACCGCATACCCACGAGGGACGAAGAAGTCGGAGATCTCGATGTACCGCCTGGTCGCCTTGTCGTACGCGGTGTGACACATGATGGTTGGGAAGCGCCCCTCGGCGAAGTCACCGTCCACCGCCGGACGGTAGACATCGAACGCCAGCCGGACACCGTCCCGCATCGCGACCATGACGTCCAGCGCCGCGACGATCCCGTAGCTCACAACTACCCGGGAATGACCGGCAGGACGATGTGCGACGGGTGGTCGGCATCGGCGTAGACCGTCTGCTCAGCGACGACCTGATACGTGTGCCGTCCCATCGGCTCGCCCGTGTTCGGATTGACGTCGAGCCGGGGCCAGTTCGACGACGAGATGTCAACCCGGATCCGATGGCCGACGTCGAACAGGTTGCTGGTCGGCGGCAGGGCGATCGTCACCGGCACGGGAACGCCGGGCGCGAGAAATACCTCCCGGTCAAAGCCTTCCCTGTAGCGACAGCGGATCACGGAGTCGTTGAGCAGCATGTCATAGCCGGCGGGATAGTCCTCGTTGGCCGGGTGCACGTCCACGACCTTCGCCGTGAAATCCGTGTCGAGCGCGCTCGAGGAGATCCACAGGTGGACGGTCATCGGGCCCGTGACCTCTACCGACTCGGTGAGCGGCTCGGTCTGGAAGACGAGCACGTCCGCCCGCTCCGACAGGCGCGGGTAAGGCTCCTCGGAGCCGAAGATCGCGGGGGACTCGACCTGATCTGTGGGGCCCGGGGTAAGCAGGTCTCGCAACCGCAGTACCGGGCTGAGGAATCGTGCCCAGGCCTGTTCCATCCCTGCACCGTCTGCGGGAAGCTCGCCGATCGAGCAGTGAAGGCCGCCGATCGTCGGGACAGGATGAGCCGGGTCGAAGGTGAACGTGCGCGACGGCGCGGCGGCGGACGGCTCGGCGGTCGCGAGCGAACCGTCGCCGTGGAGGTAGTACGCCGTGTCGATGCGTCGCGCGAGCGGCCACTCCCACTCGTCGCGCCAGCGCCCGCCGTGGTCGAGCTTGCCCTCCGCGGTCTTGTGGCCGGAGCCTCCGCCCATGACGAAGATACGCACGGGTGCCTCGGCAGCGGGCTGGCCCGTCGCGTCGTCGGGCAAGAAGCGGTTGAAGAACTCGAGCTGCTCGTCGAAGTAGCGCTTCACGCCCCACGCACTGTCCTTGCCGAAGTCCACGTCAAGGCAGAACGTTGCGTCTCCACGCATCCCGACATGGCTCCAGGGACCGACGACGAGGCGTGTCGGTGCGGTGTTCTTCGCCGCCATGGCCATGAAGTACTCGGTATCGGCTGTCGGAAATGGGTCATACCAGCCGGTCGAAAGAGTCACAGGGATGTCGGCATGCTGCTCCCAGTACCTCGTGTAGTTGTGCTCGATCCGATCCCAGTACGCGTCGTAGGTGCCGCGCGTGTAGTAGTCCAGCAGGGAATCCTCGAGCGGCGGCACGTGCCTCAGGGACGTCTGACCGCGCTTCCACGGGGTCGCCCGGAAGAGCTGCCGCAGGTCGCGAAGATCGTTCCAGACATCCTGCTGCTTCTCCGGTTCGTCCGCGATCTCCCGCGCATCCTGCGCGTGGATGAAGAGCGCCCAGAACATGTGCTGCTGCATTGCACCGCCCTCGCGGCACTGGTTCTGGAAGCTGTTCGTGGGAACGACATCCGGCCAGATCGCCGTCAGGTGTGGCGGGCTCTCGAGAGCGGTGCGCACCTGGGTGATCGCAGCGTACGAGCTCCCGACGGTTCCGATCCGCCCGTTCGACCAGGGCTGAGCTGCGATCCACTCACAGATGTCGTATCCGTCGCGGCCGGTGTGGGGGGTGGCGGCGTGGTAGTAGACGCCCGACGTCTCCGAGCAGTAGCGGTCACGGAGGTCGATCAGCACGACGTTGTATCCCTCCGGGACGAAGGTGTCCGCGATCTCGCTGTAGCGCTTGTCCGTCTTGTCGTACGGAGTGTGGAGCATGATCGTGGGGAAGCTGCCCTGGACGAAGGCCCCGTCGCGCGCAGGCCGGTAGATGTCGAACGCGAGACGGATGTTGTCGCGCATCGGCACCATGACGTTCTTCGACAGCACGATCCCGTACGTTGTGCTCACGGTGCCTCCCTCTCGATGATCAGGTTGCCCACATCATCCACCGTGACACCGAAATGCGGGTGGACGACGGTCGTCGAATCAAACTCCTCGACGATCGCAGGGCCGGTGAACCGCGCACCCGCCGGGAGCGCGTAGCGATCGTAGATCGGACAGTCAACGTAGTCACCCACCTCCGCGAAGTACACGGGTCTCCGTTCCTTGGGCTCGGGGCACCCTCCCTCCTCGAGGCGCCGGGCCGAGGGCTTCGCGATCCTGCCGATACTCGTCAGCCGTAGGCTCACGACCTCGACGGGTTCCGCGGGTGCGTTGAAGCCGTACGTCCGGTCGTGCTCGGCATGGAATCGCTCGAGCAGCTCGTCGCCCGCCGGCACCGTCAGCTCGTAGCTCTGTCCGACATACCGGAGATCGATCTGCCGGATGAACACGATCGCATCGTCACCAAGGCCCTCTCCCTCGAGTTCTGCCCGCCCGGTGACCTCGAGCTCGGCGAACGCCGCATCAACGTCGGCCTGGTCGAGATCGTCGAGGCGACGCATGATCGTTGTCGCCGTATCACGCTTGAGATCGGTTGTCAGAAGCCCCGTGGCCGAGAAGATGCCGGGGCTACGCGGAATCAGCAACGTTGGCATCTCGGCGTCACGGGCGAGCGCGTTCGCGTGCACCGGCCCAGCACCGCCGAACCCGACGAGGACGAAGTCGCGTGGGTCATATCCTCGCTGCACCGAGATCAGGTGGAGGGCGTTGACCATCGCGGCGTTGGCGATCTCGACAATCCCGTTGGCGGCCTCGGTGACGCCGAGTCCGAGCGGCCCGGCACAGCGCTCCTCGATCGCCCGGGCAGCACCGTCCACGTCGAGACCGATCTCGCCGCCGAGGAAGTACTTCGGGTTGAGCCGGCCGAGGACGACGTTCGCATCGGTCACCGTGGGCTCGACGCCGCCGCGGCGATAACACACCGGGCCCGGATCGGCTCCCGCACTCTGCGGCCCCACGCGCAACAGTCCACCGGAGTCAACCCACGCAATCGATCCTCCCCCGGCCCCGATCTCGACGAGATCGACGACGGGTGTGCGCACGGGATAGCCCGAGAGCGACATCCCGCCGATCCCGGCTCCGGCGTGACCGCCTACGTTGTAGTCCTTCGTCACCGACGGCCGACCACCCTGGATCAGTCCGACCTTGGCCGTGGTGCCACCCATGTCGAAGGAGAGGATGTCCGGGCGGCCGAGTGTCTCACCGAGATACGCAGAGGCGATCACGCCGGCCGCAGGGCCCGACTCGACCATGAACACCGGCCGACGACGGGCAGCGTCGGAACCGAAGATGCCGCCACTCGACTGCATCACGAGGAGCTTTGCCTGCACTCCGGCGGCGGCAAGTCGTCCTTCGATGCGCTCCAGGTACCGCTCGACGACGGGCCTGATCACCGCGTTGATCACCGTCGTCGATGCACGGAGATACTCGCGGAACTCGGGCGCAACGTCAGATGACAGTGAGATCGGGATGCCCGGCAACTCCTCGGCGAGGATCACTCCAACTCGCTGCTCGTGCTCGGGGTTGACATAGGCATGGAGAAGACAGACGGCCACGGACTCGACCTCCTCGCGCCGGAGGATTGCAGCGGCCGTGCGAACCGACTCCTCCTCGAGCGGCCGAAGAACCTCTCCCTTGGGGCCGAGTCTCTCACCCACGACAACCGCGCGGTCACGCGGGACGAGCGGCTTTGCCTTCTCGAACTGTGTGTCGTACAGCGTCGGCCGTACCTGGCGGGCGATCTCGAGCAGGTCGCGAAATCCGTCGGTCGTGACGAAGCCGCTGCGCGCGATCTTGCCCTCGATGATGGCGTTCGTCGCAACCGTCGTCGCATGGACGACGAAGCTGACCTGGCCTGCTGCGACACCACCCTCGGCGAGTGCCCGCTCGACCGCCTCCATGAATCCCTCCGACGGGTCGGCGGGCGTCGTCAACACCTTCGCGATCGCGACCTCGCCCGTCTCCTCGTCGATCAGGGTCGCATCGGTGAACGTGCCTCCGATATCGATCGCCAGGCGTACGCTCATGCGGTTTCTCTCCTCAGCTCGTTTGTGCCATCCTTGTCAACTCGGCGCTCGTCGATCACAACGCGGTACGCATCTCGCGCGCGCTCCACGCTGACCTTGCCCTCCAGCACATCGCGCAACACGTGCTCAGGCTCGCGCTCCTCCGGCGGGCCATAGCCGCCGCCGCCGCAACTGCGAACGCTCATGATGTCGCCCGCAACCAGCTCGGTGGTGCTCTTCGAGCCGAGCCGGGTCTCGACACCGTCGTGGATCAGCACGTACTCGGCGACGGGCGCGTCGTGGCCGCCGAAAGCACCCCACGGCCCCTTCCGGTCGCGGTCGGCGAGGATCGTGAACGTCGTCGGCTGAAGGACGCGAAAGTCCTTGCGCAGCCCGAGCCCACCGCGGAATCGGCCCGGCCCCTCGGAGTTTTCGACGAGCGAGAGCCGGACGATCTGCACCGGGTAGTTCAACTCCGTCTCCTCGATCGGCGCATTCTCGGTGTTCTGGCCGTGGGCCTGGACCGCGTCGGGGCCGTCACTTCCGAACCGGCCGCCGTATCCCCCTGCAAGCGCCTCGTAAAAGCAGGTGTAGCTTCCCCTCGCAATGTCGAGAGAGCCGAATCCCGCCTGGCACATCATCCCCTTGGTTCCCGCCGGGAGCCGCTCGGGGAACGTCGGCATGAGTGCGCGGAACATGACCTCGACAAGACGGGTCTGGGTCTCCCACCCGCCGACGACCGGTGCCGGCCAGGAGCAGTTGGTAACCGTTCCCTCCGGGGCGTTGAGGCTGAAGAGCCGGTAGAAGCCGTCATTCACGGGCAGATCTGCGTCGATCAGGCACTTGAGCGCGTAGGCGCAGGCGGAGAAGCTCATCGCGTAGGTCGAGTTGACCGGCGCCCGGCGCTGCGGATCCGATCCGGTCGTGTCGAAGTGAACGCCGCCGGAGGTGATCTCGATCCTGATCCTGAGGTAGACCGGCTCGTCGGTGTAGCCATCGTTGTCGACGGTGCCCTCGGCCGTGTACGTGCCGGGAGCCAACTGCGCGATCTCGGCACGCACACGCCGCTCCGTGTAGTCGAGCAGGTCGCCCATCGTCGCGAGCAGCGTCTCGCGGCCGTGGCGCTCCGACAGCGCAGTGATCCGTCTCACGCCCGTCGCATTGGCCGCTATCTGAGCCCGGAAGTCGCCTGCCGTCTCGTGCTTCGATCGGATCTGGGCGAGTATCAAACGGAAGACGTCGTCCAGGATCTTCCCGTCCTTGACGACCTTCACCGGTGGAATGATCACGCCCTCCTGGAAGACCTCCTGAAACGCGCCGATGGATGCGGGTGCTCCGCCGCCGACGTCCACATGATGCGCAAGGTTGGCGACGTAGCCGAGAAGCGTGCCGTCCACGTAGACCGGCGAGATCAGGCTGACGTCGTTCAGGTGCACGCCGCTCGGGTGAGGGTCGTTCGTGACGATCGCGTCGCCGGGCCCGAGGTTCTCGGCACCGTAGCGCCGGATTGCGTGTGGCACCTGCTGCGCCATCGAGCCCAGGTGCACGGGCTGCGTGAACGCCTGGGCGACCGACCGCAACTCGGTGTCGAAGAAGGCGCAGGAGAAGTCCGAGCGTGTCTTGATGTTCGTCGAGTAGGCGCTGCGCTTGAGCGCGACCACCATCTCGTCGGTCGCTGCGACGAGCGCATTCCGAATCACCTCGAACGAGATCGGATCGATGGTCGTGCTCATCCGCGCAGCTCCGCCGTGGCTGCAGCGTCGAGCTCACGCCCGTTGATGACGACCCTGTACACGTCTCGTGCTCGCTTCACGCTGACCTTGTCCTCGAGCACGTCACGCAAGACGCGCTCCGGCTCCCGTTCCTCCGGTGGGCCGTAGCCTCCCCCGCCGCAGGTGCGATAGCTCACGACATCGCCGGCTACCAGTTCGATCGTCTGTTTTGCACCCAGCCTTCGTTCGTCACTGCCCCGCATCAGCACGTACTCCGCAGGTCGGCCGGGATGTCCCCCGAAGACGCCCCACGGGCCCCGCGCCGTCCGGTCGGCGAGCACGGTGAACGTCGTCGGCCTCTCGAAGAGAAAGTCCTTCCGCAGGCCCAGCCCGCCGCGCCGGCGCCCCGCTCCGTCCGAGTCGTCCACGAGCGAGAGCCGTACCACACGCACCGGGTAGTTGAGCTCGGTCTCCTCGACCGGGGCATTCTCGGTGTTCTGGCCGTGGGTCTGGACGGCATCGGGGCCGTCGCTCGCGTAACGCCCGCCGTAGCCTCCGCCGAATGTCTCGAGAAAGCAGGTGTACTCGTTCGTCACCGGATCGACACCTCCGAACCCGGCATGGCACATCATCGCCTTGGTTCCTGCGGGCAGCTGCTTCGGTAACGCCGGCAGGAGGGCGAGAAAGATCACGTCAACGAGGCGCGTCTGTGTTTCCCAGCCGCCGACGACGGGCGACGGCCAGGTGCAGTTGGTGACGCTGCCCCCCGGAGCATCGAGGACGATCGCTCGATAGAAGCCGTCGTTGACGGGCAGGTCTGGATCGATCAGGCACTTGAGCGCGTACGCGCAGGCGGAGAAGGTCATCGCGTAGGTGGAGTTGACGGGGGCGCGCCGCTGCGGGTCGCTCCCCGCGAGGTCGAAGGCGATCCCCTCCCCCGTGATCTCGATGCGCGCCCTGAGTCGCACGGGATCATCGGTGTAGCCGTCCGTATCGATCGAGCCCTCCGCCTCGTAGATGCCGTGTGGTAGCGCCGCGATCTCAGCCCGTGTGCGGCGCTCGGTGTAGTCGAGCAGGTCGCGCATCGTCGTCACGATGGTCTCGTGCCCGTGCCGCCCGACAAGGGCCTGAAGCCGCCGCGCTCCCGTAGCATTGGCTGCGATCTGTGCTCGAAAGTCTCCCGCGGTCTCGTGCTTGGAGCGGATCTGGGCGAGGATCAGCGCAAAGACGTCGTCCACGATCTGCCCTCCCTCGACGACCTTCACCGGCGGGATGATCACGCCCTCCTGGAAGACCTCTCGGAACGCTCCGATGCTTGCCGGCGCACCGCCACCCACATCGACGTGGTGGGCGAGGTTCGCGACATAGCCCAGCAACTGGCCCTCCACATAGACAGGTGAGATCAGGCTGACGTCGTTCAGATGCACTCCACTCGGATACGGATCGTTCGTGATGATGACGTCACCCGGTCCGAGATTCTCCGGGCCGTACGTGCGCACTGCCCTGGGAATCTGCTCCACCATCGAACCGAGATGGACTGGCTGGGTGAAGCCCTGGGCGACGGCCCGCAGTTCGGCGTCGAAAAAGGCGCACGAGAAGTCGGAGCGGGTCTTGATGTTCGTCGAGTAGGCGCTCTTGCGCAACGTCAGCACCATCTCGTCGGTCGCTGCGACGAGCGCGTTGCGAATCACCTCGAACGTGATCGGATCGATCGCCGGTGTCATGCGCGGTTCCCTGGCCCCCAGACGGATCCGAACGTGCGGCCGGCTGCGAAGCGTGACCCGGAAAGGCTCGAGATATCGATCGGGGGAGCCTGCCCCGCGATCGTCGCGGCCAGGGATTCCCCGATCGGCGGCCCGATCTTGAACCCGTGGCCGCTCCCCCCGAAGCACGAGTAGTAGCCTCCGACCTCCTCCTCGCCCACGATCGGATACCAGTCCTCGGTGATGTCGTAGACGCCCGAGTACCCGGTGACGAACGCACCGCCGTAGTTCGGCTGCGTGAGCGTCGGCGCCAGAGACGGAATCCGGTTCAGCAGCTTTGGCACCATTCCCTGCAGGTGCTCCTCGTTCGTGCCGTCGTCGTAGGCCTCGGGATCGACCGGCTCCACAGCCTTGGGCCATCCTTCACCGACGAGGATCCTGCCGCCGACGTACGGGCGGGTGTAAAAGCACTGAGGGACGTCCGAGATCACGGGGAAATCCTCGAACCCGTCTGCGCCCTGCAACGCCGGGGCGTCGAAGATCGCCTCGTGCTCACGACTGAACGTGATCGGGTAGTCGATGCCGACCATCCGACCGATCCGGTCGCCCCACGGGCCACAGGCGTTCACCACGACGCCGGTCGCGATCTCGCCGTCCCCGGTCACCACCCCGGTGACCCGCCCACTCGCCGTTTGAATACTGAGCACCTCACAGCCCTCGTAGACGTGGAGCCCGTTGCGTTGTGCCGAACGGACGAGAGACTCCACCGTCTGCACGGGATCCGCGAAGCCGGACGTCGGCTCGAAGCAGGCGAGCCCGACACCGTCGAGCTGGAGCCGGGGCCAGCGGCTCATGACCTCGTCTGGCTCGAGCGTCGTCGTATCGACGCCGAATCCCTGTTGCACGGCGACGGTATCGCGTAACGCCTGCGCCTCCTCGGGCGGCGCGAAGAGCATGTAGCCGATCTGATGGAAGCCGGCCGGCCCGCCGAACTCCTCCTCGGCGTTGCCGAACATCGACGCACCCCGCACGGCCAGCCTGATACCGACCTCGTTCGAGTAATGCTGGCGAACGTGTGCGGCCGAGTACTGGGTCGAGCCGCCGCAGATCTTTCGTTTCTCGAGTAGCACGACCTCGCCAAACCCCAACCTGTTCAGGAAGTGGGCAGTACTCGCCCCCATGATCCCGGCTCCGATCACTACGGCATCTGCCCTGGCGATCACGTTCTTCTCCTCTCGTCTCGTAGAGCGGCCGTCGCCGCATTATCGACCAACCCGTCGGCCCCGATCACCGTGCCGTACAGCAGTCTCGCAGCTGCTGTGCTCACCTTTTCGTCGCGCACGTCGTGCTCGACAGCGGCCGGGGCCCGCGCGAGTGGATCGCCCCAGCCACCGCCCCCCGCCATCCGATGGACGTAGACATCGCCCTCTCCGATCGTCGTCGAGAACATCGCAGGAAGCACCTCCTCCGTCCCGTCCGGGCGCAGCAGGAGATTGCTCGACGGCGCACCGCTGCCGCCGCCGGCGAGGCCGTACGGCGGCCTGTCAGCACGATCCGAGCGAACGATCAAGGACGTGCCGGGCGTGAGGCAGCGCCACACACGCTCGATTGCGAGGCCGCCACGATGCTCTCCCGCGCCGCCCGTGTCGGGCACGAGGCCGTAACGCTCGACGACGATGGGGAACTCGGACTCGGCGACCTCGATCGGGATGTTCGCGGCAAGGCTCGCAGGGTTCGTGAGCCCGTCGTTTCCGTCCCAGGCCGGAGTGCCGCCCCAGGTGCCGACGACGAGTTCGTAGAAGACGAACCGCTCGTCCGTCCCGGGGCGGTTCGCACCGAAGATGGCAAGTGTGTTCCCACCCTCGCCCGCCGCCGGGATCCGATGCGGAATCAGCTGGGCGAGCGCGCCGTTGAGCGCGTCGAGCACCCGGAAGCCCGTGACGCCACGCATCGAGGAGGCCCCCGGCATGACCACCTCTGCCACTGTCCCCGGCTTCGTGAGAACGGTGATCGGCCTGAAAGCCCCCGCCGTGTTCGGCACCTCGACGGTGAGGGCGCACCGGATCGCCTGATACACGCACGCCATCACGAACGAACGGGTGCTATTGAGCGATCCCCGCACCATCGCTGCCGAGCCGGTCAGGTCGGCGGTGACCTCGTCGCCGGTAATCGTGATCCGCGCCGTGATGGGAACATCGCGTGCTTCCACCCCGTCCGACCCGAGGTAGTCCGTGAAGGATGCTGTGCCGTCCGGCCATGTCGCGATCTCCTGGCGGACGAGGCGCTCGGTGTAGGCGATCAGCTCCATCGTGAGCTCGGCCAACTGCTCTCGTCCATAGCGCCTTGCGAGCGCCTGGAACTCGCGTTCGGCTACCGAGCATGCCGCAACCTGTGCTCCGAGGTCACCGAACGTGACCCGCGGCATGCGGACGTTCATCTCGATCAGCCGGTGCACCTCCTCGACCGGCTCCCCTTCGGCGTAGAAGCGAATCCAGGGCATCCGGATGCCTTCCTGGAAGATCTCGGTGTTGTCGCACGCGCTCGAGCCGGGCAGACGACCACCCACATCGCCGTGGTGGGCAGTTGTGACGGCGAAGCCGACCAGCGCATCGTCGAGGTGTACCGGCTTGACGATGAAGATGTCCTGCAGGTGCATCCCCCCGTCGAAGGGGTCGTTCATGATGAAGACGTCACCGGGACGCATTCGGTCGCCGTAGTGGCCGAGCAGCGAGTCGATCGCGGTCGGAATCGAGCCGAGATGGAACGGGACGCTGACGGCCTGCGCGATCGTCTCGCCACGGGCGTCGCACAGCGCAGCCGAGAAGTCCATTCCGTCGCGGACAACGGTGGAGTGTGCAGTGCGGACGATCGTCGTCGCCATCTCGTCGGCGATCGACTGGAGCCCGTTCGCGACGATCTGCAGCGTCACGGGATCGGGCGAGGGAGAGGAGTGGACGGTCACGACCCGGTCTCCTTCTCGAGCAGGAGCGTTCCCGTCTCGAGGTGGCGCCGGACGTGCCAGCCGTCGGGGACGACGACCGTCGTGTCGTACTCGTCCACGAGTAACGGGCCCGAAACGGCATCACTCCCGATCGACGCGCGGTCGCGAACGGGAACCTCCATCGCCCCACCCCCGGCCCACATGCATCGTGTTGCGTCGCGGTCTGGCACCCGTGCATCAGCGACGTCGAAGGTAAGCGTCGCCGCCGAGGCCCCGAGCGCAGCAAGCCTGACCGCTCGCACCTCGACCGGCAAGCCGGGCTGCCCACGGACGCCGTATAACACCTCATGCTCGTCCTCGAACCGACCGCGAAGTGCGGCGAGCAGCTTCCGGTCAATCGGCCCCGCCGGCAGCTCTATCTCGATCTCCCAGCTCTGTCCCCGATAGCGGAGGTCTGCGGTTCGCGTCCAGGCCGGTTGCTCGCGCCCCGCGAATGCGCGGGCGAGTGGCACCTTCATCTCCTCGAACAGCGCGATGATCTCTGCCGAGACGGCCAGGTCAACATCGAGGTGGCAAGAGCGCACCTCATGGAACTCGGGGCGCGCGAAGAGCAAGCCGACGGCGCTGAACAACCCCGCAACCGGCGGAACGATGATCGTCGTAACGCCGAGGGCATCGGCAAGCCCACCCGCATGCACGGGCCCCGAGCCGCCGTAGGCGATGATCGCGAACTCGCGCGGATCGCGCCCCTTCTCCGAAGAGACGGAGCGCAAAGCACGCGTCATGCGCGCGTTCGCGATGCGATGAATGCCGTCAGCCGCTTCGGTGAGCGAGAGCCCGAGCGGCTCGGCAACCCGGGCGACCGCCTTCTCCGCAAGCTCTCTCGAGATCGTGATCTGCCCATCGGCCACGGGACCTGCCGGAATCGAGCCGAGCACGACGTTCGCGTCGGTAACCGTGGGCTCGATGCCGCCGCGACCGTAACAGGCAGGCCCGGGATCTGCGCCCGCGCTCTTCGGCCCGACCTGGAGCCCGCCGGCAGGGTCGAGCCACGCGATGCTCCCGCCGCCGGCCCCCACCTCGGCGATGTCGATCGTCGGGATGCGCAACAGCTCGCCGGCTCCACGGATCAGCCGACTTCCAGCGGAGATCGAGCCGCCGACCTCGTACTCGCGGCCGCGGGCGATGGCGCCGTTCTCGATCAGCGATGCCTTCGCCGTCGTGCCTCCCATATCGAAAGTGATCAGATTTCCAAGTCCGAGCCGCTGCGACATCCCGAGTGCCGCGACGACACCGGCTGCAGGCCCCGACTCGAGGGCGAACACCGGACGCAGCTTGGCGTCCTCGGCAGTCATCACGCCACCCGAAGACTGCATGATCTGGAGCGGCGCCTCCTCCAGTCCGATCCCGTCGAGGCCGGTGCGGATACGGTCGATGTAGGTCGCCATCAGCGGTCGTACGTACGCGTTGACGACGGTCGTGGCCGACCTCTCGTACTCACGCTGCTCCCGCAGGATCTCGCTCGAGAGAGAGACCATGGCGCCCGGTACTTCCTCTGCGAGGATCGCTCCGACCCTCTGCTCGTGCTCGGGATAGAGATAGGAGTGGAGGAAGCAGACGGCGATCGAGTCGATCCCGAGCCTCCGCAGGCTGCCCGCCAACTCGCGCACCTCCGCATCGTCGAGCGGCTGCAGAACTGCTCCGTCCGCTGCCATCCTCTCGGATACTTCGAAGCGAAGCCTCCGCTCGACGAGCGGCGGCGGCTTGCGCCAGAAGAGGTCGTACATGTGCGGAATCCGCAGGCGCCGCAGCTCGAGAACGTCGCGAAATCCACGGGTCGTGATGAGAGCGGTCTCGGCGCCGAGGCGCTGAAGCACGGCATTTGTCGCGACGGTCGTGCCGTGGACGACCTCGCTCACCACGGCCGGTGGATCTCCGCCGGCAAGCCCGGAGACGGCCTCGACAACAGCCAGGTCATAGTCCGGGGGCGTCGAGAGGAGCTTGCGTAGCTGCACCCGCCCGTCGGCGGTATGAAGGAGAACATCCGTAAAGGTGCCGCCTACATCGACCCCGATGCGCCCCTGCACTACCTCTGCGGCGGCGTCCTTCATTTGCGATTTGAAATATCACGTTGCATTCCGGGCGAGTCTAGAGCAAACTGTCTCTGAATGAAAGAGCTGATCACACCGATTCCCCCCCTCGAGGAGCGCGAGTCCATCGAACAGCAAGTCGCGCGGACGCTGCGCGACCTGATCGTCGGCGGCCAGCTGCCTTCGGGAACGCCGCTCGTGCAGCGCGACCTAGCGCAGCAACTCGGCGTCTCCCCCACGCCGGTGCGCGCAGGTCTGAGCCAGCTCGAGCGCGAAGGGTTGGTCGCGTTCAGCGCCACCGGCCGCGCCGCCGTCAGCCGCCTCACGCGCGAGGACTTCGAGGAGACCTATGCAGCGCGACTCGGCCTGGAAGGCCTTGCCGCGCGCGTTGGGGCCGTCTCCGTCGGGCCCGGTGAGATCGCGCAGATGGAGCGCATCCTCCACCACCTGCGCGAGCTCGCCGTCGAGCAGAACGTGGATGCATACCTGCTGCAACGATGGGAGTTCCACGCAACGTGTTACCGGTCGAGCGGGCGGAAGCGCCTCGTTGACGACGTGGAGCGGCTGTTCTGGCGTGCGGATCGCTACAACCGGCTCGTACTCTCCACGGCGGAGCGTTTCCGCGAGTCAGTCGGCCGCTACCGCGCGTTTCTCGATGCCTGCGTCGCTCGTGACGGTGCTGCTGCAGAGAAGGCGGTACAGGACGGAATGCGCTGGGCCGTTGACCGTCTAGCCGTGACGCTCCCCTCCGAGGCCGGCGAGTGACGCCGTTCTGGATGGCACGGACTTCGACCCCGATGCACTCCTCGACTCCCGAGAGAGTCCGCCGGCAACCGCGCCTGCCGGGTAGATAGCAAGCATGTCCCGGGATCCTGCAGGCACGTTCCGGCTCGGCGTCGATATCGGCGGCACATTCACGGATGTCGTGCTGCTCGGCGATGACGGCTCGGTGCGAACGAAGAAAGTACTGTCCACGCCCGAGGACTATGCCCACGGTGTCCTGGCCGGAACCGTTTCCCTTCTGGCCGAGTGCGATGTCGATCCGGGCGACGTTGTGGGAGTCGTCCACGCCTCGACCATCGCCTCGAACACGATCCTCGAGGGCGTGGGCGCGCGAACGGCGCTGATCACGACGGCGGGATTCCGCGACGTCCTCGAGATGCGGCGACTGCGCATTCCCGTGCTCTACGACATCCAGTACGAGAGCGCCAGGCCGCTCGTCCCACGGCGACTCCGCTACGAGGTGCCCGAACGTCTCGGCCCCCGAGGTGAGGTCTGGCGGGAGCTCGACGAGGTCAAGGTCACAGAGGTCGCGCACGCGATCGCGGAGGCCGGCGTCGAGGCGGTGGCAATCGCTCTTATCCACGCGTACGCAAACGACGCGCACGAGCGGCGCGTCGAGGAGATCGTGCGGGCGATCGTGGGCGAGGGCGTCTACCTCACTCGCTCGTCCGAGATCCTTCCCGAGATTCGCGAGTACGAGCGCACGAGCACCGCCGTCGTCAACGCCTATGTCGGGCCGGCGATCACCCGGTACATCGCATCCCTCGCTACGCAACTGCGTGAGTCGGGCATCACGGCTCCGCTCGAGGTGATCCAGTCGGCGGGCGGAACGCTGACCCCGGAGATCGCCGAGCGCAAGCCCGCGCACCTGGTCGAGTCGGGACCCGCTGCCGGCGTCATGGCGTGCGCCTATCTCGGCCGGCTCACGGGCCAACCGCAGCTGATCTCGCTCGACATGGGCGGCACCACAGCGAAGGCCTCGATCGTGGAGGACGGCCTGCCGGTGCGCACGAGCGAGTACGAGGTCGGGGCCGGGATAAACCTCAGCAGCAAGCTCGTCAAAGGCGGCGGCCACCCGATTAAGCTGCCGTTCATCGACGTATCCGAGATCGGCGCGGGCGGCGGCAGCATCGTCAGCATCGATCCTCTCGGCGCGGTCAGCGTCGGCCCGGTGAGTGCCGGATCGATGCCGGGGCCCGTGTGTTACGACCTCGGTGGGCTCGAGCCGACACTCACCGACGCACTGCTCGCCCTCGGCCATCTCAACGAGACGCAGCTCGGCGGCGGTGCGATTGCGCTGAATCCATCCGCGTCGCATGAGGTGCTCGAGCGGGTCGTCGCGGTGCCGCTTTCCCGCACGGTCGAGGAGGCCGCCTACGGGATCCTGCAGCTCGCCGTCGCAACGATGACGCGCGCCGTCAAGGCGGTGACGACGTACCGTGGCCGCGACCCTCGCGACTTCACGCTCTGCGCGTTCGGCGGCAACGGGCCGCTCGTGGGAATCGAGATCGCCCGGGCTCTGGGAATCCGCCGGGTGTTGATTCCCCCGTCTCCGGGCGTCTTCAGCGCGCTCGGCCTCCTCTTCTCCGACACCGAGCACGAGACCGTGCGCACGCTCATGCTGCGGGGAAAAGAGGTCACTTCGGTCGCCCTCGAGAGCGCCTTCGCCGCCGTCGAGATGGAGGCGACCGCGAGCCTCGCTGCAACCGACGGGGCCACGGTCACCGTCGTCCGGTACGCAGACGTGCGGTACACGGGCCAGGCCTACGAGCTACCCGTTCAGGTCGCGACAGACAAGGTTGACATCGCCCGGCTGACGGCGGATTTTGTCGCCGAGCACATCAGAACCTACGGGCACGGATCCGCCGATGACCCGCTCGACGTCGTCTCCGTGCGGGCGCTCGCCCGGATCGAGCGGACTGCGGCCCAAAAGTACGACCCGGTTGCCGCAATCCGCGCTCTGCCACCGCTCGAGACCTCTCGACGCGCCTACTTCGGCACCGAAGCCGGCCGCATCGAGACCCCGGTCTGCAACCGCGGCGGCCTACTCGAAGGTGAGCGCCGTGGCCCCCTCCTGATCGACGAGGCCGACTCGACGTGCGTCGTGCCGCCAGGCTGCGTCGCCCGGCTCGACGCCTACGGCAACATCGAGGTCGAGATCGATGACTGACCCGTCCATCCGCTCGCCCATCGACCCGATCACCATCGAGGTGATCAAGAACGCGCTCGCCTCCACGGCGGACGAGATGGCGCTCGTGATCATGCGCAGCGCCTACTCGCCCGTCGTTCGCGACACCATGGACTACTCAACGGCTCTCTGCGACCGCAACGGCCTCGTCGTCGCACAGGGACTCACGCTCGCGGTGCAACTCGGGACATTCCCCACCGTGATGGGGTACGTCATCGAGGAGTTCGGCTCGTCGGCGACGCCCGGTGACGTGTACATCGCCAACGACCCGTACGGATGCGGCGGCCAGCATCTGCCCGACCTCTACGTGATCCAGCCGATCTTCGTCGCCGGGAAGCTGGAGGGGTACGCCGCGACGATGGCGCACCACTCCGATGTGGGCGGCATCGCGCCCGGCAGCGTCGCCGTGCATGCAACCGAGATCTATCAGGAGGGCCTGCGGATCCCCCTGTCGAAGCTCTACGACGGTGGCGTCGAGAACACGACCCTGTTCAGGCTGATCGAGGCGAACACGCGCCAGCCGATTCACGTGCTCGGCGATCTTCGCGCCCAGCTGGCGGCGTGTCGCGTCGGCGAGCGCGGTCTCACGGCGCTCCTCGAGCGCTACGGCTCCGACGCACACGTCTACATGGACGAGCTACAGCGCGTCGCGGAGCGGATGATGCGAGCCGGGCTCGCGAAGCTGCCCGACGGCATCCACACGTTCACCGACCACATCGACGGGGTCGGCATCGACCCCACACCCATCCCGATCTGCGTCCGGGTCGAGATCGCGGGGGACGAGGTACTGATCAGCTTTGACGGGACGTCTCCACAGGTTGAGGCGAGCGTGAACTGCCCGATCGGCATGGTGCGTGCGGCGTGCTACTGCGCAATGCGCGGCATCGTCGGAGGCGATATTCCAAACTGTGAGGGCTACATGACACCGATCCGTATCGACGCCCCCGCGGGGACCGTCGTCAACCCCGTGCTCCCTGCTGCCTGCGGGGCCCGCGGCGTCATCGGCTACCGGGTCTACGACGCCCTAATGGGGGCGCTTGCGCCGCTCATCCCGGAGCGCGTACTCGCGGCAGGGGAGGGCGGGCCGACGCTGATCGCGTTCGGTGGCTACGACGAGGAGCGCCGACCGTTCGGGACGACCGAGGTTATCGTGGGCACGTGGGGCGCCAGGGCAACGCGGGATGGGCTCGAGGGAGTCTCGAACCCTCTTGCAAACCTCGGCAACCAGCCCGTCGAGCTGCTCGAGGCCGACATTCCGCTCGAGGTCGAGCGGTACGGCCTCGTGCCCGACTCCGGTGGGGCCGGACGTCAACGTGGCGGGCTCGCCTACGTGCGCGCATTCAGGGTGCGGACGCCCAGGGCAACCCTCACGATCCGTACCGACCGTCGCGACCATCCGCCCTACGGGCTCGAGGGTGGAGAGCACGGGGCGCCGTCGAGCAACACCCTGATCTCTGGTGAAGGGAGCAGGGAGCTCCCGACGATGCCGATGGAGGCGTCAATGCTCGTCGAGGGCGACCGCTTCATCCACGTCTCTGCCGGTGGTGGTGGCTTTGGCCCGGCCTTCGAGCGTGAGCCTGCCGCGGTTCTCGCCGACGTCCTCGACGACAAGGTGTCGGTTGCAGCCGCACGTGAGAGCTACGGGGTCGTGATCGCTGACGGCACCGTCGATGTCGAGGCGACGGCTGCCGTCCGGGGTGCCCGGTGAGCGTGGATATCGCCATCCGCAACGGCCTCGTCATCGACGGCACAGGAGGCGATCCTCGTCGCGCCGACCTGGGCGTCCGGGGCGGCAGGGTTGCCGTCATCGGCGATGTACCCGAGGCGGCGAGCGAGATAGACGCAACCGGCAAGGTCGTCGCCCCCGGCTTCATCGACATCCACAGCCACTCCGACTTCACCCTCCTCGTCGATCCGCGGGCCGCGAGCGCCGTCCATCAGGGCGTCACGCTCGAAGTCGTCGGAAACTGTGGCTTCGGCTGCTTCCCGCTGCTGGACAAGGACCTTGCCCCGAAGGCGATCTACGGCCACTCGTCCGATGTCCCGCTGACCTGGACGACGGCGGCCGGCTACTTCGAGCGACTCGAGGAGGCGGCACCCGCGATCAATGTGGCGAGCCTCGCACCGAACGGGCAGATCCGGCTGTCGGTCGTCGGTCTCGCCGACCGGCCGGCTCGCCCCGACGAGCTGGCACAGATGCGATACCTCCTCGAGGAGGCTCTGGAGCAGGGAGCGTGGGGCTACTCGACGGGACTCGAATACGCAGCGGAGCGTGGTGCCGATGAGGACGAATTGGTCTCGATGTGCGAGGTGTGCGGCGGCCGCCACGCGATCTACGCGACACACACGCGGCGACGCGACGAGGGTGCCGACGATGCAGTTGCCGAGGCGATCCGCACGGCCGAGCGCTCCGGCGTACGACTTCAGGTCTCTCACCTCACCCCCCGGAACGGCATCGACTCTGCCCGCCGCTGCCTCGAGCTCGTCGAAGGCGCTGCGGGAAGCGGTATGGATGTGGCGTTCGATATGCACACGCGCCTCTACGGAACAACGTTCCTGCTGACCGCGTTGCCGCCGTGGGCGCTCACGGACGCTACGCGGTTGCGCGAGATCCTCGGCGACAGGGAACAGCGGCGGGCGATGCGTGACTACGAGAGCATCCTCAGCGCCGGTGGTGACTGGAGCCGGGTCGTGCTGCTCGACAACGAGGTGTGGCCGGAGTACGCCCGCCGCGATATCGCCACGATTGCAGCCGAGCGTGGTCAGGAGCCTCTCGATGCCGTCTATGACCTTCTTCTCGGTGCGACTGACGACCGCAGCAAAATGGATCCCGGGCAGCTGATGGTGATCATCCATGCCTACACCGAGGAGCAGCAGCGGGAGGCGTTTGCCCATCCCCTCTGCGTTCCCGGATCGGACGCCACGACGATGGCACCGACGGGCCCGCTCGAGGGAAAGGTCTTCCACGGGGCCTACACCTGGGCTGCGTGGTACCTGCGCTTCTGCGTCCAGCAGGAGAAGGTGCTGAGCCTGCCCGAGGCGATCCATCGCCTCACGGCCCGGCCCGCGGAGCGAATCGGCCTCCAGGATCGCGGCGTCCTCCGGCCGGGTGCCCATGCCGACGTCGTCGTCTTCGACCCGACCACGTTCAGGGAGGAAGGGACGACATTCGATCCGAGCAGACTCGCTACCGGGATGGACACCGTGATCGTCAACGGTGCTGTAACGCTGAGCGCAGGCAAGCTCACGGGAATCAGAAACGGGCAGGTACTCCGGCGGCCCTAGCGCAGAAATGCATGCCCTTCACCCTGAAGAAGCAGATCCACGGGCACGACGGCGACAGCGTCGATACCCTCTCGCCCGGTGACGGATATCGAAAAAATAAAACTGGAGCTCCGCGAGGCTCTGGGCGAGGACCGCGTGCGCGACGGTGATTCCGAGCTCGACCTGCATGCGGGTGACATCACGTTTCACACACCGCACCGGCCGGATGTGGTCGTCTATCCGGTCTCGACCGACGAGGTCTCGCTGGTGCTCGCGCGTGCGAGCAAGTACCGGATTCCGGTGACACCGTTCGGGGTCGGCACGAGCCTCGAGGGCCACGTGATTCCTCTCAAGGGCGGCATCAGCCTCGATCTCTCGAGGCTCGACCGCATCCTCGACATCGCCCCCGAGAACCTGACGGCGACGGTGCAGGCGGGCGTCACGCGGCTCACGCTCGAACGGGCGGCCGGTCAGAACGGCCTTTGCTTCCCGGTTGACCCCGGTGCCGACGCCACGATCGGTGGGATGGCCGCAACGAATGCCGCGGGCACGACGACGGTGCGCTACGGGAAGATGCGAGCGAACGTGCTGGCGCTCGAAGCGGTGCTTGCCGACGGAAAAGTGATCCGCACCGGCAGCCGGGCCGCGAAGACATCGGCCGGCTACGACCTCACGGGACTTCTGGTCGGGTCGGAGGGCACGCTCGCGGTAATCACCGAGGTGACGGTCAGGCTCCACGCGATCCCCGAGCGGGCCGTGGCGCTGCGCATCGCCTTCCCGGACATCGAGAGCGCCTGCCGCACGGCTGCGGGCGTCGTCGCCGCGGGCGCCGGGGTGACGCGGCTCGAGCTGATGGATGCGTGGACCGTGACGGCGGTCAACGCGTACTCCGGGACGGACTATCCGGAGGGAGTCTGCCTGCTCGTGGAGTCAACGGGAAGCGAGGGAGTGGTGGCCGAAGACCTCGAGATCGTGCAGGCGGTCGCCCTCGCCGAGGGCGCAACGGACATCGTTCACGAGCTCGACCCCGAGGCACGAGCCCTGCTCTGGAAAGCGCGCCACGACGTCGCACACGCCACGTCGGCGACGTTCCCCGGCACCAGGGAGCGGACGACAGACGTGTGCGTGCCGCTGACGGAGCTCGCGGGCGCTGCCCGCTTCGCGCGCGCCGAGATCGACCGGCTGGGCCTGAACGCAGGCATCGTCGGCCACGCAGGCGACGGCAACCTGCACATCGCCATGCAGGTCGATGCATCCGAGATCAACCTCTCCGGCGAGCTCGTCCACAACCTCGTTGCCGACGCTCTCGCGCGCGGCGGCACCTGTACCGGCGAGCACGGAATCGGGCTTGGCAAGATCGGTGCACTCGAGCAGGAGCATGGCGACCTGATTCCGCTGATGCGGGCGATCAAAACGAGTTTCGACCCGACCGGCATACTCAACCCTGGCAAGGTCCTGCCGGCAACGCACGCGCACTGAGCCTGAGCCTCGCCGCGGCGGCGACCCGTGGGTCAGACGGCCCACTCCGGCTTCTCGAGCCCCTCTTCCTCGAACATCCGCGCAACGCCCGGTAGCGCGAGCGTGCGGAGAAAGTGCGCGCGGATGGCAGGCCTGTCCCATGCGGGCGGGTCGAGCTCGGAGCCCCAGTCGGTGAGCATCAGGAGGAAGAGGTCTGCCCCCGTCCGGTGCTCGCCGACGAGCCACTCTCGCCCCGCGAGATGCGACTCGATCAGGTCGAAGTGCCGTCCTGCCTCCGCGGTTGCCCGTGGGCCGACGCTCTCATCGCCGTACCGCTCCGGGTAGAACATCCTGAGCAACGTTGTCTGCAGCGTGTTCGTCATGAAGACGAGCCAGCGGTAGAACTGCGCCCGGCCCTCTGGAGCAAGGCGTGCCTCGGGATATCGGTCGGCGAGATAGAGCAGAATCGCCGCAGATTCGGTCAGGACGATGTCGCCGTCCACGAGCGTCGGTACGACGCCGAGCGGATTGAGCCCGAGGTAGCCGGGGTCGGTCTGTGCCTCGTCTCTCTCGATCAGCACGAGGTCGTAGTCCACCCCGATCTCGGCGAGCGCGGCATGGGGAGCCATTGAGGCAGATCCGGGCCGCCCGTAGAGAAGCATGGATGCCACACCGCGACCCTACCGACCCACCACACGTCCGGCGGACGGCGTCGCCCACCGAGGTGGGATGCCGGCCCTACGCCACCGCCCAGAGTGCATCGTCGCCGAGCCGGGTGCGCACCGCGAGCCCCGACGCCACGAGGCCCAGCATCGCGGCCTCGGCCCCGGGGCGGTCGGGAGCGTCGTTGCCCCGCGTCAACAGCTGTGCGACCTCCTGCGTGGTCAGGCCACCCGGAAAGCGCTCGAGCAACGCGAACGGATCGTCGGGCACGCCACGGCGCTCCCCGTCGGGAATCAGGTTTGCGACGAGCACGTCGTAGGCCTCGATCGTCTGCCAGCCGCCGGCCACGAGCGTCCGGCCCGCGTGCTCGAAGATGACGGAGGGCGCGGTAAAGCGGACGGGGCCGTCGGTGGTGGCCGTCTTGTGCTGCAGCTCGGCCGGCGAGCCGGCTCCAGTACGCGCCTCGGCGTGGTCGCGCTGATAGGCCTCCTCGACCTCGGGCGTCTCGATCGCAGCGATCACCGCGTCCACGTCGAGCCCCGGGACGCCTGCAAGCGCCCGGGCGATACCGTCGTCCTCGTCGAGCAGCAACGTCGTCGTGAACCAGGCGAACTGGAGCGCACGAAACACCGCCCACTCCGCGCCCGGCTCCTGCAGGCGCGCTGCGACGACCGCTCTGCAGGCCCGCCCCGTGCCCATGACCCGCGCGCGGGGCTCTGGCGCGAACGGCATCCCGTACGGGCGAAACCGCCGGACGTACCCCTCGGCCGACCCAAGCGGTGTGTAGCCGCGGTCAACGTATTGCTGGGCGCGCTCGGTCAGCCCGATAACCACGAGCCGCCAGTCGAGTTGCGCCCCGTAGCGCCACTCGAGCACCCGGAGAGCAGGATCCGCCGAGTAGCCCCACGGGCAGCCGGCATCGCTGTACAGGGTCGCCTTCACCAGCCCGGCCACGCGCACTCCCCGCTCGTTGTGCCGCCGCCGACTCCGTGAGGAGGACAGACGCAGGAACTCCTTCGCGGCGGTGCCATACACCAACAATAGCGGTGGTGGGGGTCAGTTCTTCGTCGTTCCACCCGCAGCCACCGTCGCCGGAGTCAGGAGTCAGGCGTCAGGCGTCAGGCGGCCTCTGAGCCTGGAAACGGGCTCAGCCTCCCACCCGAGATCGGACTGCGATGC
>JBAXFL010000010.1:0-68638 GCA_037139935.1 Thermoleophilia bacterium | reverse complement strand
CGTGATCGCGCTTTTCGCAACGATCAGTGTACGGCCTGCCCTCAGGGAGAAGCTCGTGGCCGCGATTACGGCCCAGGGTGCCGTCACGCTCGAGCGCGAGCCTGGCTGCCTCCAGTTCGACGTCTGCATCGACACAGCCGACCCGAACCGTGTCCTGCTCTACGAGGTCTACGAAGACCAGGCCGCGTTCGACGCGCACGGGAAGACACCGCACTTCGCTACCTGGAAGACGGTGGCGGACGAGTGCGTCGAGCATCTGGAGCTCACGGTTGCCTCGATCGTCTCGTCCGGCACCACACAGGGCTAGGTCAGGGCTAGGTCGGGGCTCGGTCGGTCGCCGAGTATCCGGTTCACACGGCCGGCCTTTGAGTTCGCCGTCGATAGAGCCGGGGTCACGCTGTACGCAACGCTCACCGTCAACGTCCGTGAGGAGCTCGCCCCGTCCTGATCCGCGACAGCCTCGAAGCGGATCTGATACCCCCACGATTTCGACGGAGAGACACCGTACGACTACGTGCCCCAGCGGCCCGCACTTCGTCCTGCAGGGGCGCTGCGTGGGCCGCTGCTCGACCATGCCCGCCCGTTACTCGTCTTTCGCTACGGGCGGAACGAAGAAGACCTGACCCCGTTCCCCCCAAGGTCGATTTCGGCCGGTAGCTCTCTCCGCTCATCGGCCGGCTCGGTCTCACCCCGTGCCCGCGCGTCGAAGTAGACGTACGCGGTGACGAGGGCGACAAACGGCAGCACGACGGAGTAGACGAGACCGGCGACGATGTCGAGGAGCACAAACGGCATGTTCGTCCCGACGATCAGCATCACACCCAGCAGGGGGCCCACCAAGAGCGCAAGCACGATGCTGCCACCGACGAGCGAGACCGTCCTGATCCAGCGTCCTCGAATGAGTGCGCGACTGCGACGCAACGCGGCCGCCCCCGAGGTTCCCTCGACCTCGACCACCGGGGCAAAGAGGCACCAGCGCACGGCGAACAAGACCGCGACCGGAAGGAGAAAGGCCGTCACCGAGAGAGCAACCCACATGCCGACGAAGAGTGCAACCGCGACGCACAGGGGCCGCGATCGCCGCAGTGCGATCCGATAGGCGTGCAGGGGCCCCACGGGACGGCCTGCGTCTATCTCGACGAGTGCGCACACGACCGTCGCCTGCACCAGTCCGAGACCGATGAGTGTTGATGCCGTACCGACGACGAACACGAGCAGGGCACAGGCACCCGCACCCTGACCGGTGGCCGCAACGACGTCGTCAAGCGAGCGGAACAGGAGCCACTCGATCAACGTGACCCCGAGGGCGATCGGGATCTGCAGCAGCCCGATCGAGAGGAACAGGCGGAAGCGACGGACGTACATCGACGCCGAGGACGAAAGAATCTGACCCTGTGTCCGGCGACGGGCGATGCGCAGTGGAGCGACGGGAAGCCACGTCGCGCGGACGATGACGGCGGCGATGAGAGCCAGGATCGCGACGATTACGAGCACCATCAACACCGGGCTGCGCAGAAGAAGGACAAGCACCTTTGAGCCCGTTTGGACACCACCACAAAACAGATCGGTTGCACCCGTTCCGAGGATGCCACCGGACGGCACCTCGTATGAATGATGACGCCAGCCCTGCGACCACGCGATCGGATGTGTCCACTGCGCCCTCAGGTTTGGACCTAACGGGCCGTTGAAGAACGCAGGCTGCAGCTCGCCCCAGCGCCCCTCGAACGCGATCCAGGGATAGGCAGTGCGGGCGGCTGCCGCATCGCTAGGGATCGTCTTCACAACGGGCTTCAGCTCGCGATGCAGGCCCTGAGTGAGGTCGCAGCCGACACCGGCTGCGGCCGAGTCACCGAGGTAGAGCGCCGGCGAGAACTTGTTGGCGTGCGAGCCAGACGACGGGTAGACGACAGGGTGGGTGCCGTCAACGACCGTGAGCTTGCGGTCGCTCCACGCGGCTTTCTCGGCCCCTTCGTGGGAGCTGTAGCCGATGATGGAAGGCGACGTTGCCAGCGCCTCGTTCGGATCGGCCGCATCGAAGACGAGCTGGATCATCTCCCAGTCCCCCTCGTGCAGGTTGTTGAAGTCGTTGAACGGATAGAAGAACCAGTACTGGAGCGCGAGCTTGCCCGGATAGCCGGGATCGGTCGCAACGTGCGCGTAGGCCGTCGGCGGCGACCCCTTCGCCAGCCACCGTGCCCAGCGCTCGTAGTGACAGCCCGCGGAGAGCGGAGCGCCAGGGAAGTCGAGGTGGTACTCGTACCGGTTCGCGAGGTCGGTCGCCGCGGGCCCGATCTTGACGAGATCGACGGGATTCCACGGCCCGCGCAATACGACGGTCGGCTCGTCGAAGAGAAGGTCGACGTCGATCGGAATATACGGCTCACCGCGGCCACATTCCCGCGGCTGATCGACAAGGCGGACGACCGGGGCGTACTTCTGCGCGAGCGCGTTTTCGCTCGCGATGTCTGCAAGGGCCGCGGGAACGAGAGCAAGAGCAGCAGTTGCGGCCACTACGAGAGCGATGCGACGAGTCGATGCAGTCATCCGCAAGGGATTCAAGCACCCGGGTCGGGCTACCACCGTGTCAGAGCGACGCTGCCCGATGGACGTCCTCGCCGTCAACGACGGCCAGGACGACGGGGACGTCCAGAAGTAGGACGCTCAGTCGAACGTGATGATGCTGCGGATGCCGTCCTGGTGGTGCATCAGGTCGAAGCCGTGATTGACCTCGTCGAGGGTGATGCGGTGCGAGAGGAGTGACTCCACGTCGATCTCGCCGGCGAGCCACCGGTCGACGAGGAGCGGCACCTGCGTCCGCCCCTTGACGCCGCCAAACGACGAGCCCGTGACGCGGCGGCCCGTGATCAGAAAGCGCGGCACGACCTCGAGCACCTCTCCCTTGCCGGCGACGCCACACATCGTTGCGAGCCCCCACGCCTCGCGGGCCGACTCGACCGCCTGGCGCATCACCGAGACGAGGCCCGTTGCCTCGAACGTGTAGTCGGCACCGAAGCCGCCTGTCTGCGCCTTGATCCAGTCAACCGTGTCCTCGGCGGCGACCCTCGTCTCCGTCGCTCCGTGGTGGCGTGCCTGCGCGAGCCGATCCTCGGAGAGGTCGGCCGCGATGATCCGCTCCGCCCCCGCGAGCCGGCAGCCGATCACCGCGCCGAGGCCGACGAGCCCGCAGCCGAAGACGACGCACGTCGAGCCCGGCTCGACCTGTGCCGTGTAGAGAGCGGCGCCGATCCCGGTCGAGAGGCCGCAGGCGAACGGGGCGCAGCCATCGAGCGGCGCCTCCGGGCTCACCTTCGCGAGCGCGATCTCCGGCATAACCGTGTACTCGGCGAACGTCGAGGTGCCCATGAAGTGCCGCAGGGGCTCGCCGCCGCGTGAGAGGCGCGCCGTGCCATCGGGGAGGTAGCCGAGGCCCTGCTGGTCGCGGATCGCAAGGCAACGGTTCGTGCGACCGCTAAGGCAGTGGACGCACCTCCCACACTCGGGCGCGAAGAGCGTGATGACGTGGTCGCCGACGGAGACGAGCGTGACATCGTCGCCAACGCGCTCGACGACGCCGGCACCTTCGTGGCCGAGCACGCACGGCGCATACCCGGTCGGGTCGGCGCCGGAGGCCGTGTAGAGGTCGGTGTGGCAGACCCCGCAGGCGGCGAGCCGCACGAGCACCTCACCCGCCTTCGGCTCCGCGAGATCGACCTCCTGGACGACGAGCGGTCTGCCGAACTCCTCGAGGACTGCCGCGCGCATTCTCACGCCGCAACCCTATCGTGATGCGCCCGGAGGCGTGACATCCGCGACCTCCTCGAGAACGGCCTCGATCATGTCGTCGAGTTCGAAGCTCGAGTGCGCCTCGGCCATGTGCGCCTGAACGAGTAGGACGATCGTGTCCACGTCCGGCGCCGTGACCGCCCAGTCACAGCCAGCGTCGACGCAGCTCCAGCGGACTCCCATCTCAGCCGGCCTCGACACCCACGACGAAGTCGATCGTCGGATCGAGAATCTGCTCGATCAGGAGAGCGTCGGGCGTGATGCCCATCTCCCGGCAGCGGTTGCGATAGTGGCGTACCTTCATCGTCTGGTACTTCCCGAGGTCGAGGCCTGGTACCGCCTTCTGATACTCCACGAGGCCGACGACGTTCCCGCGGTAGGCGTCGAAGATCTCGTGCACCGCCTCCTCGTACGACGGGTTCTTCTCGATCAGGATCCGGCAGGCCTCGGTGCCGAACGTGATGTGGCGTCCCTCGTCCATCAGAATCAGCTTGAACCCCTGGTTGAGTGTCGGGAACGCATCCCACTGCGCCGTCGTGTCGATCACGATCTCGTACGACGGCATCGTCAGGACGCCCTCGACAAATCCGTTGTAGGTGGCCGAGAACTGCACGAACGCGCGCTCGATCTCTGCCTCGGTGCCCCCTGCGCAAGCCTCGAGCAGCTTGCCGCCGTAGTACGGGAGAGCCTCGTGCATCACGTCGCGCACCTCGAAGCGCCCCGTCGGATCGATGGTCTTGCCCCGCACGAGGAAGTGCGGTGCAACCTCTTTCGGGTCGAGGATCCCGACAACGTGCTCGTGCCAGCGCATGAAGAACTCCGCGTGCCTCGCCTCTTCGACGAGAAACGTCGAGAGGAATATCGTCCAGTCGAACCTGCGCAGGGCGTGCGCTGCGGCAAGCATCGGCACGAGCTCGTCGGTGACGGCCTGCTCCCCGGCAAGGAAGCGGATCGTCACCCCGAGCAGCCCCTTCTGCTGCTCCGGCGTGATCCGCTGCCAGTCGAGCGCGTCCCGGGTGAAATCGAGGTCGTCCACGCTCCAGGCCTTGCGCATCGCCTTCTCGTACTTCCTGTAGATCGGCCCTGCGAGCATCTCACGCGAGAAATGGAACCTCGACTCGATCTCCGCCATGGCTGTCATGCAGTCTCCTTCCGCGGCCCCGGTGGCACCCGACCTTAGCGCACTCGGCGCTGCCAGCGAACAGGAAACAGAGCTAGGCGATCGCGTCGTAGAGGCGACGCTGGAAGTCGGCAATGAGCTGCTCGCTCTCCCGCATCAGGCGCCCCTGCGGCACGGTTCCCGAGTTGACCCCGGCCTGCACCGTGACGACGAGATCCGTGTCCTCCTGACCGACCTGCATGTCGAACTCGATCACCTCCTGCACGATCTCGGGCGGGACATCGGCGCCGAACCAGTAATCCGTCATCTCGATCGTTCTGCCGGTGCCGTCCGGCAGCCAGCGTTCGAGCGAGATGTTCTGCGGGCCCGGCACGATATTGACCGTCGTGTTGGGCCAGAGGAAGTGGTACTGCGAGCTCGCGATCTCCCCGACGGGGACGTACGGTGCACTGTTCGTGCCGTTCAAGGCAGCGGCTCGAACCGGGCCGATCTGGCTCGAGAACGTCGGCGAAACAGAGAGGGCATAGGCGTCGGGGTCAACGTTGATCACCTTGCTGAAACCGGGGTGAGCCGCCGGGCAGTGGTAGCACTCGAGGTAGTTCTCGAGTGCAATCTTCCAGTTCGCCTCGATCGGCCACGTACCCTCCGAGTGGAGCCGGAGCGTAGAGAGATCGAGGCCGCTACCGGTGACGATGTCGGGGAGGGCGCCGAGCGTCTCCGCGAGCGGAGCCGCATCGGGATCGGGATTGACAAACAGGAACGGCCCCCAGGTATCGACCGAGGCCGGCAGCAGCGAGAAGTCGGCAGGGTTGAAACCCTCCTCGCGCTCGGAGCGGGGGACGCGCTTGAGCGACCCGTCGAGGTCGTATGTCCACGCGTGGTACGGGCACTGGAGGGTCTCACGACAGCCGTGGTCGCGGGCGATCAGGTAGGCGCGATGGCGACAGACATTGACGAATGCCCGCAGCTCACCGTCACGGCTGCGCGTGACGACGAGCGGGATGTGGCCCGCCTGCGTCGCCATGTAGGAGCCGGGCTTCGCTACGTGCTCCGCCGGGCCGCCGTACTGCCACGACCGTGCGAAGATCAGCTCGCGCTCCCGCTCGGCCACCGCGGTGTCGGAGTACCAGGAGGCGGGCAGCGTCCAGCCGTCTTCGAGTGAATGCTCGAGGGGCGGGATCGAGCGGGTGCGTGCGTCGGGAGAGATCGTCATGGCTGACTGTCTAGTCAGTCAGGATACAGACACCGACCGAATCAGTCAAGATAGTCGAGCAATGACGCCCGCCACCATCCATCCTCCGAACAAACGCACCACCAGCATCCTCGAGGCAGCCTGCCGGGTGATCGTGCGCGAAGGTGCCCACGGGCTGCGGATGGCGGGTGTCGCGAAGGAGGCCGGGGTATCGAAGGCGCTTGTCCACTACTACTTCTCGACGCGCCAGGAGCTGATGCACAACGCCTTTGCCTTCTCGGTGCAACGCTGGCACACCGCCGTCGAGGCCGAGCTTGCGGGGGCGACGACGGGCCGCGAGAAGGTCGAGCGCATCTTGCTCGCCGGTGTCGAGCCCGACCTCCCCTTCAACGAGCAGCGCGTGCTGTGGAACGAGGTGTGGAGCAGCCTGCGTTCCGACGACGAGCTACGGCCGCTCGTCGAGCTCTCGTACCGCGAGTCGATCGGCCGGATCGTCGGTCTGATCGAGGAGGGACGCACTGACGGGTCGATCGCCACCGCCGTCGAGGCAACAGCGGCCGGGTGGCGTCTTGTCGCCGTCGGGGACGGCCTCGACTCGCTTCTCTACCTCGGCCTGATCGAAAGCAAGCGCATCGGCGAGCTTCTGCTCAGCGCAATCGTCCGCGAGCTCGACGAGCCCGTCAGCGCCTGACGCGAGGCCGTAGCACCACGAACGGGTCGATCCTCAGACCGACGGTGCAAGAACCCGCACTGCCTCCGCCGGCAGGTACAGCATCACCGGGGTGCCGTTCTCGTAGGCAAACGCCGACCCGTCGTTCGAGATCAGCGCCCTGAGAAGTCCGCCGCCGACGAGCCGGACATGAAGCTCGTGCGCGGAGCCCACGTACACCGCCCGCTCGACCATGCCGGGGAGGCGGTTGTCGCCGACCGTTCCCTGCGGCTCGACGACGATACGCTCCGGGCGGATCATCGCCTTCACATCCCCACGAACATCCGTCGCCCCCGCCGAGGCCCGCAGGGTGCGATCACCGATGCGGAGCGCGCAGCCCCCATTCTCCGCCGACGCAACGGCAGGGATCAGGTTGGAGACGCCGAGGAAGTCGGCGACGAAGAGCGTTGCAGGCTCCTCGTACATCTCGCGTGGCACGCCGACCTGCTCGACGTGGCCGCCGTTCATGACGGCCACACGGTCGCTCATCGTCAGCGCCTCCTCCTGGTCATGCGTGACGAACACGAACGTGATCCCGAGGTTGGCCTGAAGCGTCTTGAGCTCCACCTGGAGCTCCTTGCGGAGCCGGGCATCGAGCGCCCCGAGCGGCTCGTCGAGAAGGAGCACCTCGGGAGTCAGAACGAGAGCCCGCGCGAGCGCTACGCGCTGCTGCTGCCCGCCCGAGAGCTGGTTTGGCTTGCGCTTGCCGTACTCGCCGAGCTGAACGAGGTCGAGCGCCTCGTTCACCCGCTTCCGATGCTCTTCCTTTGTCAGCTTCTTGTACTTGAGGCCGAAGCCCACGTTGTCTGCCACGTTGAGATGGGGGAAGAGCGCGTAGCTCTGGAACACCGTGTTGACCTTGCGCTTGTGGGGAGGCACCTGGGCAACGTCCACGTCGTCGAGCACGATGCGTCCGCTCGTCGGACGCTCGAAGCCGGCGATCATCCGCAACGTCGTCGTCTTCCCGCAGCCCGATGGCCCCACCATCGTGAAGAACTCGCCGCCAGGCATGTCGAGGTCGATCCCGTCAACCGCGGCGACCTCACCGAACATCTTCGTCAACTGCTCGAGGTGGATCTCTCCCTGCATCAGAGCCTCTTATACCTCCAGGCCGGCCATGACGGCGGCATCGTCGCTGCTGGCAAATCGCTTGTAGACGAGATAGGCAAGCCCGAGCGTCGCGAGCGTGACCAGAAGCGCAATCGTCGCAAGCGCGTTGAGGGCGGGCGTGGGTGCCGCGCGGGCCGATGCGTAGAGCAGCATCGAAACGGTCGTCGTGCTCGCATCACCGGAGAGGTACTGGGTGACGACGAAGTCGTCGAGCGAGATCGCGAACACGACGGCCGCACTCGCGATGATCGCCGGTGCGAGGAGCGGCAACAGGACGCGGATCAGCTGGTCGTGCGGAGGCGCCCCGAGATCGGCCGCCGCCTCCTCGTACTCCTTGCCGATCGAGACGAGCCGGCCGCGCACGATCACAACGACATAGGAGATCGTGAACGTCACCTGGCCGATGACCTGCGCCGACGAGCCAAGGCCTACCCCGGGGAGCACCTGAAGGAAGAGGAGGAGCAACGCCACGCCCATCACGATCTCGGGGGTGACGAGCGGAAGCAGCATCACCGTGTTGATACTGCCACCCCCCGGCCCGCGCCAGCGCTGCAGGCCGAGCGCGAGCGCAACACCGATCGGCGTCGCAACGAGGACGCAGACGATGCCGAGGAACAGCGTGTGGCGAAGCGCGCCCTGCAGGGCCGGGTCGTGAAGGACGCTTCCCGTCGACCCGGTGAACCAGCGGGTCGAGAAGCCCTGCCAGGTCGTCCGCGAGCGGCCGTTGTTGAATGCGAAGAGCACGGCAAGCCCGACGGGGATCAGCGACCACAGGATGTAGAAGCCCGTGACGAGGACGAGGAGGCGAGGGCGGCCCCACGGATTGCGCAGCCAGTTCATCAGTCCTGCACCCGGTCGTCGGCGCTGCGTGTTGCCCGCAGGTAGTAGAACATCAGTCCAAGCAGGGCGACGGCGAGGATCAGCGTCAGGCAGGCCCCCACGACCTTCGAGGAGCCCTGGCGTGTGAGCTGGTCGATCTGGTTCCCGATCATCGTCGTCTTGGTCGAGGACGAGACGAGATCGGGCGTGTAATAGTCGCCGAACATCGGCAGGGCGATCAGCACCAGTCCGGCCAGGATGCCCGGCCTCGAGAGTGGCAACGACACTCTCCGGAACGCGCTCGCAGGACTTGCTCCGAGATCACGGGCTGCCTCGATCTGGCGCTGGTCGATCCGGTCGAGCGAAGCGTAGAGCGGCAGGATCAGGAACGGGAGGTAGCCGTAGGTGAGCGCGATGATCACCGTCAGCGGCTCCCCCTCGAGCCACCCGCCTCTGGCCGAGAGAAGGTTGACCGAGATGAAGAGTCGCTCGATCCCGACCGTGCTCAGGAACCTCGTCGCCAGGCCGTCGGGCGAGAGCAGGTTGATCCACGCGAGCATCCGCATCAGGTAGTTGATCCAGAAAGGAAGGATCAGGAGGAGGAGTACGAGCCCCTTCCAGCGTCCCGCATGTCGTGCGGCGAAATAGGCGACCGGGTAGCCGACGAGGAGCGCAAGCGTGAGGGCAATGACCACGAAGACGAATGTCCGGATGAAGACCGTCAGAAACGGGCCTCCCTGCACGATGTTCTGCAGGGTGGCCAGCATGTACCCGACGTTCCAGTCGAGCGGATTCCAGAATGCCACCGGCTCCGAGAGCGAGTTCTGGTTGCCGAACGCGACGGCGACGACGACGTACAGCGCCATCAGGAAAAAGACGCTCAGCCACGCGACCCCGGGGAGTGAGAGCACCCTCCATGTCCAGCGCGAGCTCATCCGTCAACCGGCCTTGAACTTCGACCAGGCCTCGTCCCAGTAGGTCTGACCCTGAACCGTGAGCTGCAGCAACTGCTCGTTGAAGGCAAACTGGTCGGGACGGATGACTGCGGGCACGAGGCTCTTCGGAATCAGCCCGCTGTCGAGCAGGGATGCGGCAGTGATCGTGTTCTGCGGCGGTGTATAGCCGACGAAATTGACCATGTTGTCGTAGGCGACCCTGGCGTCGAGCATGTAATCGATGAACCGGTGTGCAAGCGCGGGATTCTTTGCGGTACGGCCGATGCAGAAGTAGTCGTTCTGAACGATTCCACCGCTGTCGGGCCCCCAGTACGAGAGCACGCTCGCCGGGACGCCCTTTGGCATGTAGTAGAACGCGGCCCCGAGAAGGTCACCCGACCACGACTGGTTGAGCCAGGACTTGCCCTCCGGAAGCGTCTGGTAGTCGGTGATCGTCGCCTTGATGTTGCAGATGCCTGCCAGTTGGCCGAGATCCGTGCCCGCCTTCTGGACGACCTTCTCGTCCTCCGTGTTGACGTCGGGACGGCTTCCCGTCCGCATCGCCTCCCGCTGGATTGGCATCGAGAGAGCATCTCTCGCGTCGTCCAGCACGGAGACCTTGCCTCTGTACGGCTGAGACTGCCAGAAGATGTCCCAGGGAACGTCCATGGCTGCGATGTCCGTCTTGATCTTGTCGTTGCGCCAGCCGATCCCATCCGACCAGACGACGTAGGGCACCGTATACCGGCTGCCGCGGTCGTAGAACGGGTCCTGCAGCTCCGGCCAGATATTCTTCTCGAAGTTGGAGAGGTACGAGTGGTTGAGCGGCTGGAGGAGTTGCTGTGCGACGAGGCTGACGATCGAGCTTGCCGAGAGGCCCATCACGATGTCGAAGCCGACCGCACCCGACTTCAACTTTGCGACTGCTTCGTCGGACGAGTTGTAGGTGGCGATCTCGACCTTGCGGCCGGTCAGCTTCTGGAACGACTTGACGAGGGCAGGGTCAACGTAATCTGCATAGTTGAAGATCGTGAGGGGACCTTTCTCGTCAGGCAGCCCGTCCGCGATCGGTTCGTTGTCGCTCGTGATCGCCCAGGTCACTGCGTTGTCCGGGCGCGGGAGCGGCAGGCCTCCCGGCCCACCCGGCTTCGGGACGACGAGGTTGGAGGTGCTGCCGGCATCGCAGGCGCCGATCGCCGTCGTCGTGTTCTCGCAACCCGCGAGCACGCCGAGCGCGCCTATCCCGAGAGCCCCACCTGCTGCGCCCTTCAGAAGACGGCGCCGGCTGAGGCCTTTTTGGTCTTTCGGGTGGGCCATCGAGCGTCTATTCAGACTGTTCCTGACCCGGAAGTCAAGCCCGCTACGATCCAGGGCGTGTACGAGAAGCAGATCGAGATCCGCTGGCGCGACGTTGACGCCTACCGACACGTCAACAACGCGGTCTACGCGACGTACCTCGAGGAGTGCCGTGACGAGTTCGTTGACACGGTGCTCGCCGACATCGGTGATGCCTGGGACTACGTGCTCGCCCGCCTCGCGATCGACTACCGCCGCGAGCTCACCCAGGACGACGACATCATCGTCGTCCGCTGCGCGGTCGAGAAGCTTGGCACGTCGAGCATCACGCTGCGCGAGGGTATTCACACCCTCGACGGCGACCTCGCGGCCGAGGCCGAGGCAGTCCTCGTGGCACGCAACAGAGAAACGGGGCGCCCGCGGCCACTGACCGACGCGGAGCGTGCGGCCTTCACGCAAGCGGGGGTAGCGGGGACAGGCGGTTGACGGCGGCGCTGGGCGTCGCGATCGTGGGTGCCGGCTTTGCCGGTCTCGCTGCCGCCGACGCTCTCGCTGCCGCGGGTGCCGACGTGGCCGTATTCGAGGCGCGTGACCGCGTCGGTGGCAGGGTCTGGTCGAGAGAGCTCGAGAACGGCGCCGTCGTCGAGATGGGCGCAGAGTTCATTCTCCCCGGCAACGACACCATCCTCTCCTACGTCGATCGGTTCGGGCTCGGGCTCTGGGAGAAGGGGATGCTCTACGGCGATCGGGAGCCGCGCGGCGGGATCGGCGTCGGTCCCGGTTCGATGCACGACGCAATCACGCAGATCGGCGAGGCGCTTGCCGACATCGAGGCGGGCACATCGGCCGCAGAGCTCCTCGACAGCCTGCCACTCGACGCCGGTGCAAGCGAGGCGATCAGAGCCCGGCTCGAGGTATCAGCGGCGTCAACGGCCGACCGCGTCGATGCGAGCGCGCTCGCCGGAATCGCTGCTCACTCGGCCGATATCTGCCCGAGCGTTGCCGGAGGGAATCAGCGTGTCGCGCTCGCGCTCGCCGCCGGGCTCGGATCGGTGATCCACCTCTCGTGCCCCGTGGAGCGCATTGCCTGGAGCGACGGCGGCGCCGTCGTGTCGGCCGGGGGAGCAGAGCTCACCGTTGACCGGGTGGTACTCGCGCTACCTGCGAGCGTGGTCGGCCGGATCACCTTCGACCCGCCGCTCCCCGAGCCGCTCTGTGGAGCCTACGCCGCAGTCGGGTACGGCAATGCGGCCAAGCTCTTCGTGCCGCTCAGGGAGGGGGCGACGACGAGCGCCGTGCTGTCGGTGCCCGAGCGATACTGGAGCTGGACTTCGACCGGGGGCACGGGCGTACAGCCGGTCGTCAACGCATTCGCCGGCTCAAAGCCCGCTCTCGCCCGTCTCGAGGTCACCGACGGAGCGGCGACCTGGCTCTCCTCTCTTGCGGCACTCCGGCCCGATCTCGCTCTCTCGCCCGATGATGCCGTGCTCGTTGTCTGGGACGACGACCCCTGGATTGCGGCCGCGTACTCGTGTGAGGTTCCCGGCGCCGCGGCATGGCATCCCGTGGGGCCGTTTCATGCCTGCGGCGAGCACACCCACGGCGCAAGCCAGGCGCTGATGGACGGCGCTCTCGCGAGCGGGCTCCGGGCAGCACGGGAGATCCTGCAGGGCAGCTAGGCGATGACCGGCGAGTGGCACGCCTCTGACGGCTATCCTGCATCCGAGACGATTCCTGACCGTCTGGTCAAACACCTGGAGGCCTACGCGTGATCGTGCCCGAGCTACCCAAGGACATCGCCGAGCTGAAGCGGCAGATCGGCCTCTTCGTCAGAGAAGAGGTCTACCCTGTCGAGTTGCGAATCGCAGAGCGCAATGCGATCGACCCGGCCGAGATCGACGATCTGCGCGCGAAAGCGCGCGCTGCCGGCTTCTCGATGCTCAACATGCCGGCCGCTCTCGGAGGCCGCGATCTCTCGATGCTCGCTCAGGTCGCGCTCGAGGAGGAATCCGGAAAGGCGACAAACGGGCTCGGGTTCACGGTCGTAGACCGGGGTCCCCGCGAGCTCCTCGAGCTTCTCACCCCCGTGCAGGCCGAGAAGTACGTGCTGCCGATCGTGCGCGGCGAGTACCGGGAGGCGTGGGCGCTGACCGAACCGGGTGCCGGCTCCGACCTCACGGCACTGGCAGCGACGGCCGACCGCGACGGTGACGACTGGGTGATCAATGGGGAGAAGTGGTTCGTCACGAGTGAGGGCGACGCCGGCATCTACATCGTTGCGGCGGCGCACAAGGGCGAGCACATGCTGTTCCTCGTCGAGCCGGGAACCCCGGGGATGGAGATCACGAAGACCCCGCGGTTCCTGCACGACCCCTACCTCGACCATCACCCGGAAATCGTCTTTACGGACTGCCGGGTGCCCGAGGAAAACCGCGTGCCCGGCGGCGATGCCGGCTCACGCGAGTGGATCCTGGTCGAGCGCCTGTTCATCGCGGCCCGCTGCTGCGGCGCGGCGCTGCGACTCCTCGACGAAGCGACGGCGTGGGCCAAGGAGCGTGAGGCCTTCGGTGGGCCGATCATCGAGAACCAGGGTGTCTCGTTCCCGCTCGCGGACTCGTTGACGGAGATCCACGCTGCACGGCTTCTGACCTACCACGCAGCCCATGCCTTCGACACGCTCGAGGATCGCAAGGTCGTCCACGGCAAGGTCGCGATGGCGAAGCTGTTCGCGTCCGAGATGGCGGGGCGGGTGGCCGATCGTGCGGTGCAGATCCACGGCGGCCGTGGCTACATGCACGAGAACGCGGCGGCGCGCTTCTTCCGCGAGGTGCGGGTAGACCGGATCTGGGAGGGCACGAGCGAGATCCAGAAGCTGATCATCGCCCGCGGCCTGCAGAAACGCGGCGCGGCACCGTATCTCGGCTGGGAATGACGGGCGCGGAGCAACCACCAGCGTCCCACACGCCGGTGCGTTGGCCGGGACGCTAGAGGCGGCGTCCTCGCTCCGTTGCCGCTCAGGCAAGCACGACGCGGGCGTCGAGGCCAACCACGCCCGAGGGCGTCACGAGGAGCGGATTGATCTCGATCTCGGTGATCTCCGGGTGGGCCGCGGCAACCCGTGAGAGGGCGGCAGCGGCTTCGGCAGCCGCACGCACGTCCACCGGCACACTGCCGCGTGCGCCGGTGAGCAGACCCGCACCGCGCAGGGAGAGCAGCAACTCCTCCAACTCGTCGGCGCCTGCAGGCGCGAGCGCAAGACGGACATCGCGAAGGATCTCCGCGTAGACACCGCCAAGCCCAACAAGAACAAGCGGGCCGAAGCGTGGATCACGCCGACAGCCCACGATCAGCTCGACACCCCCCGTCGCACCCACGAATGTCTCGACCGAGTACCCATCCGGCGCGAGACGCTCCTGCATCTCGACCGCCGCCGCGGTCACGGCCACGTCGTCTCGAAGATCGAGAGCGACGCCCCCCGCGTCCGACTTGTGCAGCAGTCCGAGCGCTTTCAGCACAACCGGATAGCCGAGTTCCGCGGCCAACGCCCGCACGCCCTCGACCGAGTCTGTCCGTCGGGCAGAGGCGAACGGAATGCCCGCCTCCGAGAGCAATGCGCGCGACTCGAAATAGCAGTCGCCGACGATCGGAGGCGCAGGCTCACCCGGCTCGGGGATGCCCGGAGCGCCTGTCTCTGACTGCTCCACGAGGTGCGCGAGCGTGTCAACGGCCGCCTCGATATCGCGGTAGACGGGTACACCTCCAGCCCGCAGGGCCTTCACCGGTGGCGAGCGCCAGTACATCGCCTGGGCCAGAAGCGGAATCCCGTTGGCTCCGGCGGAGCGCGCGATCGCATGGCCCACCTCGGTCTCGATGATCCCGAACTGCTCGTTCATCTGGCTGTAGCCACCGAAATACCCGGTGAAGATCACGGCGTCCACCTCACCCGATTCGAGCACCGTGGTCGTGACGCGCTCGAAGTTCCAGAAATCCTGCTCGCCCGCGCCAGCGAGGTCTACGGGATTTGCCGTGATGATGCTGGGCGCGATATCGGTGAGGCGCTTCGCGAGCTCGGGCGAGAGCTCTGGCAACTCGAGCCCCGCCTCCGTGACGAGGTCGGCAGTGACGACGCCCGTGCCGCCGCCATCCCCCACGATCGCGACCCGCTTTCCGCGAGGCCGGTAGGGGGTGATGCTCGCGAGCGCCCGATCGACGAGCTGCTTGGGCGTCGCCACGCACAGGATCTGCCCCGCACGACAGGCCGCCTCGACGACAGCGGTGTCGCTCGCGAGTGCGCCTGTGTGGGAGGCGGCGGCTCGCGCTCCGGCCTCGCTGCTGCCGGCGGCGAGCAGGACGACCTGCTTACCGGCCGCGACCGCCGCAGCACCTGCACGCGCAAAGGCCCGTCCATCCAGAAACTCCTCGCAGTAGACGCCGATCACGCGGGTATGCTCGTCCGCCGCGAACGCCTCGACAAGCTCGGCGACCCGGATGTCGGCCTGATTTCCGAGCGAGACGAAACGCGAGACGCCCATGCCATACTCCGCCGCGAGCAGGCTCATCTCGAGCGCGAGATTACCGCTCTGGGAGATGATCCCGAGCAGCCCGGGCGTGAAAGCGTTGGAGCCGACATCGAGCTCGGCGGCCGCGTCGTAGACGCCGAGGCAGTTCGGGCCGACCATGACCGCACCGGCTGCCCGCACGCGCTCGACAGCAGCGGCCTCACGCGCCTTCCCTGCATCGTCGATTTCGCCCAGCCCTGCAGTGATCACAACGATCGCGCGGGCGCCCGCAGCGAGCGAGTCGTCGATCGCCTGCTCGAACGCGGCGGCCGGAAGCGAGATCACGACGAGGTCGGGAGCGCCCGGTAGCTCGGAGAGCGACCGATATGCCTGCCGGCCGAGGATCTCGCCGCCTTTCCGGTTGACGAGCCAGACGTCACGGCGATGGGCTCCCTTCAACACACCGGCGGCGATCCACTGACCCCACTTCGTGGGATCGTCGGATGCGCCGAGCACGGCAACCGACCGTGGGTCGAAGAGAGGCCTCAGGTTGCGCACCGGCGACAGGGTACGCGACTCGATCGAATCCGCCGCGGCTACGCCAGCCCGCGGGCCTTGCGACTCGACAGCTGCTGGCGCTTACCCGCTCCCAGCTCGACCTTGCGCAACCGGATCGAGGTCGGTGTCACCTCCACGCACTCGTCCTCGCGGATGAACTCGAGCGCCTGCTCGAGCGAGAGCAGGGTCGGCGGGATCAGCCGCACGAGCTCGTCCGAGCTCGACGCGCGCATGTTCGTGAGCTTCTTCTCCTTGGTCGCGTTCACGTCCATGTCCTCGGAGCGCGCATTCTCGCCCACGATCATCCCCTCGTAGACGCCGACCCCGGGGCCGACGAAGAGCTTTCCGCGCTCCTGCAGGTTCGAGATCGCAAATCCGGTCGTCGGGCCCTGCCGGTCGGCGACGAGAGAGCCACTCGGCCGCGTGCGCAGCTCGCCGTACCACGGCTCATAGCGGTCGAACACATGGTGCAGGATCCCGGTGCCACGCGTCTCGGTGAGAAACTCGGTGCGAAAGCCGATCAGGGCACGTGCCGGCACGAGGTACTCGAGCCGGACCCAGCCGGTGCCGTGGTTGACCATCTGCTCCATCCGCCCCTTGCGGAGAGCGAGCAGCTGCGTGAGCACGCCGATGTACTCCTCGGGCGCGTCGATTGCGAGCCGCTCCACGGGCTCGTGCACCTTGCCGTTGACCTCCTTTGTCACGACCTGCGGCTTGCCGACCGTGAGCTCGAAGCCCTCGCGCCGCATCAACTCGACGAGAACGGCGAGCTGGAGCTCGCCACGGCCCTGCACCTCCCAGGTGTCGGGCCGCTCTGTCGGGAGCACCCGGAGCGAAACGTTGCCGATCAGCTCAGCGTCGAGCCTGCTCTTGACCTGGCTCGCCGTGAGTCGCGAGCCCTCCAGGCCGGCGAGCGGCGAGGTATTGATCCCGAACGTCATCGAGAGCGACGGCTCGTCTACCTGCTCCACCGGCAGTGGCCGCGGGTCGTCGAAATCGGCGAGCGTCTCGCCGATTGTGACTTCCGGGATTCCGGCAACCGCAACGATGTCGCCCGGCCCCGCGTCAGCAGCCTCGACGCGGTCGAGCGCCTCCGTGACATAGAGCTCGGTGACCCTGGCACGCTCGACGGTGCCGTCGGCCCGGCACCAGGCGACCTGCTGGCCCTTGCTGATCGTGCCGTTCCGAACCCGGCAGATTGCCAGCCGGCCAACATACGACGAGGCGTCAAGATTCGTGACGAGGGCCTGCAGTGGATGGCCCTCCTCGTAGGTCGGCGCGGGAATCGCCTCGAGCAGGAGGTCGAGCAGCGGCCGCAGGTCGTCTGCGAGCTCATCGACTTTCAGCCCGGCCTTCCCGGCCTTGGCATTGCAGTAGACGATCGGAAACTCGATCTGGCTCTCGTCGGCGTCGAGATCGAGAAAGAGCTCATAGACCTCGTTCACAACCTCCTCCACCCGCGCATCGGGTCGGTCGACCTTGTTGACGACAAGGATCACGCGCAGGTGTGCCTCGAGCGCCTTACGGAGGACGAATCGCGTCTGTGGCAGCGGCCCCTCGCTCGCGTCAACGAGCAGCAGAACGCCGTCTACCATGCGCAGGCCGCGCTCCACCTCGCCGCCGAAATCTGCGTGGCCCGGCGTATCGATGATGTTGATCTTCGTGGCGCCGTACCTGACCGCGGTGTTCTTCGCGAGGATCGTGATGCCCTTCTCGCGCTCGAGGTCCATCGAGTCCATCACCCGCTCGGCGACGGCCTGGTTGGCCCGGAACGACCCGGACTGCCACAACATGGCATCGACGAGGGTCGTTTTCCCATGGTCAACGTGCGCCACAATGGCAACGTTACGGATGTCATCGCGCGTGGACACCGAGAGAGGGTAGCCGCCGAGCCGCCGAGCGCCGCCGAGAGCACGCTTTACACGGCGCTTACGCCGGCACCATCACGGGCTAACCGATACCCGTAAGAATGCACGTATGACACTGCGTCCACTGCGTCCACTGCGTCCACTGCGTCCACTGCGTCCACTGCGTCCACTGCGCCTGCTGATGGTCGCGGGCACCGTCCTGGCTCTCGCCCTCCCTGCCGTCGGGGCCGCAGCCACCGCAGCCCTCGGAGAGGACCGCGGCATCATCCAGTCGATCGATACCGCCCGGATCGAGTTGCGCGCGCTCGACGGGAGCGTTGCCTCGTTCGCCGTCTCACCGGCAACCAGGGTGACGCTCAACGGCAGGCGTGCTGCACTCACAGACATCCGGCCTGGCTACGTCGCGACGGTCACGCACGGCGGCGGCACCGCTGCGGTCGTGATCCGGGTCGTCGGTCGCCCCGCCATCGTCATCCGCCGTGGGGTCGTGGCCTCGCTCGGCCGGAGGGCGATCGCCGTTGACACCCCGGAGGGCACCATCAGGATTCCCCTCGACGCAGGAACGGCCTTCCAGTTCGGTGGTCTTCCGGCCCCCCGGTCGCAGGCCGGTCCGGGTGCGCTCGTCGTCGTGCACTACCCGGAGGGCGGGCCGGCGAAGACGGTCACCGTGCTCAAGCGCGCGAGAGCGTGACCGTCGGGGCGCCTCGGGGCGGCACGATTCTGCTCGTCGAGGACGAGGAGGACATTGCGACGCTCGTCCGCACCTACCTCGAGCGGGAGGGGTTCGGCGTGATGTGGGTCTCCCGTGGCGCCGACGCGCTCCTCGCGCTCGAGCGCAACGAGTTCCGCCTCGCCATCCTCGACCTCCAGCTCCCCGATGCCGACGGCCTCGACCTGTGCCGCGCCATCCGTGACAGCTCGTCACTTCCCGTCGTCATCGTGACCGCGCGCGACGAGGAGGTCGATCGTATCGTAGGGCTCGAGCTCGGCGCCGACGATTACGTGACGAAGCCGTTCTCGCCGCGGGAGCTCGTTGCCCGGATCCGGGCCGTTCTCCGCCGGGCCGAGCCCGAGGATGCGGAAGCACCACTCACGAGGGACGACATCTCGCTCGAGCACGGCGGTCGAACGGTGTCCGTCGCCGGCCAGCAGATCGATCTCACCGGCAGGGAGTTCGACCTCCTCGCATACCTGCTTGCGCACCCCGGCATCGTGATGTCCCGTGAGCGCCTGCTCGAACGGGTCTGGGGCCTCTCCTTCCCCGGAGGCACGCGGACGGTGGACGTGCACGTCGCTCAGCTGCGCCGGAAACTGGATCGGCCGGATCTCATCCGCACCGTGCGTGGCTCGGGATACAAGGTCGTCGCTTGAGCCGCCCGCACGGGCCTCGCAAGCTGAGAGCGCGGCTCTTCGTCGGGATTGCCGCGACCGTTGCTGTCTCGATCGTCGTCATGCTGGTCGTCGGCCTGGCGCTGACGCGACGCTCGCTCGACGAGGACGCGCGACGCGCCCTGGCGCGCCAGGTAGACCTGATCGCAGCACAACACGTGGCAAGCCCGTTGCCGCGGCGCGACAGCGAGATCGGCCGGTTCCTTGCAACCGAGGAGGAGCGCCTCGCACTCCTCACGCCCGCGCAGGCGGAGCTGCTCCTACCCGGCCCGGCTGCAGCTCGGCTGCGGACGAGCGGGCATGCGGACGGCACGGTCGATGTGCGTGGCGAGCCATTCCTGTACGCCGCCCGACTCGGGGGCGGTGACGCCATCGTGCTGCTGCGGTCGGCTCGCAACCAGTCGGCGGACTGGACGCCCTTTCTGCTCGGTCTGGCTCTTGCCGCCCTCCTCGGCCTGCTGCTTGCCGCAGGCGTTGCGTTCCTGCTTGCCCGGGCCGTCGCCCGCCCGGTGACGCGCGTTGCTGCCGCAAGCAGGCTGCTGGCCGGAGGCGACAACCCCGATCCTCTGCCGGTCGAGGGATCGACGGAGCTCCGCCAGCTCGCCTCGTCGTTCAACGAGCTCTCGCAGGAGCTCCATCGGGCACAGGATGCCGAGCGTGCGTTTCTCCTCTCGGTCAGTCACGAGCTGAAGACGCCGCTGACGGCTATCCGGGGTCATGCCGAGGGCCTCGGCGACGGCATCGTGTCACCGCAGCGCGCAGGGGAGGTGATCGAGCGAGAGACCCGGCGGCTCGAACGGCTGATCCGTGATCTCCTCGACCTCGCCCGCCTCCGCCGCCGCTCGTTCGACGTCGTACTCGGCCCCGTTGACCTCGGCTCGGTGGCCGACGAGGCAGTCGCCCGACATGCGAACGACGCCCGGCTCTACGGGGTACGCCTGGAGAGCAGGATCGATCCGGATTCCGGAGCTATTGCCGATGCCGGGCGCACGCTGCAGGCCCTCTCCAACCTCACCGAGAATGCGATCCGCTGCACCCCGCGTGGAGGAACGGTGGTGATAGAGGCCGCCTCGGGAAGACTATCGGTGGTGGACAGCGGCCCCGGCCTTGCGGCCGACGATCTCGCGCGCGCATTCGAGCGTTTCTATCTCTGGGATCGCTACGGCACCGGCCGCCCCGTCGGCACGGGGCTCGGCCTCGCGATCGTCGCTGAACTGGCAGACGCCATGGGTGGCCGGGTCTCCGTTGAAAGCACCCCGGGTGCCGGATCGACGTTCAGCGTGCTGCTCGACCCGGCCGCACTTCCAGGCCACAGTGCCGGGCCACACGCTTTACCTACGGCTTACGCAGCCCTGAAATCCGGCGAACAACACCCTCCTAGGGTCTGAAATGACATCGCACCCCACAGGAAGGACACTGACATGAAGCGCTCAACAATCGTCGGCGCGTTCGCCGCCGTAGCAGCGACCCTCGTAGCGACAACCGCTGCATTCGCCGGCGAACCAGGCGGCAAGGCTCTCTTCCGCTACGTCGGACAGCTCCAGAGCACGACCAGCTCCTCGGTGACCGTGACCGTCGAGAACGGCAACGGCCCGGCTCTCCACTCGCTCCTCGGGCAGAGTCAGGTGCAGACGTTCGCCACCGGCGAGAAGACCGTGTTCCTGAAGTGGTCGAACGGGATTCCCACCGTCGTGGGCATTGCAGACCTCGCACCGAACGACTACGTGACGGTGGATGTCCGCTCGAATCGCGAGGCGACCCTGGAGACGATCAGGGCCAGGCCGGCCGCCACGGTGGCCGATCGCGGGCAGACGTTGACCAGGCCGACCGGACAGCTGTACCTCTTCCGCGGCGTCCTGGTCTCGACCGCAGCCGGCAAGGTGACGATCACCGTCAAGGGCGGGAACCGGCACGCGCTGAAGCTGCTGATCGGGCAGCCCGCAGACCAGACGTTCACGACGGGCGCGGAGACGGTGTTCCTCCACTGGGCGCAACGCATCCCGACAGTGATCGACGCATCGGGGCTCAAGGTCGGTGACCAGATCCTGATTCGCGTGCGGGCCGCCCGCGGCCTGAGCCTTGCGGAGGTGGAAGCGACCCCCGCCCGGCGCGTCGCCGAACGAGAGCCGAAGGCGCAGGAGTCTCACCAGAACAACCAGTCGTAGGAGAACTGGGCGAGGGGGGCTCCCGGTCTCGGCCGGGGGCCCCTTTTTGCGTGGGCTGCCTGCCCAGAGGGACATTCGTTAGGCACCGGGTCTGCCCTGTCGCGGCCACGATTGGTCGGAGAGCATGTCCTTTTCTGTTGGTCAGATGACGAGGGCGGGGCGGATGGCCGCGGAAGTCGTTCGGCTCGATCGCCGGGGGCCGCGGCGGCGTTCATCGCTGATCCGGATGCGGCGCTGCACGGCAAAGACGAGCCACTGCCGCCCGACCAATGGCAGGCGGTTCCGGGTGTTCTCGGTGCGGTGTATCGCGCGGTCGATGCGGATCGGCGACCGGGGCGGTTGCTGCCTTTGCTGCATTTCGAGGGGAGTCGTGAGGAGCGTCCTGTGACGCGTAATGCGAAGGCCCGGGGTGCGCAGGAAAGCTAGTGACGACTCCCCCGAGGTGACTTCAGTTCAGCGAGCGTGGCCTCTGCTCACGCCGGTGCCGCGCACTCGGTAACCACCCCGGCCATCGGTGCCGATCGAAACAGTGCGTAGCCGCTTTCCGTGGCGACCGGCATTGCGATTCCGTCGGTGGGTGGAAATTGCGTCAGGTCAGGGCTTGGGATAGGTGGTCGGTACCGCGATCTCGGGGATCGCGTCAACCTTGTCGAGGGTCGTTGTGAACCCCGCAGCAGAACCGTCATAGAGGTTTCCAAGTTGCCAGATCGTCATCCGGGTATCCGATGTAAGGATGACTTCGCCCGTCCCACTGACGCCCGGGAAATCAGGGTGTCCGAGATGTTCGGTCTCCCGGTACGCCAGTCTCTCTTCGCTGAGAGGAACGGCGATCGCCCACTCTACGACATGGATGCCCTTGCTCTCGTTCCACCACACGACCTTTGTGACGTAAAGCCCCGATTCCGACTTGAAGCTGAGGCAGACGTCTTTGCCTTTCTTCACGGCCACGACACCGAGGCGGTCTACAGCAACACGTGCATGCTGCTGAGGCGAGCACCAGATAGTGCCGTCCAGGTTGGCAGACCCGGTGGATTGACCGGAGGAACTCCCGCAACCGGCGAGAAGAAGCCCCATTCCGACCAGAAGCGCCACCATCATTCCGGTCTGCCCAACGCGGGATACATGCCTCATATGAAGAAAATACCATGATCCTTGCGCTGGCGTCGGTCGCCTGCCGACCAGATCTCGCCGCCGACCTGGACACCTGACTGCTGGACGGGTGGGATCACATCGACAGCCGGGTCGCCCCCCACACCGGAGACGTCACCCGCGCAGCTACCGGACGACCTCCGGGCCCGAGGAAAGCCGGTCGCCACCCTCGGTAAGGCCGAGCCGCCGGGCAAGCAAGCCGGCGGTCGTCGCCTGGAGCAGGAGCGTGATGACGATCGCCATCGCCACGAGGGCAACGGCGATCTCTGCACCCTCGACCTGCCGGGCGAGCAGCAGGCTTGCTACCGCCGCAGGAACCACCCCCGTTTCACGGCACCAGCAGAGAAACGCGAGCTCCTGCCACGTCCACTCGCCGCGCCGGTCTGGCAGGAGACAGACGAGCACGGTCACCGGCCGGGCGACGAAGATGAAGACGGCCATCACGACGAGCCCACCCCAGAAATACTCCTGCAGGGCCGCAAAGGGTAGGTTGATTCCCAGCGTGACGAACACCGCAAGCACCGCGATCTCCGCGATCTGATCCATGAACGACTCGAGCTTGCCGGTGTGCTCGACGTTGCGACGGATCCCGAAGAGATCGGAGTTGGCGACGACGAGCCCCATCACGAACGCGGCAAGATAGGACGAGCCGCCGAGCTCGTCTGCAGTGAAGTACTCGAGAGAGACGAGCGCGAGGACGGCAACGGCGGGCGACTCACGCCAGATCCCGATTCTGTGGGACGAAAGCATCAATGCCAGTAGAAGGCCGCCGCCGAGACCGAAGAGCGCGCCGACCGCAAGGCTCTGCCCGAAGGCGAGGACGGTGTCCGACATCGTGATCCCACCACCGACGATGGCTGTTGCGATGGCGAGCGCGAGAATCGTGCCGGTGGGATCGTTGAACGCAGACTCGGCGATCACGGTCTGGGAGACCTTGGGGCGGAGACGCAGTCGATCGAACAACGGGATCAGGATTGCTGGATCGGTCGAAGCCAGGACGGCGCCGATCAGCAGCGCCACCGTGAACGGCACGGAGAACACTGGCGCCGTGACGGTGGCGACGATCAGCGCGGTGACGACGACGCCGGGCAACACGAGCATGCCGAGCCCGAAGGCGGTACGCGAGATCACGCGCAACGAGATCTGGAGCCCTCCGTGGAAGAGGATCAGCGAGACACCGAGGGTGAATACGAGTTGTGCGCCGATCCCGTCGAGTGGGTTCTCGACGAGACCGAGCACCGAGGGTCCGACGAGCGCACCGGCCCCGACGAGCACGAGCATCACGGGGATCCGCAACAGCGTGGCGACGGGCACGGCCAGCAATCCGGCACCGAGGATCAGGCCGATGTCGCGGAGAACCTCTTGCCCGTCGATCCGCTAGCTCCTTGCTCTGGCCGTCGCGGCCTGACGCCCGTGCCAGAGGGTTGCCTGCGCGGCTTCGCCCTCCTGCGGCCTGAGATCGGCAAGCCGCATGTACTCGGGAACCTCGTCGCGAGGGATCGTTGACGCATCGGGGTGATCGAGCTCGACGAGGTTGCCTGTCGGGTCGCGGACGTACATCTGGATGCCACCGTCCGGCAGCTCGAACATCGCGTTCCCGAACGTCGTGTGATCGAGCACGCCGAGCTCCTTCATCCGTCGGTACACGGGCATGAACTCCGTGATCTCGAGGGCAAAATGCGCGTGAGACGGCGGCTCACCCGGTCGTTCGAAGAGGTGCACCTGACAGTTGCCGGCCTGGAGCCAGGCGACCGGATGCCCGAAGTCCGGGGTCGGAAGCCGCTCGAGCTCGAGCTCGTCCACGTAGAACCCAAGCGACGTCTCGAGATCGCGGGCGACGATGCTGACATGGTTGAGCACAAATCCCACTGAGCCTTGATCATAGTTGGCCCCCCCGGGACGCAGGCGGAGGCGCTATCTGTCGGCCGAAGTGGGTGGCGGTCAACGGTTCACCCGTGGCCTGCTCGATCAGCGTGTCCCATCGCACCGAGAGCCCGGGGGCGAAGATGCGCCCCGTGAGCAACGCGCCTGCCGCCGGACGATCGACGAGGCCGCCGCATTCTCGCTCCAGCGTGGCGGCGAGCTGAGAGGCGACGAGATGCCCGTAGAGGTAACAGTGGTAGTAGACCGGCACGCAGGCGACGTGGATCTTGGCTGCCCAGTCAGGCCTGTGACGGCCGGCCGGGGCAGGGATCAGCTGATAGCGCTCGACGAGCTCCCACCACCGAGCATCCAGGTCGGCCTCCGGGTCGGCGTAGAGCGAGCGCTCGAAATGCGTCATCACAAGAACCCAGCGCGCGAAAACAAGGAGCTCGGCGGCGCGCGCAGCACGGAGGTCGTCCACGATCGCAGAGACGGCGGCGGGATCGGTCCCGAGCACGCGCTCCAGCCATTCAGCGTCGCCCGCAAGTCGCCCCATCAGGATCGCGATGCCCTCGGTGACGACGGTGTGACAGTCGCGGAGCAACCAGGGAAGGCCCGGGTCGATCCCATTGTCGAACGTCGCATGGCCGAGCTCGTGCAACATCGTGTCGAGCCAGCGCTGCCCGGGAACGACGTTGGCGAGAACGCGCACGTCGCCCTCCCGGTCGATGTCGATGCAGAAGGCGTGCTGGCACTTGTCCTCGCGCGGAAACAGGTCGCTGCGGTCGAGAACCGCGCGCGTCTCGAGCCCCATTCCAGCGAATGTCCTCTCCGACAGCGCAACGGTGTCACCTGCCGCGAGCAGGGGATCGAGGTCAACGCCCCCCTCGACCGGCACTTCCTGAAAGAACGGGTCTGCGTAATGCCACGGAGCGAGCTCCGCGACCGGGCACGCGAAGCGGGCCGAGAGGCTGTCGTCGAGGTCGGCCTTCCAGCACGCAAACGGTGCGGCGGTCGCAGCGTCTACCTCCTCGAGCGTCGCCAACAGCTTCTCTTCGTCGAGCTCGGACGTCGCGAGCGACAGCGCAAACCAGTCCCGATGGCCGACTGCGCTTGCGGCCGTGTTTCGAAGTCGAGCGAGCTCACGCACGTCGTTGGCGACCACCGCGCCGACAGTCTTCGAGGCCTCCCACGCCTCCCGCCGCTCCACTACGTCGTCACTCTCGCGCAGGATGCCCAGAATCACGTTGTCGTCCACTCGATTTCCGGCGACACTGCCGCGGTGCACGGAGAAGGCCATCTCCACGGTGGCCTCCAGCTCGATAATCCGCTTGCGTATCCCTGCGGGAACCTGATGTGCGAGGAACGACGCCCGGAGCAGGTCGAGTTGTCGCCTGGGCGTGCCGGTCGCTTCCGCGCGCGCCTGCTCGATCATGGCGAACCGCTCGCCGTCGGCCAGAAAGTCCGACAGAGCCGTCTCGGCCTCGATGCGACGGGCCTCGTGTGTGGTGTTCGCGAGGATGTTGAAGTCCCACACGGCCCTCGACGACGCGGCGTGAAGGGAAGCCAGTTCGGCTTCGATCAGGTCGGATACGGTCGCCGGATTCGTCATCGTGCGCGATTCTACGGCAGCCGGGTGTCGCGGCAGGCCAACGGAGTTGACCATGCGATCTAACTGGCACACTATGGAGGTCCCTCGAACCACAAGGAGTAGCCCACGATGGCGACCAGAGCCCGTGTAGTTATCGATCGTGCAAGGATCAAGGAGCTAACCAGTCGAGAATCGACAAAGCTCGATGCACGGACACAGGGCTCGAGGGAGTTCTACGCGCGCGCCCGGAAGAGCCTCGTCGGCGGCGTCGCCTCCTCGTACCAAGAGCGCGACCCCTGGCCGATCTACCTCTCTCACGGGAAGGGCGCACAGGTATGGGACGTTGACGGCAACGAGTATCTCGACTTCCACAACGGGTTCGGCTCGATGGTGCAGGGCCACGCGCATGACGTGATCTCGAAGGCCGTGACCGACCGGATCGGTCTCGGCACGCACTTCGCCGCGCCCACCGAGGACGCGATCGTCGTTGGCGAAGAGCTCGTGCGGCGCTTCGGGCTCGAGAAGTGGCGCTACGTCAACTCGGGCTCCGAGGCGACGATGGACGCGATCCGGATCGCAAGAGGCGCCACCGGGCGCGACACGATCGTGAAGATCTTCGGCTCCTACCACGGCCACCACGACTACGTGATGGTCTCGCTCGGTGTTGACTACGACTCGATCGGCGATCGCTTCGACCTCCAGTCGATCCCGTACGGCCTCGGCATCCCGCAGGTCGTGGTGGACATGACGATTGCCGTCCCGTTCAACGATGCCGAGGCGATGGAACATCGGATCGAAAACCTGATCGAGGAGGGTCGCGCGCCGGCATGTGTGATCATGGAGGCCGCGATGATGAATCTCGGGGTCGTCCTCCCCGAGCCGGGCTATCTCGAGGCCGTCCGCGAGATCACCAAGAAGCACGGCATCCTGCTGATCTTCGACGAGGTCAAGACCGGCATGTGCATCGCGGCCGGAGGCGCCGTCGAGAAGTACGGCGTCATGCCCGACATGGTCACGCTCGCAAAGGCGCTCGGTGGCGGCCTCCCGTCCGGAGCGATCGGCGGCACGACGGAGGTGTTCGAGAAGGTCGAGAGCGGTGAGATCGTGCAGGTCGGAACCTACAACGGCAATCCGTTGTCGATGGCGGCGGCCCGCGCCAACCTGCTCGACGTCATGACGCCCGACGCCTACAACCACCTCGACGCGCTCAACGAGCACCTGCTCGCCGGCTGCCAGGCCGTAATCGAGAAGTACGAGTTCCCGGGCTACTCGGTCGGCGTCGGCTCGAAGGGTTGTGTCACCTTCTCGCCCGAGAAGATCAGGGACTACGAGTCGTTCAAGGCGAACCAGGACGAGGAGCTTTGCTCCCTCGCGTGGCTCTACAACATGAACCGCGGCATCTTCATGACCCCGGGCCGTGAGGAGGAGTGGACGCTCTCGATCACGCACACGATCGAGAACTGCAACACGTTCGTGGCGGTGTTCGAGGAGCTGGCGTACGACCTGACATCCTGACGGCGCCGCCCCACTCTGCCCGACCGCCCGGGAGCAATCCGAGGGATATGGCGGCGGTGCCTACATCGCAAGGGTTCGTGTGTGCACGATGAGACGGCAGTCGCCCCAACGTCTCCTGCGCCCACTCGGTCGCCTCAGACGTTTTGAGCCGGCACCAGGCGACGAGGGCAGTGACTGAGCCACGGCCAACGAAGCAGACCCGACGCCTTCTGCTCGACGAGGTTCGCGAAGTCCTCGACCACGGGCAGATCACTGCAGACAGATCGTTAGCGAGCATCTGCGATGCCATCTTCGGCCGGGTATGCCCGCTAACATCTCTCTGATGGCAGCCGTGATCAGCCCCAAGACGATTCCCTACGACTGGTATCTGGATCCGTCCGTCGCTCGACTGGAGCAGGACCGGATCTTCAGGCGCACCTGGCAGTACGCAGGGCATCTCGGTGAGCTCGCCGAGCCTGGATCATTCGTGACGAGTCGAGCAGGAACCGTGCCCGTCGTCACCATTCGTGGCCGCGACAACGAGCTCCGGGCCTTCGTGAACGTCTGCCGCCATCGCGGCTACCTCCTCTGCGACGGGGCTGGCAAGCGCGAGACGCTGCAGTGCCCGTATCACGCATGGACCTATGACCTCGACGGGTCGCTCCGCTCCGCTCCGCGCTCCGAGACCGAGCCAGGCTTCGAGCGCGACGGCCTCGGGCTCGTCCCCATGCTCGTGGACACCTGGGGGCCCTTCGTCTTCGTCAACCCTGACCCCGCCGGCTGCACCCTCGAGGAGCATCTCGGTGCCCTGCCCGGGCTCGTGGCGGAAGGTGGGATAGACGTCGATGCACTCGTCTTCTACCAGCGGTCGGAAGGCGAGTACGAGGCAAACTGGAAGGTCTGCGTCGAGAACTATCTCGAGTGCTACCACTGTGCCCTCGCGCATCCGAGCTTCTCGAAGGCGATCGACGTGGCGCCAGGGACGTACACCATGGAAGAACACCCAACGTTCTCATCGCAGTTCGGCCCCCCAAAGAACGGTGGCGGAGGCATCTACGACGCGAAAGGAGAGGTTGGCCGCGCGCAGTTCCACCTTCTCTTCCCCAGCACGACGATCAATATCATGCCGGGTCTCGGCAACCTGTCGATCGGCCCGGTCATACCGCTTGGCGCCGAGCGCGCCCATCGCTTCCTCGACTACTTCTTCCTGCCCGATACCGACGAGCAGTGGATCGCCGACTTCCTCGAACTCGACACCCAGGTCGGTGTGGAGGATCGCGTTCTCGTCGAGCGCGTTCAGGTCGGGATGCGCTCGGGCCTCGTGACCGAGGGGACGCTGATGCCCGTCTCCGAACGGCTGATCGTCCATTTCGAGGGCCTGCTCGTGAAAGCCCTCGGCGCCGAGGGATAACGCCCATCAGCGTCCCCTCGATCCGCTCCGCTCCCGCTCTGACACGATCCGCCCGATGACCTCCTTCGACGACAACCCCACATCACGCCTCCTCAACCGTGAGCTGTCGTGGGTGGAGTTCAATGCCCGGGTGCTCGAACTCGCCTGCGAGGAGACACAGCCGCTGCTCGAGCGCGTGAAGTTCTGCGCCATCTTCTCGTCGAACCTGGATGAGTTCTTCATGGTCCGCGTTGCAGGCCTGATGGGACAGAACGCCGCCGGCGTTCTCGCTCCATCGGCCGACGGACTGGTTCCTCGGGAGATACTTGCCACCATCAAGCAACGGGTCACCGAATTGAACGAGCGGCTGGCACGGCTCTGGAAAGATGATCTTCTTCCCGCACTCTCCGCTGTCGGAGTGATTATCTCGACGGTCGAGGAATGCACCATCCCGGAGATCGAGTCGCTCAGGAATGTGTTCGAGCAGAAGATCTACCCCGTGTTGACGCCCCTCGCCGTGGGATCCGGCCAGCCGTTTCCGTATATCTCTGGACTGTCGCTCTCTCTCTGCGTGCTCGCCGTCGATCCCGACACGGGCGAGGAACGGTTCGCAAGGGTCAAGGTGCCGGAGGGGCTTGATCGGTTCGTCACCGTCGGTCAACGTCTCATTCCGCTCGAGGCGGTTATCGCTCACTTCCTGTCGGCGCTCTTCCCTGGGATGACGATCTCCGAGCATGCGGTTTTCCGGGTCACGCGCGACGCCGACCTCGAGTTGTCGGACGACGCCGACGATCTTCTCCAGGCGGTCGAGTTGGAACTCAGTCGTCGCCGCTTCGGCGACGTGGTTCGGATCGAGGTGTCAGTGTCCACCTCAGCGCTAATGCTCAACCGTCTGCTGGACGGCCTCGACGCCACAGTCAACGAGCTATACGCGATCGAGGGCCTCCTCGACCTTGCCGACCTGATGCAGCTGATGCGGCTCGACAGAGCCGACCTCAAGGACAAGCCATGGGTTCCCGTGACCCGGCCGCGCCTTGCCCGCACGAGAGACGCGGGGCACTTTTTCGACGAGATCAGACGGAATGACTTGCTCGTGCATCAGCCGTACGATTCCTTCACGTCGAGCTTCGAAGCCTTTGCCGCCGCCGCCGTGGCCGACGACGACGTGATCGCAATGAAGGCAGCCGTCTACCGGACGTCCGAGGACAGCGCCCTCGTGTCTGCCCTGATCGAATGTGCCGAGCAGGGGAAGCAGGCCGTGTGTCTTGTCGAGCTGAAGGCGCGCTTCGACGAACGGCGAAACATCGACTGGTCCCGCGAATTGGAGTACGCCGGAGTGCACGTCGTCCACGGCTTCCCCGACATGAAGATCCACTCGAAGATGACCCTCGTCGTCCGCCGCGAGGAGGGTGGCCTGCGCCGCTACGTGCATATCGGTACCGGCAACTATCACGCTTCCACCGCCCGGCTCTACGAGGACGTCGGTCTCTTCACAGCCGACGAGGACATCACCGCAGACGTCGCCGATCTCTTCAACTACGTGACGGGGTTTGGCCGACCCCAGCGCTTCCGCAAGCTCCTGGTGGCACCGTTCGAGATGCGAGAGCGACTCGTGCAGGAGATCCACCGTGTCGCAGAGGCGGCCCGCGACGGCGAGAAAGCACGGATCCGACTCAAGCTCAACAACCTCGTTGACCCGGTGGTGATCAACGAGCTGTACGCGGCAGCCGCAGCAGGAGTGCACATCGATATCTGTGCCCGGTCAGTGTGCATGCTGAAGCCCGGCATTGCCGGCCTCTCGGAGACAATCCACGTTCGTTCGATTCTGGGACGGTTCCTCGAGCACAGCCGCATCTACTCCTTCGATGCGCAGAACACCTCGACGATCCTCATCGGGAGCGCCGATCTGATGCCCCGGAACCTGGATCATCGGGTCGAGGTTCTCGTTCCGATCGAGAATGCCAGGGCTCAACAGGAGCTCCGGAAGATCCTGGACAGCGTCTTCGCCACCGATGCGCACGCCTGGGCACTCGCCGGCGATGGGTCATGGTCACGGGTGCCCCCCAGGAAGCAGCACAAGGTGGTGGAGCACCAGTCAGCTATGATCCAGCGTGCGCTACAGCGCGCCCGACGGCAGCCGGACAGGATCGGGAGCTAGACGTCATCGCCGCCCCGTAGGGTTGTCCGACGAAGCTACGATCATTGGTGAGTCGCATGCGTGTCGCAGTTATCGATATCGGCTCGAACACGGCTCGCCTCCTCGTTGCGACGGTGACCACACGCGGCCTGATCGTTCCGCTGGCTACCGAGCGTGCCTACCTCAGGCTCGGCTCCGAGATCGAGCTCACCGGTACGGTGGGGCCCGAGAAGATAGATCAGTGCGCACTGATCTGCGAGAAATACGTGCGCCGGTGTGTTGACCTCGGATCCGAGCTCACGACGGTGATCGTCACCGCACCCGGTCGGCAGGCAGCCTCTGCCGCTGCATTGACCGAAGCAATAACGAGGGCGACCGGCCTGCCGGTGCGAGTTCTCAGTGCCGAGAGCGAGGGTCGGCTGGCCTACGCCGGTGCCGTCGCGGTCGCACGGACAACCCGCAAGCTGCCAGGGGTGGTCGCGGTCGTGGACAGTGGCGGAGGCTCCACGGAGATCGCCATCGGCACACCCGCACTCGGTGCTACGTGGGTTCGTTCCGTTGACCTCGGCTCGCTTCGCCTCACGCGCGCCTATCTCCATGACGACCCTCCGACAGCCCGGCAGATCGGTGCCGCCCGCAATGCCGTCCGTGATGCGCTTTCGGAAGTGAGCCCTCCACGGGCAGGTCTCGGGGTCGCGGTGGGAGGTAGCGCGCGCGCCCTCGGAAAAATGATCGGCCCGCAACTCGATGTGGACACCCTCGACGACGCGGTGACGCTTCTTGCTCGCGGGCCCGCAGCCAGGGCAACAGGCTCGTTCAAGATCACGGTGGAGCGAGCAGAGACGCTCCTTGCAGGGGCGTTGCTGCTCGGCGAAACCTGTCGTGCCCTCGGCATGTCGCTCGAGATCGGGCGGGGTGGGCTGCGAGAGGGCGCAGCACTCGAGCTCGTAGCGCAAGAGGCCAACCGCGCCGCATGAGCCTGAACCAAACGGAGGCACGAGCTCTCGGTTGCCCCGGATAGACGACCGGAAGGTCGATTACGGTCGAACGAGAGGCTTGTACGCGATGCGGTGCGGCTCGAGTGCCTCGGCGCCCCGGGTCTCGGTGACCCAGGCGACGTACTCGCCCCAGGTGCCCTCGAACCATGTCGCCTGCGAGTCGCCTTCGAAGGCAAGGATGTGCGTTGCGATGCGGTCGAGGAACCAGCGATCGTGGGTTATCACGACGGCGCAACCGGCGAAGTCGATTAGCGCATCCTCGAGCGCCCGCAGCGTGTCCACGTCGAGATCGTTCGTCGGCTCGTCGAGGAGCAGCACGTTGCCGCCCGACTTGAGGAGCTTCGCGAGATGCACGCGGTTGCGCTCGCCGCCCGAGAGATCCTTGACGAGCTTCTGCTGGTCGCCGCCCCGGAAGTTGAACCACGAGGTGTACTGCCGCGAGTTCACCTCTCGCTTGCCGAGCAACACGATGTCCTGATTCTCGGAGATCTCCTTCCAGACCGTGTTCTGGGGATTGAGGCCGCCGCGTGACTGGTCGACATAGGCGAGCTGAACCGTATCGCCGACCCGCAGGGAACCGGCGTCCGGCTGCTCCTCACCGGCGATCATCTTGAAGAGCGTCGTCTTGCCCGCGCCGTTTGGCCCGATCACCCCGACGATGCCACCGGGTGGCAGCGAGAAGGTGAGGTCTTCCACGAGCAGCCTGTCGCCGAAGCCCTTGACCACGTGCTCGGCGTCAACGACAAGGTCGCCGAGACGTGGCCCCGCAGGAATATGGATCTCGACGCCCTCGACCTTGAAGTTCTCGTCGTCGGCGAGCAGCTTCTCATACGAGGTGATGCGCGCCTTCGACTTGGCGTGCCGGGCGCGGGGGCTCATCTGCACCCACTCGAGCTCGCGGGCAAGGGTGCGGCGGCGGGCCGACTCCGTCTTCTCCTCGACGGCGAGGCGTGCCTGCTTCTGCTCGAGCCACGAGGAGTAGTTCCCCTCGAACGGGAGCCCCTTGCCGCGGTCAAGCTCGAGAATCCACCCTGCGACGTTGTCGAGGAAGTAGCGGTCGTGGGTCACGGCCATGACGGTGCCCTTGTAGTCCTCGAGGAACCGTTCGAGCCAGGCGACCGACTCGGCATCGAGGTGGTTCGTGGGCTCGTCGAGAAGCAGGAGATCCGGCGAGGCAAGGAGGAGTCGGCACAGCGCAACCCGGCGTCGCTCACCTCCCGACAGCGTCGTGACGTCCCGGTCGCCCTCGGGGAGTCGCAGCGCGTCCATAGCACGATCGAGCGCGGCGTCGAGGCCCCAGGCGTCGTGGCGGTCGATCTGCTCCTGCACCTTCGACTGCTCTGCTAGAAGCGCGTCGAAGTCGGCGTCGGGCTCGGCAAAGGCGGTGGAGACGGCGTTGAAGCGATCCAGCAAGTCACGCAACTCGCGCACGCCGTCCTCGACGTTGCCACGCACATCCTTCGTCGGGTCGAGCTCCGGCTCCTGCTGGAGAAACCCGACCGTCGCCCCCGGATGCAGCTCGGCGATGCCGGACGACGGCTCCTCGAGCCCGGCCATGATCCGCATCAGCGTTGACTTGCCGGCGCCGTTCGGCCCGAGCACGCCAATCTTCGCCCCCGGCAGGAACGAGAGGGAGATGTTCGCAAGCACCTGACGGTCGGAGCCGTAGAACTTGTCGACCCGGTACATCGTGTAGACGTAGTCGCCGCTCATGGCGACGCAGGCTACCGCCTGAACGGCGATCGGTGCCCGATCCAGGGGAGCGGTGGCCTGCGCGAGGTGTCAGCCCAGTTCTGCGAGCAGGTCAACGTCCCGCGAGTACGTCAGCAGCGCTTCCGCCTCGCCCAACGTCACCCACCGCGCCGCGTCAACCTCGAACTCGAAGCGCAACGTTCCCGCCACGACCTCCATCACCCAGTAGCGCACGGTCTTGCGGCGCTGCTTCGCGTCGGGATAAGACGTCGGCTGAAGCTCGCGCACGCGCGAACAACGCAGCCCGGTCTCTTCCTCTACCTCACGCACGGCGCACTCCTCGTCGCTCTCCCCCCGCTCGACCTTGCCCTTGGGAAACGTCCAGTCGTCGTAGGCCGGTCGATGGACGAGAAGTACCTCCGTGGCGGCACCGCTGCCGCGAACGATGACCCCACCTGCAGCACGCACGACCCGTATCAGCCGACTGCCCTCCGCGCCGCTCTGTCCAGCCGCTGCCACGTGTCCGGCCAGGCCGCGCGGGCAGCAGCCTTCCGGTCGCGCTCGCGTTGCACGAGCCTCCCGGCCGCGAAAGCACCCGCAGGGCCGGCGGCGAGCCAGGATCGGATCCGGGCCTCTGCAAAGACCGCGTCCTGGTGGTCGCCCAGGATGTCCTGAAGCTCCTTCACAACGATCACGAAGCGTTCACCGGCGTTTCCGAGTTCATGCGCGGCGAGGTCGGCTGCATAGCGGGCGCGCTTCACGGCAATGCGCGAGGCGTGTAGGGCATTGTCTGAGGGGTCATCGCCCAGTGCGAGGAACGCGCGGCGCATCCGTTTGACCGCTCTCCTGAAGACAGCCTCCAGTGTAGTCTGGTCGCCACTGAGTGGAGGCTCCGCGGCTTCCTCGAGACGATCGAGAAGGGCAAAATAGCGGGGGCTGTCGAGCATCTCGGTGACATGCCGGTAGGCCGCCTCGCGCTCCTCCTCGAGAGCCGCGAGGAGCCCGGTCGCCTGCCCGGCATCCTCGTCGAGTGCGGCAACTTCATGACGGAGCCGGTCGAGCATGACGTCGATGTCCCGCGCCGGGCCGAGCTGCCGACCCAACCACCCGAGCTCCTCACGGAGCGACATGGCCCATTCCTTCTCCACGAGTACGCCTGCCGCACGCAGGAATGCACGGATGCGGCGGGTCTCAACCCGGAGCTGATGCAGGTCTTCGGGGTCAGCACTGCGGCGGGTTCCGGGATCATGCGAGAGAAGCGTCCGGTACTCGTTGCCAAGAGCGACAGCGAGGGAGACGCCGGAAGGAGTTCCCTTCGCCGGCGCCGGGGGGGCGCTCGCCGCTGCAATATCGAGCGCCCGATGAAGCTTGGGCCGCAGCGGCCCCTGCTCGGTTGCACCGCTGCGACGCAGCTCCTTGACCAGTCGCTTCATGTCCTCCTCGTCGCCCTCCACGAGCTCGATCTCGATCTCCCTGAACCGCCGCACGATGCGCTGGCCCACCAGGACGGAAACGCTGTCATCGACGATCTCGGCGCCGTGGGCGCGGACTGTCTCTCGGCGCGTCCGGAGCCGGACGGCGGACGCAAGCTTGCTCCCCCGGAGGTAGCAGGGCAAGAGCCCGACCAGCTCGGCCGGCGGCCGTGTGGCCTGACCCGGTACCTCGAGCTCGAGCCGGGCCGAACCGCGGGGAAGCTTCAACTGCCAGAGTCCAGCTCCATCCTCTACACGACGACGGAGCGTGACACCGTGGCGCGCGAGACGCAGATCCGGGGTGTCGTAATAGGTCGAGACGAACACACGGGTCGGGAGCCGCTCGCCTCCGAACCCGGGTAGGACAAAGCCCTCCCCCGGGTCAAGTTTGATCTCGCGCTCGAGCGTCTCCCTCATCTCGGCCAAGCGTAGTCGTGCTCATCACCCAGGAGCAGGTCAAGGCGACCGAGAACGCGGGCGACGCGATCACCCGTGATCTGATCGTGCTGCTCAACACCCAGTACCTGACGCCGTTTGACCGTGAGGACATCTACCAGCTTGCGACGGAGATCGACGACGTAGTGGACTACCTCGAAGAGGCGTCCGACCTGCTCGGCCTCTACGGGGTCGAGATGCCAACCCGCCACGCCGTCGAGCAGTGCGCGATCATCGTCAAGGCCGTAGAGCAGCTTTCGATAGCTTGCACCAACCTCAAGGGGATGAAGGGGGTGCAGGCCGCTCTCGTCGAGCTCAAGTCGCTCGAGGATCAGGGCGATCGCATCCTTCGTGACGCGCTCGCATCGCTGTTCCGTGACGACCGCATCGATCCGTTGATCGTGATCCGCTGGAAGGACATCTACGAGGCTCTCGAGCGTGCGCTCGATGCGTGCGAGACGGCAGCGAACGTGATCGCGAACATCGTGGTCAAGAACGCCTAGGGCCGCATGGTGACCGTGACCCTCGTCGCCGTCATCGTGGTGGCGCTCTTCTTCGACTTCACGAACGGCTTTCACGACACGGCCAACTCGATCGCAACGAGCGTCTCGACCCATGCGATATCGCCCCGAAACGCTGTCGCGATGGCAGCCGTCCTCAACTTCGCCGGCGCATTCATCTCCTTCAAGGTGGCCGCCACGGTCGCCAAGGGCATCGTAGACCCGAATGCGGTGACACTCAGCATCCTGCTCGCAGGACTCGTCGGAGCGATCACCTGGAACCTGATCACGTGGTTTCTCGGGTTGCCGTCGAGTTCGAGTCACGCTCTGATCGGAGGACTGATGGGCTCTGCGATCGTGGCCCAGGGGTTCGGTGTCATCGAGTGGGCGGGCCTCTGGCAGAAGGTGCTGAAGCCCTCCCTGATCGCCCCGTTTGCCGCCCTCGTGCTGGCCTTTGCGCTGATGACACTGATCGTCTGGATCATCAAGCGGCGCGCGCCTGCGAAGGTCAACCGCATCTTCCGGAAGGGTCAGCTCATCTCCGGAGGATTCGTCGCTCTCACGCACGGCACAAACGACGCCCAGAAGACGATGGGGATCATCGCGCTCGCGCTCGTCGCCTCGGGGCACCTCGGCGACGACTTCACGAGACCCCCGACCTGGGTCATCTTCAGCGCAGCGCTCACGATGGCCGTGGGCACGTATGCGGGCGGGTGGCGGATCATCCGCACCCTGGGCACGCGCATCGCAAAGATCGACCCACCGCAGGGTTTTTCAGCCCAGACCGCCTGTGCCTCGATGCTGTGGACGACCGCACACTTCGGGTTCCCGGTCTCGACGACGCAGGTGATCTCGGGCTCGGTGATGGGCGCTGCTTCAAGCCGCGGCCTGCACGCTGTCCGCTGGGGTGTCGCTGGGAATATCGTCACCGCCTGGATCTTCACGCTCCCGATGGCCGCCCTCGTCGGCGGCGTGATGGAGCTGATCACACGGCTCCCGGGAGGCAACGCCATCGTCTTTGCCCTCGCGGTCGTGATCTCGTACACCGCATTCGCCGCACGACGCTGGGAGACGCGGCGGCTTCTGCCGCCAGAGGCACTCGAGAGTGCGCCCATCTAAGCCTGGATCCCGGCCGTTTTCCCGACAAAATGGCGTGCAACAGGTAAGCTATGGGGTACTCGGGGATCGATCGACACGCCATACAGGAGTCCGCAGATGAGACATGAAGCCCACCCGAGCGGTCGAGAGTCGGTCTCCTTGTTTTCCAGCGCGTTCTCACTACGGTAAGAGGCAGGAGCTTTTCGAACCATGCTGTCTGCCAGAAACTTTTCATTACGAGGCCTTTCCGCTGGCTGGCTGCTCGTCCTCGCCCTGATTTTGCCGGCAGTTGCGGTCGCGGCCGGGACATCCGGGACATCCGGGACGGGCAGAATGAATGGGACTCCTTCTCCGTCGAGAGCCACTGCGCACGAGCCCGACCTCAAACAGCCGCATCGTGCCGGCGTCCTCCTCGTCGGCTACGAGGACGGCACGACCGCCACCGAGCGGAGTGCGGCACGGCGCCGGGTCGGCGCGATCTCCAGCGGCACGCTCTCGCACCGCGCCACCAACGCGGAACGCGTGCAGTTGGACGCAACGGCCTCGCTCAAGGACGCGATTGCCGTCCTCAAGGAAGATCCCAACGTGCGCTATGCCGAGCCCGACTACATCGTGCATCGCACCGCGACCTCGAACGACCCGTTGTACGTGACCGGATCGCTGTGGGGCATGTACGGCGACACCTCGCCGCTCCAGACAAATCAGTTCGGCAGCGGCGCAGCCGAGGCCTGGGCCCAGGGGTACACGGGTTCGCGCAATGTCTTTGTCGGCATCATTGACGAGGGAATCCAGGACAGCCACCCGGATCTCACAGCCAACATCTGGACGAACCCGGGAGAGATCGCCGCTAACGGGATAGACGACGACCGCAACGGCTTCATCGACGACATCCACGGCTGGGATTTCGCCAACAGCGACAGCTCCACCTTCGACGGTACCGGCGCCGATAACGTGGATAGTCACGGAACACACGTGGCGGGGACGATCGGTGGCAGCGGAGGAAATAGCATGGGGGTGGCGGGCGTGAACTGGAAGTCCTCGATGATCTCCGCCAAGTTCCTGGGCGCGGGCGGGACGGGTGCTATCTCGAACGCAGTCAAGGCTCTGGACTATCTCGTGGACATGAAGGTCAACCACGGCGTGAACATCGTGGCCACCAATAACTCGTGGGGTGGCGGTGGCTTCAGCCAGGCGATGCTCGATGCAATCAACCGCGGCGGCGACGCCGGAATACTGTTCATCGCATCTGCCGGAAACAACACCACCAACAACGATGCCTCTGCGACGTATCCGTCGTCCTACGAGTGCACAAACGGCGGTACTCGCGGGTGGGACTGCCTGGTGTCGGTTGCGGCCATTGACTCGACGGGCGCCCTCGCGTCCTTCTCGAATTACGGGGCGACGACGGTCGATCTGGGGGCGCCGGGCGTCGCCGTCGTGTCAACGTTTCCGCTCAACAGCTATGTGTCCTTGAGCGGCACCTCGATGGCCGCGCCCCACGTCACGGGAGCGGTGGCCCTCTGCGCGTCCATCAACCCTTCGCTCACCGCAATGCAGTTGCGCACTGCGGTCATCTCGAGTGCCCAGGCCACCTCGTCGCTTACCGGCAAAACGACCACCGGAGGTCGCCTCGATGTGGGCGCAATGACCGCTGGGTGCCAGCCTGCCACGGCGCCAGTTACCGGCGGCGCCACAGCCTTTACCACCTCCGCTGCTCCGTCGTCGTCGATCTCGTTGTCATGGACAGACGAAGCCCAAAATGAACAGCTCTGGGAGATCCAGCAGAGTCCGGCTGGCTGCGGGTCATTCACGACGATCACCAGCGTTCCCGTGGGGACGACCACCGCTCTCGCGACAGGCCTTCGACCCTCCACCAGCTACTGCTTCCGTGTCCGGGCTACCAACGGCTACAGCGGCGGCACGGAATCGACCTGGTCGAGCGTGTCGAGCGCGACGACCCTCCCCCCCTACACCTGCGTCGCAAGCCCCTACAAATGGCTCGACGCGACCACGGATGGCAAATCGCTGACGCTGAGCGATGATGCGTCAGCCAGCGTCGCCCTCCCGTTTCCGTTCTCCTACGACGGTGCATCAGTGAGCGAGGTGCAGGTCTCCTCCAACGGGTTCCTCCGGCTCGGAAAAGGCCTTGCAACGGAGTTCGTCAATGTCGGTATCCCCGCAGCGACTCAACCGAACGGCTTCGTGGCCGCATTCTGGGACGACCTCAGCCCGCAGCTTGGCGGCAGCATCTATTACACAACCGTCGGGACAGCTCCCAACCGGCAGTTCGTGGTCGCCTGGGTCGGCGTACCGCGCTACTCGGTTTCGGGGAGTGCCGTTACCTTCGAGATCGTCCTCGACGAGGCCTCAGGAGCAATCACGATCCAGTATCTGGATACCCTCGTCGGCAGCGCAACCTACGACAACGGGGCCTCTGCCACAGCCGGCGTCGAAAATACCAACGGTAGCGAAGGCACGCAGATCTCGTACAACACGGCGAAACTCCAGAGCCTGACCGCCTACAGCTGCACGGCCAGCATGACGACCGCGCCGCTGATCAGCACGATCTCCTTGCCCGACGGAACCGTGACAAGCGCCTACGCCTCGACCCTCGCCGCAACCGGCGGCCAGACGCCGTACGCCTGGACGATCGTGGCGGGAGCACTACCCGCCGGGCTGACCCTGAACCCGTCCAGTGGCATTGTCGGCGGAACGCCGACGGCAGCCGCAACCTCTACCTTCACGGCTCAGGTGGCCGGAGCCGACGGTGCCATCTCGACCAGAAGCATGACGATCCGCGTCGCCCTCCCATTGACTGTCAGTACCACCTCCCTTGCTTCGGGGAGTGTGGCGACGGCCTACAGCGCGACGCTCGCCGCAACCGGCGGCCAGACACCGTACGCCTGGTCTATCTCGACGGGATCACTGCCACCCGGACTGGCCCTCGCTGCCTCGACTGGCACCATCACGGGGACACCCTCCACCGCCGGTTCATGGACGTTCACCGTCCTCGCAACCGACGGCGGCAGCCCTGTCCGAACAGCCACGGGTTCCCTCACGATCACCGTCAACGGCGCCAAGGCGGCGGTGACCGTCACAGCATCGACACCCGCCTCGATCGTGGCGGGCGCCACCTATCCGGCAGTCACGTTCACGACGAACCCGACTCCTGTCACCTGGACAACAGCGCCCACCTGTGCCGTGTACGCGACTGCGGTCTCCACGGTCAAGCTCACAGGCGTCTCGACCGCCGGCAGCTACGTGACGCGCTGCGAAGGCGGCGTGTCCGCCACCTACACACCCACCTACGTGAACGGCACACTCACCGTGAGCAAGGCGGCGGTGACCGTCACAGCATCGACACCCGCCTCGATCGTGGCGGGCGCCACCTATCCGGCAGTCACGTTCACGACGAACCCGACTCCTGTCACCTGGACAACAGCGCCCACCTGTGCCGTGTACGCGACTGCGGTCTCCACGGTCAAGCTCACAGGCGTCTCGACCGCCGGCAGCTACGTGACGCGCTGCGAAGGCGGCGTGTCCGCCACCTACACACCCACCTACGTGAACGGCACACTCACCGTCAACGCGCCCACCGTGCCGGTCGTCGTCTACACGGGCTCGTTCCTGATCGCTCCCGGTGGCGCGATCACAAGTTCAGCAACATCGACTCCGACCACATGCACGGGTGCGTTGACCTACACGATTGACCGCAACCCGCTTACCGGCGTCGTGGGCGCATACGCGTTGCCGACGACGTCCACGACCTCGTGGCTCAGAGGCGTGTACACCGTGACGGTCACCAAGGCTGCGAGCGCTACCTGCGCCGCTGTCAGCGTCAGCACCTCGACGCTCACGGTGCAACCGACTGCAACGACTCCGACAGCCACAGGTGCTCGTGCCTACGGCGGCGGCCAGTACACGGTGGTGGGTGCCCGGCGCGTCAGTGCCGGCTTCCAGATCTCCGGCAGCACACCGACCGGCCAGTTCAGGTTCATCCAGACCGACACCTGGCAGTTCGTCGGCACCCTCACCACCTACAGTCGCACCGGCACCACCGGAACGGCCACAGGCACCGGCACCCTCTCCTACTGGAACACCACGACAAAGGCGTGGGTGTCGGTCGGGACAACGATCCCGGTAAGTATCGTGTTCACGAGTGGCACGAGTGGCACCCTGGCCACGACGTTCACCTACACGCCTACCGTTGGACAGCCGGCACTCCCCACCACGACGGCGCAGGGACTGGGCACGCAGATCACCGCCAACGCTTAGACGGCAGGAAGATCTTCTGTGCGCAGGACACCCCACCTCGCCCACACACTCGCATTCGTCGGCGCTGTTGCACTGGTCGCCGCGACGTTCGTTTCGATTGCAGGCGCAGACAGTCCAGCTCCGGTGCCCGGAGATCCGTTGATGGGCAGCGGGCAGGTGAGCAGGACGCTGCTGACGTACAGTCAGTTGACCACCGCCCAGGCACCGGCAACCCCCGTCAACGACGACGCCTTCGCAGTCCCGGCGGGCGCCGCAATGCCCGATTTCACGCTCGCGGGAACCCTCACTCTCCAGAATCCCGGTATCGCCGGTGGATTCACGAACGTCGCCGGGTGTTCCAAGAGCTGCGGGAAGCATCTGCCGCCCGTAACCATCGACTTCGTCCAGAGCGGCAGCTATCTGATCCCTGCCACCCAGGGTCTCGTGATCACCGGCGATACACAGGCCGGCTCGACCTACAACCTCATCGTGGGGCCCGGGCGCGCCTGGAAGGAGAACTCCGACACGGGCGGTGCCGTCACGTTCTCGCGTGCGTCCTTCCCGTTCACGCTCGTTGACCGGAATGCCAACTGCGCCCACAACGGGGCGATGACATTCCTGTACAACGAAACGACAGTCTCCAACGTGCGCTATCAGGTGACCGCCGAGACATGCGTCCTCTACCAGTTCGACATGGCCGGGCAACTCGCCGCGACGTACGCGCCGCACGCGATCACAAACAGCGCCGCACTCCAGAGTGCCCAGGTGGCCGAGATCGCAAACCGGATGCCGATCAGGCCGCTTGCCGCTCTTGCGACCGACTACCCGGGAGCCGGGATCAACCTCTCGACGTTCGGAAGAGGCATCACGGCCTCGACGATGACCGCCTACGGCGTCGTCTACCGGGGCGTCAACTATGTCGCCGACGCCTCCTCGGCCACGAAGGGCTGCGCAACACGCTTCGGAACCTACGCGTTCTGTGCCGAAATGCGGCTCCCGTCCTACTCGACGGCAAAGGCTGCCTTCGCGGGACTCGCGCTGGCACGGCTGACCGCGAAGTACGGCTCCGGCGTGCTCGCGGCGACGCTCCGCAGCACCGTTCCGGAGATGGCTGCGAGCGCCAACTGGAGCTCCTCGCCCGCCACACTGGACAACGCCGCAGACATGGCAACGGGCAACTACAGCTCGCAGCTCTACGAGAGCGACGAGAACGGGACGAAGACGACGGGTTTCCTGACGGCCGAGGCGTTCGGCAGCGCCACCACGGGGAAGCTCGGCTACGCGCTCTCATATGCACCGCATCCCGGACAGCAGGGCTTCACGTGGGTCTACCACACGGTAGACCACTTCCTGTTGACGCAGGGAGAGACGGGGTATCTCCAGGGGAAGGCCGGGCCCGGAGCCGACCTCTTCACGCTGATGCGTGACGAGGTCTACGCCCCCGCGCACCTCACCACCGGAGCGCTGACCACCGAGCGCACCGACAACGCCTCTACCCAGCGCAGCACACCCACGGCCGGCCGGCCGTGGGGCGCCTACGGCCTCTTCTTCACCGTGGACGACGTTGCGAAACTGGCGACGCTCTACCAGAATGGTGGCGCGAGCGACGGCGTGCAACTCGTAGACCGCAACCAGGTGCTAGCCGGAATGCAGCGCCTCACCGCCGATACGGGTGTCGCAGCCGTGACGACCGACAGCACTCAGAACGGCGACAGCACCGTATCTGCCGGAGGCTGGCGCTACAGCAACGGGCTCTGGGCCTATCCGACGACGAGCCAGGTGCCAGGCTGTGCGCTGCGCGTCCCGGAGATGTCGGGATACGGCGGCATTACGATCGCGATGATGCCGAACGGTGCGACCTACTACTCCTTCAGCGACGGTGGCCAGTTCTCGTGGGCGCAAGCGATTGCAGAGCTGAACAAGCTCTCGCCAATGTGCGCACCGACGACGGCGACCGTAACGAGCAACACCGCCTCCCCGGCCGCCGGCCAGCCTGTCACGCTGACGGCCACCGTCGCAGCAGCGGCGCGGGCTTGGAGCCCGACGGGCACCGTCCAGTTCAAGGACGGCGGTATCACCATCGGCCCGAACGTGCCTCTCGACGGCGCCGGCAGGGCCTCGTTGACGACGAGCAGCCTCCGTGCGGGGACGCATACGATCACCGCGGTCTACAGCCCCGACCTGACAAACAACACAGGAACAGCGACTTCTCCCGCAAGGACGACCACCGTTGGCACCTGTGGGACAACCGCCACGACCTGCACCGTGCGCAGCACGGCCGGCCTGAAGGTGGGCGACACGATCGCGATGGGAACGACCACCCAGACGAATGACACGCACGTGATCACGGCGCTCACAGCGACCACGATCTCCTGGATCGGCGCGTTCCAGAAGACGAGCCACGGCGATCAGCCGGTGTGGGTTCAGAACACCGCGGGCGGCGGGTTCGCAGCCAGCACGAGCCCCGCCTTCACCCAGGTCGTGCAGTGATCAGGGCCTGAAACGGCAGCAGGACTGTAGGGCAGCAACCGGCGCATCGCGGTGCGCTCTCACGGGTCGTCAGCGCGCTCGGGTCACGCTGCCCCAGGCAGCGGCCGGTACCTCGTCGCCACAACCTCCCGCGGGAGCAGAAACGAGAGCAGACCGGCCATAACGAGGAGTATGACGCTGGCAACGAGGCAGGCGGTGAGCCCTCGCCACTCGTACAGCAGACCCGAGAGAACGGTTCCGAGGAGACGACCGGTGGCGTTCGCCATGTAGTAGAAGCCGACGTTCATCGCGACCCTGTCTGCCTCGGCGTAGTGCAAGATCAGGAACGAGTGCACCGCCGAGTTGAGCGCAAAGATCACACCAAAGAGGAGCAGTCCGACGACAAGGACGACCGAGGGGTCAACGTCCGACCAGAGCACCACCGCGATAGCAGCGGTGAGCGCGGCGAGGATGAACGCGAGCCAGGTGGCCGTGAGGCCCGTGGGCTCACCATGGCCACGCCGGCGCAGGAGTGCGGGGGCGCTTGCCTGCACGATGCCGTAGAAGATGACCCACCCTCCCAGAAAAGCTCCGACCTGCCAGAAGCTCCATCCCTCCTGCGTGCGAAGAAAGACGGGAAGGGCCACGACGAACCAGACGTCACGAGAGGCAAAAAGGACGAGGCGCGCGGCAGCGAGGACGTTGATCGCACGCGTGTTGGAGAACATCTGGGCAAACTTCGCCCGCGCGCTTCCGGGGCCGAGCGAGCCGCGCAACATGGTGAGGACGACGACGAGCGCTGTCCCGACGAGCGCAGCGAGCACGAGAAGGGCGCTCCGGAAGCCGACCACCGTGAGGAGGATTCCGCCGAGGAAGAAGCCGACGCCCTTGAGGGCGTTCTTCGAGCCGGTCAGCAGCGCAACCCAGCGGAAGAGCATGTCGGGCGCGTCCGTGGGCACGACGAGCCTGACGGTACTCTTGGCGCTCATCTTGGTGAGGTCTTTTGCGATACCGGAGAGCGCCTGCGCGGCCATCACGTATGGCACGACGAGCCAGGCGGCAGGAACGAGTGCAAGCATCGAGAGGGCGACGAGCTGCATTGCCAGCCCACCGACGAGCGTTGTCTTCAGGCCGAAGCGCGCAGCGAGGAAGCCCCCCACGAGGTTGGTAATGATCCCGAATGCCTCGTAGAAGACAAACAGCATCGCAACCTGGAACGGGCTGTAGCCACGGTCGTAGAAGGTGAAGAGGACGAGAACGCGGAGCGCCCCGTCAGTCAGCGTGTCGGCCCAGTAGGCGCCGGTGACGATGGCGTAGTTGCGCCGGTCGCCGGCACGGGGAGTGGCTGGCGCGTCTGCGGTGTTCATCGCTATGCGCCGGGTCGCATCAGCTGCTCTCGAGACTCTGCGCCACGATCGCGGCAAGCTCGACGAGTCGGTTCGCGTAGCCCCACTCGTTGTCGTACCAGGCGTAGACCTTCGCCTGGGTGCCGGCAACGACCATCGTGGAGAGGGCATCCACGATCGCCGACCGCGGGTCGTTCACGTAGTCCACACTCACGAGTGGCCGCTCCTCGACCCCGAGGATGCCGACGAGCGGGCCGGCGGCCGCAGTACGCAGGAGGTCGTTGACCTCCTCGACGGTGGTCGCGCGGGCAAGCTCGAAGACGCAGTCGGTGAGCGATGCGTTGAGCAGAGGCACCCGCACCGCGTGCCCGTCGAGCCGGCCCTCGAGATCGGGAAAGATCAGACCGATCGCCGTGGCCGAGCCCGTCGTGGTTGGGATCAGCGACAGCCCGGCCGCACGCGCTCGACGGAGATCGCGGTGGGGAGCGTCCACGATCGTCTGGGTGTTCGTGAGGTTGTGAAGTGTCGTGATCGAGCCGTGGCTAATCCCGATCCCCTCGTGCAGCACCTTGACGACGGGCGCGAGGCAGTTCGTCGTGCATGAAGCCGCGGTCACGATCGAGTGGGCGACCGGGTCGTAGCGGTCGTCGTTGACGCCGACGACGACGTTGAGCGCCGAGCCGTCCTTGACGGGAGCAGCGACAACGACCTTGCAGGCACCTCGGTCGAGAAACGGGGCCAACGTGGGGCCGGTACGGAACCTTCCCGAGCATTCGAGCACCACCTCGACGCCGAGTCCCCCCCAGTCAACGTCCATCGGCGCAGCAGCGTCGGACCAGCCGAGCGCCTGGCCGTCGATGGTCAGTCCCCGGTCGTGGCTCGTGATGGAGCACCTCGAGCGCCCGTGCACGGAGTCGAACTCGAGGAGATGGGCACCCGTGTGGGGCCCACCCTTGACCTCGTTGACATGCACGAACTCAAGATCCTCTCGCCCGAGACCGGCCCGGAGTGCGAGCCGCCCGATGCGCCCGAAGCCGTTGATGCCGACGCGCGTTGGCACGGTCATGCGAACAGGGTCGGCGACGACATCAGGGGCATCCGGCCTGCAGATCAGCAACTGCCGCCAGCTTCTCGACGGCCTCGCTCCTCAGCGAGAAGAAGGCCCACTTCCCACGCTGCTCGCGCTCGAGCAGCCCCGCCTCCGTCAGCTTCTTCAGGTGGTAGGAGACGGTCGGCTGACCAAGACCGAGGGAGTCGTAGAAGTCGCAGGCACAGACGGGGCCACCCGCGACGGAAAGGATATTCACGATCCGTACCCGGGCAGGGTCACCTAGTGTCCTGAACAATCGAGCGGTGGCGTCAGCCTCCTCTTCGGTCATCACCGGCACCCCGAGCGGGACGCAACACGCGACCACTTCGAGGGCAGCACTCACGACACCAACCCCATTTCCGTTGTCATACATTCTCGCATCGTAGATCCGATCATATCGATATACGTAAATATGTCAAAGATCGAGACCCACGCTACGAACTGAGCGTGAGGGGCCGAACCCGTCAACTCGTGAGGATCAAGCGCTGGTACTCGGTGGACATCAGCGGGCTCGAGAGGACGAAGTCGGCCGTCGCCCGGTTGCAGGCCATCGGCACGTTGCACACGACGGCGATCCGCAGAAGCGCCTTCACGTCGACATCGTGCGGCTGCGGTTCCAGCGGGTCCCAGAAGAAGACAACGACATCGACCCTGTTCTCGGCGATTGCTGCCCCCACCTGCTGATCGCCGCCGAGTGGGCCGCTGAGGAACCTCGTGACGGGGAGTCCGAGCTCCCCCGCGACGAGTCCCCCTGTCGTTCCTGTCGCATAGAGCTCGTGCTCGGCGAGGGTGTCCCGGTTGAAACGCGCCCACTCGAGCATGTCTGCCTTCCGATTGTCGTGCGCGATCAGCACCACGCGCTTTCGGGCAGAGATCAGTGGTGCGTCACCCTCGGCAGGCGAGCCCTGGTCACGAGTCATCCTGCAACCAGACCCACGCTGTGAGACCTACGCAACCAGCTCCGCCACAAGGGCGCGCAGCACGTGTCGGTCTCGTCCCGGATGGCGCGAACCACATCGAGGGGCTCTGCCTCGGCCGGGTCGTCGAGCTGCCGGGGATCGGGTCGAGGATCTCGAGACTGCCTGCCTGGGAACTCACACGAACCCCCTCATATCGATCGAGATCAATATTTTGAGCGTTTCACAAAAATTGACGTTTGCCAAAATCGAGACCGTGCGCCGGGTCGTTGCCTACGCGCCTTCGAGGCCCTTGCGCTTCCGGCTTGCGATCGCCTTGGCCACGATGTTCAGCACGAGCACGAACAGGATCAGCACGAGCGCCGCCGCCCAGGCAGCCGCCTGGTCGTCGGGAGACGGTGACTCCGAAAGCGTAAAGATGCGCAACGGGAGCGTCGGGAGTGCGTTGTGGACATCGAAGGAGATCTGGTTCGGCGTGATCGACGACGTGAAGAGGAGCGGCGCCGTCTCGCCGGCGACGCGGGCGACGGCAATCACGACCCCCGTGAGAATGCCACCGATCGCGGTCGGCAGCACGATATTGTACACCGTCCGCCACTGCGGAACGCCGAGCGCAAGGCTCGCCTCGCGCAGATGGCGGGGAACCAGCTCGAGGATTTCCTGCGTCGTGCGAGCGACCATCGGAATCATCAGGATAGCGAGAGCCATGGCTCCGTAGATGGCGCTCTGACCATGACCGACGACGAACAGCCCGTAGATGAAGATGCCGACGATAATGGCGGGGACGCCGTTGAGGACGTCGAGCATGACACGGAGGAAAGATGCGGCTTTCGGGCCTGCGTACTCGGCGATGTAGATCGCGACGAGGATCGCGCTCGGGACCGCCATGATCATCGCCATCCCCACGATCAGGGCACTGCCGATGAGAGCGTCCGCGATGCCGCCCTTCTCCCCGAAGAGAGCCGCCGACTTGGTGAAGAACGCCAAGTCGATCGAGCGGAAGCCCCTGAAGAGAACGGTTCCGAGCACGAGAGCGAGCAGGAGGACGGCAAACGCAGTGCTCAGGATTGCCACGAGCGCGGCCAGCTTCTGGATGCGGCGACGGCGACCGAGGTTCTGCGACCTGGCGGTGATGTTGCGCGGATCGGTGATCTGGGCGGACCTCATCCTGTCGACATCCTCCGTGCCTTCTGGAACCGATTCACGATCACCTGGGCGGAGACGCTGGCGATGAGGGAGATCACGAGCAGGATCGCGGCCAGGTAGAGCAGCGATTGCACCTCGATGGCGTTGCTTGCGCCCTGGTAGGTGCTCGCGATGCGACTGCCGAGCGTGTCGCCCGGAGGAAACAGGGACCGATGGATCGTGTTGCCGCTGCCGATCACCTGCGTGACGGCAATCGCCTCGCCGAATGCACGGCCGAGGCCGAGCAAGACAGCCGCAGAGATCCCTGGCGCCGCGTAGGGGATCGAGACGCGGCGAATCGCCTCCCACCGGGTCGAGCCGAGCGCGAGTGAACCGTCTGACAGATCGCTGGGAACGCGACTGAAGAGCTCCCGACAGATAGCGGACGTGATCGGGATGATCATGATTGTCAGGACGAGCGCGGCGGGCAGGATCCCGGCCTGTGAGGGATCTCCTGAGAAGATCGGCAAGAACCCAAACCACGTCTGAAGAAAGGGCTCCAGATGAATCGCGACCCAAGGACCGAAGACGAGGATGCCCCAGAGCCCGAGCACGACGCTCGGGATCGCAGCAAGAAGCTCGATCATGGTCGCGATCGGGGCAGCCACGCGGCCGGGAGCAATCTCCGTGAGGAACAGGGCAATCGCGATCGACAGCGGTGTCGCGAGAAGAAGCGCGATGAAGGACGTGACGATCGTCCCGTAGATGAAAACGAGGGCCCCGTAGACATTGGTGTTCGGATTCCACGCCTGCGTCCAGATGAACGAGAGGCCGAAATCCTGCATCGCCGGCCACGCAAGGGCGAAGACCTTGTAGGTGAGAAATCCGAGGATTGCTGTCGCGCCGACGGCGGCGACAGCGGCGACCCCTTTGAAGAGCACATCGCCCAGCCGGATCCCCTTGCGCTCGATCGGCGCTGGCGCCAGGGGATCCGGGGCGATGGTGTTCATGCGATGCGGTGGTGACTAGCTGATGCGGTAGTGACTAGCTCTGGATCTTTTTGATCTCGCGGTACGCGTAGGCCTGCACCTGCGTCGGAAGCGGCTCGAAGACGAGCGGTGGCCCGTATGACTGGCCCCTGGTCACGGCCCAGTAGATGAGCTTCCGCAGATCCGCAGACTTGCTCGAGGATGTGGGCGCGATCACGTACGTGAAGGTGCTGATCGGATACGCCAGCGCGCCTGCACTCTTCGGCGGGTTGACAAGCTTGAGCTGCTCGGGAGTGGTGATTTGCTTCGGCAGCACCGAGGCTGCCGCCTTGATTCCGCGAAGGCCTGGCGAGGCGAACTTGCCGGCCCGGTTCTGGACCCAGCCGATGCGTAGCTTGTTGCTCAGCGAGTACGCGATATCGACATACGTCAAGGCGCCCACGGTGCTCTTGACGACACCGGCAACGCCCGAGCTGCCCTTCGCGCCGACACCTGCCGGCCACTGCGCGTTGACGCCGTAGCCCACCGTGGACTTCCAGGTGGCGTTGACCTCGGACAGGTACTCCGTGAACGCGAATGTCGAGCCGGAGTTGTCCGACCGGTACACGGGCGTGATCTTCAGGTCGGGGAGCCCGCACTTGCCGTTGTTCTGGACGATGCTGGGATCGTTCCACTTCGTGACCTGACCCAGATAAATGCGAGAGAGCACGTCCGGAGAGAGCCGGAGAACACAGTTGACTCCCGGGAGGTTGTACGGGATCGAGATCGCCGACAGCGCCCACGGGATCACGACACAGCCCTTGCAGGCCGCGAGCTGATCGGCCGAGAGAGGCGCATCCGACGCGCCGAAGTCAACGGTTCGTGCAGTCATGGCTGCGATGCCGCCACCCGAGCCGATCGGCGAGTAGTTGACGTTGATCCCGTACGCCGCCCCAACGGCGGGGATCCACTTCGAGATGAGCGGGAACGGGAATGTTGCACCGGCCCCCGTCAGCGATGTGTCCTGCTTCTTCGCCGGCGCCGCTGTCGCGACGCTCGCGACGACTGCCATCGTGGCAACGCTGGCCACGATCAGCATGAGCTCCAGAACTCTCTTCATTATAAGACCCTTTCCCTCGAGTGCCTGTTTGACGTCCCCCCGGATTTCGTACCGACCAAGACGCTCAGACGAGAGTTTCCAGCCTCAGATGCTTCGAGTGGGCTGATACTTGGTTGCTTTACGGTCACGAACTGGTGAAGAGTTTCGCTCAATGCGACGCGTCCACGAACTGCTCGAAATCTCCGGTGACGAGAAAGGCGGTCTGCTCGCCGATATCGACGGCGTTGTCACCGATCCGCTCGATGCAGCGCGCCACGATGATCATTCTCATTCCCCACTCCTGGGCTCCCGGTTCGGCCGCGAGAGCGAGAACCTGTTTTGCGACCCGACGGTTTGTCCGGTTGATCAGCTCGTCGAGGTCTACGAGCTCACGCGACCGTGCGACATCTCGCTCGGAAAGCGCATCGAGCGCGATCCGTACCATCTCGGCCGACCGCTCTCCCATCTCGGCCAGGCCTTCGACCAGTACAGGCGTCGACTGGAGATTGCCGGCAAGCTTCGTCAGCTTGGCGATCGTCACGCACTGATCTCCGATCCGCTCGAGGTAGATCGAGATATGCAGCATGGAAAGAACGAGCCGCAGGTCGCTGGCCACGGGAGACTGCCGGGCGAGCACGTCGGCGATCAGTCGCTGGATCTGGTGGTACCGGTGGTCTATCTCGTCGTCGAACGCCACCACCTCGTCGCACAACTCGACCTCCTGGGTCTGCAGCGCGCTGACAGCCGCACGGAGCGAACGAAGAGTAAACGAGCCCTGCTCCTGTACCGTCGCCTCGAGGACATCGAGCGCCTGCTGAAACGCGATGCGAGACATCGACTACGCGGATCGCCCGGTGACGTAGTCCTCGGTCCGCTTGTCGGACGGATTTGTGAACATCTTCGGTGTGCGGTCGTATTCGACCAGAACGCCGTGACGGGAGCCGCCGCCCTCGGGAGTCACGACGCTGAAGTATGCCGTCATGTCGGCAACGCGTGCCGCCTGCTGCATGTTGTGGGTGACGATGACGATGGTGTAGTCGCGCTTCAGCTCGTGGATCAGATCCTCGATCCGCGCGGTCGCGATCGGGTCGAGCGCCGAAGCCGGCTCGTCCATCAGAATCACCTCCGGCTCGACCGCGATGGCGCGCGCGATACAGAGGCGCTGCTGCTGTCCACCCGAGAGGCCGAGCGCGCTGTCCCCGAGGCGATCCTTGACCTCGTCCCAGAGCGCTGCGGAGCGCAGTGACCGCTCGATGCGCTCATCGAGGCCTTCCTTCATCCTGAGCACCCGGGGGCCGAAGGCGACGTTCTCGTAGATCGACTTGGGAAACGGGTTCGGCTTCTGGAACACCATCCCGATGCGCCGACGCACCTCAACCGGATCGACATCCCGACCGTAGAGGTCGCGGCCGTGATAGCGCGCCGTTCCCTCGATGACAGCGCCCGGAACAAGATCAGTCATGCGGTTGAGACAGCGGATGAAGGTGCTCTTACCGCACCCCGACGATCCAATGAACGCCGTGACGAAGTTCTCGTACACGTCGAGGCTTACGCCCTGGAGCGCCACCTTGCCGCTGTAGCTCACGCTCAGGTTGTTCACCTCGAAGACGACGCTCGAGCCCCGACCGTCGTCGGCAGCAGGTCTCCCGAGATCCCAGGGCTTGTTGATGTCAATAGGTGATGTGGCCATGCTCGTCACTCCGGCAAGAGTGTCGCCGGTGCGCGCGAAACGATGGGGTTCGGGGTGGTTACGGACCCGTAAAAAAAAGGTAAACGAGGCGGTCGGCGGTCGAGCCTAACCGCTTCGCCGTGGGAACACGCAGCGGATCTCGAGACCTGCGCCCTTGCCACCCGAGGCCTCGACGGTGCCACCCGCCTGACCAACGATGTGCTTGACGATTGCGAGGCCGAGGCCCGTTCCCCGAGAGGCACGTGTGTGATCTGCGCGGTAGAAACGCTCGAACAGGCGCGAGAGCTCATCCTCTCCGACGCCGACGCCGTCGTCTGTGCCCCGGAGGACAATACTGCTTCCGTCGCGTTCGACGGCGAGCGTGAATGAAGCACCTGGTCCTGCGTAGCGAATCGCATTCTCCGTCAGGTTCTCGCAGATGACCCGCAGCATCCGCGGCCGCAGCTCTAGCTCGATGTCCTCGTCGCCCTCGACCGTAAGAGACACGCCTGCCCGCGAAGCGCGCTCCTCGAGTTCCGACACGGCACTATCGAGCTCGAGACGCACCGGCACCGCACCGAGCGAGACGACACGGCCACCCGACTCGAGCTCCGAGAGAAAGAGCACCTCGTCGATCAGCTCGCGCGCCGACTCGATTTCGTCGCGGGCACGGGAGACAAGATCATGAATGTCCTCGCCCGGCAACGTGGCTGTCTCGAGGAGAACCAGAATCCGGGCAAGCGGCGTCCGCAACTCGTGCGAGACGGCGGCGGTGAACCCCGTCCGCAGCTCCTCGTACACGGTCATGTCACCGGCCTGACTGAGGTAGACGATGCGCTCTCGCCGTCCGCAAAGCTCATACGGCACGACGAGTGGCACGACGCCGCTCTCCCCGGAGAGCACGCCGGCGGGGACGCGCGCTCCCTCTCCTATCCCCTCGATCGATTGCCGGGCGCGGCGGCTCGCGAGCAGCACCGTGTCGGCTTCGTCGATGACGATCACCGCCTCACGGCTCTCCTCGACCAGCATCCGAGAACGGCGGGCATCTGCATCCATCCTCGTGACGTTCTAACAGAAGCGGTACCTGTGCCCGGTTCTTCCCCGGACGATTCCGCGTATCGGGCGCGTCCTTCACCACTCCGTTACCATCTGTTTACATGCCGACGACCCCACCACCACCGGTCGCCGTCCATGATCCCACCCGATGCCAAAGATTCTGATCATCGAGGATGACGATGTCATCGCTCAGGGTATGGCGCGTCACCTCCAGACTGCGGGATTCGACGCCGTCAGCGTCTCCAACGGCGAGACGGGCCTCGCGCGGCTGCGCTTCGAGCGCCCCGACGCCTGCGTGCTCGATCTGATGCTGCCCGGCCTCGACGGCTGGAAGGTGATCGAGCAGGCGCGCAATGAGGGGATCGGCACGCCGATCGTCGTCGTCTCCGCTCGCGGCACCGAGCACGACCGGGTGCACGCGCTCGAGATAGGTGCGGACGACTACCTCGTGAAGCCGTTCTCGATGAAGGAGCTGGTTGCCCGGGTCGGCGCCGCTGCCCGACGCGGAACGCGCGCGCAGGATCCTCGCCGAGGCGACGAGATCGTGATCGAGGAGCTTCGCCTCGATACGAAGAACGTACAGGCCTACGTGGACGGAGAGAGTGCCGAGCTGACCCTCACCGAGTTCCGCCTGCTCTATGCGTTAGCGCTCGAGATGGGCCGCGTGCTCACGCGAGACGAGCTGCTCCAGCGCGTGTGGGGCCGTCGTGCATCGCATCGGGACAGAACGGTTGACGTCTTCGTTCGCAAGCTCCGCGAGAAGATCGACAACCGATCCTCCACCCATACGTTCCTGCAGACACGGTACGGGGTCGGCTACAAGCTCGAGGCCGAACCGAAGTAAGGGGCCGCACACGCTGTGGCCGCTGCATACGTGTAGGGGGCTGGCCGCTGCGCATGGAACCTGCGCCGTCGAGCCCCTCGCACACGTAGCCCATCTGGTATAGTTATCTTGACTAATGATTAGTCAAGATACTGAAAAACCACTTGCGCTCGCGAACGAGCTCCGCCCCGTCTTGCTTCACCTGAGCCGGGAACTCCGCCGCGAGACCGAGCAGTTCGGGATCACGGGCCGACAGGCGACACTACTCTGGCTCGTCAAGGGGAGCCCCGGCCTGACGCTTCGAGCACTCGCCGGGATGGAGGGAATCTCTCCTCCTGCGCTATCGGGCCAGATCGACCGGCTCGAGCGCTCGGGCCTTCTTGTTCGCATCCGCTCTACAGCCGACCGCCGCCGGGTCGGACTCGAGCTGACCGTCGAGGGCGAGCGTGTCCTCCGCTCCGTGCGTGAGCGCCGCACAGCCTGGCTGGCCGAACGTCTCGGCACGCTCGAGCCAGAGGCCCTTGGTGCCATCGCGTCCGCCGTCGAGCCGCTCCGTGAGCTGCTGGGACGGAGACAATGAGCTCCATCGGACTCGCGCTGCAGACGAGAACATTCCGCAGCCTGCGCCACCATCGCAACTACCGGCTGTTCTTCGCTGGACAGGTCGTGTCACTCGCCGGCTCGTGGATGCAGAACGTGGCGCTCGCGTGGCTCGTGCTCTCGCTCTCCCGCTCGCCACTCGCGGTGGCACTGCTGCTCTTCTGCCGCTTTGCGCCGTACACGATCTTTGGCCTCTTCGCCGGATCGATGGTCGATCGGGTCGATACCCGACGCCTCGTGATCGGGACGCAGGTCGCAGCGATGACCACCTCCGCAGCACTTGCGGTCGTAACGCTGACGGGAACCGCGACGCTCCCGATCGTCTTCGCTCTCGCCATGCTCGGAGGTGTCACCCTCGTGCTCGACGCACCTGCGCGTCAGGTGCTCACCTTCGAGCTGGTCGGCCCCCGTGAGCTCCCGAATGCGGTAGCCCTCAACTCCGGCCTGCTGAATGCCTCCCGCGTCATCGGCCCGGCGTTGGCCGGCGTGCTGATCGCTGCGACCGGAGTGGGCGCCTGCTTTCTCGTCAACACCTTCAGCTTCGTCGCCGTTCTCGCTGCCCTGCTCGCGATGCGAAAGGGTGAGCTCTACCCGGTGGAGCACGACCGCACCGTCACCGTGCTCGCCGGAACGCGGGAGGGACTGTCATTTGTGTGGCACGATCGCCAGGTCCGCGCCGTCCTCATCGTCGTGACCTGCGTCGGGCTCGTTGGATTCAACTTCAACACGCTCGTGCCGCTGCTCGCATCGGACACCCTCCACGTGGATGCGGGCGCATTCGGGCTGCTCTCGGCAGCCTTCGGCCTCGGTGCGCTTGCCGGTGCGATCGCCACCGCCTCGTCCCGGCGAGCGAGCTTCGGAGCGTTCCGTGCGGGAGCCTTCACCTTCAGTGTTCTGCTCTTTGCCCTCGCACCCGTGCACGAGGCGTGGCTGGCCGGCATCGTCCTCTTTGCAATCGGCGCCGCGTTCGCGCTCTTCGCAGCCAATGCGAATACGCTCGTCCAGCTGGCTGCACCCGATCACCTGCGTGGGCGGAGCGTGGCCCTCTATCTGTTCGCATTCGTCGGACTGGCGCCGCTCGGCTCACTTCTCTCGGGCGCCCTCGTCGAGGTCGGCGGCACCGCGCTCGCCCTCGTCGTCGCAGGCACTGTGGGTCTGCTCGCGACAGCGGGCGCTACGGCCAGTCTGCGCCCTCCAGGACCACTCATTTGAGGGAATATGGGACGGCGGGAGCCCGCCGATATCCAGTGAGTCCACCCTGTCACGAGGAGAACCTAGATGATGCTATTCGGGAGCCGAGATTCCGGCGCTGACGACAGCCTGACGGCCGGAGCACTGCCGTTACGCCCGGCCCTCGACGGCGGCATGGCTCCACCCATGCCATCGACGCGTGTTCTCGGAGCACCGGATATCCGACGCGTAATCCTCCGCGTGAACGGCGACGACGACATCGTCGTTGGATCTGCAGAGGGACGGGACAATGCAGTGCAGATGGCCCGCAACCTGGTACTCCACATCGAGCAGGCTTCGACGAAGGGTGAATGGCCCCGGATAGACGAGCGCTTCATCCGGCCCGGCGCGATCGTCTCGATCGACGTCCAACGCTCCGGATAGCCCATCCGGGGGACGCAGGCACATCGTGTGTCGGTGACAATCAGTGCCGGAGTCGGCGGCGCTCCGAGCCCCCTCTCCGTGGAGGACTCGATGGGAATGCTCGAACACAGTCAAGGCCCGCCGCTCGACCGGATGGCCGAGTGGGCGCCCTCGGAGCTCCGCCGGGTCGTCGTGCGCATGAACGACGGGGAGGTCGTCCAGGTCGGCACGGCACCCAATCGTGACGGCGCACTCGTGCTCGCCCGCTCCGTGATCGCCGAGATCGAGGAGCCGCGAGGCGAATGGCCGCTCGTCGGAGATCGTCTCTTGAGACCCGGATCGATCGTCTCGGTGGACGTACTCACGGTGACGTAGGTGCCCGGTTCGCCGACGAGTCGCGCTTCAACCCGGGCCCACGGCACGCCGGACGACCGTGATCCCGTAGGCGGCGCCCGATGCGAACAGCTCATCCGGATCGATGTCGTCAACCCAACCGAGAAAATGCCGCTCCGGTTCGTCGGACGTCGAGCCGTACACGGCGGACCGCTCGAGGGGAGAGGCCCGTGGCGGCCCCTCGGCCAGCTCCTCGAGCCGCCGTTCGGCCTCCTCGGCCGCCGGGCCCTCTGCATATCCCTTTCCCATCGCGTGATCCTCCTCTCCGGTCAGGGCCTTCGCGACCCGGAACGACTCTGCGCCCGGCGGGCCGTGACGAAGATGCCGGCCGCAAGCGTCAGAAACACGATCTCTCCGAACGTGCATCCGACCGTCGCCACGCCGTTGCCCGCGAGAACCCTGACCCGGACGATCTCGAGCGCGAGCGCACATCCGATCAGGATCGCCGCCAGCCGGTAGGGGCCGATACGCTCGCCGATCGCCCTCACGCGGATACCTCGTCGTCCCGGAGGCCGCCGTCGATCGCCGCACCCGCGAGGATGAAGAGGACGTAGGCGATCCAGTGAACGCCGATCACGTCGGTCTGCACGCCGATCGCGAGCATCGCCACCCACGAGGCACTGAGCCAGGCCGAACACCGCCACAGCCCGGCCAGAACGGCAAGCAACCAGGCGACGAACACGGCGAGCCCGATAAGGCCCGTGTCCACACCGACCTCCGTGTAGGTGGACTCTCCCGCCCTGATCTCGACCTTCGTGCGCGAGGCATTCACACCTGCGTTTCCGAGGCCGTATCCCAGTGGATGACGGATGACCACTCGCACACCGTCACGCAGGTTACGCCAGTGACTCTCGGTCGAAGCATCGCCGCCCGTCAGCGGGTCTGTACCAACATCGGGATGCTCCTTCCCGAGCTCCCGCAGGATCTCGAGCTCCGCCGAGGTGTAGCTCGTCGAGGGGCCGATAGACGGAAAGGCCGTCACGAACCCGAATCCGACGACGAGCGAGGCGACGGCAAGCCCGACAGGCAGAAGCCGCCGCTGGGCGACCGCAAGAACCAGGAGCCCGAGGGCGAAGGCGAGGAATGCCGCGCGTGTGTGCGTCCACAGCAGCCCGAGATATGCCACGCCGGCCGCTGCGACGACCCAGAAGGGCCGGCGACGCGCCACGAGGTAGAGGAGGATGATCACGAGGACGTAGGCGGTCGCGAGTGGGCTCAGGAACGTCGATCCAAGCCGGCGGATCGGGTTCTGCTCGTCGCCCGTGTTCAGCACCCAGTTCTCTGGCAGCCCTGACAGCCCGGTATATCCGAGGCCCAGCTGCTCTCCGAACCAGCCCGGCACCCCCGAATCGCGCCACCACTGAAGCGGTACGAGATAGACGTCTGCGAGACCCCAGGCCGTGACGGCGACAGCGAGCCCGACAAAAGCGAGCGACAGGCGACGCAAGGCGTCGGGGGTCAGCACGAGGAGGCGGCCGAGAAAATATGCGGCTACCGGGATCAGGTCGTGGCGGGCAGCAAACAGCTGGCCGCGATGCGTCGCTGCGCCGTCCCCGAGCCACCCCTGCGGAAGCACCCAGTAGAGGACGACGACGCCGGTGTAGGCAAGGGCCAGCCGGTCGGCCCAGAGCCAGGCCGGCAGCTTGCGCGCCCCGAGGATCGCCACGATCAGCGCAGCGGCGAGAAGCACGTCCTTCCAGGCAGCAACCACGTCGAGGGAGGCACCGCGCACCCCGACGTCCCACAACTCCGCCATTGCGAGGTTGTGGAGGGCCAGTCCGAGAACGAAGACGACGAGTGCAATGCGCGGGAGACGGTCGCTCATGTGATCGCCACGAGCGTGAGTCCCAGGTTGACGATCCGGACCGGACAGGGGAAGAGACCCCGGAGGTCACTGCTTCCGAGCAGATGGTTCTCGCTCGCCCACCCGCGGCCCGTCAGAGCATAGGCTCGGTCAGAGGCAGGCCGAGGGAGCCAGTGGACGAGCGGCAGGCGCGTGTGCAGCTCGAGCGGGAACCAGCGGTTGGGCGTCGTCAGGAAGACCCTCCGCCCGACGCGGAGGGCCTCGCTGACAAACAACCGCTGGCGTTCGATGTCTCCGACGTGCTCGATCACCGCATTCGAGAAGACGACGTCGAACGACCCGTCCTCGAAGGGGAGGGCGCATCCGTCACCCTGCACGTATGCGACCTCCGGATAGCTGCTGCGAAAGCTCACACCGTCGTGCAGTCCGAGCGCAGTGATCTGGTGGGGCCACGGATAGTGCTCCTCGAAGAAGTTGTGCGTCCCGCAGCCGGACTGACCACCCGCGGCTCCGAAGCCGACTTCGTCCGCACCGATATCGAGGACGCTCGATGTCGCCGACGGACGGATCTCGTCCATGAACAACCGGAGCTTCCTCCGGCGCGAGCGGACCGAGACGGCATCGACGAACCTCACCACGGCGAAGGTACCGGGCAGAGCGGCCGGGTGCGTCTCCCGGGACGGTCGAGCGAGCGCTCTCGGGGACGTCGTGGCCCCCGAATGACCGGCTCAACGGGTGGAGTTGCTCACCGGCCTCTACACTTGCATGATGACCGTCAACGATCGGAGGATCGCAGTCCTCGGAGCAGGACAGATCGGAGAGGTGCTTCTCTCCGGGCTCCTCTCCTCCGGCTGGCGCGAGCCGGCTGACATCGCCGCGTCTGCCCGTCGCACCGAACGCGTCACCGAGTTGCGCGAGCGGCATGGCATCCACGCCACGCTCTCGAACGAAGAGGCAGCCAAAGGCGCGGCTCTCGTCGTGATCGCGGTGAAACCGCAGGACATCGAGGCTCTCCTTCTCGACGTCGGCCACCTGATCACCCCAGACCAGACGATCCTCTCGATCGCGGCGGCGATCCCCACCGCCGAGATCGAACGTCATCTGGCACCCGGTGTGCCCGTCGTCCGCGCGATGCCGAACACGCCCTCCGTCGTGCACGAGGGCATTGCCGGCCTCTGCGCCGGCGCTCACGCCGACGACGCGCACGTCACGCTCGCCGAGGAGGCTCTCGCGCATCTCGGAGCCGTCGTGCGTGTGCCCGAGAAGCTGATGGACGCCGTGACGGCAGTCTCCGGATCGGGGCCTGCGTACTTCGCGCTCCTTGCCGAGGCGATGATCGAGGCCGGCCTGCTGCTCGGCCTCTCACGTGAGATCTCCACCCAGCTCGTCGTCCAGACGATGCTCGGGACTGCACAGCAGATGCGCGACCTGAAGATGCACCCGGTCGAGCTACGCGAGATGGTCACCTCTCCGGGTGGCACCACGATCGCCGCCATCCGGGAGCTCGAGATCGCAGGAGTACGCGGAGCGTTCCTGAATGCGATTCAGGCCGCCATGGTGCGCTCGCGCGAGCTCGCCAGCGGCACCAGCACCGACTGACCGCAGGCTGCTCGACCGGGCGACCTCGCCGCAGATATCGCCGATCGGATTCCCCCAACGCGCCAGTTTCGGCTACTCTTTCTTGTACAGCACCCCTCGACGCGCCAGAAACGCGTGAGGGAGCTGATCCTCAAGGAAAGCAGCACCACGAACGTGTGCTGTGCATATGCACGAGATCTCCTCTACTCCGACACATCCGTCGTCGGAGCCGGCAGATGGCCTCCAGGCCGCCGCGCTCCGAACTCAGGCCTGGTACGGCGAGCCGTTCCTCCACCCCGGTGAGGAACCCGCTGCCGCCCTCGCTCCTGGCACTGCGCGCCGTCGCGCGCTCGACGACGCCCTGCTGGAGATGGACGGAGGAAGCCGCAGGCCGTCGGCCGCCTGGCGGGTGCGCTACGGGCTGATGCTCGGCCTCGAACGGGTGCTGGCGGAACCCAGGCCGCAGACGGCATCCGGAACCGATCTCCGCCGCCACCAGATCGACGCGCTTGCCGGGATGCTGACGGAGTTGATTGCCGCAAATCAGCGGAACATCGACGAGAACGGCAACGGCGGTTCGGCCGAGGCCGATGCACCCGAGCTCGAGGACGACGACGACTTCGATGCCGGAGTCGTCGATCTCGACGCCGAGGAGCCGTCGTTCGAGGGAGAGGATCCTGGAGCTTCACGGCGCTACCGCTTCCGCCATCCGACGGCCTCCGGAAAGACGATCGCCGCCGCGGGATTCGTCGAGTCGGCCCGGCATCTCGGAATACTGATTCTCACCCACCGCAGGCTGCTCGTCTCGCAGTTCCAGCGAGACCTAACGACGGAGGGGTACGGCGAACGCTTCACGGATGCGATCTACACCGGGATGGAGCCGCTACGCGACGACCCGATCACGATTCAGACCTACGCCTGGTATGCCCGCCACGCCGACGAGATCTCGCGCAGCGCCTACCAGCTCGTAATCTGCGACGAGGCCCACACGGCGCTCGGCGAGAAGACGAGTGCCGCTATCCGCTCGTTCAACGAGCCGGTTTACATCGGCATGACTGCGACCGAGCAGCTGATCGCAAAGCAGGTATCGGATGTCTTCCCTGCCTCGGTTGACGATCTCCCGCTCGCCGATGCCGCTCGCCGTGGGCTGATCGCTCCACTGCGTTGCCTGAGAGTCCCTCCGGCAGCGGCAATCAACTCGGTGCCGATCGTCGGCGGTGACTTCGAGGAGCGCGCCCTCGCCGCCGCTCTCGACCACTCGGCACTCAACCAGGCAGCCGCCAGCCTCTACTGCGAACGGTTCGGGACGACACCCGGCATCGTCTACGCAGCCGGAGTCGAGCACGCCTACAACCTCGCCCAGGAGTTCCGCGCCGCAGGGCTCAAGGCAGAGGCGGTCTCCGGCAAGACCCCGCCCATCAAGCTCGCGGAGACGCTCGCAGCTTACGAGCGCGGTGAGATCAACGTCCTGATCAACGCTCAACTCCTCGCCGAGGGCTGGAACTCGCCACGAGCCACCGTCTGCTTCCATCTGGCCCCGACGGCCTCTCGGCGCGTCTATCAGCAGCGCATCGGCCGGATCATGCGGATGTACTCACGCAAGGAAGCGGGGGTCGTGGTGGACTTCGTAACGAAGGGGTCCACTCACAACGACCGTGCCATCTCGCTCCACTCGCTCCTCGACGCCGACTTCTACCGTGAAGGCGCGCGGGTCACTCCGGCACCCCGAAGGCGTCAGCAACGACGGGCGCGCAGACTGCTGTCGCCGGTTTCGTGGCTCGTACCCGTGACACCCGATGTCGCCAAGCGACGCGCCGTCATTCAGCGCGAGTGGCAACGTATCGACCCGAAGTTCCTCGACGACGACGAGCAGCGATTCTGGGCCACGATCGCCGGAAGGCAGATCCGGTTCGACCAGCGGACAGAGTTCGCGCGCACCTTCACGGAGGGCCGCGCCGGGAAAGGTGCTCTCGAGACCTTCCTCGCCGTCTGCGCTGCAGAGAATCCCAACCGGCGGCTCAGGATGACGGCGCTCGCCGACCGCGTCGCTGCTCCGGTCGAACGTGCCGACTTCGACGATCTCGTCACCCTCGTCAGCCAGGCGCTCCCCTGGGAGAAGGACAGGACGGTCGGAGTGCGTATCCTGCTGCGGGCGATCGGTGACGGAAAGGCCACGGCACCGGAACAGATCCTCGGCCGTTGGACGTGGAAGCTTGCCCGGGCGACGCGCAAGATCCAGGACCGTCGGGCCAGCACCGAGTTCCCGGAGGCAAAGCGCCTGCTCGGAGCGGTCGCCAACTCGCGCGGCCACCGTCACGAGGACAACGTCGCAAAGCTCGTTCAGGTTGCACGCTCTCTGCCACTCGCCATCGGTGCAGCGTTGCTGGCGTCTGCTGACGGCTATACCCCGCGTGCGAACTCGATGCTCGATCAGGCCCGCGAGGAGATCGGCCCGATGCCCGAGGTCGCGAGTGCGCTCGCCGAAAACCTCCCCTCGCCGAAAGCCCCTGTCCGAAAATCACGGCGGAGGCGCAAGAAGCGCGGTGGCACCGGAACGGGCACCCCGGCCGCAGCCGCCGCAAACGGGAGCGAGGGCAGTCCAGAGGCGACCACGAGCCCCGGCACAACGGAGGCACAACCCGAACCAGCGATCTAGAGCGAGGCGCTACGCGGGGGGAGAGTCGCCGCTCTCGCGGTCGCGCAGAAACTGCGACAGCTCGGCAGCGAGCGACTCACCCGTCGGGAGTTCGTCTTCGTCGAACAGTTCGTCGATCGAGTCCGCTCGCCGTTCTAGCTCCTCGACGTACGCCGCAGTCTCGGGATCCGACGCGACGGCCTCCGTGATCTGCGCTGCATAGATCTCCTCCGCCTCCTCGAGCTCAGAGAGGTCGAGCTCGACTCCGAGAAGCTCGCCGAGGCGATTGCAGAGCGCCCGTGCAGCACGCGGGCTCGGGGCGAGGGAGACGTAGTGCGGCACTGCCGACCACAGGCTCACCGACGGTATCCCCGCCTGCCGGCAGGCATCGTGCAACACGCCGACGATTCCGGTCGGCCCCTCGTAGCGCGAGGGCTGGAGCCCGAGCTCCTCGACGAGTGAGAGATCGCTGGCCGCACCCGTGACAGGGGCATCGCGTGTGTGCGGCACGTCGGCGAGGAGCGCCCCGAGCGTGACGACGAGCTCGACACCGAGATCGCGGGCCAGTCCGACGACGAGAGCGTTGAATGCACGCCAACGGTAGTTCGGCTCGACGCCCAGCAGGATCACGGCGTCGCGGTCTGCGCCGGGGATCGTTGCGGCGTGGAACGAGGTCTCGGGCCATTCGATCTGCCGCATCAGCCCCTCGTCGAGCGTCACGGTCGGGCGCGTGGACTGGAAGTCCACAAAGCCTTCAGGATCGATCTCGGCAAACCGCTTCGCATCCCAGGCCCGCACGAGCGTGCCACCCGCGAGCGTCGCAGCCTGACCGCCGTCGCTCCAGCCGCGAAAGGCGGCTATCAGAACAGGGTGGCGCAGGGCCGGTCGCTCGTCGATCCGAAGCTCGTTTTCCATCGGTGGAGTTTAGCCTGACGCGAGGCACTCGCCGGAGCCGTCAGGCCGTGCGAGGCCGGCGGCGTTCCACCGCTACGAGGGGCGCAGGAGGCCGCTGGAGCGCGTAGGCGACGGCAACCGTCATCACCCAGATCGTCGCTGCGAGCGAGACATGGATGACGACGAGCCACCAGGGCAACGCGTTCCGGTACTGGATCTCCCCGACGGCCATCTGCAAGAGGAGGACACCGAGCAGCAGGGCTCCGCCGCGTGCGATCCCGGGAAACTCGCTGCGCTGTCGCCAGAGAAAGAACCCGACGACGAGCAGGCCGATGCCGAACACGGCGGTGGCACGGACGTGGACGTAGACGGTGTCACTCACGGAGAGCCCGAGCCGCGGGATGTCCTGTCCTCCCGAGTGAGGCCCGGAAGCCGTTGCGACAGTCCCCGTGACAACGAGAGCAGCGCACGCGACAACGCCGATGCCGGCGGCGGCCCGGAGCCACGACGGCCCGGCCGGTGAGGCGAGGTCCCGGAGGTGACTCCAGCCCTCGATCGCGACGACGACGGAGCCCGCGACAACGACGAGCGCGAGGAGAAAGTGCGACATGACGGCAACCGGGTGAAGGTCAAGAAGAACGGTGATACCTCCGAGCGGAATCTGGGCAATGGTTCCGAGCGCCGTGATCAGTGCGACGTTGCGCACCCACCGGGGAAGTCCGTCAACCCGCCGAGCAACGAGCCAGGTGACGAGGGTGAGTGCGATGCCGACGAGTGCGACGACCCGGTTGCCGAACTCGATTGCTGCGTGTCCCCCCTTCTCGGGGTAGGGCTTGTCGCCACACTGCGGCCAGTTGTCACAGCCAAGACCGGATGCGGTGAGGCGCACGATGGCACCGCTCGTGACGACGACCCAGAGTGTGAAGACCGTCACGGTCGCGACCTGGACGAAGCGGCGTGGAGAGACCGTCCGGCGCGCGCGGGCCGGCTGCACGACAGCAGCGGTCTCGCCACTGCTCATCGGAGCTCGACACCCGACCCCTCGATGACGCGCCCGATCCGATAGAGGTCGAGGTCGAGGTCGGCAAAGCGCTCCACGAGAACAGGTGCCTTGTCGGCAGCTAGCGAGACGAGCAGGCCTCCCGCGGTCTGCGGATCGAACGCGAGAGCCTCGGCCGCAGCCGACGCAGAGCTCTCGACGTGGGGGCCGGCATAGTCGCGGTTGCGGCGGTCTCCGCCGGTGCGCGTCCCGTCAGTCGCAAGCTCGAAAGCCCCGGGGAGGGCGGGAAGGGCGGCCGCCTCGAGCACGATGCGGACACCACTACGCGAGGCCATCTCGTAGGCATGGCCGAGTAGACCGAAGCCCGTCACATCGGTAACGGCGTTCGGGTGCAGCGGTCGCAACGCGTCGGCTGCATGACGATTGAGCGTCCGCATGGCGGTAACCGCGGCGTCGAGCGCCCCGGCGGGCGCGCGCCCTTCACGCTGTGCCTGGAGGACAAGGCCCGTCCCGAGCGCCTTCGTCAGGAACAGGGCGTCGCCCGGCTTCGCACCGCTCTTGGGCCAGATGCCGTCCGGGTGCACAGTGCCGACCACTGCGAGGCCGTACTTCGGCTCGTCGTCGCGGATCGTATGGCCTCCGGCGAGGATCGCACCGGCGGAGCGGACGACCTCGTCTGCTCCGGCAAGGATCTCGCCGAGCATCTCGGTGGGCAGTTCCTCCGGGAACGCCGTGATCGAGAGCGCGAGCAGCGGCACACCCCCCATTGCAAAGACGTCGTTGAGCGCATTCGTCGCGGCGATGGCACCGAAGGCCCGTGGGTCGTCCACCACCGGTGGAAAGAAATCGACGGTGAAGACGATTGCCCGCTCGTCGTCGAGGCGGTAGACGGCCGCGTCGTCTGCAGGGTCGAGCCCGACGAGGAGGTCTACGGCGTCAACCGGTACAAGACCGGCGAGAAGCTTCTCGAGACGCGCTGCCGGGTACTTGGCGGCGCATCCGCCGGCCTTCGCGAGAGAGGTCAGCGTCGGGGGCTCGGTCACAAAGTCAGTGTACGCACCAGCCGAGAGTCGGATCCTCTCCTCCCCGGCCCACGCGGAGGTCACTACCCCCCTGGCGGCCTTCGCCCCATCTGTGCGAGGATTGGTCGATGCCCTCCGCGCTCGTCACCGGTGGCTCCTCCGGTATTGGCCTCGCACTTGCCCGCATGCTCGGCGCCGAGGGCTACTCCCTCACGCTTGCCGGGCGGAGCCTGGATCGTCTCGCGGCGGCCCGTGGCGGCCTCGACGCCACCATCGTGGCGGCCGATGTGTCCTCCGAAGACGACTGCCTGCGGCTCGTGGCCGAGCACGTCGAGACGCACGGCGGCCTGGACGTGCTCGTCAACTCCGCCGGGGTGGGGATCGCAGGGACGGTCGGCGAGACATCGGCCAAAGCGTGGGACCTGCAGCACGCAGTCAACGTGCGCGGCGCGTTCCTCGTCACCGGTGCCGCCCTCCCCCACCTGCGGGTGACGAAGGGCTACGTGATCAACCTCGCCTCGATCGCCGGCACGATTCCGGCGTCGGGACTCGGTGCCTACGGTGCATCGAAGGCGGCGCTGATCGCGCTGACGCGTACGCTCGACCGCGAGGAGGCAGAGGCCGGTGTGCGGTTCACTGCCCTCTGCCCGGGGTTCGTCGATACGAGGATGGCCGCCTGGACGGGCATCCCGGGCGAGGAGATGATCGCGACGGAGGATTGCACCGAGATCGTGCGAGCCCTGCTGCGCCTCTCGCCCTACGCCCGCATCCCGGTCGTCGTGATCGAACGAGCGGGCAGCGAGGTCTAGATGCGTGACGTGCGACCCGGGTGACAGCTAGACGCTGTCACTCTCACCATCGTTCGCGCCGCCGAGGATCTCCATCGGCCCGTCCGCCTGCGTCAGCCCGAGGCGGCCGTAGAGCTCGAGCTTGCCGCGGGAGTCCTCGAGGTCGAGCAGGCGCATCGTCAGCTGACCGACCCGATCGACCGGGCCAAACACGCTCTCGACGTTCTCCATCGACAGGCGCTCCGGCCGGTACGTCGCGTTCGGGCTGGTCGTGTCGAGCAGCGTGTAGTCGTCGCCGCGGCGCAACTCGAGCGTCACCTCGCCCGTAACGGCAAGCCCGATCCAGTTCTGCAGGCTCTGGCGCAGCATCAGCGACTGCGGATCGAACCAGCGGCCCTCGTAGAGGAGCCGCCCGAGCCGACGGCCCATCGTGCGGTAGTTGTCGATTGTCGCCTCGTTGTGAATCGCGTTGACGAGCCGCTCGTAGGCGACAAAGAGCAAGGCAAGCCCGGGTGCCTCGTAGATGCCACGGGACTTCGCCTCGATGATGCGGTTCTCTATCTGGTCTGACATCCCGAGGCCGTGGCGGCCACCGATCTCGTTGGCGGCCATCACGAGCTCGATCCGATCGCCGAACTCCTGCCCGTTGAGCGCCACCGGCCACCCCTCGTGGAATCGCACGCGCACGGTCTCGGGCTCGATCACGAGCGACTGGTCCCAGTGGGCGAGGCCCATGATCGGCTCGACGATCGACATCGAGCGGTCGAGAAGCTCGAGCTCCTTGGCCTCGTGCGTCGCGCCCCAGATGTTCGCGTCCGTGGAGTACGCCTTCTCGACCGACGAGCGGTACGGGAGGCCGCGCTCGAGTAGCCACTCGCTCATCTCCTTGCGCCCACCGAGCTCCTCCACGAACCGGGCATCGAGCCACGGCTTGTAGATCCGGAGTGCCGGGTTCGTGAGCAGCCCGTAGCGAAAGAAGCGCTCGATATCGTTGCCCTTGTACGTGGAGCCGTCACCCCAGATGTCTACCCCGTGCTCGCGCATCGCGTGCACGAGCATCGTGCCGGTGACCGCACGGCCGAGCGGCGTCGTGTTGAAGTAGGTCTTGCCGCCGCTCGAGATGTGAAAGGCGCCGCACTGCAACGCCACGAGCCCTTCGTGGACGAGATGCTCGCGGCAGTCCACGAGCTCGGCCGCCTCGGCGCCGTAGTCGAAAGCCCGCTCGCGGACGCCGGCGACGTCATCCTCGTCGTACTGGCCGAGGTCGGCGGTGAAGGCATATGGGATCGCGCCCTTCTCCCGGATCCAGGCGACAGCGACGGACGTGTCGAGGCCGCCGGAGAAGGCGATGCCGATCCGTTCACCAACAGGCAGCGATTGCAGGACGCGACTCATCGCTGGAGCGTACCCGCGGGCCGAAAACCGTCGCCGGGCGACGTGCGCTACGCGGCGACCTTCCGCACGGCCGCCTCGAGCTCGGCGGGGCTGAAGGCTCCCTCGAACCGTGTCCTGATCACCCCCGTGCGATCGACGACAAAGGTGAACGGCTCGGTCGGCAGCTTCCACTCGTCAACCCACCGATTCGTCCCCTTTGCAGGATCGTTGTCCCTGAAGATCTCGATATGGATGAACTCGACACCTTTGCCCTGCCAGTCCCGGGCGACCGACTGGACGACCTGGACAACGGGGCCGCAGGTACGGGTCTGGCAGTAGAGAGGCGTCGAGAACGTGACCACGAACGGGTGCTTTGCCGCCATCGCCGCAGCGACGGTGGTACGGAGGAGATTCAGATCGGGCGGCTCGGCGGTCGTTGCGGCCCGAACCGATTGCACCGGAGCTCCCGGCGCGATGGTCGGATTACGAGACGGGATAGCGCGGTCACCGACCTCCGGCCCCACGGCGTGCTTGCGAATGACGAGGTTCCCGAGTGCCTGGATTTTCTTGCCGCCGATCGGCTCGGCAAGAATCCAGTATTTCCCGGGAGCCGGGGTGTCGAGCGTCGTCACGTAGATGTTCTGCGCGTCCGCCTTGACACCGCCGGGGATGCCTATCGGCTCGAGTGTTGCCGTGGTCTCGGCAAACGGCCTCTGCTTCAGCCCACGAGCGATCCAGACACGCGCCTGCGGCCGCTCGATCAGCTGTGACTGCTTGTCCACGATGAGAAATGAGACACGGTTCTTGCCGATGCCGTAGTCGGATGTACCCGGCACGACGGCCACGTCTTCGCCCGCTTGACGCCAGAGCGCCTCCAGG
>JBAXFL010000009.1:0-68799 GCA_037139935.1 Thermoleophilia bacterium | reverse complement strand
TGGAAAGGATCGCGTGAGGGTATGGGCGATACGCTTTTCTGTCGTGCATACCCTCACGTGACGTGACGGCCACCCGGCGGCGTAGAACGGGTGTGCATACAGCGACACTGACGAGGCCCTTGACGTACACAGCCACACCCCTCACGTTTGCCGAGGCGGCCGAGCGGCACCTCGACGACGTCTTCGGCTACCTGCTCTACCTGACCCGCGACCGCGCGACGGCGGACGACCTCGCGGGTGCCACGTTCGAGAAGGCGCTGCGGCAGTGGTCGCGCTTCGATCCCCACCGTGGCACCGCCCGCACGTGGCTGCTAGGGATCGCCCGTACGACGGCCCTCGACTCGTTCCGCGCCGACTCGCGGCGCAGGAAGCGCGAGGAGGCCGCGGCCGAGCCCGAGGCACGTGAAGCCGATTTCGTGGAGGGACTCTCGCCTGCCCTCCAGACTGCCCTCGCGACCCTCAGTGTCGGCGAGCGCGAGGTTCTCGCACTCCGGATCGTGATCGAGCTCGACGGCGACCAGACCGCTCGCGTGCTCGGCATCAGCCCGACTGCTGTTTCCACCCGGCTCAGCCGCGCGCTCCACAAACTCGAAGAGAAGGTGAGGAACGATGACCTCCGCTGAGCTGATCACGACGCTACAGGCCACCAGGCCCACCGCCGACGGCGCGTTGCGTGACCGCGTCCAGGGGATCGCCGCCGCCGAGCCGGCGCGGCGGCTGTCTCCCTTTGCCCGTCTCTCGCACATCTCGCCGCGGCGCTTTGCTGTCGTCGTTCTGCCTGCAACAGCGGTTGTCCTTTTCGCCGTGGCAGGGATTGCAGGGCTGCTCGATTCGGGCTCACAACGGGGTGGCATCGAGGCGATTAGCAGCGACGCCTTCTTGCGGAACTCGGCCGTCCCGGGGAGCGCGACCGCGACCGCAGAGGGGAAGGTTGCTCCCACTCTCGAGAAGGGGATGGCCACTGCCAATAGCGCCATACCCGCGCCGACACCGGGCCGGGCGCAGAGCTACGCGGCGCAGCTCACGCTTTCGGTGAAGGACATCGACGCGCTCTCGGCCGCCACCCAGCAGGCCCTGCGCGTCACCCGCGACCTCGGCGGTTACCTTGTCACGGCGGCGTATGCGACGACCGACTCCGGTACGTCGTCCCTGACCTTGAAGGTGCCGACCGCGAACGTGCAACAGGCAATCGTGCGGCTCTCGGGTCTTGGCAAGATCGTGGCCCAGCAGGTGCAGATCGACGATCTGCAGGGACAGGTGGACGAGCTGACGAAGCGGGAGAACGCTTTGCGCCTCCAGATCGCCCGCCTGTCTGCGCAGCTTGCCGCAACCGGTGTCGATGCGGAGACCCGGGCCACGCTCGAAGCACGCCGCGCTGCAGCGCGGCGTACATTCGCCCAGGTGCGGGGCGCAAGCGCCCAGGTCAACGCCGAGGCGCGCTTCGCGACGATCGCGCTGACGATGCAGACCACGCAGTCCTCGGCCGCGGTGCCCGTCCCGTCACGCTTCGACAACGCGTTCGGGCGTGCCATCGAGATCCTCGCCGTCGAGGCCATGGTCGTCCTCTACACGCTCGTGATCGTCGGCCCGCTGGCACTCCTCGCGTTGCTCGCATGGCTCACGCGCCGCGCGCTCAGGCGCCATCAGGACGAGCAGCTGCTCTCGGCGCAGTAGAGAGCTGAGAGGCCTGTCCGGGTGCGTGGCCCCGCCCTTATGGGGCCTTCACGTCGAGCGTCGCTATCAACGCCTCCGCCACCACCTTGAGCGGCCGACCCGAGATCTGACTCGCTTTACGCAGTCGCGCGAAGGCATCCTTTTCGCTCAGCCCGTCCTTCTCCATCAGTAGACCCTTCGCGCGCTCGATAGCCTTGCGCGCGGCAAGTGCCTCGGTGAGCGAGTCGGCCTCTACGCGGAGTGCTACCAGCTCCTCGTGCCGGGCACGTGCAGTTGCAATCGCAGGCAGGAGATCTGTCTCCCGAAACGGCTTGACGAGATAGCCGAAGACGCCGGCCTCGACCGCCCTCGAGACGATCTCCTGCTCGCCGTAGGCGGTCACCATCACGATCGGGATAGGGCGCTCCTCCAGAATGCGCTTCGCCGCCTCGATCCCGTCCAGTTTTGGCATTTTCACATCGAGCAGAGCGAGATCGGGCTCGAGCGTGCGGGCAAGCGTGACCGCCTCCTCTCCGTCCTTCGCCTCGGCACACACGTCGAAACCGGCCCTCTCGAGCATTGCTCGCAGGTCGAGCCTGATGATCGTCTCGTCTTCAGCGATCAGGATGCGCATCGTCGCCCCTTCCGGTTTGTGCGGGGAACCTGACCTCGGCATGGAGGCCCTGTGCGTCTACGAGTGTCAGCTCACCGCCGAGCTCGTCCCGCACGAGGGCGCGGACGATGGAGAGACCGGTGCTGTCGGGTGCGGCCTGCATGCCGTCGCCGTCGTCGGCGATCGAGAGCACGACATCGCCGCTGCACCCCGTCAACGTGATCGAGATCGCCGGCCCGCCATGCTCGAGCGCATTACCGAACAGCTCGGTGAAGACGAGTGCGAGCGAGGTCGCTCGCTGGCCCGCGAGCGACAGCGGCTCGAGCGCCGAGCTGACGTCCTTTCCGACGACGAGCCCCTGCACGAGCATCGCGCGGAGCCGGTCGATCAGCGCGTCGAGATCGACGTCGTCCTCCCGATGTTCGGTCAGTACCTCGTGGACGGCGGCAATCGCAAGAATCCTGTTGACCGAATCGCCGAGCGCCTTCTGGGGATCGACGTCCTCCGTCCGAGCCTGCAGACGCAGAAGCGACGCGACCGTCTGCAGGTTGTTCTTGACCCGGTGGTGGATCTCCTGGGCAAGCACCCCGCGCAGCGCCATGCGGCCGTGCTCGAGTGCCACGGCAGCCTGGCTCGCGATCGCCTCGAGGAGCTGGCGGTCGTCGTCGGAGAACCGGGTGTCGCGGTCAACGACGAGCTCCCCGATCGTGCGGCCCCGCCAGCGCAGCGGCAGCCGTACGGCGTGCGTGCCGGCTCGCCCCTCGGGCCAAGCGATACGCCCGTCCTCGAGCACGATCGCGGCGCCGGTGGCGTGCACCGACTCGACCGTCGTCTGCACGATCGCCTCGAGTGACTCCTCGAGGTAGAGCGACTCCGACACGGCCTCCGAGATCCGGGCGAGCGCTTCGAGCTCGTGCACGCGCCGCTGCGCCTGCGCATAGAGCTGTGCATGCTCGATCGATTGTGCCACCTGCCCCGCAATCGTCATCAGCAGGCCGACCTCTGCCTGCGAGAAGGAACGCGGTTCACGCGTGCGGACGTTGAGCGCGCCCTCGAGCTTCTCCCGCGCCAGGATCGGGACGGCGAGGATCGATGCGTACTCGTCCTCGGGCAGGTTCGGGAACGACTTGAAGCGCGGATCGAGATGTGCGTCCGCGGCGATCATCACGGGAGCCCTGTCCGCGGCAGCCGCACCCGTGATGCCTTCGCCGCGGCGCATCCGCGGGCTCGTCGTCGCATCCTCTACGCTCGTGCCGTGGGTTGCGCGCAGTACGAGCTCGTCGGTGCGCTCGTCGTAGAGATAGACGTACGCGGAGTCGGTCTCGAGCGCTGCGGCGACCTCGTGCGCGATCGCCTCCATCACCTCCTGCAGGTCGAGTGAGGAGTTGACGACCTCGGTCGTGCGGGTGAGGAGCGCGAGATGCCGGGCGGCGTCGTCCACGTCAGTCGAGATACGAGAGAGCGATCACGCCGAGGATCGGCACGGCAATCGTCAGCGAGAAGGTGAACCAGCCGACGACGATCAGCCGTCGCCGGGTTGCCGGAGCCCGAGGGTCCTTCTCTCGCGTCTCCCGCTGCAACCGTGGCCCGAGCTCGTAGTCGTGGATGAGCGCGCCGATGACGAGGAAGATGACGAGCACGGACTTGACGATCAGCGTGCGATCGAAGTCGGTAGAGAGCGCAGCCGGGTCGAGGGCTCCGTGGAGATGAGTGAGCCAGAGCCCCGAGATGATTGCCACGCCCATTGCGCTCCACCCGAGCGGGCGCCAGCGACGGCCGAGAGCCTTCAGCGCAACCGCCCGTGCCTCTCCCTCGAGCTTGCGGATCGCCGGGACGCCGACGAAGACGAGCACGATCGTGCCGCCGACCCAGACCGTGGCGGACATGAGATGGACGATGCGGAGAACGGTCAGCATTGAAGCAGGCTATCGACGCCGTTACCGGGTGAGAGCGAGATCATGCCCTAACGACCACGGGCTCCTCATCGGGAGCCCGCGATCGGCCGTCAGTCGCAAGCGAGCCACTCGCCTTGAGGCTCAGCCTGCAGGGTCGATACTGCCCCTTTTCGCGCACGATGTCCAGTCGGATCGTTCGACGTATCGGCTTGCGGCGCAGGCAGGGCCACAAGCAGGGCCGCGCCACAGCGGGGCCCTGCTTGCGAACGACCTACAGTGCCGCGAGGTAGCGGTCGAGCTCCCACTGCGACACCTGCATCCGGTACTCGTCCCATTCGGCCTGCTTGAGCTCGACATACCGGGGGAAGATGTGATCCCCGAGCGCCTTCTGCATCAGCTCGGAGCCTGCGAACTCCTCGATCGCCTCCCCCAGCGAGCCCGGCAGCGCCTCGATTCCCTGCTCCTGACGCTCTTCGTCTGTGAGCCGGTACAGGTTGGTCGTCATCTCGGGCGGCAGTACGTAGCCCTTTTCGATCCCTTCGAGGCCTGCGTGCAGCAGGGCCGCGAAGGCGAGGTAGGGGTTACAGGCCGGGTCCGGGCAGCGAATCTCTGCCCGGGTCCCCTGCTCGGAGCCCGGCTTGTAGAGCGGGATCCTGATCAGGGCCGTGCGATTCCGCTGTGACCACGCCACGTACACCGGCGCCTCGTAGCCCGGCACGAGCCGCTTGTAGGAGTTGACCCACTGGGCCAGTACGGCCGACAGCTCACGGGCGTGGATGAGGATCCCTGCGATGAACGACTTCGCCGTGTCGGACAGGTGGTTCGGATCCTTCGCGTCGAAGAACTTGTTGCGGCCACCCTTGAACAGCGACATGTGCGTGTGCATCCCAGAGCCGTTCTCGCCGAACAGCGGCTTCGGCATGAAGGTCGCGTAATAGCCGTGCCACGCGGCCACCTCCTTGACGACGATCCGGTAGGTCATCGTCTTGTCGGCCATCGAAAGCGCATCGTCGTACCGCATGTCGATCTCGTGCTGTGACGGGGCGACCTCGTGATGGTGATATTCGATCTGGATCCCGACCGACTCGAGCGCCGTGATCGTGTCGTTGCGCACCTCGGTGGCCGCGTCCTGCACGGTCATCGCGAAGTAGCCGCCCTCGTCGATCGTCTCGGTTCCCTTGTCGTCCTCGAACAGGAAGTACTCGAGTTCCGGCCCGACGTTGAACGTGTCGAAGCCCATCTTCTTCATCCGCTCGAGAGCGAGCTTGAGGATGTAGCGCGGGTCGCCGTCATAGGGTGTGCCGTCGGGCCTGACGACGTCGCAGATCATCCGCCCGACCTTTGCGCCCAGCTCGTGCCCGTGGTCGTCTACCGGCCGCGGCATGATCTGGAACGTCAGCGGGTCGGGGATCGCAACCATGTCCGACTCCTCGATCCGGTTGAATCCGGTGATCGACGAGCCGTCGAAGCCCATTCCGTCGTCGAGCGCGCCCGCCATCTCGTTGGGCGTGATCGCAAATGACTTGAGGTGGCCCTCGAGGTCGGTGAACCAGAAGAGGACGTGCTCGACACCCTCATCCTTGATCCGCTTCAGTACCGCGCGGCGCGCGGCGACGCTCGATGTTGCCCTGTCCTTGCTCTTCACCTGCACCGATCGCTTCCTCGGTGCTGCGGCAGTGGTTCGTGGCTGCGCCATCTGTTACTCCTCCCGTAAGAACGAAAAAAGCCCCAGACGCAAGAGCGCCTGAGGCTCCATTGCCTCAAAATCTACACCTTCAGGGTAGCAGGGCACGACGACTGCTGCGGCGCTCCCGTTGGCCCACCGCGGGAGTCCACCCCTCTTAGAACTCGAATCAGCGCGCCGCCCAGCGCGCGCCAGCGGCACAAGTCTCATTGTGATTCGAGTTCTTACCCCGGACGCGGCCTGCGTGGGGTGCACTGCAGGCTCGTGGTATGGTGTGATCACTGGAGGGGCCGACGAAGGCTTTTCCGTGTGGCAATGATGCCTCAGTGCTCCTCGTGAGCCCTGGGGCTTTTTTGTTGGTCCAACGAGGAGAACAGACAGATGATGAAAGTCGAAGCAGTGGTCGTTCGCGACCGCGTCGAGACCGTGATGGGGGCCGTCGAGGCTGCGACCGGGCATGTCGGCGTGACAGTGATCGAGGCAGTGGGGCACGGTCTTGGTAGAGGGATTACCCACGAGTATCGGGGCCGTGTATTCGAGTCGCGATTCCTGCCCAAGACCTTGATGACCTTCATCGTTTCCGATGGGCTTGTGGACGGTGTGATGGCCGCCATCGTGGATGCAGCACGCACCGGTCACGAGAACGGTGACGGCATCTGCTGGGCTTCGCCCGTAGACCGTGTAACCCACATCAGGACAGGACGCAGGCTGGAGGAGGTGGGCGAGCTATGACCCTCGAGGAGCTGGGATTTGCAGCAAGCACGATCTGGATCATCCTCGCCGCGATCCTCGTGATCTTCATGCAGGTGGGGTTCGCATTCCTCGAGGTGGGCATGACCCGGATGAAGAACGTCGGTCACACTGCGGCGAAGAACGTTCTCATTCTCGCCATCGTCTCGATCCTCTACTACCTCGTCGGCTTCGGCATGGCCTTTGGCGATGGGGGCAATGGCTTCATCGGTGGTTCTGGCTTCGTCCCGTCGGTTGATGAGCTCCTTTCGATCGGCGCGGCTCCGTTCTCGTGGTTCAGCGCAATCCCTGCAGCGGCGGGCTACCTGTTCGAGATGGCCTTCGCCGCCGTTTCGCTCGCGGTCGTCTGGGGTGCGATGGCGGAACGGACGAGGCTCTGGGTCTACTTCGCATTCGGTGCCGTCTTCACGCTGATCTACTGCGTCGTCTCGCACTGGATCTGGAGCCCCGGAGGGTGGCTGTTCGCCGACGGGATGCAGGACTTCGCCGGCTCGACCGTCGTCCACTACCAGGGCGCACTCGCGGCGCTTGCAGGGGCGATCCTGCTCGGCCCGAGGATCGGGAAGTTCAGCTCCGATGGCAAGCCAAGTGCGATCCCGGGTCACAACATGGCGTTCATGACGCTCGGCATTCTGATTCTCTGGATCGGCTGGTTCGGCTTCAACCCGGGCTCGACGCTGTCGGTTGACTTCGGCGGCGTCGGCTTCTTCGCCTACGTGGCGTTGACGACCAACCTTGCCGCGGCAGCCGGTGTGCTCGGCGCGGTTGTCACGTCATGGATCGTCGTCAAGACACTCGACCTCTCGATGATGCTCAACGGCGTCATTGCAGGGCTCGTCTCGATCACTGCGGGCTGTGCTTTCGTGGCACCGTGGGCCGCGATCGTGATCGGTTTCGTTGCGGGGATCGTCGTCGTCCTTGGCTCGCTCTTCATCGAGAAGATCGGGATCGATGATCCGGTCGGCACGATTGCGGCGCACGGTATGTCAGGTGTGTGGGGCACACTCGCACTCGGTTTTCTGGCAGTGCCGGAGCTGGCCAAGAAGCTCGAGACCGGCCAGGGTGGCCTGTTCTACGGTGGCGGCTTCCACCAACTCAAGATCCAGGCTCTGGGTCTCCTTGTCGTCGGCGCCTTCACGTTCACCCTCTCGTTTGTCGTCCTGCTGCTCTTCAAGGTGACAGTCGGGATCAGGTCGAAGCCGGAGGACGAGGAGGTAGGCCTCGATGTTGCCTACCACGGGATGTGGGGCTATCCCGAGTTGTTCATCCCTATCCCGGGCGGCTACCGCGCCGGGCATGTCTATCTTGCGACCCAGGAGGCCACCGTCTCGGTGGCGGATTCGACTCCTACGCCGAGCTGAAACGGGGCGTGCTCCGGTGACCGGTCCCTAGGCCGGTCACCGGGGTGCGCTCTTCGTCCTGTTTCTAGACGAGCGCGAACGTGACGGTGATCGTCGCCCTCGTCTCCTGCGTTCCCGGCTCGATCGGCGTGCCGATGTCGGAGACGGCCGACTTCCCGTATATCGGTACGGGAGCAGAGCCGCCGCCCTCGACCACCGACATCACTCTGCCGAGCGAACGGCCTGACGCGGTGGCGAGGACTTCCGCGGACGCACGTGCGTCCGTGACGGCTTTCGTCAGAGCTTCGCGGTAGAGCTTCCCCTGGTCGGTGACCCCGAGCATAGGCCCATTTACCTGGTTGGCGCCCGCCTCGACAGCGGCGTCGATCACCGCGCCGACCCGGTCGAGATCGATTGTTGCCGAGACGGTGTTCGACGCGGCGAATCCCGCAGGCTCGTTGTTTGGGCCGAACACCTGCGAAAGCGACACCGACTGTGTGGCTACGCGCCTTCCACCTGCCGCCTTGGCTGCAACGATCACGAGCCGCATCTCGCGTGCGTTAGCCGCGAGCGCCGTGCGGGCCGTCGCGGCTCGGGAGTCCACGCCGAACGAGAACACGGCAGTCGTCGGGACAACTGACACGGAGCCGCTGCCGGAGACGGTGATCGAGTCTCCTGTCTGCGGCACACCGTCCACGGCGCGTGCGCCCTCGGGACGGGCAACGCCGCCAACGGCAGCTATGAGAACTACGAGCAGAACGGCGGCGAGGGCAAGGCGCTTCATTAGTCTCCTCCAGAGGTCGTTGTGGTGGCGGTGTCCACACAGTCAGGCGTCTCCGGCCTGCACGCGCCGAGCGACGTCGGGGGCTCGATTCCCGTCTCGGGCTCCACGGGTGTGATCTCGCCCTGCGTGGGCGTCTCGGGTGTGTCGTCGCAGTTGGTTCCGACCAGGCAACTGCCTGCGGCCCCCCCTCCCTGCGCATCGGGATCGCCGGTCTCGTCCCCGTCCTGCCCGCCGATGCGGGCGAGGCAGTTCGGATCGTCGGCACGGCACTTGAGTAGGCCGATGGGCGGTACCCCGGCCTTCGGTGTGTTGTCATCTCCTGTGGTCGCCGCGTAGGCCCCGACGCCTGCCGCGATGACGATCACGATCACGAAGATCGCTCCGAGAGCTCCACGCTTCACGGATCTCCGCTGGCTGTCAGGAGTGCTCATGTCCGTTCTACGCCGCTGCCCCTGGCCCACGTCACAGCCGCCCGCATCCCAGGATATGGACATCGCAAGAAGGGTGCGAGCCGTCTTTGCCCCGCCCGCTGGCGGGCCTCTTGAGGATTACGCGAAGCGCGAAGCATGTATCACGCTGGAGCTGCCGAGATACGCTTTGCCACCTCAGCAGCTCCAGCGTGCCCGCGCCTCGGCGAGTGCATTGCGTACGCCACCGGGGCCGGGTGCACCTCGCGCGGAGATGCTCTCCGCAGCCGTCCCGGTCGGAACAAACGAGCCTTCACGCACACGCGCGGCGACCTGCTCGTGGGCCTCCCGGAACGGGACGCCGTCGCGGACGAGTGCTTCGGCGGCATCCGTCGCGAGCACGAGCGGGTCGGATGCAGCGAGAGCCATCCGCTCTCGATCGACCTCGAGGCCGGCAGTCAAGGCGGCGAGTGCCTGCAGTCCGAGGCGGGTGTCGAGGCGTGCGGCAAACACGGGGGCCTTGTCCTCCTGCAGATCGCGGTCGTAGGCAAGAGGGAGGCCCTTAACCGTGGCGAGCAGACCGGTCAGCCTGCCGATCGCCGTTCCGGCCTTGCCGCGCGCGAGTTCGGCGACGTCAGGATTCAGCTTCTGCGGCATCATCGATGAACCCGTCGCCGCGTTCTCGGGCAGCTGCACGAAGCCGAACTCGCGCGATGACCAGAGCACGATCTCCTCGCCTATCCGTGACAGGTGCGTGTACAGGACAGCCACCGCGTACAGGTAATCGAGCGCAAAGTCGCGGTCGGCAACGGCGTCGATCGAGTTCCGCATCTGGCCGGGTGCACCGGGCAGGCCGAGCGTGGAACCGGCGAGCGCGCCCGCACCGAGAGGGCTCTCGGTGGCAGCGGTGGCAGCCGCGGCAAAGCGCGAGCGGTCGCGGTCGAGCATCTCGACCCAGGCGAGGAGATGGTGTCCGAGCGTGACCGGCTGACCGCGCTGGAGGTGGGTGTACCCCGGTAGGAGCGTGTCGGCCTCGGCCTCTGCGACGGAGAGAACGACCAGTGCGAACGCGCTGATCTCCTTGCTCGCCTCGGCACAGGCGTCGAGCACGTAGAGCCGAAACGCGGCCGCGACCTGGTCATTCCGCGACCTGCCGGCATGGATCTTGCGCCCGAGGTCGCCGAGTTGCCGCTCGATTGCGCTGTGCACGTCCTCGTCCTCGGCGAGATATCCAGCCGGGTCCTGGGCGATCTCGGCGAGGCGCCTTCGTGCATCGGCAAGCTCCGTGTCCGAGAGAAGTCCCGCACCGTGAAGCCGTTGCGCGTGCTGAGCACTCGCTTCGCAGTCGTACGGGAGCAGCTCTGCGTCCTCGGCATGCAGGAACGCCCACACCGCGGGATCGAGAGAGCCGCCGACGCGCCCAGACCAGAGCGTCATTCTGTCTCTCCGTCGGCGAGATACGCAGCGAGCTCTGCCTCCAGGTCGTGGGCTGTTGTTCCGTTCTTTGCTGCAACGAAGATCGTGTTGTCGCCTGCAAGCGTGCCGGCGATGGAGGGATGACCGCCTTCGTCGATCGACTGCGCGAGAGCGCTCGCGTAGCCGGAGGGGGTCGTGACGATCACGAGGCCACCGGTTGCCGCCTCGACGCCCGTGGCGTATCGCCGCATCGCTACACCGATTGCGCGGAGCCGGTCGAGGTCGCTGCTGCCGGATATCGCATAGACGAGCCTGCCGCTCGGAGCACGCACCTTGACGAGCCCCATCTCGGCGATATCGCGGGAAACGCTCGTCTGCACGACGTCGTGCCCCTCGTCCCGTAGGGCCTGGACGAGCTCGGCCTGAGTGGAGATCGCTCCGTCACGGACGAGCCGGAGGATTGCTCCCTGGCGGTCGCGGCGGTTCACGACGCGAGCACGCTTTCGATGATCCCGAGTGCCTGCGCAACCTCGTCCGCGCTGACGACGAGTGGCGGGGTTAGACGCAGCACGTCCGGGCCCGCCGAGAGAACGAGCAGACCCTGACCACGACAGGCATCGACGACCGGGCCGACGGGTCGGTCGAGCTCTGCGCCGAGGAGCAGACCGCGGCCTCGCACCGAGCGCACGCCGGGCAGCGCCTCGAGCCCGGTGGCGAGTTGCGTGCCGCGCTCCGTAACCTGCGCGAGTAGATCGCCGTCGATCGCCTCGACGACCGCGCACGCTGCGGCAGCGACGACGGGGTTGCCGCCGAACGTCGAGCCGTGATCGCCGGGCACGAACCCCGGGGCGGCTCGTTCTCCTGCGAGAAGTGCTCCCATTGGCAGGCCGTTGGCAAGCCCCTTTGCGAGGGTCACGAGATCGGGGCGGATCCCGAGTGACTCGTAGGCGAAGAACGTTCCCGTCCGTCCCATCCCTGCCTGCACCTCGTCAAGGCAGAGGAGCGCCCCGACCTCGAGCGCAAGCTCGGCCGCGGCCTGTGCGAAGGCGGGCTCGAGCGGGATCACACCACCCTCTCCGAGAATGGGCTCGAGGAGGAGCAGCGCCGTGTCCGCTGCTGGTGCGAGGGCGGCCTCGAGGGACTCGATGTCGTTTGGCCGAGCGAAGGAGACCCCGGGGACGAGCGGCCCGAACCCCTCCCACTTCGAGGGCTGTCCCGTGGCCGAGAGCGCGCCGAGCGTCCGCCCGTGGAAGCCGCCGTCGAGCGCCACGACCCTCGTCCTGCCCGTGGCCTTGCGGGCGATCTTGATCGCCGCCTCGTTGGCCTCGGCACCGGAGTTACAGAAGAACGCCTTCCCGCCCTCGAACCGCTCCCCGAGAAGCGTCGCGAGTCGGAGCATCGGTTCTGTCCAGTACAGGTTCGATGCGTGCCAGAGTCGGTCGAGTTGCTCTCGCGCCGCCGCGAGCGGCCCCGGCGCACAATGGCCTAGACCAACAACGGCGATCCCTGCGACGAAATCGAGATAGGAGCGACCCGTGTCGTCCCACACCTGGCATCCTTCCCCGCGCACGACGGTGATGTCGGCTCGCGCGTAGGTCGGAAGCACCGATGCGCGCGCTGCTGACAACGACTCCGGGGCGGAGACATGAAGGGGTGTCATGCGGTCACCTCGGTGGCCCCGATCGCGGCGTGGACGCCACCGCGTGTAGCAATGATCGCCGCCTCGAGCTTCGGGACGATCCCACCCTCGAACGTTCCCTCGCCGAGCATCCGTTCGGCAGCGTCGGCGCCGAGGTGCTCCACGACCGCGCCGTCGAGTAAGACCCCGGGCACGTCACTGAGAAAGACGATTCGCTCGGCACCGAGACCGACTGCGAGAGCCGCCGCCGCCTCGTCGGCGTTGACATTGAGCGGTCCTTCTGCGAGCGGTGCGACGACGGGGATGAGCCCGGCGGCGAGGGCCTCCTCGATTGCAGGCGGAGCGGAGGGGACGGGTTGACCGACGAGCCCGAGCTCCTCGAGTCGGTGTGCCTGCAGCCCGATCTCGTCGCCAAAGAGCGGCACCGCAGCGGGGCCGATCGCGGCACAGACCTCGCTGTTCACCTCTGCGAACGAGAGCCGGACGACATCGAGCACCTCGGTGGTCGTCACGCGTCGCCCGTGGACGAAGGTGGGGGTGATCCCACGGCGCTCCATCTCCGCGGTGATCTGCGGTCCCGCTCCGTGGACGACGACGACGTCGTGGCCCGCCGCCCGTAACGCGAACGCCTCGGTCGCTGCGGTCGCGGCAACCCTGCCACCGAGCTTCAGGACGATTCTGCTCATGTCGTGTAGTCGGCGTTGATACGCACGTAGTCGTAGGTGAGATCGGATGCGAGGTATCCGGCAGTGCCGTCGCCGAGCCCGAGATCGAGATCGATCCGGCAGACAGCCCCGGAGGAGTCCGGCACCGCTCCGGTCGGCGCACCGGCGGCGAATACCGCGACGCCACCAAAGGCGACTGTGAGCCGCCCGGTCTCGAGACGAGCGAACCCGTCGCCATAGGGGGCTGAACCCGCGGCGGCGAGCACCCGCCCCCAGTTGGGATCGTGGCCGAAGGCTGCAGTCTTGACGAGGGGGGATGTCGCGATCCGCCGGGCAATCGCCTCGGCCTCGGCCCCCGACGCGGCCCCGGTGACGCCGATCTCGAGCACGACCGTGGCGCCTTCGCCGTCGGCAACGATCTGCCGAGCGAGGTCGGCGCAGACCTCACCGAGTGCGTCGGCGAACACCGCATCGTCGCGTGCGGCCGCGCTCGCGCCGTTTGCGAGCAGCACGACCGCGTCGTTTGTCGAGCAGTCTCCGTCCACGGAGATCCGGTTGAATGTCTGCGCGACAGCCGGCCGGAGGAAAACGTCGGCCTCGCCGGCCGCGAGTGGATAGTCGGTGGTGATCACGACGAGCATCGTCGCAAGCCGGGGGTGGATCATTCCTGCACCCTTCGCCATCCCGCCCACCGTGAAGCCGCCCGAGGCGACAACTGCGACCTTGGGGCCGGAGTCCGTCGTCAGGATTGCGCTTGCAGCAGCAGCGCCACCATCGGGTGAGAGTTGAGCGGCGGCGGCGCGACCTCCCGCGAGCACCTTGTCCACCGGAAGGCGCACGCCGATCACGCCGGTGGAGAGCACGAGGATCTCCTCGGTCTCGAGTCCGAGCTCCTGCGCGAGGGCCTCTGCCGACGCGACCGCATCCGCTTCACCCTGGTCGCCGGTGGCGGCATTTGCGACTCCCGCGTTGATCAACACCGCCTGCGGCTCCGCGACCGCAAGATGCCGCTTCGAGACCGTCACCGGAGCCGCCTCGACACGGTTCGTCGTCCACAGCGCGGCACCCACCGCCCGGGGCAGGGATCGCACCACCGCAACGTCGGGCTTCCCGGAGGGACGGATCCCCGCGGTCACGCCACTCGCCACGAACCCCTGTGCCGCCGTGACCGACATCTACCGCTCCCTTTTTGACCGGTTCATCAGACGAGGACACCGGCGAGCCTGAGCCCGGTCGTGTCGGCAAAACCGAGGGCGCGATTGACGTTCTGGATCGCCTGCCCCGCTGCGCCCTTGCCGAGGTTGTCCTCGGCGCAGATGACGATCGTCCGATCGGTGAACCGGTCGGGAAAGATGCCGATCTCGGCCCTGTCGGTCGACTGGACGCGCGCGAGGTCGGGCGCGATTCCCTCCGGCAGCACCGTGACGACGGCGCTCGACGCGTAGGCGTCCTCGAGCAGCGACCGCAGGCCGGGGCCGGTTGAGCGGACGTTGCACGTGGCGATCAACCCGCGCCGGACGGGGAGGAGATGCGGTGTGAACGAGACGGGGAAGCCGAGCAACTGCTCGATCTCCGGCACGTGCTGGTGGTTGCCGATGCGGTACGGCGAGACGTTCTCGAGCACCGAGCCGGCGTGGGAGGAGGACTTCAGGGTGCGTCCTGCGCCCGTCATCCCGGACAGGCCGGTGACGACGACGGAGTCGGGGTCGATTGCTTTGGCGAGCGGAGCCAGGGCGAGAAGCGTCGCGGTCGCATAGCAGCCGGGGTTTGCGATCAAGCGGCCGGCCGCCGGTACGAGCTCGGGCAGGCCATAGGCCCAGTCGCCGAGTTCGTCGGGATGAGGATGTGTGAATCCGTACCAGGTGGCGTAGCTCGCAGCGTCCCTCAGACGGTGTGCGCCGGAGAGATCGACCACCACGCCGGCCGGTGGAACGGCAATCGCAGCGGCAGCCTCGTGTGAGAGGCAGATGATCGTTACGTCGGCTTCGTGGCGGAGAGCCGCATCGTTCGAGACGAACGGGGGCACCGCGGTCTGCGCGAGACGTGGGTCGAGTGCGCTCGCGGGCTGCCCGGCCAGGGAGTCGGAGCCGACCGCAACGAGGTCGAGCTCGGGGTGCCCGAGAACGCGGTCGAGCGTCTCCTGTCCGGTGTAGCCGGCCGCACCGGCGATGCTGACGCTCGTCATATGTGCATAGTATGCACTAGAATAAGCTTCTATGCAGGGAAGAAACGGTGGCGACGACGCCTTCCGCTTGCAGCCCCGGACGATTTCAGGCATCATTCAGAGTCGATGCTCTGTCTCGCCGCACCCGCACCCGTGCCCGACAGTGATCCGCGCCTTGCGGTATCGCGCGGTGTAGGCATCGAGCTCATTGACATTCTCCCGCGCTAGGGAGAGGTCGCTCGCGCACAGATCGCAACCGGTGCAGCAGGCGACGAGAACAGGGCCGTTCGCCGACCCCGGCGGACAGAGAAGGGACAGGGCACCGTGAGACAGAAGGACAGCAGATGAAAATGAATGGAGCAGACGCGATTCTCCGCTCACTCGAGGCCGAAGGTGTCGAGGTGATGTTCGGGATTCCCGGCGGAGCGATCATGCCCACCTACGACGCGATGGCACGTGGAACGACCGTTCGCCACGTTCTTGCCCGTCACGAGCAGGGTGCGGGGCACATGGCGCAGGGGTATGCGCGAGCGTCCGGCAAGGTCGGGGTGGCGATTGCGACCTCGGGCCCCGGCGCCACGAATCTCGTCACGCCGATCGCGGACGCCTGGGTGGACTCGACCCCGCTCGTGTGCATCACCGGTCAGGTGCGCACGACCCTGATCGGAACCGACGCCTTCCAGGAATGCGACATCGTCGGGATCACGATGCCGGTCGTGAAGCACTCCTGGCTCGTTCTGGACGTGAACGATATCCCAGCTGTGATGAAGGCGGCGTTCCACGTAGCCCGTACCGGCCGCTGCGGGCCCGTTCTCGTGGACGTGCCCCGGGATATCCAGGAGGCGGAGCTCGACTTCAGCTATCCCGAGACCGTTGACCTGCCGGGCTGGCGTCCGCCGCACAAAGTACACCCGCAGCAGATTCGCGATGCCGCAGACCGGATAGCCCGGGCCGAGAAGCCGGTGCTGTACGTGGGTGGCGGCACGATCAACGGTGACGCGTGTGACGCGGTGCGCGAACTGGCCGAGGTCGGGGGCCTCCCTGTGATCACGACCCTCATGGGCAAGGGCGCGTTCCCCGAGACGCACCCGCTGTTCTTCGGGTGGCCCGGCATGCACGGCACGAAGTGGTCGAACATCGCGATGAACACCTGCGACGTGCTCGTCGCGGTCGGCTCCCGGTTCGACGACCGCGTCACCGGCAAGCTCTCGGCGTTCGCGCCGGGTGCCACCGTCGTCCACCTCGACATCGACCCGGCCGAGATCTCGAAGCTGCGCGATGCGGAGATTCCCGTCGTCGGGCCGTTGAAGCTCGCTGTCGCCGAGCTCGCAACCGCGGTCGGCGAGCACCGCGCGGCAGGTATCCCGGCACCGGAGGCCTGGGTGCGCAGGCTCGAGGAGCTGCGGGCCGAGTTCCCTCTTCGCTACGGCCAGGGCGGCGACTGGCTCAAGCCGCAGAAGGTGATGGAGACGCTGCAGGAGTTGACGGCAGGCGAAGACGTCATCTTCACGACCGGCGTCGGTCAGCATCAGATGTGGGCAATGCAGTATCTCCTCACAGAGCGCCCCCGCAACTTCATCACCTCGGGTGGGCTCGGGACGATGGGGTACGGGATCCCGGCAGCCGTCGGCGCGAAGGCCGCCCGGCCGGAGGCGACGGTCATCTGTGTGGACGGCGACGGGTGCTTCCAGATGACGGCGCAGGAGCTCGTGACTGCGGTGCTCGACGATCTCCCGATCATCGTCGTCCTCGTGAACAACGGCTTTCTGGGAATGGTCACGCAGTGGCAGGACATGTTCTTCGACGGCCGCCGGTCGCACGTCGGCCTCGGTGCCGAGGTGCCCGACTACGTCAAGCTTGCGGAGGCCTACGGCGGGGTCGGGATACTCGTGCAGACCGAGGCAGAGGTCGAGCCTGCTCTCCGGGCAGCCCTGGCACTCGGGCGCACCGTGGTGATCGACTGTCGCGTGGATCCCTCGGAACATTGCTTCCCGATGATTCCTGCGGGTGCTGCCGCGATCGACATGGTCGAGTACGCCGACCCGGTCGAGGCGACGCCGTGAGGCATACCATCTCGGTTCTCGTCGAGGACAAGCCCGGCGCACTTGCGCGGATCGCGACGATGATTGCCCGCCGCGGGTTCAACATCGAGTCGCTCGCCGTCGGCCCGACCGAGCGCGAGGGCGTGTCCTGCATCACGCTCCGTGTGGACTGTGAGCACCATTCCCGTGAGCAGATCGAGAAGCAGATCCACAAGCTCGTCAACGTGCTCCGCGTTACCGAGCTTGTTCCCGATGAAGCGGTCGAGCGAGAACTGCTTCTGCTCACGGTCGGTACCGACGCTGCGCGTCGTGCCGAGCTCGTCTCGACCGCCGAGGCCTTCAAGGCGCGCGTCGTAGACCTCGGTCCGGACTCGGTCACCTTTGAACTGACCGGTACGCCCGAGGAGCTCAACGCCTTCCAGGAGCTTGCCCGGCCATATGGCATCAAGGAGCTCGTCCGCACGGGGCGTGTCGGGATTGCGCGGGCATCCGCGCGGAAAGCCCGTCGGCTCTCGGCAATCAACTGACCACCGGAACTGCTTTACCGACAACGACGAAGGGACGAACAGGACATGACGGCAACAATCCTCCACGATGGTGACCTCGGACTGCTCAACGGCAAGACTGCGGTCATCGGCTACGGGAGCCAGGGTCACGCACACGCGCTCAACCTCCGCGACTCGGGCATCGAGGTCGAAGTAGGGCTGCGTGAAGGCTCCGCCTCGTGGGGCGAGGCCGAGGCGACAGGACTGACTGTCCGGACGATTGCAGAGGCCGTCACGGGCGCACAGCTCGTGGCGCTCCTGCTCCCGGATCAGGTGCAGCCGCAGGTCTTCTCCGAGCACATCGAGGCAAACCTTGCGCCGGATGCGGCCGTCCTCTTCGCCCACGGCTTCAACGTGCTCTACGAGCGCATTGCCCCGAGCGCCGCCCATGACGTGATCATGGTCGCCCCCAAGGGCCCCGGCCACGTTGTGCGCCGACTCTTCACGGAAGGATACGGAACGCCGGCGCTCATCGCAGTCGAGCAGGACGCCTCCGGCAACGCCCGGGATATCGCTCTCGCGTATGCGGTCGGCATTGGCGCAGGCCGGGCCGGCATCCTCGAGACGACGTTCAAGGAGGAGACGGAGACAGATCTCTTCGGCGAGCAGGCAGTTCTCTGCGGCGGTACCTCGGAGCTCGTCCGCGCAGGGTTCGAGACGCTTGTCGAGGCGGGGTACGCGCCCGAGATCGCCTACTACGAGTGCCTTCACGAGCTGAAGCTGATCGTTGACCTGATGTGGGAGAACGGGCTCGCCGGAATGCGGTACTCCATCTCGGACACCGCCGAGTTTGGTGACTACACCCGTGGCAAGCGTGTGATCGACGAGCGCGTCCGCGAGCAGATGAAGGGCATCCTGACGGACATCCAGTCGGGCGAGTTCGCCCGCGAATGGGTGGAGGACATGGACAACAACGAGGTGCGCCTCAAGGCGATGCGGGCCGAAGCAGCACAGTCGCAGCTCGAGACGGTAGGCAAGGAGCTCCGCGGTTTGATGCATCGTGCGGGCGACCGCTAGAGGTATGGCCGCTGTTGACGTACCGGTCGCGCTGCTCGGGTACGGCACCGTCGGCGCTGCCGTGCATCGACTGCTCGAAGAGTCCGCAGACGAGATAGAGCGAGCCACGGGGCATCGCCTGCGGGTGACGCGCGCGCTCGTGCGGGACCCGGGTAAGGATCGTGGATTCTCGCCCGAGCCGGGGGTGCTCACCGACGACATCGAGGCCATCCTCGGTGACCCGTCGATCCAGGTCGTGGCCGAGGTGATGGGCGGCGTAGAACCGGCCGGGAGCCACGTGCTGGAGCTCCTCCGCTCGGGACGACCCGTCGTGACGGCAAACAAGCAGCTCGTCGCACGGCGCGGCACCGAGCTGTTCGAGGCCGCTGCCGCCGGTGGAGTGCAGCTGCGGTTCGAGGCGTCGGTCTGTGCCGCGATCCCGGTGATCAAGGTGCTGCGCGAGTCCCTGATCGTCACAAACGTGCACCGCGTGCTTGGCATCGTCAACGGGACGACGAACTTCATCCTCTCGGCGATGGAGGAGGGCCGCTCCTACGACGAAGCCCTTGCCGAGGCCCAACGCCTCGGTTTCGCCGAGGCCGACCCCACAGAGGATGTTGGAGGGCTGGATGCGGCGGCCAAGACGGCGATCCTCGCGACGGTCGCCTTCGGCTCTCGCGTGCCGCTCGAGTGGGTCGAAGTCGAGGGCATAGAGGGCGTTACGCTCGACCACGTCGCAGCGGCACGGGCTCTCGACATGCACGTCAAGCTCATCGGCAGGGCGACGCTCGTGGGTGACCGCGTAGACGTGCGTGTCGGCCCGGCATTCGTTGACGGGCACCATCCGCTCGCAGCCGTGGAGGGCGCCTTCAACGCCGTCATGCTGCACGGCGACGCGATTCGTGAGATCACTCTCGAGGGACCTGGTGCCGGTGGGATCGAGACGGCGTCGGCAGTCGTGGCCGACATGGTCTCGGTTGTCGGTACGACCGGGACGGGGTTCCTCCAGAACGACCCCGTCTGGCGGCACCTCGAGAGGCTTCCGCCCGGCGATCTCACCTCGCCGTTCTACCTCCGGCTCGAGGTGGAGGATCGCGCGGGCGTGCTCGCGCGTATCGCGCAGGAACTTGCGGCGGAGAGCGTCTCGGTCGCGCAACTCGTACAGCAGGCAGCCGATGACCGCGCAGTGCTCCATATCGTCACGCACGATGCCGCAGCAGGCCGGGTCAACGCCGCGCTCACCGCAATCCGGGCCCTGCCCGAGGCGCGCGGCGAGGCATCCGCCATGCCCGTCATCTCCGGCCGAGGTGTCGCAGGGCTGGGATGGGCGTGACGCTCGCCCTGATCGACAGGTATCGCGGGGCCCTACCCGTCAGCGAGACAACACCCGTTATCTCACTCGGCGAAGGGTCCACGCCGCTCCTGCGCGCCCCCCGTCTCTCCGAGCGGCTGGGTGTCGAGATCTGGATCAAGTGGGAAGCGTCGAACCCCACGGGCTCCTACAAGGATCGTGGGATGACCGTCGCCGTCTCGAAGGCAGCGGAGGCCGGTGCCGAGGCCGTCATCTGTGCCTCCACCGGTAATACCGCGGCATCAGCGGCCGCCTACGCGGCGAGGGCCGGGATCCCGGCGGTCGTACTCACCCCGGCGGGTGCCGTGGCAGGTGCGAAGGTCGCGCAGACGCGGATGCTCGGCGCAACGGTGCTCGAGGTACGCGGCGACTTCGAAGAGGCGCTCGCTGCCGCCCAGGAGCTTTCGCGGCGCGGCACTCACGTACTTGTCAACTCCGTCAATCCGCACCGTCGCGAGGGGCAGAAGACAGCGGTCTTCGAGGTCGTCGAGGAGCTGGGAGCAGCACCCGACGCGTTCGTGATCCCGTATGGCGGTGGCGGTAACACCTCCGCCTACGCTGCAGGAATCTCCGAGCTCGGAATCGCAACCCCGATCTACTCGGTCGAGGCGGAGAATCGGCCGACGACGCTCGCCTCGGCGATCCGGATCGGCGCCCCGGTCCACGCCGCAGCCGTACGCGCCTCGGGGGCCACGATCGTGACGGTGTCCGACGAGGAGATCGTCGCCGCGTGGCTCGAGCTCGCGACCGTCGAAGGTCTCTTCTGCGAGCCGTCATCGGCGGCCGGCCTCGCCGCGATTCGCCGTGGCGCCGTTCCCGGGGAACGGCTCGTCGTCACGATCACGGGCCATGGTCTGAAGGACACCGAGAACGCCAGCCGGTACGCGCCGCCGCTTCGGCAGATAGACGCCGATCCCGACGCGATCGCCGCTGCAGCAAAGAGCAAGCGATGACTGTTCGCGCACCCGCGACCTCCGCGAACATCGGATCCGGATTCGATACGGCCGCCGTGGCATTCGACCTCTGGAACGAGCTCGAGGTGAGCGACGGCTGCGGCGTTGTCATCGAGGGAGAGGGAGCCTCCGAGCTCGTTGCGAACAGCGACAATCTCGCGGTACGCGCCTATGCGCTGCTCGCCGACCCGGCCGGAAAGCACTTTCGCTTCCTCAACCGCATTCCGCTCGAACGCGGCCTCGGCTCGTCGGCGGCGGCTATCGCGCTCGGGCTCGTGGCGGCGGCTCCCGATGCGACCCCCGGGGAGCTGCTGGCGGCAGGGTTGACCCTGGAGCCGCATGCAGACAATCTGGGGGCGGCACTCCTCGGCGGCCTGACTCTTGCCTGGGACGGAAGGATCGCCCGGATCGCAGAGAGCCTGCCGCTCGATGCGATCGCAGTCATCCCGAGCGCACGAATGTCGACTGCAGCCTCGCGGGGCATGCTGCCGGCGACCGTCCCTCATGCCGAGGCGGCAGCGAGTGCAGGACGCGCAGCCCTTCTCGGTGCAGGGGCCGCGAGTGGGGACGCCGCCCTCTTTACCGCGGCACTCGGCGACTGGCTCCACGAGCCGTATCGTCCCTCCGCCGTGCTCGAGGCTGTACGTGAGAGCCCCCCTCGCGGTTGTGCCGGAGCAACGCTTTCCGGGTCGGGACCGACCGTGATCGCGTGGGCCTCCGACCGGAAAGCCTGCGCCTCCGATCTGCGTGCGCGATTTCCCGACCATCGCATTCTCGAGCTCGACGTCGTCCCGCGCGGTGCCCTTTGAGTCTCCTGCTCGTTGACGTTCGCCCACGCGCAGCATACGAGGCAGGGCATCTGCCGGGAGCCGTTCACCTCGACCCGGAGGCCGACCTGTCGGCGGTCGGTATGGATCCCGCTACCGGTGGGCGTCACCCACTTCCGGACGATGCCCGGCTCGAGGACGTGTTCGGGCGTGCAGGCATCGGGGACACCTCGTTCGTCCTTGCGCTCGACGACGGCTCGGGCTGGGCCGCACGCTGCTGGTGGCTGTTACGTCATCTCGGGCATGATGCCGCGGGGACGTTCGACGTCCGTGGGTACCTCGGGCCGCTCTCGACTGTCGAGGCAGAGAATCCGCAAGCCACTTTCCGGGCGCGGTCGCGTTCGGACGACTGCATCTTGGCCGAGGAGATCCTCGGCCGTCTCGACGATCCAGCTCTCGTGCTCTACGACGCTCGCAGCCGTGTGCGCTGGCTTGGCGAGGCCGAGCCGCTCGATCCGGTCGCCGGTCGGATTCCGGGCGCGCTCAATGCGTATTTCGAAGACCAACTGCCCGCCGGAGCCACCGGGCACGCGGAGATCGTGGCGTACTGCGGCTCCGGCGTGACGGCCTGCGTCGTTGCCCAGAAATTCGTTCTCGCCGGCCGCGAGGACGTCCGTCTCTATGCTGGCTCGTTCAGCGAGTGGTGCCGTCGTGAGAGCTACCCCATCGAGAAAGGAACTCCTTGACTACGCCGTACGATCGTCCTTCCGATCCCGCCAAGCGCATCAGCGCTGCCCTCACCGACGGCCCCGACCGGGCGGGAGCTCGCTCGATGCTGAAGGCGACAGGCTTCACCGACGAGGATCTCGCGAAGCCGATCGTCGGTGTCGGCACGACCTGGATCGAGACGATGCCGTGCAACCTCAACCAGCGCGACCTCGCGGTACATGTCAAGCGCGGTGTTCGAGACGCAGGCGGTACGCCGATGGAGTTCAACACGATCGCGGTCTCGGATGGTGTCTCGATGGGGACGTCCGGCATGCGCGCCTCGCTCGTCTCGCGCGAGGTGATCGCCGACTCGATCGAGCTCGTTGCGCGTGGGCATCTGTTCGACGGCCTCGTTCAGCTCGTCGCGTGCGACAAGACAAACCCTGGCGCCGCGATGGCGGTGGGTCGGCTCGACATCCCGTCCGTCCTCTACTACTCCGGCTCGATTGCGCCCGGGCTCTACCGGCAGCGCGAGGTCTCGATCGGCGATGTCTACGAGGGTATCGGCGCCCACGCTGCCGGCAAGATCACCGACGAGGAACTCCACGAGCTCGAATCGGTGGCGTGTCCGGGTGCGGGAGCCTGCGGTGGCCAGTTCACGGCCAACACGATGTCAACGATCCTCGACTTCCTCGGGCTGTCCCCGTTCGGGGCAAACGGAATCCCTGCGATGCATCGGGGCAAGGAGCAGGCCGCCTACGAGGCGGGAGTCCTCGCCGTCCAGCTCGTGCGCGACAACGTCACGCCACGATCGCTCGTCACGAGAGAGTCGTTCGAGAACGCCGTCGCCTCGGTTGCTGCAACCGGCGGTTCGACGAACGCGGTGCTCCACCTCGTCGCTATTGCGCGCGACTTCGGGATCGAGTTCACGATCGACGACTTCGAGCGTATCTCGGCCCGAACGCCGATCATCGCCGACATGAAGCCCTGGGGACGCTGGCATGCAAGTGATATGTACAACGCCGGAGGTGTCGGCCTCGTCGCGCGTGAGTTGAAGAAGGCAGGCCTGTTGCACGAGAACGCGCGGACGATAGACGGACGGACGATCGGTGAAATCGCCGATGCGGCAGTGGAGAAGGAAGGCCAGACGGTCGTCGTCCCGATCGAGACCCCCTTGAAGCCGCGCGGCGGCGTTGCAGTCCTGTACGGCAACCTTGCGCCCGACGGGTGCGCCGTCAAGCTCGCCGGGCACGACCGTACGCTGCACCGCGGCCCTGCGCGCGTCTTCGACTCGGAGGAGGACACCTTTGCCGCGGTCAAGGCCGGCAAGATCGTGGCGGGTGACGTGGTCGTCATCCGCTACGAGGGCCCGCACGGGGGCCCCGGGATGCGAGAGATGCTGCACGTCACGGGGGCCATTGTCGGGGAAGGCCTCTCGGATTCGGTCGCACTCGTCACCGACGGGCGGTTCTCGGGAGCGACCCACGGCTTCATGATCGGCCATGTCGCCCCAGAAGCGTCGAGAGGTGGCCCGCTGGCAGCAGTGCGCGAGGGCGATATCGTGGTCGTGGACGTCGAGAATCACGAGCTCAACGTCGAGCTCACGGCTGCCGAGATTACCGCGCGCCTGGCCGACTGGGCCGAGCCGGAACCGCGCTACCGCCGCGGGGTGCTCGCGAACTACGCCACCCTCGTCTCATCTGCCTCGCACGGCGCGGTCACGCTCTCGCGGTACGAGACCGCATGACTCGACCGTTATTGCTTTACTTCTTGAAGTAATGCTCACGGGCAGGCTTCCGCCACAAGCGGGTGGCGAACTCCAGGCGCATTGCGTGCATCCTTACGAGAAACCAGGAGGACGAAAATGGCACTGCATCTTGGCGACATAGCGCCCGATTTTCAGGCCGAGACCACCGAAGGGCCGATCGGCTTTCACGACTGGATCGGCGACGCCTGGGCGGTGTTGTTCTCGCATCCAAAGGACTTCACCCCGATCTGCACCACGGAGCTCGGCTACATGGCGAGGATCAAGCCCGACTTCGACAGTCGTGGGGTGAAGATCATCGGTCTCTCGGTTGATCCGGTGGACAAGCATGCGGCCTGGGCAGCAGACATCGAAGAGACGCAGGGGTATGCGCCGAACTTCCCGATGATCGCAGACGTCGACTTCAACGTCTCCAAGCTCTATGGCATGCTCGGCGCCGATGTCTCGGGCGATCCCGCCGACCGTACGGCAGCCGACAACCAGACGGTGCGCAACGTGTTCGTGATCGGTCCTGACAAGAAGGTCAAGCTGGTTCTCGTCTACCCGATGACGACCGGCCGTAACTTCGACGAGGTACTCCGGGTGATCGACTCGCTGCAGCTGACGGCGAAGCACAAGGTCTCGACACCGGTCAACTGGAAGCCCGGCGAGAACGTCGTCATCGCCGGCTCGGTGACCGACGAGCAGGCCCGCGAGATCTGGCCCGACGGCTGGGAGTCACCGAAGCCCTACATCAGGATCGTGCAACAGCCGGGCTGAGCTCGGCGGAGAATCACCGCCGGGGCGGGTAGTACGTGAACGGCCCACCTGCACATCAGTAGGTCTTCGCAATCAGTCCCCCGTCAACCACGAGGGACGTGCCGCTGACAAACGACGCCTCCTCGGAGGCCAGATAGACGACGGCTGCGGCAACCTCGCGCGGGTGGGCTATTCGCTTGCCCGGATAGGCGGACTCCATCTCGTCCCGCGCCGCCGCCGCATCCTCGGTGCCGGCGAAGTACTCCTCGATCATCGGTGTCTCCATGTCTCCGGGACAGACGCAGTTGCAGCGAATCCCGTCGGCCGCGTAGTCGATCGCGATTGCCTTCGTGAGCCCGAGAATCCCCGACTTCATCGCTGTGTAGGCCGCCAGGTACCCGTCTCCCGTGAACGACAGGATCGAGCCGACGTTGACGATCGCGCCCGGCCGGCCGGCAGCGCGCATCGCCGTTACCGCGTGCTTGCAGCCCCAGAATGTGCCGGTCATGTGGACGGCGAGCAACTGATTCCACTGTTCGTTCGACGTTTCGTGCAACCGGCCCTCACCGAGAATCCCGGCATTATTGACCAGCACATCGAGGCTTCCGAACTCCGCCTCGCAGCGGGCGATCGCACGCACGATGTCGGTCTCGCACGTCACGTCGCCCTGCTCAAACACGGCGACTCCACCGGCGGCGGTTGCCTCGGCCACGACCGCTGCTCCCGCCTCCGCATTCCGCGAGAGGGCGACGACCCGGGCGCCTTCGCGGGCAAACGCGAGGACGATCTCGCGACCGAGACCCCTCGAGGTTCCCGTTACGACTGCTGTTTTTCCGGCAAGACGCGTCATTTCCGACCTCCTCTGGAGATGTGCCGACCCTCTGCCTGCCGGCCGGCTTCACCCGGACAGCGGGCCTGCGTGTTCGACCTTATGACCCGGTATCTTCCCGCGTGACGTCAGCCAGCAACTCCCCGGCGGAGATGACCTTCAGAGTCCAGTGGTCGTGCATCCACGCGAGATGCGAGTGCCGTGCTCCGACGATCCTGAGGGTGTCCCAGTTCGGGAACTCCTGCTGGCTGAGGTGGTCGGTCATGAGCTTCGGGTCAACCTCGAAGATATGCTCGAAGCGGGTGATCGCCACGTCCGTTACCTGCACCGGGTCGGGTGGGGTCGTCTCGTCGGCGTAGCGGTAGGCGGTCACTCCACCTCCTCGTAGGCGCGGTCGAGGAGGTACTTGCCGGGATTCATGATGTTCCCCGGATCGAGGGCGCGTTTGATGGTGAGCATCACGTCGAAGGCTCCACCGAGCTCGGTCGGTACGAGGTCTACCTCGCCCTCCCGGCATGATCCGTGACAGGCGCTGATCGAGCCGCCATGCGCGATCGCGACCGCGGAGAACTCGCGCTTTGCGTTCACCCACAGTTGCCAGGCCTCGTCATCGAGCTCCTGTTCCCAGATCCCCACGTCGATCTCAACCAGGTAGTCGGCGCCGGTGGGTCCGTTCGTATACGCGAAGATCCCCCAGTCGTCGAAGACCTCCGACGCGCGACAGAGTCGCGCCACGATCTCGTGCCACTCTTTCCGCACTGCGGGAACGGCGGTGTAGTTGATCGACGCGTCCTCGCAGTGCCAGCTCATCGGCACGACCTGGCCCGCGCGCGTGCGCCCGTGCAGTGGAGTCGCGTAACGGTCGTGACGCGCAGCCCAGTCTCCCTGCGAGATCTCGTCACCGAGATAGGTTCCTCCGTGATCGCGTGCGATGCGCATCAGCCGCCGGCCGCCGGCTTCCACCTCCTCCTCGTTGCCGTAGAGAGCAGCACAGACGAGCGCGCGGACACTTTCGGGCTGCGGAATGTAGGCCTCGTCGTCGCGACGCAGGTAGGCGACCTTCTCGGGATCGAAGATCACGGCGCCAGCGAATGTGGCGCAGTTCGCGCGCACGAGCAACCCGATAGCGCGATAGGCCTCCTCGTAGCTCTCGAAGGCCCAGAAGGGAGATAGCTCGGCCTCCGGCTTGTCGTACAGCTTCAACGTCGCCTCGGTTGCGACACCGAGCGTCCCCTGATGGCCCATGAAGAGCTGTTTGAGGCTGTAGCCGGACGAGCTCTTCGAGAGCTTTGCCCCGCCGCCGTCACCGACCTGGATCACCTGCCCCGAGGGAAGAACATGGGTGAAGCTCAGAACGAGATCGCGGGTATGGCCGTACCGGCTGCCGATGAGCGACCAGCCGCTCGTGCCGATCCGGCCGCCCACGAGCGAGCACGGATACGAGGCGGGGTCGTCCGGGTAGATGAGGCCGTGCTTGCCGAGCACTTCGTTGAGCTTGAGCATGTTGACGCCGGCGCCGACGCGACAGGTGCGGTTCTCGAGGTCGATCTCATGGATCCCGTCGAGCCGCTTGAGGTCGAGCAGGATGCCTCCTCGCAACGGCACCGCACCGTCGGTCAGGCCGGTTCCACCGGAGCGAGGAACCACCGGAACCCCGAAGCGGTTCGCGATGACGACGATGGCAGCTACTTCCGCCGTCGTGCCCGGCAACACGACGATGCCCGGCACGTGCTCGGCCCAGCGATGGACGGGAAACGGTGCCGGGACGCGCGCCCGGTGGAAACGCGCCGCGCGATCGGCGATCACGTGGGCATCACCGATCGCGGCACGCAACGCCTCGGCTACCTCCGGGTCGATCTCGGTCAGGACGGTGCTCATCCCCCGCGGCTCCCGCCTACCTCGATCCCGAGCGATTCGGCCAGCAGCTCGTGAATGTCCATCACCTCTATCGCCAGGGACTCCCCGGCGGCACCGAGGGGCCGCTCCGACCAGGGGCAGGCGCTGACGAGGGTGTCTACCTCGAGCGCCGCGGCCTGGCCCATCCGGCGTTCGCTGATTGCCGCTGTCAGCTCCGGCTTTGCGATCGAAAGCCCGCCACCGGCACCCGAACAGTACGACCACTGGGTCACATGGTCTACGTCCTTGAAGGTCAGTCCCGGGATCGCGCGCAGAATCTCACGTGGCTCTTTCCAGACGCCCTTGCGCTTGTTCAGCCGGCACGGATCGTGGTAGGTGATCGTGCGGTCGATCGAGATCGACGGCGCCAGCCTGCCGTCACGGATCAATTCGGCGAGTACCTCGATAGCGAGAACGATCTCGATCCCCGCAAACTCGTCACCGAAGTACCGCGGATAATCTTCGGTGAACGTGATGTAGTCGTGCGGGTCGAGAACGATGACTCGCTCGACTCCGCTTGCACGCCAGTCGTCGAGATTGTGTCGGGCAAAGCGCTTCGCCTGATCGACGTACCCCATCTCGGCCGCCGGCCCACCGCAGCACCACTGCTCGCGCATCAGGCCGAACTCGACCCCGGCGAGCCGGAGGATCTGCGCCACCGCTCGTGGCACGGACGTCCGGTAGAACGCCGCCTCGCAGTCAACGAACAGAATCGTTGCCCCTCCGGTCGGCAGATCGAGGTCGTCTGCCCAGTCGCGCACCCTGTCCTGGCCCACGGGAGTACCGTCTGCTGCCTCTCCCAGCACGGGCTCGTGGCGCCGCTCGTCTGTGAGCAGGTTCCAGCGGGCATAGCTGGGCTGGTCGAGGCCGGCATCAACCGTGAGGGCGCGCATCGACTTGACGAGGTCTACCGTCCGCGTGCGGAACCGATAGAAGTCGCCGGTGAAAAGCGTGTTCGGGCACCGCAGCTCACACGCACCACACTGGGTGCAGTTGACGTAGTCCTCCGCAACATCGGCCAGCTCGAGCTCGCCCTTTTCCATCGCAACCACATTGGCGTGGAAGGCCGTCGGCGTCCACGACTCATTGCGCGTGACCTGCATGACGGGGCACACCTCACGACAGAACTTGTGGCCCGAGCTGTAACAGTTGTACGCGGCATCCCGCCACTCGGCGACGAACTCCGAGGCAAGGCCCTCGACATTCGCCGGGTCGTCCGGTCTGGCCCGTCCCGGTGCGGGGCCCGGTTCGGCGCTCATAGCGACCTCGACTCGAGTGCGGCACGCATGGTGCAGCGCAGACTACGGGGGCGGGATCTGGTGTGTCAAGCGGACAAACAGAGGAAGAGATGAGGTATCACAGCGATGTCAGCGTCTCTGCTCGCGCATTCTCGATTGGTCCGCTAAAGTGTGGCCCGGCGCGGGATCCTTCCCGCTCCACATCAAGAGAGGCTGAGGGACCGGCCCTGTGAAGCCTCGGCAACCTGCCCCATATATCGGGCGACGGTGCCAATCCCGGACGGATGTCGAGCGTCGACCAGGAGGTTCTGTCACATGCCCGCTGTTTCCCTTAGCTGCCGCATCTGCTCGACCGAGCACCCGCTCGTTGCGACCGGCTCGTGTAGTCGCTGCTTCGGCCCTCTCGACCCGACCTACGACTGGGACGCACTCCGTGCCCGGGTCAGCCGTTCCTCGATAGAGGCCGGTCCTGCGTCGATCTGGCGCTACGCAGACCTGCTCCCGGTCGCAGCACCCCCGGATGCGAGGCTCGCGCCGGGGATGACGCCGCTCGTCCCGGCTCCCCGGCTTGCCGCAGAGCTCGGGATCGGGGAGCTGTGGCTCAAGCTCGACACGGCCAACCCGACCCACTCCTTCAAGGATCGCGTCGTGGCCGTGGCCGCGCGCAAGGCCCAGGAGCTCGGGTTGGAGACGCTCTCGTGCTCGTCCACCGGGAACCTCGCGGGAGCCGTGGCAGCGCGCGCGGCGGCCGAGGGGCTCGAGGCAGTGGTCTTTGTCCCGAGCGACCTCGAACCCGAGAAACTCGCCGCCGCCGCCGTCTACGGACCCCGTATCTTTGCGGTCGCCGGGACGTACGACCACTGCTCACGGCTGTCGGTCGAATTGTCGTTCGAGCTGCCGTGGGGGTTCGTCAATGTCAACCTGCGCTCGTACTACGCCGAGGGGTCGAAGACGATCGCCTACGAGATAGCAGAGCAACTCGGCTGGCAGACGCCGGACGCGGTCGCCATCCCGATTGCCTCCGGCGCCCTCTTTCACAAGGTGGGGCAGGGATTCAAGGAGCTCGCGATGCTCGGCCTCGTGGACGGCTCCACACCGTCTCTCTTTGGGGGACAGGCAGCAGGGTGCGAGCCGGTTGCGGTGGCTTTCCGCGAGGGAGCACGCGTGGTGCCCGTGCGGCCCGCGAGTATCGCCCGCTCGCTCGCGATCGGCAATCCTGCCGACGGCGATTTCGCGGTCGCAACCGCACGGACGACGGGTGGAGCGATTCATACCGTCGCCGAGGACGAGATCGGCCCCAACATGGCGCATCTGGCAGCAACGACGGGCGTCTTCGGTGAGACAGCGACCGGTGTCACGCTCGGTGCGTTGAAGGCCGCAGTCGCCGCCGGAGAGATCGGACGCGAGGCGCGTGTCGTCCTTCTCGTCACCGGAGACGGGTTGAAGACACCCGGGCCGGTCTCGAACACCTACGATCCAATCATGATCGAAGCCGACGCAGACGCTTTCCTCGAGCAGGTGCTCGTCCGCTAATGCCGGGGCAGAGCATGTTCGACAAGGTATGGGAACGCCATATCGTTCGCGAAGAGCCGGACGGGCCAACGCTGCTCTACATCGACCTGCACCTCACGCACGAGGTCACCTCACCCCAGGCGTTCGAGGGACTGCGGCTCGCCGGACGGCGCGTGCGCCGACCCGACCTGACGGTAGCGACGATGGATCACAATGTTCCGACGCTGCCGGGACCGATCACCGACCCGATGGCGAAGGCGCAACTCGACGCACTCCGCTCGAACTGCGAGGAGTTCGGTGTCGAACTGCATGGCACCGGGTCGGGCAGCGAGGGGATCGTGCATGTCATCGGCCCGGAGCTCGGGCTGACGCAGCCGGGAAAGACGATCGTCTGCGGTGATAGCCACACGTCCACGCACGGCGCATTCGGAGCCCTCGCGTTCGGTATTGGCACCTCCGAGGTCGAGCACGTCCTCGCGACCCAGACGCTCAACCAGAAACGGCCGAAGACGATGCTCCTCGAGTTCGTCGGCACCCTTCCGCCCGGACTCACGGCCAAGGACATGATTCTCGGCGCGATCGGCCAGGTCGGTGTAGACGGCGGCGTCGGCTACGTCGTGGAGTACGCCGGAGACGCCATCCGCAAGCTGACGATGGAGCAGCGGATGACGGTCTGCAACATGACGATCGAGTGGGGCGCCCGCGCGGGTCTGATTGCACCCGATGCCGTCACCTTCGAGTACCTGCAAGGCCGCCGTCATGCGCCCCGGGGAGCAGACTGGGAGCGGGCCGTTGCAGACTGGAGCTCTCTCCCGTCCGATCCGGACGCCACCTACGACGCCCATATCGTCGTCGATGTGTCGGAGCTGGTGCCACAGGTCACGTGGGGCACGAATCCGGGCATGGTCGCTCCGGTCACGAGCTCCGTTCCGGATCCCGCGTCACTGTCGAATCCCGACGATCAGCTCGCCTGCGAACGGGCGCTCGCCTACATGGGGCTTCGGCCCGGCCAGGCGATCGAGGAGATCCCGATCGACCGCGTCTTCATCGGCTCGTGCACGAACTCGCGGATCGAGGATCTCCGGGCTGCGGCCGAGATCGTCCGAGGGCAGACAGTTGACGCGCGCGTGACCGCGCTCGTCGTGCCCGGGTCTGCCGCTGTGAGACGCCAGGCAGAGGAAGAGGGGCTCGACCGCGTGTTCCTCGATGCCGGCTTCGAGTGGCGCCTCGCCGGCTGCTCGATGTGCCTCGGGATGAACCCGGACATCGTCGCACCAGGAGAACGATGCGCCTCGACGTCGAATCGCAACTTCGAGGGACGCCAGGGCCACGGCAGCCGGACGCATCTCGTCAGCCCACAGATGGCTGCTGCGGCGGCGATCTACGGCCACTTCGTTGACGTTCGCGGACTCGCAGCCGGAACGGTGCCGGCGTGAAAGCAATCTCGCTTGTCTCGGCGCGCGTGGCTGTTCTCGACCGCCCCGACGTGGACACCGACCAGATAATCCCGAAGCAGTTTCTGAAGAGAATCGAGCGCACCGGGTACGGGAAGTACGTCTTCTTCGACTGGCGCCTCGACGAGGACGGCAACGAGCGGCCCGGTTTCGAGCTCAATCAACCCCAGTTCGCCGGGGCGAAGATCCTTCTGGCAGGGCGCAACTTCGGCTGCGGCTCCTCGCGAGAGCACGCTGCGTGGGCGCTACAGGACTACGGGTTCGACGTCGTCATCGCACCCTCTTTCGGAGACATCTTTCGCTCGAACGCCGCCAAGGTCGGGATGATTATCGTCGAGCTCCCCGATGACCAGGTGAAGGACTTGATGGAGGCGGTAGACCTTGACCGCGGCTCGGATCTCACCGTAGACCTCGACGCGCAGACCGTGACCACCCCCGACGGCAAGATCCTGCCGTTTGCCTTTGACCCGTCTACGCGCTACCGACTGCTGAACGGCATCGACGACATCGACCTGACCCTTCAGTACGAGGCCGAGATCGAGGCCTACGAGAACGCCCGAGCGACGTGATGGCCGCTGTCTCCCCGCCCAACTGCAGGCCAACGGGATCCCTGTGACAGAGTGGCACAAGGGATTGGCGTCGCGATGAGCCACGTTGCGGTGTTGCCCGGTGACGGGATCGGGCCGGAGGTCACGGCCCAGGCCGTGCGCGTGCTCGATGCCTTCGGGGTAGGGCACACGGAGCATCCGTTCGGGGGCAATGCGATCCTTGCCCAGGGGACGCCGCTACCGCCCGAGACGCTCGCCGCCTGCCGCGAGGCCGATGCCGTCCTGCTCGCTGCCATCGGGCTCCCGGAGCTCGAAGGGAAGCCGGTGCGGCCCGAACAGGGACTCCTCGCCCTCCGCAAGGAGCTCGGGGTGTACGCAAACCTGCGACCGGCGCGGGCTGAAGGAGTTGACATCATGATCGTCCGTGAGCTCGTCGGGGGCCTCTACTTCGGCGAAAAGGGCATCCGTGAGGACGGCACGTGGTTCGACACCTGTGAGTACTCGCGCCCCGAGGTCGAGCGGATTGCACGTCGCGGCTTCGAGATTGCCGGCGTCCGCGGTGGCCGCCTCATCTCCGTAGACAAGGTCAACGTGATGCACACCTCACGGCTCTGGCGCGATGTCCTCACCGAGATGGGGACGAGTCTCTACCCCGGAGTTGCACTCGATCACGCGCTCGTGGACTCGTTTGCAATGACGATCGTCCAGGCCCCCGAGACGATCGACACCGTCGTGACCGAGAACATGTTCGGCGACATCCTCTCCGACATTGCTGCAGCCGTGACCGGAGGCCTCGGTCTTGCCGCCTCTGCGTCGCTCGGCGACGACGGGCCCGGCGTCTTCGAGCCGGTTCACGGTTCAGCACCACTGATCGCCGGCCGCGGGGTGGCAAATCCGGCGGCAATGATCCGCTCGGTGGCGCTGCTGCTTCTGCACGGCCTCGGCCGCGCAGATGACGCTGCCGCCCTCGAGCGCGCAGTCGATGAGGCGCTCGTGCGTGCGCCGACCCCCGACCTCGGCGGCACCAGCACGACGAGTGACGTCGGTGACGCGGTGTTGCAGGCCCTCGAATCTGCGCCTACCCTGTGAGGACGATGCATCGCATGACCACCGACTGCTTCTGCCTCCGCGCGCCTTCTGGCTTCGCCTTTACCGGCTAGCCGGCGCCCTCGACCCTCGCCCCGCGCCGTCTAGCATCGCTCCTTCCCGGCGAACCGATCTCCAGCGAAAGGTGCTCCGATCACCATGGCCTCCATCGAACTCACCGTTGCCTACCCTGGTCGCGAAGGCGCCCACTCGGCGGCAGCATGTGACCGGCTCTTCCCGGCGGCGCGCCTCGTTCCGCTGCCGACATTCTCCGATGTGGTCGAGGCGGTGACCTCGGGGGGCGTTGCCTTCGGTGTTCTCCCGATCGAGAGCTCGCTTGTCGGGCCCGTGGCCGAGACGCACGATCTTCTCTACGAGTCGTCGCTCTCGATCGTTGCGGAGGCGATCATCGCCGTGAACCATTGCCTCGTCGGCCCCGCGGCTTGCGCACTCGCAGATATCCGTGAGGTTCATTCTCACCCCGTTGCCCTCGACCAGTGCCGGAAGCTCCTCGCATCGCTCCCGGCCGCGGTCGCGGTTGCTGCACCGACGACCGCAGATGCCGCATCGATCGTGGCCGCACTGGCCGACCCGACGATTGTTGCGATTGCCAGCGACCGTGCGGCCGCGATTAACGAACTGACGATCCTCGACGGGAACGTGGGTGACCACCCCGAGGCGTACACGAGATTCGTCTCGGTTGCTCCCTATACCCGTCTGGATCGTCGAGACGGGCCGTGGCGCACCGCGTTCTCGTTCACGACCGACCATCGTCCCGGCGCGCTCTTCCACGCACTCGAACCTCTGGCCCGCCACGGGGTCGATCTCAACCTGCTTGTCTCGCGTCCGATTCCCTCACGTCCGTTCAACTATCGCTTCGACGCGGTGCTCGGCGGACACCCGCTCGACTCCGCCATCTCGGCGACCCTGCGGGAGATGCGAGGCCTGACAGTACAACTCCGCGTGTTCGGCTCTTATCGCGCCGACCACGAGGGCGGGATCGCCGCACACTCGGCCTAGGGGCTTGTCAGGCGGCTGCGTGCTCGAACTGCTCGAGTGACGGTAGGTACTGATGCCAGCTCTCCGGCACTCGCTGCGCGGCGAGGCGGATGAAGAGCACCGGAGCCGGCGCCCGCGGCGGCCGGGGGAGCGTCATCGAGATCTCCTCGAGCAGCCGGTCACCCTTGCGAAGATTGCACGGCGCACACGCTGTGACGACGTTCTCCCAGACGGAGTCGCCACCCCGGGAACGCGGGATCACGTGGTCGAGAGTCAGCCGCCCCGCTCCCGTGCCGCAGTAGACGCACTTCCAGCCGTCTCGGGCAAAGAGGGCTCGGCGTGAGATGCGCCGCTTCATGGCACGGGGAACCCGCACGTACTGGAGGAGGCGAATCACATGAGGGCGGACGAACGACCTCTCTGCCGAGCGCAGCGGATGTGAGTGCTGCTCGACGATCTCTGCCTTGCCCTTCCAGACGAGGACGTGCGCGCGCCGATCAGAGCACACGTTGAGCGGCTCGTAGCTCGCGTTCAGGACGAGGACTTGGTGCACCTGGGCGAGCGTACCAGTGGAAGATGAGACGAAAGAGCGAAATCACAGCCGAAACAGATTCCGTGCTACCCCACCGGGGCCGACCGCTCCGCGCTACCCGTGCAGCGTGGTCAACGCCCCATGGCCCGCTCGACGGCGGTCTGCTCCTCGGGTGACAGCGCCACCGATGCTGTCCCCCGCTCGATGTCCTTGACGTAGATGCGCGCGTAGTCACGACCCTGGATCGCCGTGACCACGGTGCCGGTGCGCGTGGAGTCGAGGAAGGCGAACGATGCCGACTGCTTGCCACCCGTGTCCTCGTAGGCGTCATAGCGGACGACTGCGGTGTTCGTGATCGCTCCATCGATACGACGGTCAACGCGCGAGAGCCCCGACGCGACCTCGTCCACTGCACGGTTGAGATCGTCGAGCTGCCCCTGCAGTGACACGGCGAAGTCCACCATGTCGTGCGAGGTGCCGCCGAGAACAGCCTTCTGGCCGCCCTGGAGCTTCCGGATCGCCCGCACGAGCACCAGAGACGTCATGAGAGCGAGTGCGGCCACGGCGCACGCCGCTACTGCGACGACGAGGGTCGAGTCCATTACTCGAGCGAGAAGATGACGGGATACTCGGCGCTGTTGTTCACGGTATTGGACTCGGCCTGCACCGGTTTCACGCTCACCTGTACCGATGTCTTCTCGCCGAACGGCGGGTCGGGGAAGTCCTTGAATGTGACCGTCTTGGTCTCAGCGATGTCGAGCAGATCGATCGTCTGCTTCTTCACGATCGGTGTCGTGCCCTTGGGAATCGTCAGCGTGACCTCGACGCCCACTTCCTGGTTGTCGCCGGTGTTCTTCACGAAGACCTCGAAGGAGAGGGTTGTCGATGCCTTGATCGTCGTCTCGGAATCGGTCGAGAGCTGTATGTCGCCCGGCTGGACGAGCACCTTGTCGAGTCCGGTGCCATGCACGCCGGAAGGAGTCCCTCCGGTGGACGCACCGTGAACCCTCAGCCAGATCGAAGTCATCGAGCGCGTGGTGTAGAGCTCGACATTCTCGACGAACACGGATGCCGGCGCTTTGATGTCGCCGAGTCCGGCGTCCTCGAGCGTTGCCTGCGCCGGCACCTGGAAGAGGATGCGCCACACGACGTCACTCGCATCGAGCTGTCGAGCCTGGGCGGCGAGTTTTTCTCCAGCAACGGTCGCGTTTCCCGAATCGTCGGGCTTCGTAGCCTTGAACGTGGCGAGCAGTCCCTGCATTCCGCTGACGCGCAGCCGGAGCGCTTCAACCGCATGGTCTGTCGCCGGCAGTAATGGGCCCGGGACATCGAGTGCCTGGGCGCTCTCGACGCCCTGCTGCTGCCTTCCGATCAGGCCACCGAGCTTCGTCTCGAGCTCGGCCTGCTTGAGCCCGGGCGTCGTCAGAAGCTCTGCGAGATCACTCCCGATCTTCGCCGAGCTCGAGCCGATTGCTTCGAGGCTCGTCATCGCGTCCTCGTAGTTCGTCCGCTTCTTACCACTCGAGCAGCCCTGGCCCCAGATGATCAGGAGAACGACGACGAGAATTGCGAATGCAACGAATCCGACGAGGCGCAGGATCGGGGTGAGGCCGTGTGGTGCGCGCAACGAAGGCCGTCGCGGGCCACGGCCTCCACCGCCACTCGAAGGATCTCCGGGCGCTGCGTTATGCCCACCGCTGTGGGCGGCTCTGGATTCACGGGTCGTGTCGTCTTCGAAGAAGTCGAAGTCGAGAATGTCGTCGTCGTGCGAACTCACTGAGGTGCTCCCTGCAGGGGACAGCACGAGTGTACGCCATGCCCGGGCCTGGCAGGGAGGTCTTCTGCCACGGCGAAGAGTCGAGCACAGTGTCGAGTGCCGCGTATGCCCTTCCAGCTCCCGATCTCGTCCTCGACCGCTACCGCCCCCTGCGGCCTCTCGGACGAGGCGGCTCGGGCTCCGTCTGGCTCGCGAGAGACGAGCGTACCGGCCTCGAAATCGCGCTCAAGATCGTGCCCCGGGAGGGCAAGCGCGCATCGCGCGCGGCCCGAGAGATGGAGGCTGCTTCGCGGCTCCGTCACGAACGATGCGTCCGCGCCTACGACTTCGGCGGGGACAGCGGCCATGTCTACATCGCCTACGAGTATGTCCAGGGGCAGACGATGCGTGAAGCGCTCCGCAGCGGGAAGCTCAGCGACCGCGATGCTATCGAGGCAGCAGCACAGATCGCCGACGCCCTCGCACACGCGCACCATCTGGGAATCGTACACCGGGACGTAAAGCCGTCGAACGTTCTCGTGGAAGAGGGGCCGGCCATCTCGATCCGCCTCCTCGACTTCGGGCTCGCACAGTTCGACGAGGCAGACACTCTGACGGCAGTCGGGGACGTTCCCGGCACGCTCGCGTACATCGCTCCCGAACGTCTCGGTGGAAGCGACGCAACCGCAGCGAGTGACATCTGGTCGGTGGGCGTCGTGCTCTGGGAGTCGCTCGCGGGCCGGCACCCATTCTGGGGCGTGCCACTGCCTCAGGTCGCAGCGGCAATCGAGGCGGGTGCCGCTCCGATCGGCGGGACCCGACGCGATCTCTCGCCCGCTCTCGCCGCCGTGGTCTCGTCTGCGCTCGCGATCGACCCGGCGCGGCGTCCTTCGGCCAGGGTTCTTGCCCGTGACCTCCGGGAGGCTCTGGACGCGCGAGCGGTTGATCGGACGCGCCGTACGCGGCACCAGAAGGCAGCACCTGCGCCGAAAGCGGCGACGGCAGCGCTTCCGATCGAGCGTCGTCTCGTGCCAGCCGGCCTTGCTGCCACGACGGTCGTGATCGGAGCGACGTTGCTCCCGTTCTGGACACCGGCCCTCGTGGTCCTCCTCGCACTTGCGGCAGGGCTCGCGATGCTCCGGGCACCCCGTGTCGGACTCGCAGTAGCGCTTTTTGTGCCTGTTTTCCCGCTCGGCAATGTCGCGCAGGCTGCGGCCGTCGTGTACGCCGCCCTCGCCATTGTGTGGCTCGCCCTCTGGTGGCGCGACCCGCGCGCCGGACTCCTGTTTGTCGCCGGCCCCGTGCTCGCCTCGATCGGTGCCCTCGCTCTCCTGCCGCTCGCTGTTGCGCCCGTGCGTGGGTGGGCCCGTCGTGCACTGGTCGCATTCATGGGCGTGCTCACTGCTGTCGCGGTCGCCGGTCTCCGGGGAAGCCCGCTCCCGCTCACGGGCGTTTCCGCGCCAGATCTCGGGGTCGCGGGCTCGACGAGCGCTGTAGCGGTTCTCCGTCCCCTGGCGGCGCTGCTGCAGAGCAACGTCGGACTGGTCACCGTCGCACTTGTGCTGGCCCTTTCAGCAGCTCTTCTACCCGGCGCCCGAAAACGGGGGCTCATCGGTATCGGTCTTCTCGGGGCCGGTCAGGCCGGCCTGATTCTCGTCCTCGCACCGACCCTCGAGACTCTCTCCCTCATGTTCGGAACGTGCGTCCTGTGTGCACTACTTGCTGCCCTCTCACTCCTTCCGGGTCGCTACCCTTGGCTGGCAGGTCGGCGACTTCCGTCATGAGCGTTCTACGGATAATCGAAAGCAAGATAGAGGGCCTCTTCGAGGGTCTCTTCGGACGCGCTTTCAGAACGCACGTCCAGCCCGTCGAGTTGGCCCGCAAGCTTGCGAAGGAGATGGACGAGCACCGTTCGGTCTCGATCTCACGGGTCTACGTACCCAACGAGTACACGATCTATCTCTCGAGCGCCGACCGGCAGGAGTTCGCCTCGTACGAGGGCTCGCTCGTCGGCGAACTGCAGGAGTATCTGACCGAGCACGCACGACGTGAGGCGTATGCGTTGCTGACGCCACCCCGTGTGCGTTTTGCAACCGACGACGACCTTGCGGTCGGCGAGTTCGGGATTGCAACGCGCGTAGCTCAACCCGAGGAGGGCGTGCCCGCGCTCCCCGCGCTGACGCCGATAGCGCCACTACCGGAGTCTCCCCGGAGCGTCTCGATTCCCGTCGTTGCACCACTGCCGATGGCGGCAACGACCACCATGATCTACAGGCAGGGCGAGCAGGAGGCCATAGCACCCCTCGTCCGTACGCCTGAACCCGAGATCGTGACCCTCACGGTGGAGGGACGGTCGCACCCGATCATGCCCACCGGGATCGTCATCGGACGTTCCCGCGAGTGCGATCTTCGCATCAGCGACGGCAATGCGTCACGCCGTCACGCCGAGGTGGTTCTCGAGGGCACGTCGTACGTCGTCATGGATCTTGGCTCCACGAACGGCACCGAGTTGAACGGCCGGCGGATCAAACGAGAGGCGCTGGCCGACGGTGACCGTATCACTATCGGTGCGACCGACCTCGTCTTCGGCCGCGCACTCCCATAGCGTGACGACGGCCCTCGACACCGAGCAGACGCTGCTCGTGCTGAAGATCGCGTTTCTCGTGCTCCTGTACCTCTTCATCTGGGCCGTCGTGCGATCTATCACCCGAGATCTCCGGTCGGCGCCGCAGGAGTCGATCGTGCTCAGCGCCAAGGAGGCGAACGAACTCAGGGCGCGCTACGAACCGGTTGTGCCCACGCCCCTCGCCCGCATCCTCGTGCTCGAAAGCCCGACGCTGCAGCCCGGCAGCACGATCGAGTTGCGGGAGCCGACGCGGGTCGGTCGCGGCGGCGAAAACACGATCCGGCTCGACGGCGACGACTTCGCGTCCACACGGCATGCCATGCTCGAACCGCGGCCGGACGGTCTCTGGGTCGAGGACATCGGTTCGACGAACGGCACGCTCGTCAACGGCGCTCGCGTCACGACCGCCCGCCTGCTCGTGCCGGGCGATATCGTCCGAATCGGCAAGACGGATCTGCGGGTGGAGACGTGAGAACCGGCCGTGGGAGCGCGCTCACCGACACCGGCCGGCGACGGCCGCACAACGAGGACACCTTCGTCTGCGAACCCCCGCTCTTTGCGGTGGCCGACGGCGTGGGTGGCGCCCAGGCCGGCGAGGTCGCCTCGCGCCTCGCCGCAGCGACGCTCGAGGAACGGATAGCGGGGGCCCTTGGTGAGGAGACGCTCGCGACGCTGATCGTCGAGGCAAACAACCGGATCTATACCCGTGCGCTCGATGATCCGGCTGTCGCCGGGATGGGAACGGTCGTCACCGCCCTGCTCGTGGACGAGACCACCGGCACGGTCTCGGTGGGCCACGTCGGTGACTCGCGGGCATACCGTCTCCGCGACGGATTCCTCGAGCAACTCACGCCCGATCACTCCCTGGTCGGCGAGCTGGTTCGCTCCGGGCGCCTTTCGGTCGAGGAGGCGGAACAGCACCCGCACCGATCCGTGATCACGCGTGCCGTCGGCACCGAGCCCCTCGTCGAAGTCCACACCGACACGCTCCCGGCCCTGCCCGGTGATCTCTATCTGATCTGCTCCGACGGGCTCACCGACATGGTCAGGGACACGCTGATCGTCGATGTGCTCGTCGCAGCCGAACTCGATCCGGACAGGGCGGCCGAAGCGCTCGTTGACGCCGCAAACGCCGCAGGTGGAATCGACAACATCACAGTCGTCCTTTTCGAGATCCTGGATGGAGACCCGGTCTCGGACCCGACGTCCGCAGGCCCCGGCCCGGCCAACGAGACGGAGGTGGAGACGGAGGTCGCGACGGAGGTCGCGACGGAGGTGGAGACGGAGGTCGCGGCACCTGCGGCACCTGCCGCACCGGTGCGCCGCCACGGTGCGGGAGCGGGTGGCCGCTGGGTGGCTCTCCTGACGATCCTCCTCGCGATCGCGATCGCCACGCTCCTCATCTGGTGGAGCCTCAAGCAGTGAGCGCCCGAAACAGGGAGCTCCTCAACCTCGGTTTTGCTGCCCTCGTTGCCTCGGCTGCGTTCGCCAGCGTCGCCATCGTCGGCACCGGGCTCGTGACGATGCACTGGCTCGGGTACGTCGGGGTGATCTTCGGTCTCTACCTCGTCGCGCACGTGGTTGCCCGGTTCACGGTTCCCTACGCCGACCCGACGCTGCTCCCGCTCGTCGGGCTCCTCACTGCGATCGGGCTCACGGTGATCTACCGGCTCGGCCCCGAGGATGCGCGCCGACAGGCCGTCTGGATCGCTATCGGGATCGGGATTCTCTGCGTAACGCTCTTCTGGCTGCGCTTCGACTACCGCGTGCTCGAGCGCTACAAGTACCTCTTCGGGATCTCCGCGGTCGTCCTCCTGCTGCTGCCGTCCGTCCCCGGACTCGGCCACCGCGTCAACGGCGTCAAGCTCTGGATCAAGGTTGGCCCGATGCAGTTCCAGCCAGGAGAGCTCGCGAAGATCTTCATGATCATCTTCCTCGCCGGCTACCTGCGCGACAAGCGAGAGGCTCTGGCGCAGGGCCGGCTCAAGGATCTCGGGCCCCTGCTCCTGATCTGGGGGGCCGCGATGCTCGTGCTCCTGCAGACGAGTGATCTGGGCTCGGCGCTTCTCAACTTCGGCATCTTCCTCGCAATGGTCTATGCCGCTACCGGACGGATTGTGTACGTGGGTGTGGGGATCGCCCTCTTCCTTGCGGGATCCGCCGCGCTCTACAACGCCATCGGCCGCGTGCAGCAGCGCGTCACCGTATGGCTGCACCCGTGGACAGATGAGAAGGTGTTCTGCTCGATGAACGGGAAGCTCGAATACCGACAGAACTGCGACTCCTACCAGCTCGTCAAGAGCCTGTACTCCATCGCGAACGGCGGCTTCGGCGGCACGGGGCTCGGCAAGGGGACATTCACGACGGTTGACGGCGCCCAGCTGATCCCGTATCTCAACACCGACTTCATCTACTCTGCGATCGCACAGGAGGTCGGGCTGATCGGGGCCGCCGCCGTGCTGCTCCTCGTGATGGTGTTCGTGGCGAGGGGCATGCGGATAGCCCTGATCGCCCAGGACGGTTTCTCGAAGCTCCTCGTGACCGGCCTTACGTTCGGGCTCGCCCTGCAGACATTCATCATCGTCGGCGGCGTGCTCCGCGTCGTGCCGTTGACGGGCATCACGCTGCCGTTCATCTCCTACGGTGGCTCCTCGATTCTCGCGAACTTCGTCATGCTCGCGCTACTGCTCCTCGTCTCGAATCGGGCGACCGCAACGGCAGTCAATCGATGAACCGTCAGATCTCCCGTGTTGCGGGCCTTGCCATGGGCCTGATGATCATCCTGATCGTCGTGACAACGTACTGGCAGACGTGGGCGCGCCCTTCCCTCGCCGAGCGGCAGGACAATGCGATCCAGCGTGTCGCCCAGTTCGAGATCAAACGTGGCCCGATTCTCTCTCCCTCGCGTGTGCTGGCACGGAACCGTGAGCGCCACGTCGGAGAGCGGACGTTCTATGTCCGGCGCTACCCGCAAGGCCAACTCACCGCACACGTCGTCGGCTACTCGACGGTCGCCCGGGCACGAACTGGTCTGGAGCGGTCACTCAACTCGATCCTGACGGGGGCGGATCACAGCCTCTCCTCCCTCGTGAACCAGTCTCTCGACCAGCTCAGCGGGAGGCCGATAATTGGCGACACCGTCGTGACGACACTCGATGTGAACGGCCAGCGTGTGGCCCTCGATGCTCTCGGCTCGCGCTGCGGCGCCGTCGTAGCGCTCGATCCGCAAACGGGCCGAGTGCGCGTGATGGTGTCGTCTCCGAGTTACAACCCGAATGATGTCGAGGGCAACTTCGGCCGCATCGAGAGCATTCGGGCCGACTGTACTCCAGCCTCTCCCCTCCTCAACCGGGCGAGTCAGGGCCTCTACCCACCGGGCTCGACGTTCAAGGTCGTGACGGCCTCGGCGGCACTCGACTCGCGGAAGTTCACGACGGCCTCCACCTTCGTCGATCCGGGGTACTGCACGGTCTACGGCAAGAGGGTGAACAACTTCGACACGAGCCGCCCCTTTGGCAGAGTGACGCTCGCTACGGCCTTGCAGTACTCGGTCAACTCGGTGTTCTGCAATATCGGGCTCGCCCTCGGTGCGAAGGCGATCCTCAGGCAGGCAAAGGCCTTCGGATTCTACGAACGGCCACCTCTCGAGACACCGGAGAGCGAGCGGCTGCCGAGCGGCCTCTACCGTGGCCGCGAGCTCTACGATCCGCGCCGTGACCGTGATGTAGACCCCGGCCGGATGGCATTCGGCCAGGAGCGGCTGCTCGTCACCCCCCTGCAGATGGCGATGGTCGTGGGCACGATCGGCAACAACGGCATCCTTATGCGCCCGTTTGTCGTCGAAAAGACCGTGACCCCGAACGGCAAGACCCGCTCCCGCAGCCGTCCGACGAAGATTCGCCGGGCGGTCACCCCTGCGACCGCCCGGGATGTCGGGGATATGATGGTGCGGGCCGTGCAGGCGGGAACGGGCACCGCCGCGCAGATCTCCGGCCTGCGGATCGGTGGCAAGACCGGTACGGCAGAGACCGGGATCGCCGGGAGCAATACCACGTGGTTCATCGCTTTTGCGGGCGCCGAAGGGCAGAAACCAAGACTCGCAATTGCCGTCGTCCTCCAGAATCAGTCCCTGACAGGCGGTGCAACGGCTGCCCCGATCGCACGACAGGTAATGCAGGCACTCTTGACCCCGACGGCGAAGAACTAGACGACCCGCATATGGCACACAACGACCTCACAGGCTCCCTTTTCGCAGACCGCTACCGCATCGAGCGGAAGCTCGGCTCGGGTGGGATGGCGGACGTCTGGCTCGCGGAGGATCAGGAGCTCGGTCGTCGCGTTGCGGTGAAGATCCTCCACGAGCGCTACGCGACGGACGAGCAGTTCGTCGAGCGCTTCCGCCGCGAGGCGACGCACGCTGCGGGCCTCTCTCATCCGAACATCGTCTCGATCTTCGACCGTGGCGTTGCCGACGGCTCCTACTACATCGTGATGGAGTACATCGAGGGCCGCACCCTCAAGGAGCTCGTCGTCACGCGGGGCCCCTGTCCCGTGCCGGTCGCAATCTCCTACACGCGCCAGATCGTCGCTGCACTCCGCTACGCGCACAAGAACGGGATCATCCACCGGGACATCAAGCCTCATAACGTGCTCGTAGACCGCGAGGGGCGTGTCAAGGTCGCCGACTTCGGCATCGCTCGCGCCGGGGCGAGTGAGATGACCGAGGAGGGATCGATCGTGGGGACGGCGCAGTATCTTTCGCCCGAGCAGGCCCGTGGCGCCCCGGTGGACGAGAGCTCCGACCTCTACTCGACGGGAATCGTCCTCTACGAACTGTTGACCGGGACGGTGCCGTTCACGGGCGAGACGCCTGTCGAGATCGCCATGAAGCATCTCTCCCAGGCACCGGAGCCACCGTCTGCCCGTCGGCCAGAGATTCCACACGACCTCGATCTCGTCGTCCTTCGAGCGCTTGCGAAGGAGCCGGGCGAGCGCTACCGGTCGGCCGCCGACCTCGACCATGACCTCGAGCTCGTCGCCCGGGGCGACGCAGTCGGGTCGGAGACTGCGACCGCGGCAACGATGGTCCTCGCCGGTGCCGGTGCGATGGAGACCGCCGTTACGCGGGTCGGGGCGGCCGGGCCCTCCGCGGGTGACGAGCGCTACCGGGCGTACGACGCTCCCGTGGCCCGCAGACGAAGCCCCTGGCCCTGGATACTCGTGATCGTCGCGCTGCTCGCGCTGGGCGTAGGGGGCTGGCTCCTGTACGGCAACGTGCAGGATCAGATCCAGCGAAATACGCCGCTCGTCGTCAAGCAGTACACGGGCATCCTCGAGGTGCGAGCCGTCGATCTGATCGTCAGTGACGGCTTCGAGCCGAACGTCCGCCGCGTCCCGAACGGCGACCAGCCTGCGGGCATCGTGTTCAACCAGTCACCGGTCGAGGGGACGGCGCTCGCACGTGGCGGCATCGTGACGATCCTCGTCTCCACGGGGAAGAAGAGCGTCAGAGTCCCCGCTGTCGTCGGCTCCCAGGTGACGGATGCGGTTGCCACTCTCACGCGGGCAGGCCTCGTGGCGAAGAGCGTCGGTGTTCCGTCCGACAAGCCGTCGGGCACGGTCACCGCCCAGGACCCGGCCGCGGGTACCTTCCTCGTCGAGGGAGCAACGGTTCGGATCAACTACTCGTCGGGCCCGAAACAGGTCGCCGTACCCCCCGTCGTGGGGCTCGACTACTCGGCGGCGCTCCAGCAACTTCAGGCAGCCGGCTTCGCCGTCGCCCGCACCGATGTCGAAAGCGAGCAGCCGGCAGGCGTCGTCGTGAGCCAGGTTCCCACGGGCTCCTCGACCGCGACACAGGGATCGACGATCACGCTCTCGGTCTCGAATGGCCCGCAGGCAACTCCTGTTCCGGACGTCACCGGCCTCACGGCAGCCTCCGCGAAGACGACGTTGGCCGATGCCGGCTTCAAGGCCATCGTGACCGATCAGGAGACCGACATCGAGACCTTCGGCGGCGTCGTCATCTCGCAGGACCCTTCAGGCAACACCCAGCAGGATCCAAATACGGTGATCACGTTGTTCGTCGGCGTATATGTCCCCGTCGCGACGATCCCGGCCGTAACGACAACCACGGCCGTAACGACGACAACGCCATGAGCGCGCGACTCCGCGTCGCCGTGCTCGCGGGCGGGCGCTCGAGTGAGCACGACATCTCACTTGCCTCCGCGCGATCGGTCGTGGAGGCGCTCGATCCCGCGCGCTACGAGACGAAGACGATCGAGATAGGCCGTGACGGTGTCTGGGCACTGCCTTCGGCCCCCGGAGCCGTAGGCCGGATGCCGGCACATGAGAGCCTGCCTATCCCGACCTCGACCACTCCACGGGCGCTCGGCGACGTCGATATCGTCCTGCCCATTCTTCACGGGCCCTTCGGCGAGGATGGCACGGTGCAGGGTCTGCTCGAGCTTGCCGACATTCCGTATGTCGGTGCGGGAGTGACGGCGTCCGCCCTCTGCATGGACAAGGATCTCTTCAAGGCTGTGCTCCGTGACCGCGGCATCCCCGTTGCTGCGAGTGTCACGCTCCGCACCGGCGACGCGGTGGAGAACCCCTTTGGCTATCCCGTCTTCGTCAAGCCGGCACGCCTCGGTTCCTCCGTCGGGATCTCGAAAGCCCGCACGGCAGCCGAACTCGACACGGCGGTCGAGCTGGCACGGCGTCACGACGACAAGGTGCTCGTGGAGGCGTTTCAGCCCGGTGTCGAGGTCGAGGTCGGCGTACTCGGGAACCGCGAGCCGGTCGCCTCCGTCGTCGGTGAGATCATCGCACACGCAGACTGGTACGACTTCGAGGCGAAGTACGCGGAGGGTGGCATGGATCTGATCGTCCCCGCACGCCTGTCCGACGAGACGACCGCGGAGGTGCGCCGGCTTGCCGTCGAGGCATTCATCGCAACCGACTGCGAGGGGATGGCACGGGTGGACTTCTTCGTTCGCCCCGATGGGCAGGTCATCGTCAACGAGCTCAACACGATCCCGGGGTTCACCGCGACGAGCGTCTATGCGCGACTGTTTGCCGAGAGCGGTATCTCGTACCCCGCCCTACTCGACCGCCTCGTTGCGCTTGCGCTCGAGCGGTACGAGCAGCGGCGGGCGCTTGCGTATTGAAGGTGGGCGCGGGCGGATGCGGTGGGCGACGCGTGACGGAGGGGCGAGACAGGCCCCGCTCCTACGGCGTGAGGACGGTCTCGAGCGCTACTTCCCAGACGGCGAGAGCTTCATCGAGAACCGGCTCCTCGATCGTGAGCGGGCACAGAACCCGAATGCAGTTGCCGGAGAGCCCGGCCCGCAGGAGAATGAGGCCTCGCTCGAGCGCCGCGTCGATCACTGCGGCGGCAAGCCCGGGCGCCGGATCCTTGGTTGCCGGATCGTTGACGAGCTCGATCGCGAGCATTGCGCCCAGCCCACGCACGTCGCCGATCTGCGGCCAGCGTGCCTGCCAGGCAAGCATGCGCTCCCGCATCTGCGCCCCGATCACGTTGGCACGCCCGACGAGATCCTCTTCCGCAAAGATGTCAACGACAGCGAGGGCCGCTGCGAGAGCGACGGGGTTCCCGATGTACGTCCCTCCGATCGCACCGGCCTGCGGCGCGTCCATGACGGCGGCTTTCCCGATCACGCCCGACAGCGGCAGGCCCGCCGCGATCGACTTGGCGACGCACATGAGGTCGGCCTCGACCGCATAGTGCTCCATCGCGAACATCTTTCCGGTACGGCCGAAACCGGTCTGTACCTCGTCTGCGACCATGATGATTCCCTCCCGATCGCAGATCCGGCGCAGGCCTTCGACGAACGCAGGGGGTGCCGGTAGGAAACCTCCTTCACCAAGCTGCGGCTCGAAGACGATCGCCGCGACCTGGGAGGGTGCAACGTGCGAGGTAAACATCTGCTCGAGCCCGGCGAGCGCCTCGGTGGCCGAGGGGCCTCGATACGTGTTGGGGAACGGAGCCCTGTAGACCTCGGGCGCGAAGGGGCCCATTCCGGCTTTGTACGGTTGCACCTTCGACGTCATCGTCATCGCGAGCAGCGTCCTGCCGTGGAATCCTGCCTCGAACGCGATCACGGCCGGCCGGCCCGTCGCGAGCCGTGCGATCTTGACGGCGTTCTCGATGGCCTCGGCTCCAGAGTTGAAGAATGCGGCCCGGGCCGGCCCCGCAAACGGAGCAAGTTCGACGAGTCGCTCTGCAAGCTCGATGTAGGACGCATAGGGCACCACCGTGAAGTCCGTGTGCACGAACCTGGCTGACTGCTCCTGGATCGCATCGACCACCTTCGGGTGACAGTGTCCGACGTTGACCACCCCGACGCCCCCGGCAAAGTCGATGAACGTGTTGCCGTCCACATCGGTGATCGTCGCGTTCAGCGCCTCGGCAACGAAGACGGGCAGGTACACCTGGAGCGGCTTTGCGATCGCGGTCTCTCCGCGCGCGAGGAGATCGCGCGAGTGCGGGCCCGGGATCTCCGTGCGAATCTCGATCGATCTCGTCGTTGCCACGGGCGGATCCTAGCGGAGCATCGTATCGCTACTCTCGTTCGAATGGATCTCGTAGACCTCTTGCCGGACCCTCATGCCCAGTTCGATCGGTGGTTCGACGAGGCAACGACGGCCGGCGTGCCCGACCCCGAGCAGATGGCCCTCTCGACCGCAACGCGCGATGGCGTACCCTCGGTCAGGATGGTGCTGCTCAAGGCGCACGATCCGCGTGGTTTCGTGTTTTACACGAATCGTGGTAGCCGGAAGGGCTCCGAGCTCCAGGCAAATCCGAGAGCGGCCGGCGTGCTGCACTGGAAGCCGCAGGAGCGGCAGGTGCGACTCGAAGGTACGGTCGAGGTGGTGGCCGACGACGAGGCCGCGGCGTACTTCCGCACGAGGCCCCGCAACAGTCAGATCGGTGCCTGGGCCTCGCCGCAGTCGCAGCCGGTCACGAGCAGGGCCGACCTCGAGCATCGGGTCGCCGAGATCGAGCGAAGGTTTGCCGGAGAGAAAGACGTGCCGCTCCCGCCGTTCTGGGGCGGGTTCCGCATCGCCGCGACCGTCATCGAGTTCTGGCAGGGTCAGCCGGGGCGGCTCCACGATCGGATGCGCTACGAGCTGGGTGCGGGTGGCTGGAACAGGCAGCGGCTGGCACCGTAGCCCCCGGCTTCAACCGGCAGAATCCGTGCCATCCGGCGCGAGTGCCGCTTTCGTGTACAGCCCGGATGCATTCCAGAGGAGATATCCCTTCGTCCCCTGGAGTCGTGCTGACGCGATCTGCGCAAGAACCTGATCGGGCGCGTAGTCCCAATCCTGAATCCAGGGCACGAGCTGGGCCCCCGAGCCCCTGACCTGGGCACGGAAGTCGGTGAGCGTCCTGAAGACCGTTTCTCCCGGCTCCTCGACGGGATGTTCTAGCCCTAGCTCGCCGCTGCCGTAGAGCGCCGGATAGGACATCGGCGACACGGTGTCAGCGTGGTCGGAAATCCAGCGAGGCACCTGTCCGATCCCGAGATCACGGGTCGCCGCCAATCCGAACAGGGCGGCCGAGACCCTCGTACCCTGCGGCGCGAGCCGTTCCCTTGCGTAGCCCATGAAGTCCGCGATCAGGCGTCCTCTCGCAATGCTCGTGCGACCCGGGTAGACCGCACTCTCGACGTCACCGTCGGACGGAAAGCGCACGTAGTCGAACATGATCTCGTCGAATCCGGCCTCCGCGGCCGCCTCGGCAACCGAGGTGCAGTAGTCCCAGACACGGCTGTCATACGGATTGACCCAGCTGCTGCCGGCCGCCGTCGTCCAGGTGCTGCCGTCCGGCCGCTGGATCGCCAGATCGGGCCTGGCACGCGCGAGGATCGGATCCTGGAAGCACACGACACGCCCGATCATGTAGACCCCGTGTCGGTGCGCCAGCGCGACGAGCGCCTTCGGATTGTAGTACTGACGCGTGGCTCCGGCAGTGCGCGCGAGCGGGACGCCCTCCGGGTCGAACCCGATCTCCCCGCTCTCGTCCTTGACGTCGAGCTCAATCGTGTTCAGGCCGTAGCTCGCATAGCCGAGGTACTCGCGGAACTTTCCGGGGAGCGAGGCCAGGGGCGCGGTAACGTGGACACCGCGGATCTCGACCGGGAGCGGCCTGAAGTCGCCTGCGGTGACGGCCGGAGCGGGTGCCGGAGATGCATCGGCGCTCGCCTCACGCGCCGGGGGCGAGGCGTCACCGACGAAGCGAGCGCCCATTGCCACGACGATCAGGGCGACCAGGAGCAGCGCCAGGACCGCAGCGCGCCTGCGCCTCTTCGTTCGACGCGTCTGGCCCCGCCGAGCGCGGAAGCGCTCGTTCGGGTCGATCGGTCCGTAGAGCATGGGCACTGGACGACCGAGCGTACCGCATTCGAGCCTCCGCGCGGCCAGATTGTCTCCGGCTAGGATCGAGACGTGGTTCTCTCGGACACGTCCATTCGGCGGCTCATCGGCGAAGGAAGGATCGTCGTCGATCCGTACGACGACTCACTCATGCAACCGGCGAGCCTCGATGTTCGAGTAGACCGGCTGTTCCGGGTCTTTCGTAACTCGCGATATCCCTACATCGACGTCAAGCTCGAGCTCGAGGGCCTGACGGAGCTTGTCGAGATCGAGGGAGACGAGCCGTTCATTCTCCACCCCGGCGAATTCGTACTCGGCTCCACGCTCGAGCGCATCACGCTTCCCGACGACCTCGTCGCCCGCCTGGAAGGAAAGAGCTCACTCGGCCGGCTGGGGCTGCTCATCCACTCGACGGCCGGGTTCATCGACCCGGGCTGGGACGGGCACGTGACGCTGGAGCTGTCGAACGTGGCAAATCTCCCGATCACGATCTACCCGGAGATGAAGATCGGCCAGGTGTCGTTCGTGCAGTTGCTGGAACCGGCTGAGCACCCGTACGGATCGAGCGGCCTCGGCTCGAAGTACCAGGGCCAGCGTGGGCCGACTCCGAGCCGGTACTGGAAGAACTTCGAGGCGTCTCCGTGATCCTCGTCACCGGTGCAACGGGGTTTGTCGGAGGCCACGTCGTTCGCACGCTTGCGAAGGCCGGCGAGCGAGTCAGGGCCCTTGTCCGCGACGCGAGCGGTGCCGACGCGCTCAACGGCGTCGACTGCGAGCTCGTCCGTGGGGATGTCACCGATCCAGCGAGCCTCCACGCGGCCGTCGAGGGGTGCACGGCCGTCGTGCATCTCGTCGCCATCCTGACCGGTAAGCCCGATGACTTCGAGCGCGTGATGATCCGGGGCACCCGGAATCTCCTCGATGCCGCCGAAACGGCCGGCGTGCGCCGTTTCGTCCAGATGAGTGCCCTGGGAGCAGGCGAGGAGACGAAGGACACCGTTCCGTACTACCGTGCCAAGTGGGCGAATGAAGAGGCTGTCCGTGGCTCTGGCCTCGGGTATGCGATCTTGAGGCCCAGCTTCGTCTTCGCGGGCGACGGCGGTGCTCTGGCGCAGTTCGCGCGGATCGCGAAGCTCGCGCCGGTCACTCCGGTGATCGGGAGCGGCAAGCAGCGACTGCAGCCGATCTGGGCCGATGACCTGGCACGCGCTGTAACGCTTGCACTCCGCAGCAGCGATGACCTGCTCGTGGAGCTCGGAGGTCCCGATGTCGTTGACTGGAACGAGTTCTGGTCGCAGTTGAAGGCAGCACTCGGCACGCGCCGACCCTCCCTGCACGTGCCGTTCTGGCTGATGCGCTCCCAGGCGGTGCTCCTCGAACGGCTACCACGTCCACCCGTGACCCGTGACCAGCTACGCATGCTCGAACTCGGAGACAACATCGTCTCCGACGGGGGGGCCGGCATGGTGACACTCGGACTCGACGAATGCCTGCCGCTCGCCGAGCAGCTCCGGATCGCCGTCGGCCGCTCCGACTAGCGCCGGCCCCGAGAAAAGATGAGGGCCACCTTTCGGCGGCCCTCGATCCCGGTATCCAGCGTTGATCTGGCAGAGGCGCTTCCTGCCCGTCTGCTCGCCGTGAGGCGAAACAGACGGCGGCGCGGAATGCGCGTCCCCTACGCTTGGCTATGGCGATTCCCCGATGGGTCTCGGGAACACGCCTCTACCCGCTGGTACCTCCACTGCCGGTACTGCTTGAATCCTTCACGTCCGGACCACCTCCTTTCCGCGGTTACCTGAATGTATACCGGTCACGGTGGACAATCGCAACGTCCGTTGAGCAGCGAACGCCGTGAGCCTCGTCAGGCGTCAGGCGTCAGGCGTCAACGACGATGACACCGTCGTCTCGAACCCACACCGGAAACGTGGCAACGTCGATGTACGCAGGCAGTGTCAAAGCACGCCCGGTCTCGATGTCGAACCGAGCGCCGTGACGTGGACAGATGACGACCCGTTCGCCACAGTCGAACTCTCCCTCGCACAGGGGGCCCTCGTCGTGGGTGCACCTGTCCTCGATCGCAAATAGCTTGCCGTCACAGTTGTAGACCCCGACCGAGAGGAGCGGCCGAGCCTCCACGATCCGTACCGAGCCGGGAGGCAGGTCGGTGAGCGGGCAGACATCGAGTTCGGGCATCAGCAGGCTTCTAGTTGACCGAGATCTCGCCGCTCGAGGTACCCCACTCCTCCGGAAGCGGTGTACCCCTGGAACGATGAAGCGCCACCTTGAGGACACCCATCCCGAGAAGAGCGCATTTGAGCCGGACGGGGCTCAGAGGGATCCCGATCTCGTCGAGCAGCTCCTCCTTGCGCATCGCTGCGATCTCCTGCGCCGACCGGCCCTTCACGAGATCGGTGAGCATCGAGGTGGCAGCCTGGCTGATTGCGCAACCGCGACCTTCGAACCCGACGCTCTCGATGATGTCCCCGTCACCGAATCGAACAGACACCGTCACCTCATCGCCACAGAGGGGGTTCTGGCCCTCTGCAACGGCGTCGTTCGGGTCGAGGATGCCGTGATTCCTGGGCATCTTGTAGTGATCGAGAATGACCTCGCGGTACATCTGCTCGAACTCGCTCATCCGAGGCTCTCCTTGACCTTGTGCAGTCCGGCGATGAGGCGGTCTACCTCCTCGGCGATCGAGTACAGATAGAAGCTCGCCCGGGTGGTCGCAGCGACACCGAGTCGGGTCATCAGCGGCTGTGTGCAGTGATGGCCGGCGCGCACCGCGACACCTTCCCAGTCGAGGATCTGGGCAACATCGTGCGGGTGGATGCCGGCGACCTCGAACGAGACGATTCCGGCCCGGCGCTCGAGGGGCGGGCCGAACACCCTCACCCAGTCGAGCTCATCGAGACGCGCCAGGGCGTACCGGGTGAGCTCGTGCTCGTGCTGCTCGATCGCGGAAAGGCCGATATCGGTGATGTAGTCGATCGCGGCTCCGAACCCGACCGCCTCCGCGATTGCGGGCGTTCCCGCCTCGAACTTGTACGGCAGCTCGTTGAAGGTTGTCCTGTCGAGACCGACCGACCGGATCATCTCGCCGCCGAGGTTGAACGGCGCCATCTCCTCGAGCAGCTCCCGCCGCCCCCAGAGTGCGCCGATCCCGGTCGGGCCGCACAGCTTGTGGGAGGAGAGAGCGAGAAAGTCACAGCCGAGTGCCTGCACGTCGATCGACCGATGCGGTGCCGCCTGCGCTGCATCCACGACGACGATCGCCCCCTGCTCGTGCGCCCACGCGGCGATCTGCTCGACCGGGTTGATCGTCCCGAGCGAGTTCGAGACCAGTCCGACCCCGACGACCTTGATCGAGTTGTCGCGCGCAAGGCCATCGAGGGCATCGAGCTGAAGCTCGCCTGCGTCGTCGATCGGGATGTGTCTGAAGGCTGCGCCCGTTCGGCTCGCAATGAACTGCCAGGGCACGAAGTTCGCGTGATGCTCGAGCTCGGTGATGAGGACGGTGTCACCGGGCCCGAGATTCTGCAGGCCCCAGGCATAGGCGACCAGGTTGATCGCCTCGGTGGTGCCCCGCGTGAAGATGACCTCGCGCTCCGAGGGTGCGTTGACAAAGGCCGCAACCGTACGCCGCGCGCTCTCGTACCCCTCGGTCGCCCGCTCGGCGAGCCGGTAGACGCCACGATGGACATTGGCGTACTCGTGCTCGTAAAACGTGCGCATGCGATCGAGGACCTGTCGCGGCTTCTGGGTAGACGAGGCCGAGTCGAGGTAGGCGAGCGGACGGCTACCGGCGAGTTCGTCGAGGTACGGGAAATCTGCACGGAGAACGGCCGGGTCGAGTGGCCTCGCTGTGTTTGTGACCATTGTCCTATGGTAGCCGGGCCGCCCTCCCACAGCCGACGGCAAGCAGCGTCACGGCCGCCGGGTTTGGGATCTCGAGCTCGGAGAAGCGACGCAGACCGGGCAGCACCAGGACGAGGTAGAGACCGATCCCGACGAGCGTTGTTGCCGCCGCCTCCGTCCCGGTCGAGTCCGGGCACGCGGGCCCGAGGCCGACAGTGACCCTGCACCACTATCGCGTGAAGGAGCCCGCAGGAGGTCGGACGGGTGATCCAGGCTCAGACGAGGAGCGGATCGACGGCGGCTGCGACGAAGAGCAGGGCCAGATATGCGAGCGAGTAGTGGAACAGCACGACCGCACGACGGCGCGAGGTGTCGCGGCGGAGTTGCCAGGCGAGGAGCAGGAAGTAGGCGCCGAGAAGAACGGCGGCGACGGTGTAGACGGGCCCGAACCAGTAGCCAACGCCGACCGTGAAGGCGACGAGCACGAGCGAGTAGAGCAGGATCTGCCGTGTCGTCTCGCGGTCGCCCTTCGTGCCGGGCAGCATCGGGACGTTCGCGGCTGCGTAGTGCTCCTTGATCATCAACGCGAGCGCCCAGAAGTGGGGTGGTGTCCAGAGGAAGACGATCAGGAACAGCCACAGCGCGGGTAGCGTGAGGTTCCCCGTCGCCGCGGCGTAGCCGACGAGTGGCGGCACTGCTCCGGCCGCTCCACCGATGACGATGTTCTGGTCGGTCGCTCGCTTCAGGTAGCCGGTGTAGACGACGACGTAGAAGAGGCCGCCAACGAGAGCGAGGAGGGCGGTGAGGACGTTCACGGTCGTCGCGAGCAGTGCGAACGAGAGCGCCATCAGGACGACACCGAACTCGAGTGCCCGGGGAGCAGCGACGCGGCCTGACGCAACCGGGCGTGCAGCGGTGCGCTCGCCCATCAGCCTGTCGATGTCGGCATCCATCACGTGGTTGAGCGCACTCGAGCCACCACAGGCGAGCGCGAGCCCGACCATCATCGCGAGAAACGCCGGGCCGTTCGGCCAGCCACCCGCGCCCACGAACATCCCGGCCGCGCCGGTGAGCAGCAGGAGCGACATGATGCGCGGCTTGGTCAGCGTGATGTAGTCGCGCCAGGGGCCGCCCGGGAGCGGATCTCCACGGAACGAGAGAACGAGCGCGACGAGCGAAGCGGCAAGCGATGCTCCGGCGGCCGCAACGTGAGCGAACGCGGCCCAGTGCGCGTCGTTGCTCCACGCCACGAGGCCACCGGTGGCAACCGCAACGATCAGGAGGGCAAGCGCCACAGTCGTGGCGCCGACGAGGCGCGGGTAGACGGCGCGGGCGATGATGACGGTGGCGACGAGCAGCGGGATGGCGACGAGCGCTGCAGCCCAGTGTCCTCGACCCGATTCGAGTGCGGCGCTCACGACGATTGCAGCGGTTGCCGCAGCTGCTGCAACGACGGCGCCACGCAGGAACGGCCCGGGGGCGGCGTTGGACGTGCGATCGGGATCGGGCGTGCTCGGAATCCCCGGCAGGTCGCTAGAGCGCATTGCGCTTTTCCAACGTCGCGCGAAGGTCGGAGAGCGGCCTCGCACTTGCGACCCGGGGCACGGAGTCGAAGTTGTGCGGCGGCGGCGGCGAGGCCGTGTACCACTCGAGCGTGTCCGCCAGCCAGGGGTCGTTGCCCGCGCGCGTGCCGTTGTGGGCGCGGACGACCGCGAGCAGGAAGATCAGGATGCCGAAAGCGGTCAAGAATGCCCCGATGGTCGAGATCAGGTTGTAGGCCGCCGTGCTGCCGTGGGCGCTGAAGCTCGCCGCGCCACGCGGCTGCCCCTGGTCACCGAGCAGGAACGCGACGAAGAACGTGCAGTTGAATCCGGCGAAGAGCGTGACGGCAGCGGCGCGAGTGAGGCCGGTGTCGAGGAGCCGTCCGAAGATCTTGGGCCACCAGTAGACGATGCCGCCGAACAGCGCGAGGAGCGCTGTGCCCCAGAGGAGATAGTGCGCGTGCGCAACGCCGAACGCTGTTCCGCGTAGGCCTCGATCGTTGCCGAAGATCGCGAGCACGAGGGCAGAGAGGATGCCGATTGCAAAGAGGACGAGTGCGCCGCCCGCAAAGAGCAGCGGTGCCGTCCAGCGCAGCGACGACCGCGCTCTCCATAACGTGGTCTTGAGGAGCCCGAGCGCAACGACCGAGGGGACGGTGGCGACGACGGCAAGGAGCAGCAGCAGCACGCTCGGCTTCTTGCCGACCCCGGTGGAATACGCGTGATAGAGGACGAGCAGGGCCGTCAGGCCGCCGATGCCGACAAGTGACTGCGCGAGCACGCGGGCATTCGCGATCGTTCTTCCTGCAAAGACGGCGACGATCTCCGCCAGGATGCCGAAAACCGGTACGAGCGCCGCATAGGCAAAGGACTGCCCGAAGAGCCAGATCAGCTTCGGCTCGACCGCGCCACCGTCGAGGAAAAAGTCGAACGAGCCGGCGAACCTCCGCTCGAGCAGGACGAGAACGAGCCCGACCGCTGCGACAGGTACGAGCACGAGTGTCAGCCACGACCAGACGTAGACGGCCCAGATGAACATCGGCGTGTTCGGCCAGCTCATTCCCTCGGCGCGCAGGGAGCGAATCGTCGCGATCAGGTGCACCGCGGCAAGGACGAGCGAGATGGCGAGGAGCAGCAACCCGATCAGCCAGAGGTCGGTGCCGCTGCCTTCCTGGGTGAGTGCGAGCGTTGGCAACCCTGTCCAACCGGCCTGTGATGCGCCGCCTCCGGCGAAGGCCGAGAGAACGACGGCGACGCCACCGAACACGAACAGCCAGAGCCCGATCGCGGCGACGCCCGGCAGCGCGCTGCGTCGGGCTCCGATCATCAGTGGCACGAGGTAGGTGGCGAGCCCCGTGACGGCCGGAAGGAGAACGAAGAAGACGAGAAGGGTGCCGTGCATGGTGAGAACACCGCGGTAGGTTCCACTCCCGAGGATCGAGGCGTCGGGGCGCGTGACCTGCAGTCGCATGAGGAGCGTCAGGACGCCTGCGATCAGAAAGAAGACCCCGGCCCAGCTCAGGTAGAGCGCGCCGATCCGCTTGTGATCGACGGATACGAGCCAGCTCACGACGCGGCCGCGGTGCCACTCGGCTACCGGCCGGGCGTTGTTGCTCATCGAAAGCTCCTCGTTGTCTCGCGGTCGAAATGCACTGAGGTGGCATTCTACGGGCATGAGCGAGAACACCCGACAGCGAACCCGTGTTCACCTCCCCTCCGACGTGACCCGGCCCTTCGAGGTATTCGTCAACGGCGTGCCCCAGAGAGAGGGGTCGGACTATGTCGTCCGCGACGGCTCACTCGTCTTCGAGCGGCCGATGAAGGAGGAAGGCAAGCTCGGGTTGATGCGCTGGACGGCAATCGCACTCGGCATCGCGGGCTCGTACAGGCAGAACGACTCGGTTGACGTGGCCTACGAGCGGGACGGCCGTAAGGTCGTCGCGGCGAAGTTGCCCGTCGAGAACTGCGATTGACCCGACCCGGATCGTTGCCTCCGGCAGTACGCTGACCGGCATGGCCCGCGACAACAGCATCATCGTCGAGAAGCTCGTACGGGAGTTCAAGAAGGGGCCACGAGCGGTAGACGGGATCGACCTTCACGTGGCACCCGGCGAGATCTACGGCTTCCTCGGCCCCAACGGGGCGGGCAAGTCCACCACCGTCCTGATGTTGACGACGCTGCTCCCGGCGACCGCGGGGAGCGCCCGCGTGGGCGGATATGACATCCGTACCGAGGGGTCGAAGGTTCGCTCCGTGATCGGTGCGGCGTTGCAGGAGGCCGCCCTCGATCCCCTGTTGACGGGTCGTGACCACCTGAAGCTCCAGACGATGTTGCAGGCCGTTCCGAAGGCCGAGCGCAAGCCACGACAGAACGAGCTCCTCGATCGGGTCGGCCTCACCGAGGCAGCCGACCGCAAGGTGCGCGGCTACTCGGGTGGTATGAAGCGCCGCCTCGACCTTGCACTCGCGCTCGTGCACCGGCCGAGCATCCTGTTCCTCGACGAGCCGACCACGGGCCTCGACCCACAGAGCCGCACCGCCCTCTGGGAAGAGGTCGCACGTCTCGCGCGCGAGGACAACGTGACCGTGTTCCTGACGACGCAGTACCTCGAGGAGGCAGACGTGCTCGCCGATCGGGTCGGGATCATCGACAACGGCCGGATCGTCGCGGAGGGAACCCCGGCTGCGTTGAAGGCGGAGATCGGCCGACCGTCGATTCACGTCACTCCCGTCCGTGACGACGACAGGGCAGCGATCACGGGGTTGCTCGAGCGTTTCGGTGAACCGCTCGGGAGCGAGCGCGATCTCGCTGTACGCCTGCGGGAGGGGATGGGTCTTGTGGACGTGATCAGGGCCATGGACGCCGACGGGGTCGTCGTGGACGACATCGAGTTGCGTGCGCCAACGCTCGACGACGTCTTTCTTGCCAAGACCGGACGAACGCTCGAAGGAGCTGCGGCCGAGGAAACGGTCGCGCCGTCAGCTCGATGAGCTCCCCCTTGTTGACGCAGGTCGGCGCACTCGCACAGCGCTCCGTCGTGCGGACTGCTCGCCAGCCTGCAAGCGCAATCCCACCGCTCGTCTTCCCGGTCTTGCTCCTGCTCGTGAACGCAGGGGGTCTCAAGGTCTCGACGCTGCTGCCGGGGTTTCCGACGGATTCGTTCCTGGCCTTCGCGCTCGCTGTCCCCTTCATCCAGGGCGCGCTCTTCTCCATGATAAATGCCGGTACCGACCTCGCACGCGATATCCAGACCGGGTTCTTCTCGCGGCTCTCGCTGACACCCGTGCGCGGATCGGCTCTGCTTGCAGGGCAGATCACCGGCATCGTCGTGCTCGGCATCGTGCAGGCGGTGTTCTACATCTCCGTCGGTCTTCTCCTCGGCGTCCGGTTTGCCGCAGGCCCGGCCGGCATCGCTCTGCTGCTCGTCTACGCAGCGCTCGTCGCCATTGCCTTTGGTGGTCTCGGTTCCTTCCTCGCTCTCCGACTCGGCTCGGGGGAGTCGATCCAGGGACTCTTTCCCGCGCTGTTCGTCTTCCTGTTCATCTCCTCGATGAACACGCCTCGCGACCTGATCGCCGTCTCCTGGTTCCGGTTTCTCGCCACGATCAACCCCGTCTCCTACCTGATCGAATGTGTCCGCAGCCTTATCATCACCGGCTGGGACACGAGAGCGCTCGCGCTTGGCTTCGGCCTTGCGATCCTGATGGCGATTGCGTCGCTCGGCGCTGCGAGCTGGGCTCTCGGCCGCAGGATGGAGCGCACATGAGACTCCGGGGCGTGGTCGCGGGTGTTGCCTGGCGGATGCTGAAGAACGTGGTCACGACGCCGTCGATCCTCCTGCCGTCGCTGCTGTTCCCGCTCCTCTTTTTCGTGGCTTTCGCGGGTGGGCTCTCCCAGGTGCAGAACGTGCCGGGCTTCGACTACCCGAATGGTTACACCGCCTTCCAGTTCGTCTTCGTCCTGCTGCAGGCAGCGGCTTTCGGAGGCGTCTTCACGGGCTTCGCTATCGCCCGTGATTTCGAGGGCGGCTTCGGCCGTCGGCTGATGCTGGCATCGCCGAATCGGCTCGGCATCGTGCTCGGGTACGGCGTCGCGGCGGTTTTGCGCTGGGTTCTCACGGCGACGCTCTTGACGGTCGTGGCTCTCGTCTTCGGGATGCAGGTCGGGGGCGGCCCCGTTGACCTGGTTGCGCTCTACATGCTCGCGTTGATCATCAACGTCTGCGGCTTTCTCTGGTCGGCCGGGATCGCCATGCGGATACGGACGATGCAGGCGGCGCCGCTGATGCAGATGCCCGCGTTCCTTCTTCTCTTCCTTGCCCCGGTCTACGTGCCGCTGTCGCTTCTCGGAGGGACGTTGCACGCCGTTGCGAGATTCAACCCCGTCACCTACGCCCTCGGGACAGGCAGGGGCCTCCTGGCCGGTGACGCGACCCAGGTCGGACTGAGCTTCGGCCTGGCACTTGTCCTCGTAGTTGTCTTCTCGGTCTGGGCGCTGCGTGGGCTGCGCTCTGCCGAGGCCGCCGGGTAGGGCTCGACCCGGGTAGGAGATGTGGGGCGGCGCGTCGAACAACGTATGTGTGAGATGCAGGGCCTTTCTCGTGCTCGCGGTATGCGCCCTCGCCGTCCCTGGCACCGCAGGTGCAGGCGTACGGGTCTGGTTCGCAAGCGACGGTAAGCCGCTCTCCGTTGTCCGAAGCGGGACGACGATCGAAGCTGCCGTTCGGCAGTTGCTTGCCGGCCCGACACCGCTCGAGCAGGGTCGTGGCCTGCGCTCGGCCATCCCGCGGAGCACGCCCCTTCTTGGCGTCAAGAGCGTGCGGCGCGTTGTTACCGTCGATCTCGGGGCGCGGTTTGCCGCGGGCCGCGATCAGGAGGCGCTCCGGGGCCGCATAGACCAGCTCGTCCGCACGGTACGCAGCATTCCCGGCGTTGTCTCCGTCCGGGTGCTCGTCGAGGGAGGAGTCCCGGTCGGGATCTTTCCGGGCTACGACCTCCGCCGTCCGCTGACGGCCCCTATCGAGAGGACGGTCACGCCCCCACCGACGGCGCGCGAGTTGCAGCAGCGGCTCCTGGATCTCGGTTTCATGACGTCCGCGGGGCTGACCGGGGTCGTTGACGTCCAGACGTCTACCGCACTCATCGGCTTCCAGAAGTGGTCGAATCTGGAGAGAGACGGCGCGCTCGGCGCGGCAACGGTCGAGGCACTCCTGCGAGCAACCAGGCCCGTGCCGGCATTGCAGGCCCCGGGTAGGCGAATCGAGGTACAGGTGCGTCGCCAGGTGGCGCTTCTGATCGAGAACAACCGGGTCGTCCGGGTAGTCCACATCTCATCGGGGACAGGCGGGAAGACGCCTCTCGGCTCGTTCCACATCGCCCGCAAGGAACGGTACTCGTGGTCGGTGCCGTTCAGCGTCTGGCTTCCCTGGGCGAGCTACTTCAGCGGTGGTATCGCGTTTCACGAGTACCCGTCCGTCCCCACCTACGCTGCATCGCACGGCTGCGTCAGGGTGAACCACTACGACGCTCCTACGTTGTTCGCGTTCGCCGAGATGGGCACGCGTGTCGATGTCTTCGACGGGGTGGGTGCCGCGTGACCCCTCGTTCGGCAGCCGGTGCGTTTGCCACGGCATTCGGCATCGTCGCAGGACTTGTCGGAACAGTGGCGGTAGCGGCAGCCGTCCTCGTTGCGCTCGGGCTCCCGTCACAGAGCCGCGCCGACGACGCGCTTCCGGTCTTGGCTCCTCTTCCTCGCCCCGGGATGCTGGTCGTTGCGCTCGATCTGCGCGACTCCGTCCGGCAGGCCGGAGTCGTGCGAGACGGCGAGGTGATCCTCGCGCGTGGGCTCGAGGTGGACATCGCACGCGAGATCGCCAGACGGGTTGGTGTGCCGGGCGTCCGCTTCGTCTACGTCAGCCCGGCCTCGCGCCTGCTTGCCGCCAGGGTTCCACCGTGGCACATCGTGATCGCCTCGATCCGTGGCGCGAGAGAGTCGTCGAGGACTGCCGACCTCAGCGATCCCTATCTCTCGACCGACCAGGGCGTTGTGCTGCGGCGTGGGCTGCCACCCCTCCAGACGCTCGACGATCTGAGGATGCATAGCACGTGCGCTCTCCGTGGCAGCGACGGCTCGCGAGCGCTCACGGCCGTCGTACAGCCGACTCTGCGACCGATCCTGACCTCCTCTTCCACGCGTCTCTTTCAGCTTGTTCAGACCGGCGTCTGCGATGCGGCCCTCGTCGATGCCGACGGCCTCGGACGCTTTGTCGCAGGCCGTGGAGGCCTGCTCGGCCCAGTCGCCGCACGGGTCGAGTTCGGCACCGGATACGTGGTTGCCGTGACCCGGGGCGGTCCGATCGCAGTCGAGGAGGTCGGGCGGGCCGTGCGCATGATGCAGGCAGACGGAACGATGCACCGGCTTACGCAGGCGTGGCTGCAGATCGATCCTGCGCGCCTCCGCGTCCTTCGTTGAGCCGATCCTCGACGCTCGTAGCGATCGCGCCAGCGAGGGACATCAACAGCCGTCGCCGGTGACGGTGATCTCGTTCACGGCGGCGACGCCTCCGGGCGGCATGGAGGTAATCCGCACCATACGGTAGCGGGCAGCTTGGGGGCGCAGGACGAACATCGTCCGCTCCGTTGTCGCCTGTGTCCGCGAGACAGCGACGAAGGGCCCGGCCGGCGAGTCCCCGACGCGAATCTCCGCGTCGTATCCCGGGGTCTCCGAGTTGACGACCGCACGCGACGCACTGACGTGCTTGCCGGCGTCTACGACAAGGCCGATCCCCGTCTTGCTGAAGGTGCCTCCGTACTACTCGCTCTTCCAGGCGGTTGCCGGCTTTCCATCGGTTGCGAGCACCGCCGCGCCGTCGTTCTCGGATCGGTCTCCGTCAGGGTCGTAGGCGCCGACGCCGGTCACGGCTATGCGGACGCGCGGGGCCGGAGTCGGGTCGGGCATCGTCTCGGTCGTGGCCAACTGCACCGTCTGGGCCCGGAGCGTATTTCCCCGGCTGGCCGAGAGCACGATCACAGAGATGCCCCCGAGAAGCGCGATCAGCGCGCCTGCGGCGACGAGCCGTGTCGTCGTTGGGCTGTGCGGGCGGGACGTCGTCTCGGAGCGCGGCAGAGTCCTATCGTTGCACTCGCCACGGGTTTGCCGCTCTTCACGGCTGTAGTGTCGGGCAATCGCTGCATCGGTTTCTGATCTCCTGGTTCGCACAACCTGCCCTCGTGACTGTTACGACGCGTGCGGTGTGCTCGTTGCCGTGCGCGACGGCGAGATCCGCCACGTGCGTGGTGATCCGGATCATCACGTCAGCCGGGGAAAGCTCTGCACGAAATGTTCGATCGCCTACAACGGGGTGCTCCGTGACAGTGAGGCGCGGCTGACGCAACCGTTGCGCCGGGCGGGGCCGAAGGGGTCAGGGCGGTTCGAGCCGGTCTCCTGGGACGAGGCTCTCGGCGAGATAGCTGCCAGGCTCGGCGGCATCGTGGCCGGCCCGGGGCCGGCCACGATCCTGAATACCCATTACACGGGTACCTGCGCGCTTCTCGGCATGACGTTTCCGCAGCGATTCTTCAACCGGCTCGGCGCCACGGAGGTCGATCCCGACACGATCTGCAACAAGGCAGGGTACGAGGCACTCTCCTATCTCTACGGGGAATCGGATGAGGGGTTCGACCCTGAGACGGCGAGCGCCGCACACTGCATTCTCGTCTGGGGTGCCAATCCGTCGGCGTCGGCGCCCCATCAGCACGAGCATTGGCTTGCCGAAGCGGCGGGAACAGTCGTCGTCGTCGATCCGATCCGTACACCGACCGCGGCGGCAGCCGAGCTCCATCTACAGCCATTCCCGGGCTCGGACGCGGCGCTCGCCTTTGCGTTTGCCCACGTCCTGCAGCGCGACGGCCTTATCGATCGTGGCTTCGTCGCCGCACACACATCTGGCTTCGAAGAGCTCGAGCCGCTTCTCGAGCCGTGCACGCCCGAGTGGGGGGAGGAGACGACGGGCGTGCCGGCTGCGCTGATCGAGCGTGCGGCGCACGCGTACGGGGCCGGGCCGTCACTCCTCTGGCTCGGTCAGGGGTTCCAGCGCCAGCCGCGCGGTGGCAACGCGTTGCGGGCCGTGGCGACGCTGCCGGCGTTGACCGGGAATCTCGGACGACCGGGGTCGGGCTGGGCCTACGTCACGGGATCCGGATCACGCCGGATCGACGACGCATATCTGGCCTCCGACCACCTGCTTGTCGGCGCACCGCCGTCGGTGAGTCAGATGGACCTCGCAGATGTGCTCACGGATCCTGCGAGCGCGCAGGCGCTCTTCTGCTGGAACATCAACATCGCGGCCTCGAATCCCCGCCTCGGTGATCTCCGACGTGCGCTCGAGCGAGACGATCTGCTCACGGTTGTGATCGACCTGTTCCAGACCGACACCGCCGATCTCGCCGACTACGTGCTCCCGGCATCGAGCTTCCTCGAGTCGGACGATCTCGTCTGCTCCTACTTCCACCACACGTTGTCGGCGCAGGTCAAGGCGGCCGAACCACCGGGCGAGGGCCTCCCGAACAGCGAGATCTTCCGTCGCCTCGCGGCGTCGATGGGATATGCAGAGCAGGAGCTGTACGAGAGCGACCGCGACGTCATCGACGGATTACTCCAGCGAACGGGCTTTGGCATCGGCTGGGACGAGCTCAGGCGTTCTGGCACCGTGCGGCTCTACGACGACCCGCGGCTGCAGTTTGCCGATCTCGTCTTCGCAACCCCGAGTGGCCGCATCGAGATCGCCTCCGAGGTAGCTGTGGCTGCGGGCCAGCCCCGGCTCGCGGAACCGTGGCACGACGAGCTTCCCGGCCGGGGTCGCTTGCGGCTTCTCTCCCCGGCCTCCCCGTGGGCGCTCAACTCGAGCTTTGCGAACGATCCCCGGATTGCCAGAAAGCTCGGGCCACCGACTGTGACCCTGCATCCGGACGATGCTTCGGCCCGCGGGCTCGCCGACGGCGATCTCGCCGTCCTCGAGACGCCTACCGGCCGCCTGCGCGCCCGTGTCGTCACCGATCCGCTTGCTCTCAGGGGCGTCGCCTACTGTCCCAAAGGGCACTGGCCCAAGCTCACAGCCGATCGCGCGAACGTCAATACCCTCAACCCCGGCGACGCAGCGGACATGGCCCGTTCCACCGCCGTGCACGGGGTGGAGGTGACGGTCGCTCCGTTTGTCGAGCGCCCGTGATCGCGAGCCGCGAGCCGCGCGACTAGCCGCGAGCGAGCGCCGTGTTGACCGCAACGATCGTCTTCGGTCCTGCGACGCCGTCGGCTGTGAGGCCACTGGCCGTCTGGAAGGCGGCCACGGCCTCGGTCGTTGCAGTGCCGTACCCGCCGTCCGCAGCTCCGGGCGCGTAGCCGAGCGCAGTGAGTGCCGTTTGCAAGGCGGCCACGGAGGAAGAACCTGTCATCCCGGGACGCAGCGTTGTGTCGGCCGGGACATCAGCCGGGTTCGTCGTCGGGGTTGTCTCGGCCGGCGTCGTCGTTGTCGTCGTCGGGGTTGTCTCGGCGGGCGTTGTGACGGCAGGAGTCACCGGGACCTCCGAGACTGCGGTAACCGTTACGACGGTCGTGCTCGAGTCCTTCGTCGTGCGGCCCACGACAAAGCCGGCGAGCACGAGGAAGATGGCGACGATGACCGCGAGCACGATCCCGGCATGGCGTCGGCCGAGGTCGCGTGACACCGGATCCTCGGGCTCCCACTCGAACCCATCTTCTCTCGGCGGCTCGGGAACCTCGACCGCCTGCTGGCGACCGGATGCGAACCAGTCATCGCCCGCATCGATACTGTTCGACATCGTTGCAGGCTACTCTGCGGGGCGGAGGGTGCCGGCACCAACGTGACCTGGTGGGTTGTATATGTCGAGACGACGGCGCACGGGCGACGGGCAGCGCAACGAGAATCGAACGGAGACAGCAGTGGACTGCTGCCTGGAAGATCATGGGGGGCTGCGTGCGGGTGATCGTGTGCAGAGGTGCAGCGGCGATGGCTGATAGGGTCGCGCCTGCCGTGGCGGCCACCTGATCACATGACGCTCTCCGCCGTCGTCACCGGTCCGAATCATCTCGAGGTCGTCATCTCGGCCCCACTCGACCCGGGCCCCGGCGATGCCGTCGTGCAGATCGTCTCGAGCGGGATCTGCGGCACCGACGTCTCGATTCTGAAGGGTGGGATCCCTGTCGCCTCCGGCCGCGTGCTCGGCCACGAGGGAGCAGGGCTGGTGCAGGAGGCGCCTGCCGGAAGCGACCTCGAGCAGGGCACGCCGGTGCTCGTGGATCCAGTGATCTCCTGTGGCGACTGTGGTCTCTGCCGCGACGGGCACCAGAACCTCTGCCGCAACGGCGGCCTTCTCGGGCGTGACATGGACGGGCTGTTCACGAACGCCGCCGCCGTCCCGGTGACAAACCTCTACCGTCTCCCACCCGACTTCGATATCGGCCTCGGCCCCCTTTTACAGGTCGTTGCCACTGTTGTCCGCGCCCAGGATGCCGTCACCGTCGCGTCAGGGGACGTGGCCGTTGTCATCGGTCTCGGGTTCACCGGTCAGCTTCACGCCCAGCTCCTGCGCCACCGTGGCGTCCGGGTGCTCGGGATCGGGCGGAGTGAAGGCAAGCGAGCCCTTGCCTCGCATCTCGCATGTGAGTGGGTGGCGACACCCGACGAGGCGGCCGTTGCTCTTGCCGAAGTCGCCCCCGACGGCGCCCGGCTCGTCGTCGAGGCGGCGGGCACGATGGCGGCGCTGCGTAACGCGATCGCCCTCGTCAGGCCGGGCGGCACGATTCTGTGTTACGGCACCTACACCGACACCGAGGCCCGGCTCCCGTTCTACGACCTGTATCTGAAGGAGATAGACCTGATCAGTACGAGAGCCTCGCGCCCCCGAGACATGAACGCCACCCTCGCGCTCGTCGTGGCGGGCGCCTTCGACCTCGAGCCGCTCGTCAGTGACCGGCTACCACTCGACCGTGCGCCAGAGGCTCTCGACCTCTCCAGTAAGGGCGCCCTGAAGGTGTTGATGACGCACGCACGACGATGATCGACCAGGCTTTCGAGGCGGCAACTCGGTCGCCTCTATAGTGACGGGCCTCGAATCCTGTGCCAGTATCGGGCAGCGTTTTTTTGACCACCTCGGAACAAAGGGAGAACGAACGTGACAGATCACGAGCTCACCCCGACCGGCAAGAACCTCGATCTGTCGTTCCTGCAGAAGCCGCACGAGCACGATCCGCGCCGGGTCTACAGCACGTCGTCTACCGACTGGCAGGCCCGGGTCGATTTCGACCGGTTGCGGAAAGATCGGTTGGAGCGGGCGCGCCAGATGATGGAGAAGCACGACCTCGGGGCGGTCGTGTGTTTCGTCGGCGAGAACGTGCGCTACATCACGAGCGTCTTCCAGGGCAACTGGAAGAACAACATCTTTATCCGCTACTGCGTGCTGCCTCGTGGAGGGGAACCTGTCCTGTTCGAGACGGCAGGTTCGGATCTCGAGTGCGCGAAGATCGACGCTCCGTGGCTCGAGGGCCGCATCCGGCCCGCGATCACCTGGAAGTGGTCGGAGACCGCCGAGGTGATGATGGCCGACAAGATGGCGCAGTCGATCCTGCAGGTGCTGAAGGAGAACGGCGTCGAGAAGGAGCGGATCGGGATCGACATGGTCGACCCGTCTGCGGCCGCTGCGTTCGAGCGCGCGGGCATGAAGACGGAGAGCGCATGGCCTGTGATGTCGGGTGCCCGGGTGATCAAGACCCCGGACGAGCTCGAGTGCCTGAAGATCTCCTCGGCGATCGGCGACACGTCGTTCTGGAAGATCGAGCACGAGTGGCTGAAGCCGGGCGTGAAGGAGTCCACGATCACCGCGAAGGTGAACGAGTACCTCTACGAGCACGGCTTCGACTTCGTCTACGACATCATCGTCGCCTCGGGCGGGAACACGAGCCCCTACCGGCGCTGGCACACCGACAAGGTGATCCGCGAAGGCGACCTCGTGATCGTCGACCAGAACGCGGTCGGGCCGGGTGGCTACTTCGTCGACTTCGTCCGCTGCTTCAAGGTCGGGGGCCGCTGGACGGAGAAGGAGAAGGATCTCTACAAGGAGTGCTACGAGTCGATGTACGCGGCAATCGAGCAGATGAAGGCCGGGAACACGACAGCAGACGTGGCGGCGAAGCTGCCCAAGTACGCCGACGACGAGTTCGGCACGGTCACGCTGCAGCAGTTCGCCCACTCGATCGGGCTCTCGCTGTACGAGGGGATGTGGATCTCCCGCGCCTACTCGCTCGACTACCCGGTCGAGTTGCAGGAGAACATGTACTTCGCGACCGAGACGTTCGCCGGCCACCCCGGCCTCGAGCAGACCGTGCGACTCGAGGAGAACCTCCTCGTCACCAAGGACGGGCCGATCATCTTCACCAAGCACCCGCATCCAGACGTCGCATTCTCCTGACATGCGCGTCGTCATTACTGACCAGGTCTTCGGCGGCATCGAGATCCCCCGATCCATACTCGAGCCGCTCGGTGCCGAACTGATCGAAGCTCCCTCGACCGACGAGGACACCCTCGTCGCGCTCGCCGAGCACGCAGACGCCCTCCTCGTCTGCTACGCGAACGTGAACGCACGAGTCGTCGAGGCAGCGGCACGAGGCGGCTGCCGGATCATCTCCCGGACCGGTATCGGGGTCGACAACATCGACCTCGATGCCGCCGCCCGTGCCGGAATCACCGTCACGAACGTCCCCGACTACTGCCTGGACGAGGTCGCCGACCACACGATGGCCCTCCTGCTCGCCGCAGCCCGCCAGATCACGCCCGCCGCCACCGACGTTCGAGCCGGCGGCTGGACCGTCCCCCACGGCAAGATACGCCGGATCGCCGGCCAGCGGCTCGCGTTGCTCGGCTTCGGCCGGATCGGCCGGCGAGTTGCTGATCGTTCCCTTCCCTTCGGCCTCGAGGTCGTCGTCTACGACCCCTTCATCACGGACGCCCCGACAGGGACACTGCGGGTCGAATCTCTCGAGGCGGCCGTCGCAGACGCCGATTTTATCTCGCTCCACATGCCGCTCGGCCCCGCGACCCACCATCTCATCGACGATGCGCTGATCTCGGCGATGAACCGGGCCCCTCTCGTGCTCAATACATCCCGCGGCGGGCTGATCGATCTGGACGCGGCACTCGGCGCCCTCGACGATGGGCGCCTTGGAGGGCTTGCGATCGACGTCACAGAGAACGAGCCTCCCGAAGCCGAGAGCCTGTTGCGCACGCACCCCCGCGTGCTCCTGACTCCGCATATGGCCTTCTATTCCGCTGAGGCAACAGCTGATCTACAGGCCAGAGCGGCAGAGGAGGTCGTCCGCGCGTTCCGCGGCGAATCCCCCCGGTCACGAGTCCAGTAGACCAATACGACAACTGCGACGACTCCCGACACGTAGCCCACGAGGGTACGGAGCAAGGGCGGTGTCAAGTCTCGCACTGACGCATCGGTGAATCGTGCGGAAAGGGTGGTGGCCGTCAGCCGAAATGGACATCCGTCAGGTCCTGGGTGGGACGGCGAGCTTTCGGCCAAGGGCGGTGTCAAGTCTCGCACTGACGCATCGGTGAATCGTGCGGAAAGGGTG
>JBAXFL010000008.1:0-69921 GCA_037139935.1 Thermoleophilia bacterium | reverse complement strand
AGGCCACCCTCTTCTTGGGCAGGGTTCCTTCCAGTTCACTCACGTTCGGGAGCCCATCATTGCACCGGCTACCTGAGATCCTTGTTCGTCTCCATGTCGAACCACATTGCGAACAACGTGAACAGCACCCCGAACATGAGGAACAGCGCGATGAGCCCAACTGAGCCCGCGGTGGGGCTCCCGCCTACGAATACTCTCTCCGCGGTCTGCCAGATTCCGATCGCCAGACCGAAGACCGTGCTGAGAAACCCGAATGTGTAGAAGAAGACGAGCGGGTGGAAGTCGCGGATCACGTACTTGTTCCCGAGCCGCCAGAGGAACCGCTTCAGCAGCAGCCACGAGATCGTCGGCACGACCTTGCGCAGCCGGATTCCGGACTTCTCGCCGATGTCGTAGATCGGCCGAGATGGAATGTCGCGCACGCGTGCGTTCCAGACGTTGAGGTGCACGAGCATGTCGTTCGGGTAGCCGTAGCGCGGGTAGATATGGTCGAGTTGGAGCTGCTCCAGCATCGGCAGCGCGATCGCCGTGTAGCCGGCCTGCGAGTCGGCGATGTGCCAGTAGCCGGACGCGATCTTGGTGAGCAGCGAGAGGGCAGCGTTGCCGAGGTAGCGCGTGTGGGGGATCAGCTCCCACGCCTGCCCCGTGAAGAGCCGGTTCGCCTTCGTGTAGTCGAGCTCACCGCGAGCCACCGGCCCGGCCAGGCTCTCGAGCTCGTCCGGATCCATCTGGTTGTCGGAGTTCATCACGCAGATGACGTCCATCCGGTCGGCGATCGCACGTTTGTAGCCGGCGACGACAGCAGCGCCGACACCGGCGTTGCGCTCTTGCACCATCACGAAGATCCGCGGGTCGTCGGCGGCAGCTGCGTGTGCCCGCCCGACCGTTCCGTCGCGCGAGGCGTCGTCGACGACGTAGATCCGGTCGACGAAGGCCGGAATCCCGGCGAGCGTGTCGGGGAGCAGAAGCTCCTCATTGTAGGCCGGAAGGACGACCGCGACTGACTTTTTATTGAGCATTGTTATCCCTTTATCGACGCTACGGGGACTTTCCCTTAGCCGCGCAGGGCCTCGACCCAGTCGAGGGTCTGCCCGCAGAGGGAGCGTGCGTTGGCCGGATCGACGAGAGTGACAGGGCGATCCTGCGTGCCCCGGCTAATCGCGTACGGGCCGAGGCCGCGGTCGAAGGCCGACCTGCCGGTGCCGGGGCGGAGGCGGCTCGTGCCGCCATAACCGAGGCGGAAGATGTGTTGCCCGCGCGCAAGCCGGGATGTGCCCATCGGTACGAAGATCGCCGGCCACTGCAGGACGTTCTGCGTCGAGGCGAGTTTCCGGCCGTCGATCGAGACGTCGATACGTGTGCGGGCCGTACCGGCGACCCAGACGCTGTACTGCCCACTCGCGGGAGCGGTGAAGCCTGTCTCGATGGACGTTGGGCCTTCCGGGTAGAGCGCACCGAGAGGTTGTCCGTACGCCTCGGAAAGGGCGGGGACGCCAACCGTTCCGTCGCCCTGAATGATGATCGTGGGTGGCCGTCGAACGGCAGCGAGGACCCCGTTGTTCGTGGCCGCGAGCCTGCCGAGCCGCAGGATCTCGCTGCACTCCGCGACCCCCGCGGGTTGGAGCCGCGACCCGATCGAGAGGTGCTCGAGGATCCGGCTGGGTCTGTCCGGGCGTTGCCACACCTGGTACTCCTTCCCACTCAGGCTCAGCGAGTAGTCCGACGGAGGGCGACTTGCGATCCCCGATCGTCGGATCACGAGCGTCCGGTAGCGCTGAATGTGGTCGAGTCGGATCTCGTCGATGTCGGGCGACATGCCCCTCTCGGCCGCTCCTCCGACGCGGAGGTCGATGTAGTGACCTCGTCGCAACGAGGGTGACTCGGCATCCATCTTCCGAAGCAGGTGATTGCCACCGAACGGTTCGTTCTCGGTGAGCATCGTCAGGCCCTGCCCCGCAAACCGCTTGCCTATCGCCTCGAGCTCTGTGAGGCGCGATTCCGGCGCGAGCCAGACCTCGTGGTACTGGAGCGCGTTCGACCAGAGCACGCCCACGATCACAACGCCGGCCAGCACACTGCCCTCGACACGCCGGCCGAGCTCGAAGACCATTGCGGCACCCGTGAGTGCAATGGTGAGGACGATCGGCGACGAGGAGGCGAGGGCCTTGCCGCCGATCCATGGAGATCCCTGGCTCACGTAGATGACGCACGCGAATCCGGCGGTGGAAAATGCGAGAGGAATCTCCCACGCGCTACGTCGCCACGCGAGCGCAAGAGCAGTGGCGGCAGACGCGGCAATCACCACCACGAGGGAGTACGTCACATCAAGGCTCGCCGGCGGAACCTTGAAGTCGCCATTGAGCCAGACCCCGAACACCTGGAGCCAGCTCAGGGGCTGGGCGAGGGCCGCCAAACGGTCGCTCTCGCTGAACGTGCGCACGTTTGTCACGAGCCTGCTCGAGGCGTCAAATGCCGGAATCAACAGCACCGACGCCGTCAGCACAAATGCTCCTGACAGGTGGAGAACTCGTCGGATGCCACCGGTACGAAAGGCGAGCACGACTGCTGCGGTCAGAGAGGGAACGAGCCAGACGGCACCAGGGAGGGTCAGGATCAGCAGCATTGCAGAGGAGGCGACTGCAAGCGGCAGGACGGCCCGTGCGCGTGTCCGCTCCTGGCGCATGGTCAGAGGCACGAGAACGGCGATAAGGATCGCGAGCATCGCCGTCGAGAGCTCCTTGATCCCGCCCCAGAGCGCATAGCCGTAGATGAGCGCGGCCGGGGTGCCACCGACAACAACCACCGTTCGTAGCGGGCGCGAACTGATGACCCGTGAGACGAGAGCGTAGAGGGAGAATGCGACGAGGACGGCGAGGAAGGCAAGGTACGGCTGCCAGAGCCACAGCGCATCCTCTCCGACGAGCTGGCTTCCGACGCCGAGCGGGGAGAGCGCTCCGAGCGGGTACCCGCCGACGTAGATGTCCTCGAGAATTGCCCGATAGGCGGACGGCGGAAGGCCCGTGATGTTGTAGCTGTGGTCCATTGCCCGATCGAGCATCGCCATGTAGTTCGCCGTGTCGTCGAGCTTCATGTAGCCCAGGAAGGTCAGCCTCCCGGAGAGGACGACGGGAGCCGCGAACACCGCGTAGACGCAGGCCGCGGTGGTGGCGAGCCAGGGGTCGATCCCCTGTCGCTGCCGCGGGAAGCCCAGCCCGTAGCCGGCGATTGCGAGGGCCAGGACGAGCGGCGTCACCATTCCGGCGGTTTGATCCGTGAGGTGGGCGAACTGGGTTGCGATCACGATGACCGCAAAGCCGCCCGGGAGCAGGAGCGCGCCAGGGAGCCTCACGCCGGACGCCTGCTGGAGCAGCAGCCCGCAACCGAGCGAAAGCGCGCCCATGACGAGGGGGAATGCAACCCACGCGACGAACATCCCGGTCATGAGGCGCTACCCGCGCGGGCGTCGTGGATCTTGACCATCACAGGGATTCGCTACGTACCCGACTATCAGGGCAAGGGCACAGGTTGTATGTCTCCCGATGTTGCCACCTCGAGTGCCTTCTCGGGCGTGACATCGAAGATCTCACCCTGGAAGTCGACATCCGGGAACGCGAAGTGGACGCTGCGCGGCTGTCGCTCATCGACGACAGCGAAGCCGCCTCCAGGTATCTCGACACCGTTTCCGTTTGAAATCTTCTTCAGGGCGTTGTAGCCGTCCACGAAGGGGTAGGTGGCGACAATCAAGTACTTCAGGGGCTGAGTGCCCACCGCGACACCTGCCGGCAGGTAACGAACGTAGATCAGGTCTTTGCTCGTCTGGGTGAACTCGGGTGTCGTACCCTCGACTGGACCTGCCCAGTAGACGACGTGGCCGGCGTTGGACGCAAGTGCCGAGAGCACCTTGTCCGTAGCTGCAACCGGTCCGACGGCCGTGGCACCTGTTGGGCCAGCGGTCGTCGTTGTGGCTGTGGTGGCGGAATCACCGCCGCTGCGGTCGATCACGATCCAGGCGACGAATGCCACGAGGAGTGCGATCGCGATCACGGCGCCGACGCGAATCGGGGCTTTCTTGCCGCCGCCGCTGCCCTCGCCGTTGTCCTTCACTGATTGCCGTTCTGCCTCCATCGAAGGTCTCCTTTCCTGACTTCGGCGCACAGCCGAGTCACGTGTGTGTGTCGATATTTGCGGGAGGCGCCGTTTCTCCTTTGTTGTGCTGTGGTGCATCGTGCCGCCGGCGGCGTGCTCCGTGTTGATCTGACTCTTTTCGGCACTGTGGCGTAGGACTTGAGGGATCGGTGTCAGACACCAGGGATCTTCGGGGGCGGCCGGGTCGTGTCGCGGGTCGTGCGGATCCGGTACCTGGGCTAGCTCGAGGCACTGACTGGAGGAGACATCGTGCGCTTCGTCCTCTTCCCTGGGACCGTGCGCGATGGAGCGGCAAAGGAGTGCTCGTGGTATGCGTAGTGCGTTTAGCGCTACGCTCGGAAGCAGAGGCTCCCCCGCCTCCTCCGCTCTCCCTGCGGCTCGGCCGCGAGGGTATGGGGGCGCTCGACGAGATCGCACGGCGTCGCCGTGTCACTCGCTCCGAGGCTGCACGCTAGGCGATCGCCGAGACCGCCGAGCGCGAGCGCCGGTCGCCACGCGAACGTTCTTACAGCGTCTTACCACCCACGAGCCACACGGGCCCCTGGGTGTCTACGTTGTCGGTGTCGGAGAGAACCCGTAGCACGCGGGCCGACCCGACGATGCCCTCGCCGTCGAGGCGCTCGAAGCAGCGCCGCGCCATCGCCGGGGAGACGCCGTAGCCCGAGCGCCCCGAGCAGCGGAAGGTGAAGACGAGCCGTGCGCCGCTGCGCGCCGGGTTGAGCGGCGCGCACAGGAGTGCTGTGCGATCGAGCAACGTGCTCGACTCGATCTCGAGCTCGCAGAGGAGATCCGTCCAGTCCGAGGGCAGCGGCGCCAGCGCCCGATCCCAGCTCCCGGCGACAGGGCCGGTCTGTCGGGACGTTTCTCCGGCATCCTCCAGGGCGGTAGCGACGCGAGTCTGAAGGTTTGACTGCTCCAGGTGGCACCAGATCCGGTCACGGTCGAGGAGCCCGAACAGCCGCAAGGCAGTCTGCTGCCCTGCGCTGCCCCCGACCCCGACCTCGACAACGAGCGACGCGCCGACCTTGCCGGCGTTGATCGAACCGAGCACCTGTCCCACGCGCGCGAGGTCGCCCGGCCGATCGGGCGTCACCGTCAGCCGGACATGCTCCCAGTCTGCGGGGAAGCCGTCCGCCATCGTGCGCCATTGGTCGACAAGTCTCATCGATCTCCAGCATAATGACCGCGATGCAACCGGTCGGAGAAGAGCTGCGTGTACCCGACGCCGGGTGCAGCCTGGCACCCGTGAGGAGAGATCACCCGTGACGACCGAGGTCAAGCTTCCCCGGCTCGGACAAGGAATGGAGTCCGGCACGATCGTCCGCTGGCTCAAGGCGGAAGGTGATCCCGTCAAGGTGCACGAGCCGCTCTACGAGCTCGACACCGACAAGGTGACGCAGGAGGTCGAGTCGGAGGTTGACGGTGTCCTTCTGAAGATTCTCGTGCAGGAGGGGGAAACGGCAGTCGGGGCCACGATCGCGGTGATCGGACAGGAAACCGACGGAGCTCCTGGCGCGTCGGTGCCGGCCGAGCCTGTCACCCCGAAACCATCCGCCGACCCGCCTCGGGAAGTCGTGCAGCAACGGGTGGGGCCGACCGGCCATACCGGGGACGCCGACGTGCCCGGCTCGCGGGCGGGTGCCCGGCTCAAGGCATCACCACTTGCGCGCCGGATTGCGCGCGAGTGCGGTCTCGACCTTTCGGCGGTCTCCGGAAGTGGGCCTGACGGCCGCATCCTTGCAGAGGATGTCGAACGCGCCAGCACGGGGATTTCTTCGCAGGCTGCGGCGGCGCCCGTGGTACGGCAGCCGGCCCCGGAGGTCGAGGTGATCGCGCTGAGCACGATCCGCAAGACGATCGCGCGTCGGCTCACCGAGGCCTGGGCGGCGCCGGTCTTTCAGCTCGGCGTCTCGGCCGACATGACCGAGACGCTCCACCTTCGTGAGCAGCTCGTGTCGCGCCTCGCCGAGGGCGACGTCAAGCCGACCGTCAACGATCTCCTCACCAAGTTCGTCGGCGTGGCGTTGATGCAGCATCGGGCGTTGAACGCGACGTTCACCGGCGACGAGATCCACCGGCACCCCGGCGCGCACGTCGGCATGGCCGTCGCGGCCCCGAACGGGCTCGTCGTCCCTGTCATCCGCGATGCCGATCGTCGGAGCGTCCAGGAGATCGCCCGGGCTCGCGCGGATCTCGTCGGTCGCGCGCGCGTCGGCAAGCTGACGCTGCCCGACATGGAAGGTGGCACGTTCACGATCTCGAACCTCGGCATGTATGGCATCGAGCAGTTCGTCGCGGTGCTCAACCCTCCGCAGGTTGCGATTCTCGCGGTCGGCGCGGTCAAGGACACGCCCGTCGTCGTCGACGGCGAAATCGATATCGCCCCGATGATGCAGGTCGTGCTCACGTGCGACCATCGCGCGATCGACGGCGCCGACGGGGCCGAGTTCCTGCAAACGCTCGTCGCGCTGATCGAGCAACCGGCGCTTGCTCTCTGAGCACGTGACGGTCATCGTCAGGAAGGGTGGGGCGCAGGACGCACGATTTCTGCGCGACATGTTGCACCATGCGTACTACTGGAAGGAACGCGCGCCGAGTGGTGGACCGGGCCCGGTGCAGCTCTACGTCAAGGCGTGGGGGAGGCCGGGCGACACGGCGGTGATCGCGTTGCTCGACGGGTTTCCGGTCGGGGCAGCGTGGTTTCGACTCTTCGAGTCCGAAGCCGCTGGATACGGGTTCATCGACGAGCAGACCCCGGAGCTTGCCGTAGCGGTCGTGCCGAACGCGCGGGGACTCGGAGTCGGCAGCTCGCTCCTCGCGGCACTCCTCGAGCGGGCCAGGGCCGACGGCTACACGGCGCTCAGCCTCGCCGTCGATCGCCACAACGAGGGTGCTATCGGGCTCTATCGCCAGTTCGGCTTCGGTCAGGTGCAGGAGGACACGGACTCTCTCACCCTACGACTCGAGCTCACGTGAGTACGATCGTGAGGGAAGTCGGCGACGAAAGGGTGAAGCATGGAATGTGACGTTGCAGTCCTTGGGGGCGGCCCGGCCGGGTATACCGCGGCGATCCGCGCAGCACAACTCGGAGGCAAGGTCGTCTGCATCGAGCAGGAGCCCGAACTCGGAGGCACCTGCCTGCGCGTTGGGTGCATTCCCACAAAGGCCTGGGTGCAGACCGCCCACGCACTGCACGATGCCCGTGAGACGTTCGCGAAGCTGGGGGTCGCGGTCTCCGAGCCGCAGCTCGACTTCGCTCAGGCTATTGCCTGGAAAGACGGTGTCGTCGAGCAGATGACAGGCGGTGTCGCCGGTCTTCTGAAGGCAAATGGGGTCGAGTGGATCCGGGGCACCGGGCGGTTCACGAGCCCGACGACGATTGCAGTGGAGGGCGGCGAGGACGTGACCTTCAGGAGCGCGGTCGTCGCGACCGGTGCGCATCCCATCCGCCCGCCCATTCCGGGGCTCGACGCGCCGCGCTGCGTGGACTCCTCCGGGCTCCTCGCCCAGACAGAGGTGCCGCGCCGACTCGTCGTGCTCGGGGGCGGCATCATCGGCTGCGAGTTCGCCTCGATCTTCGCGCACTTCGGTAGCGAGGTGACGATCGTCGAGATGCTGCCGACGCTCATCCCGCAGGAGGATGCCGACGCGGCAAAGGAGCTACGGAAGGTGTTCACGCGCCGCGGAATCACGATGCACCTCGAGAAGCAGTGCACGGGCGTAGACGATCTTGGAGACCACCTCGTCGTGCATTACGGCGACGGGGAGTCGGTCGAGGCCGACCTGATGCTCGTTGCCGTCGGCAGGGCGCCCAACGTCAGCGGCCTCGGACTCGACGAGATCGGCGTCCCGACCGATCCGCGCACCGGGATCGCGACCGACGACCATCTGCGCACTGCGATTCCGACGATCTTTGCGGCGGGTGACGTGGCGGGCCGCTGGCAGCTTGCCCATACCGCATTTCGTGAGGGTGAGATAGCGGCCGAGAACGCAATGGGCCACGAGAAGGCCCTCGGCACCCCGGCCGTTCCTCGTCCTATCTACACCGATCCGGAGATCGCCGGTGTCGGCCTGACCGAGGCGGAAGCCCGGGAGCGCTACGGAGACGCCGTTGCGGTCGGGGTCTTTCCCTGGGTCGCAAACGCCCGTGCGGCCATGTCCGGATCGACGACGGGATGGGTGAAGTCGATCCACGAGACGACCTATGGCGAACTGCTCGGTCTCGTCATCGTCGGGCCCCACGCAACCGACCTGATCGAGGTCGGTGTTGTTGCGATCGACGCCGAGGCAACCGTCGAGGTGGTGGCAGACGGGATCGCTCCGCACCCGACGCTCTCGGAGGCTATAAAGGAAGCTGGCCTGGTTGCTCTTGGCCGGGCCATCCACCTGCCACCGAGGAGGCGCTAATGCTGCGATCCGACAAAACACGGCACACCCCGCTCGCGATGTCGGTTGGCTCGTGGTATGTACGACGGCTGATCCGCCAACGCGGAGCGGCTGCCGTTGCCGGGTTCGTGGCGGGAGAGGGGCTGTCGTTTGCCCGCCGTCCCCCGAAACGCCATCTGCTTCGTCTTGCTCTCGTGATCGGACTTGCGACTGCAGGTGGTCTCTACGTCGTGCGTCGCCGACAAGGGGGAGGGGACGACGGTGGAGACTGGAAGCCGGTCGTGCCGGATGTCCCGGTTGCGCCGATGCCGGCGGAGCCCGCGCCGGATCCGGCGGACATCGTCACCGCGTGAGCGACGGGGCACGGCTCGTCCGGCGGTCACTCGAGCTGCTGCCTCCCGGTGACCCCGTCGCGTCACCCGCCGCGGACGATGCCTCACTCGGACTGAACGAGGGTCTCGACGGCCCATTTTCCTCGGCTCTCGCGGCTATTGCCGATGGCGTTCCCCGACTCAACCGATACCCCGGTCGCGGCTCTGACGTGCTCGTCTCGGCCCTCGCGGCACGACACGACGTGCCGCCCACGCAGGTCGTTGTCACGGCGGGTGCCGATGCGGGCATCGGCTACGTGTGTCAGGCCGTCCTCGATGCCGGAGACGAGGCGGTCATTCCGTGGCCGTCATTCCCCAGTTTCGTGCGCGATACACAGAAGCGTGATGCACGACCCGTCACCGTTCCTCTTCGTGATAGCCGGGTCGATCTCGAGGCGATGAGGGCCTCGGTGACCGAGCGCACGCGACTGGTGTTTTTCGCGACGCCGAACAACCCGACCGGCCTCGTGATCCCACGTGACGAGTTGATCGCGTTTGTCGCCGCGCTTCCAGACCACGTCCTCGCGGTGGTTGACGAGGCGTACTTCGACTACCTCGATCCCGTCGGCCGCCTCGATGCAATCGCGGACATCGTTCGAGTGGGGGGCGATGCGCTCGTGCTGCGAACGTTCTCGAAGCTCTATGGACTCGCCGGCCTCCGGGTCGGATACGCCGTCGGGCCGACGGCGGTCGTTGCCGCGATCCGGAAGGTGCAGCGCGGATACGACGTCGGATCGCTCTCGCAGGCGGCTGCACTCGCGAGCCTCGCCGACACGGCCGAGGTGCAGCGGCGGCGTGCGGCAAACGGGGTGGCGCTTGCAGCGCTCGTTTCGATCCTGCGCGCGCACGGGCTCGAACCGCTCGCGGGCAGCGTCGCGAACTTCGTACTCGTAGATGTCGGGGCAGATGCCGGCCGACTTGCGGCGGAACTTCTGGAGCAACGGGTGGCGGTGCAGGCGGGCGAGTCGTTCGGCGCGCCCACCGCTCTGCGAATAGGAGCCGGCTCCGACGCCGACCTCGCGCTGCTCGACGCGGCGCTCGGTGTTGTGCTCCCGGCCCGAGATCGTTGAGGGAACGTGCGGTAACGCACGCGCGCTCCTCGCTGCCTCCGGAGATCAGGATCCTGTAAACCGGGGTCGCTCACGCCGGAGCCTCCGCTATCCTGAACCCTACGGGCGCTCGACTCCCGTTCCCCTATGCGGACGACACTCAAGAGAGGCGTAGGACGAGGGCACACCGAGAACGGCAACGGTACGATCAAGTTGCCGCCGGACACTCTCGGCCCGATCGCGATCTACCACCAGCCCGAGCCGCCCCGGCGGACGCGGCGGTCACTGGCTTTGGCGATTCTCGGCTGGGCCGCGATTGCCGTCGCCGTCTCCGCATCCGGCATTGCGGGAGGCGCGTACCTCTACCTGCATCAGTCGGTGGCCGCGGTCGCGCCGCGCAGTCAGGATGTAAAGGTCACAGCCCGTCGGCTCGACCTTCCCGTTGCGGGCCAGCCGGCTACGGCGCTCGTGATCGGGTACGACCGGAGAGCGAGCGAGGGAAAGAATGCACCGTCACGCTCGGACACCCTGATGCTCCTGCGGGCAAATCCCAAGAACGAGACGATCTCGCTACTCTCGTTCCCTCGCGACCTGCGAACGGAGCTCGTCTGTCCCGGTAGGTCGTCGTTCTCGGGCAAGATCAATGCCGCCTACGCGTACTGTGGAGCGAAGGGGACGCTCGAGACGGTGCGCAAGCTCACCGGTGTCCCGATCAACTACCTGATCACCGTGAACTTCATGGGGTTCCGACAGGTGGTAGACAAGCTCGGCGGAATCTGGATGGACGTGGACCGCCGCTACCTCAATACGCACGGCGGGCCGGGCGGCTACGCAACGATCAACCTCCAGCCCGGATACCAGCGTCTCGGGGGGTATCAGGCGCTTGATTTCGTGCGCTTCCGACACACCGACAGCGATCTCTACCGCAACGCCCGGCAGCAGCTCTTCGTCCGGTCGCTCAAGGATCAGATCAGCACGAGCTTCTCGCTGCGGAAACTCCCCCGGGTGGTCAGCGTGCTCACAAAGAACATCGAGGTAGGGCAGGGTGGGGGTCAGGATGTCAGCGCCAGAACCGTTCTGTCCTATGCAGTTCTCGCGTACTCGCTCCCTCCCGGGCACGTCTTCCAGTCGCGTATCGACGGGCTCGGCGGGTACTCCGATCTGACGACTGCTTCCGAGAACATCTCCTCCGCCGTCCGCGAGTGGGCGAATCCCGATGTCGAGTCTCCGAAGAAGGCCACCGCGGTCGCTCTCGGGGAGAAGATGAAGGTAAAGACGCCGCCCGCCGGAGAGACGTCGGTCACGATCCTGAACGGCAACGGCGTAGCAGGCTCGGCGTCGAATGCGAGCTACCTGCTCGGCCAGCGTGGCTACGCAATCCTGACGCCGCCGAACGGCATCCCCGCGAACGCGCCGAACTTTGCGTTCTTCCGGACGACCGTCTACTTCGACGCCACCCGAACGGGAGCCAGGGAGGCCGCGCGTAAGGTCGCGGCTCTGTTCGGGTCGGCCGACGTCGCGAAGTCGTCTCCGGCGATTATTGCGCTCGGGAATGGCGCGATGCTGACGACGGTTGTGGGACAGACCTTTCACGGCACGCTTGCTGCAGCTTCGGTAGACCAGACGCCGAAGCGAGAAGAGGCGAATGTCGTGCCCGGTACCTCGGCGGCAATCGATCTGTTGCGCGAGCGTCAAGGAAAGGTCAACTTCCCGCTCATGGTGCCGACGGTGATCGAGTATTCGTCCTGGATTGACCGTGAGCGGCCTATCCGGCTCTACCGTTTCGACGCCAAAGACCCGAAGCACAAGACGGTGAGGCTCACCTACAAGATGGGCTCGAACGACTACTGGGGCGTCCAGCAGTCCGACTGGAACGACGCAGCCGTGCTTGGCAGTCGCAATTTCGTGCGCAATATCGGTGGTCGGCGGTACGAGCTCTTCTACAACGGGCCCCGCCTCCACATGGTCGTCCTGCGGCAGGGCCGTGCGAGCTACTGGGTTGTCAACACGCTGCTCGACAGGCTCCCGAACGAGACGATGCTCGCGATCGCGAAGGGTCTGCGGCCGATCTCAAAGGTGAGGGTCTCGTAGTCGGCAGCGGTTGTGCCGGGTACCCTCTGACGGTCGTGAGTATGACCCCCTCTCGTGTGGCGATCTTCGGTGCCGGCTATGTCGGCCTCGTCACCGGGGCCTGCCTTGCCGAGCTCGGCCACTCGGTCGTCATTCGCGATGTCCTGGCCGATCGCATCGAGGCGCTCGAACGTGGCGAGATCCCGATCTACGAGCCGGGTCTCGCAGAGCTGATCGCGGCCAATGCCGAGCGAATCGCCTTCACGACGGACGTCCGGGAGGCAATCGACGGCGCCGACTTCGTCTACGTTGCCGTCGGCACGCCTCCCACGTATTCGGGCGATGCCGACCTCTCGGCCGTCTGGACCGTGATCGACGAACTGCCGGCGATTGACCGGGCGAGCGTCGTCGTGATGAAGAGCACCGTGCCGGTCGGAACCGGTTCGAAGGTGCGCCATCGACTCGACGAGCGTGGCCTCGTGCACGTCGGATACGCGTCGAACCCCGAGTTCACGGCGGAGGGCACGGCCGTCGCCGACTTCCTCCGTCCCGACCGCATCGTCGTTGGTTCCTTCCGCGAGAAGGACGGTGACGCCGTGGTTGCCTTGCACGCGGGGATAGAAAGTCCCGTGGTGCGTTGCGACGTCGCCTCCGCGGAGATGATCAAGCTCGCGGCCAACGCGGCCCTGATGACGCGGATCTCGTTCATCAACGAGATAGCCAACGTCTGTGAGGCGACGGGTGCGGATGTCGTGCGCGTCGCGGAGGGGATCGGCCTCGACCGTCGCATCGGGCCCAGCTTTCTGCGTGCCGGGATCGGCTTCGGAGGGTCATGTTTCCCCAAGGACTCCCTGGCGCTCAAGCAACTCGCAGCGAACTCCGGCTACCACTTCCAGCTGCTCAGTGCCGTGATCGAGGTCAACGAGCTCCAGAAGCGCCGTGTGATAGGGAAGCTGCATCGCCACCTCGGGTCGCTCCGCGACAGGCGGGTGGCGCTGCTCGGCCTCGCTTTCAAGCCGGACACCGACGATACGCGAGAGGCGCCGAGCATCGTGCTCGCAGGCAGGCTTCTAGCCGAGGGAGCCGAGGTGCGCGCGTGGGACCCGATCGTTGACGGTCACGACCTGCACGGTGTGGAGATTGCGGCCAGCCCCGCGGCTGCGGCAGCGGGTGCGGATGCCGTTGTGATCGTTACCGAGTGGCCCGAGCTCATGGACGTGGACTGGGCGAGCGTCGGTGCGTCGATGCGGACGCCGATTCTGATCGACGGGCGGAACCTGCTCGATCCCCTATTGATGCGGGCCGCGGGATTCCAGTACGAGGGCATCGGCAGGGCAGCGGGCCCGTCGGACGACTGATGGAGGCAATCGTGCTGGCCGGCGGCAAAGCCGAGCGGATGGGGACTGCCGCTGCAGGACGACCGAAGTCGCTTGTCGCCGTCGGTGGTAAGCCGTTGCTCGCCTGGCAGGTCGGACGCCTGCGCGGAGCCGGTGTCTCGCGCGTGATCGTGAGCTGCGCCGCGGGGCAGGAAGAAGACTTCGACCGTGACCTCGCCGACACAGGCGTCGAGATCGTCTGCGCCGGCGAGCCCGAGCGACTCGGCCGAGGTGGCGCGATCCGTTTTGCGGCTTCGTTGAGGAGGGAGTCGGGCGACGTGTTGGCGATGAACGGTGACGAGCTCGTCGCCGTGGACTTCACGGGCCTTCTTGCGCGCCACCGTGCCACCGGTGCAGCTGCCACGGTGACGGTCGCCCGCCCTCTCTCGCAGTTCGGGCAGGTCGAGGTGCGAGACGACGACATCGTGACGGGGTTTCACGAGGTCTCGCCGGTTCCCTACTGGGTCAACTGCGGGATCTATGCGCTCTCGGCCGAGGGGCTGGCCCGGTTTCCGGAGCGCGGAGATCACGAGACGACGATCTTCCCCGAGCTCGTGACCGAGGGCTCGCTGCATGCCTTTCGCCACGAGGGCCTCTGGCTGACCGTCAACACGCCCAAGGAGCTGCGCCGCGCCGACGAGCACGTGGGTGCCCACCCGGAGTGGCTCGCGTGACATCACCGTATGCGTGCGTGCCACGGCGGAGTGAAAAGCCGTGGGGCTATGAGCTGATCTGGGCGGAGACGGATCTCTACGTGGGCAAGGTGCTTTTCGTCCGTGCAGGAGAGGCACTGAGCCTTCAGTACCACGAGTGGAAGGACGAATCCTGGCTGGTGCAGTCCGGTCGGGCCTCTCTCGAGCTCGGCGAGGTCGGTGGGGCGCTGACGACGACCGAGATCGGCGAGGGAGATTCGTTTCGCTATCGGCCCGGAACCGTGCATCGGGTGACGGCGATCGCCGACACCACGATCCTCGAGGTCTCGACGCCGCACCTCGACGACGTCGTGCGGCTCGACGACCTCTACGGCCGACCCGAACGAGACCGTTGAGGCGTCTGCACCGAGCGGCCGACGCTCCCGTGTTGCAGGCCACCAGCCTCGATCCCGACCGGATCATCCGGCTCGAGGAGGACGCCGTGGTCATGCTCGACCAGCGGCGTCTGCCCGACGAGATGGTCGAGCTCCGGTGTCATGACGCGGCAGAGCTCGCAGATGCCATCCGGCAACTCGCGGTGCGGGGAGCGCCGTTGCTCGGCGTGGCTGCGGCGTATGGCATGGCGCTTGCGGCTGCCCGGGGTGACGACATCGGAGAGACGTACGATCTCCTGGCGGCCTCGCGCCCGACCGCTGTCAATCTGCGGTGGGCGCTCGACGAGATGCGGACCGACCCGACGCGGGAACGTGCGAGAGGCATGCACGAGGACGAGGTCGAACGATGCCGGAGAATGAGTGCGCACGCTGTCGCCCTCGTGCCGCCGGACGCCCGGATTCTCACCCACTGCAACGCGGGTGGTCTTGCGACCGGCGGGTACGGCTCGGCCATCGGGGCGATGCGAGCCGCGTGGGAGCAGGGGAGAGTGGCACACGTCTGGGTGGACGAGACCCGTCCGCTACTCCAGGGCTCCCGTCTGACGGCTCTCGAGTTGGAGGTGCTCGGGATCCCCTGCTCCGTCATCGTGGACGGCGCGGCCGCGTCGTTGATGGGCGCCGGTGAGGTCGACATCGTGATGACGGGCGCCGATCGCATTACGGCGAACGGTGATACCGCCAACAAGATCGGCACGTACGGCCTGTCCGTGCTCGCACGTCACCATGGCATTCCGTTCGTGATCGTCGCACCGACGTCTACGATCGATCCCGGCATGGCCGATGGTACGTCGATCCCGATCGAGGAGCGCGACGGCATGGAGGTGACGACGCGCTTTGCCGCCCGCAATCCCGCCTTCGACGTCACGCCTGCCGACCTGATCACGGCGATCGTGACGGAGGAGGGGGTTCATCGTGCTCCGTATCTCGCCTCTCTCCCGGTACCTGCGCGGTCGCGATGATCCTGAACGAGGTCGGCCCCGCGACGCGAGCGCTGCTCGAGCGGGACGGATTCGATGCCGAACCCTTCGATCTGCTTCGGGCTTCGCTCGTAGCCGGAAGGCTGGTACCCGGAGCGAACGTCGTCGCCGGAACCGTCGAGCCGACAGAGCCCGGTGATCTCACGGTCATGCCGATGCCCGGGCAGCCCGGCTTCGAGGAGGCCTTCGTCGCAGGAGTAGAGGCGCTTCGTGCCGGCTCGGTCGCGGTCGTCGTCCTGGCGGGCGGTATGGCGACGCGGTTCGGCGGCGGGGTCAAGGCCGTCGCGACGGCGATCGACGGACGCAGCTTCCTCGAGGTGAAGCTCGAGGAGACACGACGCGTTGCGACAGCTCTCGACTGCGAGATTCCGGAGACGGTGATGACGAGTTTCGCGACCGACGAGGCCGTAGCGCGGCACCTCGTGGAACGGCGGCTTGGAGAGCCGTTGCGTTTCGTGCAGCCGGCGGCGCCGCGCCTCCGTCCCGACGGCAGCCTTTTTCTCGGAGTAGATGGCCACCCGTCCCTCTACGGGCAGGGGCACGGAGATCTCTTCTCGGCGATCCGCCGCTCGGGTGTCCTCGACCTGCTGGTCCAGCGTGGAGTGCGCACGGTCGTGGTCTCGAACGTGGACAACCTCGGAGCCAGGATAGACCCAGGGATTGTCGGAATGCATCTTCTTGCGGGAACCCCCCTCACCGTCGAGGTCGTCTCGAAACAGAGCGATACCGGCGGTGCTCCGGCGCGGGTTGATGGTCGGCCGCGACTCCTGGAGGCGATGCAGTTCCCGCCGGGGTTCGACCAGGAACGCGTGCCCGTGTTCAACACCAACACCTCGCTGATCACCGTCGAGGCGCTCGCTGCACCGGGCGATCTCACCTGGCTCGTCGTCGAGAAGAGCGTCGCCGGAGAGCCCGTGATCCAGTTCGAGCGTCTCTACCACGAGATCTCGGCCCACGTCACGACGTCGTTCCTCGTCGTTCCTCGTGTGGGCCCGAGGGGGCGCTTTCTCCCGGTCAAGGAGCTCGCGGATCTTGCCGGGATCGAGCCGCGCCTGCGTGAGATGCTTGCGGCGTCACCCGTGTCGCGCTAGTCGCGCGCGCGTGCGAGAGAGAGAGGTCAACCCCATACCTTGCCGAGTGTGATGTCGACCCCGAAGAGACCGGCATCCTGGAAGTCGTAGGTCGAGTCCGTTCCGTCGATTGAGATACACGAGGCCATGAGCGCTATGTTGGCGATCCCTCCCATGTAGTCGGAGTACATTGCGCGCAGGCCGGGAGCGTAGATCGTGCCCGAGATCGAGCCCAGCTTCCCGTTGGCGCCCGTTGTTGCCGTGGACACGAACGCAATATCCGTCAGATCGACGTTTTTCGACTTCGCATCACATTTGCTCGCCGACCCGGCCACGCTCAGCGTGCGATCCTCGAAGATCGTCAGGCCTGCATATCGGCCCGTCGCCTGGGCGCCGAGGCTGACGCTCCCGGTGGTATTTAGCTTCACCTGGTCGATAGCGCCGGCACCTGCCGTGTTCGTAGCGTTCTGTGTGTTGTAGATGAGGACGTCAGGGGCGCTCAGGGTGGACGAGCCGCAGACCGAGAATCCACCGCCGGCCATGATGTATGTGCCGGCAGCGAGCGTCACGTTGGCCGTCGCCGACGAGGTGGTCGTGCAGGTGCCGCCGGCCTTGAGGCCGCATTCGGCTCCGCTCGCGGCACCGATGCAGATCCCGCCGTAATAGGTGCCAGGCTGCAGCGTCTGGGCGCCGGAGGAGATCTTGCACGATGTCGGGAGCGTCGCGTTGCCGCCCGTGCCGATGACGGGAATCTTCTTGATCTCCTTGTTCGAGTTCGTGTGTGACGCGGCGGTGGTTCCGATCGCTCCTCGTTGCACCGTGAGATTGACGCTGCCGCCGCCGCTCGTGACGTACATCTTCTCGGAATCGATGATGATGATCTCGCCGTTCGGGATCGTCGGAGTTGACTCCGTGACGACGAGCGACGTCTGGGTCGCTGTGATGGTGTTTTTGAGATGCAGTTGCGGGGAGTAGGATGTAGCGGCTCCGTAGGCGGGGCTCGGGCAGGCAGGCGCGCCGACCGATGGCCCTGCAACGTCTACGAACGGGTCGGCGAGAACAGGCGACCCCGTCGTGGGGCAGCCGGTGGTCTGTGGAGCGTTCGAGGCGTTGCCCGGGCCGAAGTAGGAGTACTTGAGAGGGGGCACAGGACACTGCGTGGTACCGACGCGCACCTGCGTGGAGGCCACGTAGACCTCCCAGCCACCGACCGTCTGAATTGTCGGCGCCGTGATCAACCCGACGGTGCCCTTGATGTCGAAGCCGTCGCCGGTGTTACAGGAGTTGACGTAGATGCCGTTTGTCACGGTGAGATGCCCACCCGTCCTCAGGATCAGGGTGTGGTTGTCGCATGACGCGTTGAGTGCGACGAACGAGTATGGCGGTGCGGGGATCGAAACGGTCGCGTAGAGCGTTCGTGTGAGAGGCGCTGCACCGGGTGCCGTTGGATTACGCGCGCTCCCGATCGACTTGATCGTCCAGGTTTTCGTGGCGCTGGCATAGCTGCCTCCCCAGGTCGCGGTTCCACCTTCTGCATAGGTTGTGACCGTGGAGTTCGGGTCGCCTGCGGCGGTCGGCTGCTGAGCGAGTTGCGTTGTGTCAGCACGTACGACGGTGATGACCGACATCGCGTTGTTGATCCCTGCTTCGGCGAGTGCGTAGGCGTCCTGGCCTGATGCACTCAAATTTGCGCTGCGTGCGCTGGTCTTGGAGTAGCCGATCACGCTCGTCACCGTGAGGCTCAGGACGAGCATCATCCCGGTGGCCATCACGAGCGCGAAGCCGCTCTCGTCCGAGAGTCGGCCGGCCAGTCTGTCGAGGCGCCGCCCCGGCCGACCGGCAGACTCGGTGTAGTCACCTACCTCGCAGGGATGCTGCTTGTGCTTGCCCATCACTCTCTGTGTCGGCAGCCGGGGCGGACTCCGTGCTCCCTCGTTCGGGGTAATCGATGATGTCCTCGTGCTACGAGCCGCGTGCCCGATGGAAACGAGAGCAGATCGGGCGATCAGGTGCCGGTCGTCGCGTCGAAGCCCGAGTCCTCGGTTGCGTACACCTTCGAGGTCGTGACGGTGTCGCGAACGGTGATCCGCACGAGTTTGATTGCGGCAGCCTGTTCGACCGATCCGGTCGCGCAGCCCGGGGCCGAGGTGGAATACGGGGAGGCAGTGCTCAGGGATCCCATGGCACAACTCCAGGTCACGTAGGTATCGACGCGGTACTGTTTGTTGTCGGGCCCGGTCACGGGAGTTCGGAGCGCGACGAGAGCGGGGTCGGTCGTCGAGCAGGTTGCGACTGCTACGCCGGCCGGCGTGCCTGCGGTGCGCGTCACGTCTGTTGTTGCGTTACCGAGGCAGACCGCCGAGAACCTGAGCGCGCGGAACCTTTCCATCTGGGCATCGGCGAGTGCTGCGCCACTCGAGGTTGCAGATGCCCGGCTGAGAGCGGCAAAACCCGAGCTGAACCCTGCAAAAACGGCCAGGATGCCGATGTTCAGAACAGTCATCGCGATGAGCAACTCGACGAGGCCGAACCCTTCCTCCCGGCGCGGGTGACGGCAAAACGAGACGAGGAATCTCTGACAGCGGCGGTAGTGCAGGCCGTCCTCGCCGGTCTGCCACGGTGCGGGCCGTGGGTCTCGTGTCGTCACGAGCGCACGCTGTTTCGCAGCGCGATGTCGTCTACGAGCCTGAACGACGAGGTCGTAGAGCTCGGCCCGTTCACGTTCAACGGAAGCGTGATGTGAAGCACCGGGAGACTCGTCGCCGACCTGAAGACTCCGCCGCAGGCGATCGCCGTGCTGGGCAGACAGAAGGGTGTAGCGGTTGTCAAGTAGTCGGCCCATTTCGCCCCGCTGACCGAGCAGGTGGGCTGACTCGACAGAGATGCGAGACGGTACAGCGCAAAGTCTCCGGTCATCGCAGTGCTCGCACTCGTGCACCAGGTGACGAAGACCTGAAGGCTCGTATTCGCGGTGAGGCCGTTGGTCGGACAGTAGCCACCGAGGATGAGATTGATGCCGTTTCCGGCGGTGCCCACCGAGACAGGGACACCAGACGAGTTGACGGCCGTCACAGCGCTCGCACAATGGAGCTCCCGTCGCAGCTTGTCGAGGGCCAGTCTTCCCTCGACCTGAGCCTGATAGCGCATGTTCGTTTTGACCTCTGATCGCGAGGCCTCGACGGCAACGGTGCTGAGCGCGCTCAGGATGATGAGCATCACCGCCATTGTTACGAGGAGCTCGATCATGCTGACGCCCTGCTCCGCGGTCGCTCGCGCGAGGGCTCTTCGCACGGCGTGTCGGTGACGACGGGTAGCCCCGGGAACGCGAGTGCCCCGGTGTCTGCGCTGCAGAATCCGGGAAAGACGCGTGGGCAAGGATGTCTGACTCATTGTTGCTGGCTGTTCTTCTCGAGCGGGCGCTGCCGGCCCCTCTTCTTCCTTTTCGGCATCCCCTGAGCGATGACCCGTCGCTCATCCGGGGGATCTTGGGCGCCCGAGTACGGCACAGAGATGGCCCGAAGTCGGCACACGGCCGTCACCGGTAGCCGCCTAACATCGGTCGGGTGCAGCTGCGAAACGTGTTCATACCGATCCGTTGTGGCATCTGTGGCCGGATCGGCGAGGCGGCCTGTGAGGGCTGCATGCGGTCTTTCGTGCGCTGTGTTCCTCCCTGGTGTGAGCTCTGTGGTGCTCCGGGCCCGTGGCCCGTACGCCGGTGTTCCGAGTGCAGGGGCAGACGTCTCGCCTTCGGAAGCGCGCGTGCCGCGTTTGTCTACGAGGGGGGAGCGAGGGCGTTTGTGACCTCGTGGAAGGAGCGCGGGCGGCGCGACCTCACGAAGGTTGCTGCGCTCCTCGTCACGGAGGTCGTGGCCCGGCCAGACGTTGACGCAATCGTCTTCGTTCCAGGCGATCGCGACCGGGGCCTTGCCCGGGGTCATGCACCGGCGGAGGCGTTGGCCGCCGAGGTATCCGCCATCTGGTCGATCCCGCTCCGGAATCTTCTCCAGCGGCGTCCTGGCGTTGAGCGGCAGCGGAACCTGCCCCGGACCGAGCGCCGGAAGAACGTCGCCACTGCTTTCACAAGCAGGGGCCCCTCGCCGGCACGCGTCTGCCTCGTTGACGACGTTTACACGACGGGTGCCACGGTTGCGGCCTGCGCCTCCGTGTTGCGACGTGAGGGGGCGGGACGCGTGGACGTCGTCTGTCTCGCGAGGACGGTGCGGTAGAACGGTCTCACAACCCCACCTCGGCCTTCGACGCGCCTACGGCCTGATCGGGACTACCGTGCGAACGAGACACAGCTACCGCAGGCGAAGTTCACCTTCCGGTCCTGGGCCCAGCCGAAACCATGCGTGTCAGCGGTCGCGGAGATCGCGGTCGCGCCGGCACCGCCCTGCAGTAAGAGGGTATCCGTGCCGGTCGAGGCCTGCAGGGCGTGGATCTCGTTGTTGCGCCTGTAGAGGATGCGACCCTGGGAGAAGTCGATCATGCGTGCTCCTGCGGGCAGGCTGACGGCCAACGACAGCCCGGCCGGAGTGCGGATCTGCACCTCGTTCGCGCGCTGTACGACAAGACCGGTAGGCGCGAGCGCTATTGCGCTCACCGCTCCGGGCTGGACGCCGAGCGTCCAGGCGTGCGAGCCGTCTGTTCGCAGGAGATCGATCTCGCCCGTCTCGAGTAGGCCTGCCACGACCGCTCCTGCGGGCCCCCTGCCTGCCGTGATCAGGGTGACCCGCGCTGGTTCGGTCGTCCTGAAAACGGCCACGCCGTTCGCTCCGAGAAGGACGACCTCCCTGCCGACTGCGTAGGGGATCCCCAGGTTGCCGGTCGAGTCACCTATCACCATCGGCGAGGGAAGATCGACATCCTGTGCGACGAACCGCAGTTGCCTTGGGGTCCTCTGCGTCGTCGTTGCGGTCATCAGTTGCCACTCGCGTGTGTTCCCGCCACCGAAGCGAATCCAGAGTGCGCGATTCCCGCTGACGCCGATCGAGGAGATCCCGGCTCCGGTGCTGGTTCGGTCCCCGCACGCCCCGGGCCTGCCGAAGCGCCAGAAGCCTTTCGTATCGGTGTTCCACAGCTCGACGTGGTCGCAGTCGGTTGCCGTCCGAGCCACCGTGAAAGCGAACGACGCTCCATTCAGTGTGACGAGGCGAACGGGCCCGTTGCGCACGCTCGTGCGTCCCGGCAACTGCAGTGCGAGAGCACTGCTCGCCACGAGGAGGGTGAGTGCGAGAGCGACGGCCGGCACGAGGAGCGAGGGATATGGGTGCTTCTTGATGTTCGAACGATATCGCTTGTTTATGAAGAAACAATCAACTTGATGTTCGAACGATATCGCTTGTTTATGAAGAAACAATCAACGGACACGGCTCTCCCGGTACGCTCTCGGCGGGATGTCCACAACAGATTTCGGCAAGTTCGAGAAGGTGCTGCGCCTGGGCGAGGGGCGGCGCGTGAAACGCCTCAAACAGCAGGCGGCCTTCGTCGCAACGCTCGAGCCGGGTTTTCAGGCTCTCTCGGATCAGGAGTTGCACGCGAAATCAGCCGAGTTCAGGCAGCGCCTTGCGAACGGCGAGTCGCTCGAGGAGTTGATCTTCGAGGCGTTTGCGGCAGTACGCGAGGCCCGGTGGCGGGAGTCGGAGCAGCGGATGTTCGATGTCCAGATGATGGGGGGCATCGTCCTTCACGAGGGCGACATCGCCGAGATGAAAACCGGTGAAGGCAAGACGTTCGTCGCCTCCACGGCGCTCTACCTGAATGCGCTCCCGGCGACCGGTGTCCATCTCGTGACCGTCAACGACTATCTCGCGAAGCGCGACGCAGCCTGGAACCGCGGGGTCTTCGAGCGGCTGGGAATGACGGTCGGCTCGATCGAGAACATGATGCCCTTCGACCTTCGCAAGGTGGCCTACGAGGCCGACATCACCTACGGCACGAACTCCGAGTTCGGCTTCGACTATCTGCGTGACAACATGTCTACGGCGCTCGAAAGCTGCGTCCAGCGAAGCCATGCGTTCGCAATCGTGGACGAGGTGGACTCCATCCTGATCGACGAGGCGCGCACGCCGCTGATCATCTCCGGCGAGCCCGAGACCGCTGCGAGCACCTACTACGACTTCGCGCGGATCGTGCGCGACCTCCGTGGCGAGCCGGCGACGCGCAAGTCCGGCAAGGGCGAAGACGAGACCGAGCTTTCGGGTGCTGACTACCTCTACGACGAGAAGCACAAGACGGTCTCGCCTGCGCAGACCGCTCTCGATGCCGTCGAGCGTGCGGTCGGGGTGGACAACCTTTATGACCCGCGCCACGTGCAACTCGTCAACCACCTGAGCCAGGCGCTCAAGGCCGAGTCGCTGTACAAGCGAGACGTGGACTACGTGATTGAGGACGGCGAGGTGAAGATCGTTGACGAGTACACCGGGCGGATCATGGAAGGGCGCCGCTGGAGCGAGGGTCTGCACCAGGCGATCGAGGCGAAGGAGAACGTCGAGATCCGTGAGGAGAACGTCACGCTGGCGACGATCACGCTTCAGAACTATTTCCGCCTCTACGAGAAGCTGGGGGGGATGACCGGAACGGCCAAGACCGAGGAGAAGGAGTTCGTCGAGATCTACAACCTCCATGTGATCGAGATTCCTACCAACGTGGTGGTCGCGCGGAACGACGAGAACGACTACATCTTCAAGAGCAAGGAAGCGAAGTGGAACGCGGTCGCGACAGATCTGGTGGAGCGTCATGAGAGGGGGCAGCCGGTTCTCGTCGGCACGATCGCCGTCGAGACGTCGGAGTATCTGTCGGAGATCCTGACGCGACGCGGCGTTCCGCACAACGTGCTCAACGCCAAGGAGCACGAGCGCGAGAGCGAGATCATCGTTGACGCGGGGCTGAAGGGCGCGGTCACGATTGCCACGAACATGGCCGGCCGGGGGGTGGATATCAAGATCGACGACGAGGTGCGCGGCCTCGGTGGCCTGTACGTGCTCGGAACCGAGCGCCACGAGTCGAGGCGCATCGACAACCAGCTTCGCGGCCGCTCCGGCCGTCAGGGCGACCCCGGCGAGACGCGGTTCTACCTCTCGGCACAGGACGACCTCGTGCGGCTCTTTGCTGGCGACCGGATCCACGGGATCATGGAGCGCTTCAAGATCCCGGACGACCAGCCGATGGAGGCCTCGATCCTCTCGCGGCAGATCGAAGGCGCCCAGAAGAAGGTCGAGGAGCAGAACTTCGTCGCACGTAAGAACGTCCTCAAGTACGACGACGTGATGAACACCCAGCGGATGGTGATCTACGAGCAGCGCCGCAGCGTCCTGGACGGTGACGACACCTCCGACGAGATCAGGGGCTGGATCGAGGGTGTCGTGGGCCAGAACGTCGTGCTGTTCACCGAGGGAGACGATCCCGCTGCCTGGGACATCGAGGGTCTCTTGGTGCAGATGGGCACGCTCTACGGCTGCGACATGACAGCCGACGAGGTGCGCGAGGAAGTGGAGCTGTCACGCGAGTCGCTGATCGCCGAGTTCAGTGATGACGCGCTCGAGACCTATAACGACCGGGAGACCGGCTTCGGGTCGGAGTTGATGCGCGAGATCGAGCGGTTCGTGATCCTGCAGGTGGTAGACACCCGCTGGCGCGAGCATCTCGACTCGATGGACTACCTCCGTGAGGGCGTGCACCTGCGGGCCATGGCCCAGAAAGACCCGCTCGTCGAGTACCGGGGCGAGGGGCACACGATGTTCGAGGAGCTCAGTCGCGTCATTCGCGAAGAGGTCGTGGTGACCCTGTTCCACGTCGAGGTGCAGCAGAACGACGCAGAGCAGGCGCTCCAACCCGCCGACGCGCCGCAGGTGCTCGCCTACGAGCACGAGGTCTCGGCGGGCGCTGACGCCATCGCAGCGGCCGGTGGTGCCACGCGCGATCCGACCATGGTGATGGAGGCTCCGGCGCAGCGCCAGTTTGTCAAGAACGACGAGCAGGATGTCGGTCGTAACGACCCCTGCTGGTGTGGATCGGGCAAGAAGTTCAAGCGCTGTCACGGGGTGTAGGCCGTACCGCGTAGGACGCGCCTGCTCGTCGAGGTGCTGCTCGCGGCCGTCGGCATCCTCGCCTTCGGCGCTCTCGCCTCGGCGTATGTCGCTGGTGGTTCGATCGTTTCTCTGGACGACGACGTCTCGCGTTGGGTCGCCGACACCGTTCCCGTGGGGCTCGAGTGGGGTGCCAGGGTCTTCACCTGGCTTGGCGGACCGGTCGGGACGACCGTCGTGACCGGCATCGCAGTGGGCATCATGCTGCGAGCTGCCCGTCGGCGGGATGCGGCCTTTGTGGCCCTCTCGGTCATAGGCGTCACCGTCGTCGTAGCGATCCTCAAGGCGACCTACGAGCGGGCGCGCCCGGAGATCGGTAGCCCGATCCCGCTGCCCCATTCGTACTCGTTCCCGAGCGGGCACGCAGCGACGGCAGTCGTGCTCTACGGTGCGCTCGGGATCCTTCTCGCCGAGAGAGCGCGCTTGCGAACGCGCTCGGTGGCATGGGTCGTGGCCTCGGCTGCTACGGCCTTTGCCATAGGAGCGAGTCGTGTACTCCTGAACGTCCACTTCGTCAGCGACGTTGCCGCGGGCTTCGCGGTCGGCCTCGCGTGGCTCTGCTGTTGCGCGATCGTCAGGGAACTGCTCGCAGGACGGTGGGGCGAGGCAGCCCGTCGTCCTGGCCCGATGCCCTGAGCTACCACGCGCAAGGCAGCTAGGATCACCTCGTGGCCGACCAGGAGAATCAACCGCTCGCGCATCTGCTCGAGGAGCTCGGAGCCCAGCTCGACTGGGTTCGGGAGTACCTTTGACCCCGTTCAACTGACGGCCCGGCAAGAGGAGCTCGAAACAGCAATGGCCGCCCCGGGCTTCTGGGGCGACCAGCAGCAGGCAGCACGCATATCGACCGAGCACGCCCGGGTGACGCGGCGGCTCGACGGTTATCTCCGTCTGAGCCGTGAGGTCGAGGAGGCATCCGAGCTGTTCGAGATGGACAGGTCACTCGAGAGCGAGCTACGAGATCAGCTCGCACCCGTGTCGGCGGAGCTCTTGCGGCTGCAGGAGGATGCGCTCTTCAACGGCACCTATGACGGGGGTGATGCGGTCGTCTCGATCAACGCCGGAACCGGTGGCACCGATGCGCAGGACTGGGCCGAGATGATGCTGCGGATGTACCTGCGGTGGTCGTCCGACCGTGGATACGAGACAGCTCTCGTCGAGGCGAGTCCGGGAGAGGAGGCAGGGCTCAAGTCGGTCACGATGACGGTAAAGGGTGAGAATGCCTACGGCGTCTACAAGGCGGAGCGCGGCGTGCACCGGCTCGTGCGCCAGTCGCCGTTCGACTCCGCGCATCGGCGCCACACAGCCTTTGCCCAGGTCGTCGTCGCCCCGCTTCTGCCGGACGACGAGGATGTCGAGATCGACGAGGGCGACCTTCGCGTGGACACCTATCGTGCGAGCGGTGCGGGCGGCCAGCACGTCAACAAGACCGATTCCGCCGTCAGGCTGACGCATCTCCCGACGGGCATCGTCGTGCAGTGCCAGAACGAGCGTTCACAGACCTCGAACAAGGCAACAGCGATGCGGATTCTCCGGTCGCGACTTGTCGAGCTTCAGGAGGAGCAGCGCGAGGCAGAGATCGCCCGCGAGCGCGGAGCGACGCAGGATATCGGCTTCGGGAGTCAAATCCGCTCCTACGTGCTGCATCCCTACCAGATGGTGAAAGACCACCGCACCGACTTCGAGGCGGGGAATGCCCAGGGCGTACTCGATGGCGGCCTCGACGGCTTTGTCCGCGCCTATCTGCTGGCCAAGGCCGCCGGAAAGGTCGTCTAGGTTGCCGCTTTTGGGAGGAACGACTGACGATGTCCGCTAGACTGGAATCTCAATCCGACCCGGAGCGGCCCTCGCGGCCCTCTTCTCCATCTCATCCGGTGCAGGACGAACTTCAACCGACATCCCCCGTGACGGCCGTAGCAGGCCCCTCGCCCGCCTACGCGGACGGGGTCGATGGCGCGGCAGGTGTCAGCGGCTCGTCGATGATCGTGCTCGAGGATGTGCACAAGGTCTACGAGCCGAACGTGACGGCACTCGACGGCGTATCGTTTGTGATCGAGAAGGGCGATTTCGTCTTCGTCGTCGGTGCGTCGGGTTCCGGGAAGTCCACGATCATCCGCCTGCTGCTGAAGGAGCTCGAGCCCTCCTCGGGCCGGATCCTCGTCGGTGGCCGTGACCTCGGACGGCTCAAGCACTCACGGGTGCCGATGCTCCGCAGAAACGTGGGCTGCGTCTTCCAGGATTTCAAGCTGTTGCCAAACCGCACCGCATCCGAGAACGTCGGGTATGCCCTCCGCGTGCAGGGTGAGCCGACCGCCTCGATCCGCCGCAAGGTTCCCGAGGTGCTCAACCTCGTCGGCCTTGCCCACAAGATGAGCTCCAAGCCGGAGGAGCTCTCCGGTGGCGAGCAGCAGCGCGTCTCGATCGCGCGCGCCGTCGTCAATCATCCTCCGCTTCTGATCTGCGACGAGCCGACCGGCAACCTCGATCCCGACACGTCCGTCGGGATCATGCAGCTGCTGCACCGCATCAACACCGCCGGCACGACCATCCTGATGGTCACGCACGACCGGGAGATGGTGGACAAGATGCGCAAGCGCGTGATCGCCCTCGACAAGGGCAAGCTGATGCGTGACGAGCGGCGAGGCGGGTACGAAACCGAATGACACGCCTCAGGCTTGTCATCTCCGAGGCCCTCCGCTCGATCGGTGCGAATCTCTCCACCTCCGTCGCGGCAACGATGACCGTCCTCATCGGGATGCTCTTGCTCGGCCTCTCTATTAGCCTCGGCAGCTGGGTCGTCTCGTGGTCGAACCACGTCAAGTCGGAACTTCAGGTGCAGGTCTTCTTCGTTGACTCGGTGACGCCGAAACAGGTAAACGCCGTCGGGCGAAAGCTGGCGAGCGATCCGCGAGTCGGGGACTACCAGTTTGTCTCAAAGACCGAGGCGCTGCGGCGGATGAAGAAGAAATACCCGCAGTTGACCGCCAACCTGCCGTCGAATCCCCTGCCAGCAGCGTTCGAGGTGACGCCAAAAGAGGCAGGGGACGTCAAGGTGATCGCCACCAGCCTGCGGAAGCAGAAGTTCGCCGGTGTCGAAAAAATCAAGGACGGACAGCAGACCTCGGAGCGCATTCTGCAGGTGGGTAAATGGATCTCCTACGTCTTCGTCGTGATGGTCGTCGTGCTCCTGATCGCCTCGGTCGTCCTGATCGCGAACACGATCCGGCTCTCTATCTTCTCTCGCCGCCGCGAGATCGAGGTGATGAAGCTCGTCGGTGCCACGAACTGGTTCGTCCGCGGGCCGTTCATGCTCGAGGGCCTGCTCTGTGGTCTCGTCGGCTCGATCGTCGCCGTGCTGCTGCTCTTCATCGGGAAACAGTTTGCGCTGCCCGCGATTCTCGGGCATATCGACACGACCGACGACGTCAAGGCACTGTCCTTCGGCCTCACCGCGCTTGCCCTTGTCGGCGTCGGACTCCTCATCGGCGCACTCGGCTCGGGCCTGACGTTGCGGCGCTTTTTGCGGGTCTAGCGCTTCGGCTCTTTCGGCGCACTTTGCGTGATCCTGACGGGGGGCCCGCGGGCCTTGCTGGTGGGTGGATTTGTGCGGTGGCAGCGGGGCTGTAGTCGGGCGCCCGGTTTGCGCCGGTACCCTCACTCCATGACCGGTGGACGCAGACAGGGACGTGGCCGGGCGAAACGCCCGAGCCGCTCCGAGCGTCACGAGCGCGCCCGCGCCGCCGGTGGGCAGGCGGCTGTCAGGCGCGCCGAAGGCGCGATCGAGATTACGCTCCCTCAACGGCGTGTCGAGCCCGAGTCCGTCGTTGCCCACCTCGGGCCGACGAACTCCGGCAAGACCTACCACGCGCTCGAGGTGCTCAAGGAGCGTGGCCGCGGTGTCTATGCCGGCCCTCTGCGGATGCTTGCGCAGGAGGCCCACCGGAGGCTCTCGGTGGAGCTCGGTGCCGACGCCGTCGGCCTCGTCACGGGGGAGGAGCGCGTCAACGACGACGCCCCGATCATCTGCTGCACGGTCGAGATGGCACCGAGCTCGGGCGAGGTGCTCGTGCTCGACGAGGTGCAGTGGGCGGACGATCCCGAGCGCGGGTCTGCGTGGACACGCCTGCTGCTCGCAGGCGACTACCGCCACATCCTCCTGCTCGGTGCGCTCGATGCAGAGCCGCTTGTCCAGCGCGTCTTCCCGGATGCCGAGATAAAGGTGTTCGAGCGCATCCTCCCGCTCGAGTTCGTTGGCGAGCGGCCGCTGCGGGGTCTCACGCCCGGCACCGTCGTCGTGGCCTTCAGCCGCAAGGCCGTGCTGGCACTCGCAGGTGAGATCAACCGTCTGCATCCGGGACGCGTCTCCGTCCTGTACGGAGCGATGCCACTCAGTTCGCGGCGCGAGGAGATAGACCGATTCCTCGCAGGGACATCCGACGTCACCGTCGCCACTGACGTGCTCGGGCACGGAGTCAACCTCCCCTGTGAAACACTGCTGTTCGCCGAGACGACGAAGTTCGACGGCGAGTCGCGCAGGGATCTGCTGCCGTGGGAGCTCGCACAGATCGCAGGCAGGGCCGGGCGGTTCGGCCTCGTCGAGCGGGGCTACGTCGGTGTGCTCACGGGCGTGCCGTGGGCGAACGCCGACCCGGCGATCGTGGAGGAGGCGCTCAGGCCCCACGTGGTACTCCCATCCGGTCATCTCGGCTACCGGATCGTTGACGAGGCACGCATCCGGCCGCGCCTGGCCGACCTCGGAACCGACGACCCGCGCCGTCTCGATGCGGCGCTTGCTGCGTGGCATCGCGTTGCAACGCGCACGTGGGCCTACGAGAGCTGGCTGTCGGTGGAATCACTCTCCCCGCTTCGGGGCCGTCTCGCAGCAATCCAGAGACGCCTCATCGAGCGCAATCGCCGGCTCACGATCGAGGACACCTGGAAGCTGATCAACGCGCCCGTGGACGAGGACAACGCGGAGCTCCTCGCCACGCTCGCGCTCGCCGTCTCGGGAGACACAGCACAGCGATCGCTGCTCACGTTCCTGCTCGATCCCGCGAGGCTGCGCGACGCCACGCTCGAAGAAGCAGAGCAAGCTGGAAGAACTGCAAGCATATTGCGATGGTTTGCGTTGCAGTACACCGATGTTGGCGGTGTGTCGATCGAGCGTGCCACCGCACTCGAGGAGGCTGCGGCGGCACGTGTTGTCGCTCGCCTGCACGTCGAGGTGCGCGACCCTACAATCGGCCGTTGCCGGAAGTGCGCTAGGACCTGTGCGCCATGGTTCCCGATGTGCGATCGCTGTTTCGGTCGCGTGGGCGGGCGGCCGCGATGAAGAAGCAGGGTGCGCCCTCCCACACGCCCTGCGCCACACCACCTGCGGCGCTGCGCGCGGATCCTGCAGCGGGAGCCTACGGTTCCCGGGTGGCCCCTCCCTCGAGTAGTTGACCCACAGCGCAAAGCCGATGACGAGCACGGCGAGGGAGGGGATCGAGACACCGGCCGGGGAATCGATGGCGATCATGTGTCGAATCTGCAGTGTGGGGGAGAGCGCCATGGCGATCCCCCAGGTCGAGGCGATGACTGCGAGTAGTGTGGTCTGTGACCTGGGAGCTCCTTTGCGTGGTACACGGGACGTGGGCGGCCCGTGGTCAGTCGCGCAGGTCGCACGGTCGCGGTAGTCGCCGTAGAGCGGGTGGATCACGCCGGTGGGTCGGTGCGCAACGCGAGCGTGGCGGCTGCAGGCGCGCGCGCCCCTACAATCGCCCTGTGGCTAAACCGCTGGGAATCAAGCTGATCGCGGAAAACCGCCGTTCGCGGCACGACTACGAGCTACTCGAGCGCGTCGAGGCGGGCATCGTGCTCAGTGGCACGGAGGTGAAGGCGCTGCGGGCGGGCCACGCCCAGCTCGGTCATGCCTTCGCGGACGTGCGCAACGGCGAGATGTGGCTCATCGGTGCGTCGATCTCCGAGTACGCCCAGGGCAACATCTCGAACCACATCACCGATCGCGATCGCAAGCTACTGCTCAAGCGGAACGAGATCGACAGCCTCTACGCCAAGGTGCGGGAGAAGGGGCTGACGCTCGTCCCCACCAGGCTCTACTTCAAGGACGGCAAGGTGAAGGTCGAGATCGCGCTCGGCCGGGGTAAGGACAAGGGCGACAAGCGGCGCTCGATCGCCGACCGCGACGCCAAGCGGCAGATGGACAGGGCGCTCAAGTCCCGACGTTGAGCGGCCCTCTCACCCGAATTGTCCCCGCCTCGGCCACGTAGCCGTACCGTGCGTTGAGTACCCGAATCGGCGCGTTACGCTCTTCGTTGGCCGTCTTCAGCATTGCGTAGCCGCTGTCGATTGCCCATGCAATCTCCGCCCGCTTGAGAGCGCCCGCTATCCCGCGCCCCCGCCAGGCCCGCTTGACGCCCGTGATGTCATGGAGGACCGTGTCCGGTAGCGCCTCGGAAAAGGACAGCTTCGCGTACCCGACGACCTCGGAGCCCGCAGTTGCCACGAACGTCGCATCCGGCCTGTCGCTTGTCCCGGCAAGGTCGTTATCACGCCATTGCGCGAACGGGGCCACCGCTGCCAACTCCCTGCCGGGGATGTCGGGATAGGCTTCGCAGGCGACCCCGTAGATGCCCTCGATCGTATCCGGGCGGTCGGCGAAGCTGGTGATAGTGATCCCCTCGGGTGGATCGACCTCGGGGCGCTCGAGCCCGTCGAGGTCGAGCCGCAGCAGTGCTTCCCTTCCGACCTCGGCGAAGCCGCGGCGACCGGCCCAGGCCCGTGATCCCGCATCGCTCTCGTCCACCGACCCGTCGGCGAGCCAATGGTCGTTGGCGAGAGCCCAGGCGGAGAGCCGCTCGAGGACTGCCGTGCCGATCCCGTGCCCCTCCCACGGCGCGAGCACGCTCACCTCGAGTCGGGCGACGCCGGGTTCTGCGTGCCAGCCGATGATCCCGTGACCCGTTGCGGTATCGGCACCGTCGGCCGTGGCGACGAGCCAGATCATCGATTCGGCCTGGCTGCTCCAGTCGATCATCATCGCCGGTGTCAGCGGATCGCGAGGACGCACGGCGTTCCTCACCGCAAGCCAGCGGTCAAGCGCTCTCGCGTCTAGTTCCTCGATGCCGATCACCCCGCGAAGGCTAGAGGGACATTTCTTCCAGACGGTGGTAGTGGGTGGTAGTCGTCTCTGACTGATTTCGTCGTACCCTGTGAGGAGGCAGTCTGATGCACCGGGTAGCCTCGACCGTCAACGGAGTCCGGCACGAGCTCGTGCTCGTGCTCGTGCTCGTGCCGTGTGACCTCCTGGTGTATGTCTTTCGCGAGCAGCTCTTGCTGATGGGCGATGTCGCCCGAATCCGAGCTCTACGAGCCGAGTGCCAGTGCGAGTGCCTCGTCGGGCGTCATCCCTGGCCTGCAGATGAGGCGGTGGCGCAGCACGTACGGAGCCATCTCACGGACATCGTCGGACGTGACGTTTTCTCTGCCCTCGAGCCGCGCCTGCGCCTTCGAGGCGCTGAGGAGATGGATGGCCGCTCGCGAGCTCGCGCCTATTTCGAGACCGGGATTCTCGCGCGTCTTTCGTACGACCGAGACGATGTACTCGGCGACGCCGCGTGGAACCTCTGTGTTGTCGAGCTCACGGCGGGCATTGTCGAGTCCCACGATCCCTAGTAGCGCCTCGATGTCTCCGAGCATGTCAGGTGTAACACCGGTGTGGGGGAGCCGCAGCATCTCGATCTCGCTCTCGACGTCGCAGTAGTCGAGGTCGATCTTGAACAGGAAGCGGTCGAGTTGTGATTCCGGCAGGGGGTAGATGCCCTCGCGCTCGTAGGGGTTCTGCGTTGCGATCACGAGGAAGGGGTCGGGGAGCCTGTGTGATTTTCCCTCGACGGTGACGGTTCGCTCCTGCATGGCCTCGAGGAGGGCTGCCTGCGTCCGTGGGGGCGTCCGGTTGATCTCGTCGGCGAGCAGGACGTTCGTGAAAGCGACGCCCGGTAGGAAGACGGTCTCACCCCTCCTTATCGCGTGACGGCCGGTGATCTCGGCGGGCGTCGTGTCGGGTGTGAACTGGATGCGCTTGAAATTCGTCCCGAGTGCGTGCGCCATTGCCCGGCCGAGCAGTGTCTTCGCACTGCCGGGAGGGCCCTCGATCAGAACGTGCCCGTGGGCGAGTGCTGCGATGAGCAGGAGATCGACGGCATGATTCTGGCCGATCACGACCTTGCCGATCTCTTCGTGCGCGCGGGTGCGCAGATTGACGAGATTCCCGGGCGGATGGGACATGACGTCGGTCATCGTTGCCCCTTTACGTCCACGTAGATCGTCACAGTACCCTGCATCTGGGTGTGCGCGCAAATGTGTAGCTCTTGCTGCGTGACTTCTGCAGGTACTCTGAGCAGAGTACAAATGACATACGGGGGCGACCTGGTTTCGACGTGGTCGGTTCTCCGGCTGAGTTGCGAGCCGAGGTCCCCGGTCGGCCTCGTTAATCCACCGGGAAACACCACAAATGCGAATCGTTCAGATCTCGCACTCGCTGCCTAGTCTGACTAGCTAGCGACGCCCGTTCTGGCTGGGCCCGAGGCCAGGACCGGCGCTAACCATCGGGCTTGGCGCGGAGGGAGAGTCAATCGCCCGAAGCGCGACATTTCAGGATTGACTGGCCCGCCGGTAGGTCGTTCGCCACCGGCCGTCGGGCGAGATTCAAGGCGAACTACGCTCGTAGACGCTCTGTTCGGTGCGTCCGCGGACGCGGGTTCGATTCCCGCCGCCTCCATAAGTAGTCGATTTCCAGTGGTTTTATGGCCTTCCGGAAAGATATGGTTGATCAGAAAGCCCCCGGAAAGATGCTGTTGTCCGCACCTCGACCGTTGGCAAGCAGGGAAACGCACCGCGTCCGCGGAAGCGTTCGGTCGTGCTATGTCGGCTCCCGCGAGTGGGGGAGCCTAGGAGCTAGCTGAGCGGCTCCTCGCCGTGGAGGCGACGGAGTGCGGCCTCAAGGTCCATGTCGTCCAGGTGGGCGTAGATGTTCGCCGTGGTCGAGATGTCCTTGTGCCGTGCCAACTGCTGGGTCAGCTTCAGGTTCCCGCTGAATCGCAGGAAGTCCGTGATCGCTGTGTGTCGGGCGGCGTGCATGCTGAGGTACGGGATGCTCGCGTTCTCGACGCACCGCTTCCACCATCGCTGCATACAGTTGGCATCGAGAGGCCTCGCCCTGTCCTCCGATAGCAGCACTACGGGTGCGTCGGCCGTGATGTGGTGCCTCCCCGGCTGCTGCTTCTTGCCCCGGCGCACGGGGTAGAGCAGGTACTCGGTCGGCTTGGGCTTCCGCTCCAGGATGAGCCGCTCGATCTCCAGGCGCAGCTCCTCCGTGGAGATCAGAACGTCGATAATCGTCCCGCCCTTGCCGAACACCTTGAGCCTCCGTCGCCCGAGGTCGAAGTGCTTGAACTGGATCAGCCGCAGTTCGTTCTTGCGGAGGGCCAGCCCAAAGAGCAACTGCATCGCCACTCGGTGGCTGGGCGACTCCTGAGATGCAACGAGCAGCTCGGCATGCGACTCCGTAAACAGTTCACGCTCTACGTCCCGCACACGGGGGGCCTTGATCGCCTCGACGGGGTTGCCTCGGAGCTTGAATTCCCCGTTGGCCCAGCGGAAGAAGCTCATCAGCACTGAGCGCACCTTCTTGTGGGTGCGAGGTGCGGCGTCTCCCTAGCGGTCCTCGATGAAAGCCCAGAGCAAGGCCGTGCCGTCGGGAGGCTCGAACGCCGCCAGTTCCAGGTCGGCGTGGTCGAGGGCGAGCTTCGACAGGATCGCCGACTACACCGCCTACAACCGTGGCATCAATCATCTAGGGCTAAAACGGCTACGGGTCGAGGCCTAACCGGGTCTGGTTCACCCTATAGTCTCCTCCGATGAATCTGAGCATGACGTCCACCCAGCAGCGGCTCCGCGAGGAGGCAGCTGTGTTCTGTGAGTCTCTCCGTCCGGTGCTCGAGCAGGACGAGGAGTGGCGTCGCCAGGGGATGCTGTCGGATGGCGACTCGCGCGAGGTGTACCGTTTACTCGGCGAGGCGGGCTGGATCGGGATGTCCTGGCCCGTCGAGCTCGGGGGCCGCGGCCTCACGCGCCTGACGGCAACGCTTGTCGAGGAGGTGTTCGGGTACCACTGGCTGCCGCTCTCGTCCTATCTTCTCTCGTACAAGACGATCGGCGCAGCGATCGAGCGCTACGCCGAGCCCGCCCTCGTGAGCCAGTTGCTGCCACCGATCTCGCGTGGCGAGCTCATCTTCTGCCAGGGATTCTCGGAGCCGGGGGCGGGCAGCGATCTCGGCTCGTTGACGACACGGGCGGAGCTGCGTGGAGACACCTACGTCGTCAACGGTCACAAGATCTGGACGTCGAGCGCTCAGCTCTCCGACTGGATCTACCTGGGCGTGCGGACGGATGCCGACGCGAAGCACCGTGGCATCAGCGTGCTCGTCTGTCCCGTCGATACTCCGGGGATAGAGGTGCGCTCGTTTCCCACGCTCGGCGGTGGCTACCTCTGCGAGACGTTCCTCGACGACGTCGAGATTCCCGTGGCGAACCTCGTCGGTGAGGTGAACGGCGGCTGGGATGTCCTGATGTACACGCTCGACTTCGAGCGCGTGACGGCCGAGAAGCTCGGCGGTTTCGCCTGGGTTCTCGACGCAGTCGAGGAGCGCCTCCGCGAGACCGATCGACTCGACCGGGTGGCCGCAGGCAGGATCTCGCGGCTTCGCGGTGAGCTGCATGCGTCCCGGCTGCTCTCGTTCCGGGCGGCCGACAACCTCGATCGGGAGCTACCCGGCAGCGCGAGCTCGGCCATGGCGAAGCTCTCGGGTGCCCGGCTGGCCCAGGCGATCGGCGATGCAGCGGTAGACCTCCTGGGCCTCGAGGGTCTCGCCGAGGGGGCAGAGGCGGCGATCGAGGGACGTGCTGCGGCCCTCTACCGCGCTTCGGTCGGCTCGACGATCGCAGGCGGCACGGCCGAGGTGCAGCAGATCGTTATCGCACGGCGAGGGCTGGGGCTCCGATGACCTTGCCGCTCGAGGGGGTGCGCGTCATTGATCTCGCCCAGTATGTGGCGGGGCCGCTCGTCGGGTCGCTCCTTGCGGAGCTCGGTGCCGAGGTGATCAAGGTCGAGCCGCCCGGTGGCGATGCCTACCGTCGCGTGATGCCGGTGGCACCGGGGATTGGCCGATTCTTCCTCCCCCTCAATCGTGGCAAGCGGTCGGTCGTGCTCGACCTCAAGTCCGCAGAGGGATGCTCCGCTCTCGCGAAGCTCGTCGCGACGGCAGACGTCGTCGTCCATAACGCTCCGCCCGCCCGGGCGCAGGCTTTCGGCCTCGACTGGGATGCGTTGCATGCGGCATACCCGGCGCTCGTGGTCGGTGTCGTCACGTCGTTTGGCCCTGCCGGGCCGCTCGCCGATGCGCCGGCGTACGACCTCGTGGCACAGGGCCGCTCGGGCCTCCTCACCTCGCACGCCTCTCACGGCGACAGCGTCCCCGTCCGTGCCGGTGGGATCCCGATGGCCGACTTGACGGCGGGGCACCTGCTCGCCACCGGTGTACTCGCCGCACTCGTCCGCTCGCGAACGACGGGAGAGGGACAGCTGGTCGAGGTCTCGCTGCTTGGTGCCGCGCTCGCCGTTCAGATCCAGGATCTCGTCTGGCTCGACGGGGAGGCGATCGGGCCCGTGGTTGTCGCAACACGCCGGGATCTTGCCGCGAGGGCCGACGAGATTGCCGGCGACCTCGCTATGAACCCGTACTACCGCTGCTACGAGGCGGCCGACGGATTTCTCGCAGTCGCCTGCCTGAACGTGCCGCAGAGACAGGCGTTTCTGGGGCTCTTCGGCCTGGAGGATCCGACGATGGCGGCGCCCGACCTGGTGCCTGACGACCCGGACGTCCTCGCCGAGAAGCAGCGGATCACGCGGGTCGTCGAGCGGGCGGTCGCCGCAGAGCAGGTGGGCACCTGGGTTGCACGACTCGGCGCAGCGAAGGTGCCTGCGGGGCCGGTGTTCGCGCGCGAGTCGGTGCACGCCGAACCTCAGGCGCGCGCGAACGGCCTCTTGCAGGACGTGGAGCAGCCGGGCCTCGGGCCCGTGACGATGCTCGGCGGCGTCTTCCGGGTCAACGGTGCCGATCCGACCGCGATCCGACCCGCCCCCTCGGTGGGCCGAGACACCGAGGCCGTGCTGGCGGAGGTGGGAGCATGAGGTTTCCGCTCGAGCCCGAACTCGAGCTGTTTGCCGCGTCGGTGCGTGGCGCCGTGGGAGTGTGGGAGGCGCCGCTCGAGCCGGTCTTCGGGGAGTGGCAGGACGACCGCGACGACGCGCTCGCAGCACGCCTCGCGGAGGTTGGCTGGGGTGAGCTGTGGAGCGATCCTGACCTCCTCGGCCCCGCCGTCGCGGGTGGAATCGAACTGGGCCGTGCCGTGGCGCCGCTCTGTCTCCTCGATGAGGCGACGCTGGGAGCTCCGCTCGCGGTGGATGGTCGCGTGCGCCATGGTGAGGGACGGGTTGAAGGGGGAGAGCGTGAGCCGACCCTCGATGGCACGGGCACGCTGCGCGGCGTGGAGTCGGCGGCGCCGTCCGATCCGGCTCGACTGCGGGCCTGGGGGGTCGTCACGCTTGCCTACCTCGCGGGACTGGCAGATGGCGCCGTCGAGAAGGCGGTCACCCATGCGCTTGCGCGTGAGCAGTTCGGGGCACCGATCGCGCGGCTCGCCGCAGTGCAGGCGCGCCTTGCAGACGCCGCTCTTGTCCGGGACGGACTGGTGCTGTCGGCCTGGTCGGCGGCAGATCCGGATGGCGGCTTCCCGCGCGATTCGCTCGCGTGGGCGGTTGGCGCCTGCCGCGAGGTGACGATGCACGTGCAGCAGGTGCACGGAGGCATCGGATTTGCGCTCGAGGGCGGCGTTCACCGGTACTTCCGACGCGCGAAGTCGGTGCAGGTGTGGACGGACGTGCTGCTGTCGGAGCTGGCCTCGCCCTAACGGACGGGTGGGGAACGATCGTCACACATTCGGCCGAAAGGACAACTGGTCAACGGCCTCGGGTATCCCTACCGTGGAGGAATGCACGCCGCCCTCCTTCTCGCCGACCCCGATTCGGATCGTCCCGGCTACCTCGAACGAAATCTGCGCTCGGACGGCTTCGACGTCGTCGAGGCAGGGTGGGCCTCGCAGGCTCTCGATATCGCCGAGCAGTCGAGGCCCGACATCGTGCTCGTGGGTGAGGCCGAGTTGTGCGCTCGCCTGCGTGAAGGTGAGCCGGGCCGCCGCTGGGATCGGAATATCCCGGTTATCGTGCTGACTACCGCAGGTGCTGATCCCGTCGATCGCGTCCGTGCATTTGAACGTGGTGCCGACGACGTTGCCGAGCGTGAGATGTACCCCGAGCTCGTAGCGCGAATCCACGCGGTGTTGCGACGTTCCACGACCGGGCAGGCAGACGTCCTCGAGGTCGGCGAGCTGGTCATCGACCGCCGAGCCCGGCAGGTGCGAGTGGGTGGTATCGCAGTCTCGCTCGCCGGACGTGAGTTCGACTTAGCCTTCGGGCTCGCGAGCGACCCGTACCGGGTGTTCACCAAGGAGGAGCTCCTGCGTGACGTGTGGGGGTACGGCGGCCGCCTCGTCACCCGCACCGTGGATTCGCACGCATCGCGCCTGCGTCGCAAGCTGCGTGCCGCGGGGGCCGAGCTGCCCTACGTGATCAACGTCTGGGGCAGGGGGTACCGGCTGCTCGAGTAGCTGCCCGTTGGCCGAGGGCGTCGAGGTGGACGGTCGCGCCCTCGAGCGTGAGAAGCGCCACCTTGCGGTCGAGCCCACCTGCGTAGCCGACGAGGCTGCCGTTCGCCCCGATCACCCGGTGACAGGGGAGGACGATCGGGGTGCGGTTACGGTTCATCGTCATCCCGACAGCGCGTGCGGCCCGCGGGTAGCCCGCACGCGCAGCCAGTTCGCCGTACGTGACCGTCGCGCCGAACGGGATCCGGGCTAGCTCGGCCAGGACGCGCTTGGTGAAAGGCTTCACCACGCCGAGATCGACGGTCAGGTCGAAGGCGTGGCGGCGGCCCTCGAAGTACTCGTCGAGCTCGCGCCGCGCTCCGTCTACCCGACGCGGGGTGCGGAGGATGGTGTGACCGGCGATCCGCGCGAGCTTCTCGAGATGCTGCTCGATCTCCTCGCCGAAGGAGATGCGCAAGAGCCCTCGGTCGCTCGCGGCCACGAGCAGCGGGCCGAGCGGGCTCTCGACGAGGTCGTACCCGGCGTCGGGCATTCCGCTGCGGGCTGCGGCTTCTCGGTCGCGGAGGTCGAGATCGTCGGGAACGGTCATTGTCGTTCCTGCCTTCCAGCACGGCGCACCCCGGCGGAGGTCCTCTCACAGGCCGTGCCGGGGCTCGACCCGAGGATCGCCACGGTCTGGTCGTAGGAGGGGCCGTAGCCGTCGCGGAGCACGACAGCGGCACGCTCCTCCGGGAGCAGGCCGTCGGTGAGGTCTTGGGGATCCTCGTAGGCGGGACGGGCGCCCTCAAGCAGCATCCCGAGAATGCCTCCCGTGGGCCTCGTGCTGCAGTGGACGCGCAGAAACGCCTCCCGAGACGCAGCGGGCCGAGAAACGCGGAACCGCGCGTCTCGGCTGAGCGCCTCGAAGGGCAGCATCGTCGTCGTCATCGTCAGCTGAAGTGCCGGGACAATAGTTTCTGCGCATGCCGGCGTCGTCGCCGAGGCCTTTCTGTGAGACTTGACGCATGCGAGTTGCCGTTGTCGGACACGTGGAGTGGATTCGCTTTGCCCGGGTCGAGCATGCGCCGGCACCCGGTGAGATCGTCAACTCGAGCGAGGAATGGGAGCAGGCCGGGGGCGGCGGGGGAGTGGCCGCGATCCAGCTCGCATTGCTCGCCGACGAGGCGCACCTCTTCACGGCATTCGGCGACGACGAGACGGGACGCCGCTCTCGTACGGAGCTCGAGGAGCGCGGCGTGCACGTTCACGCAAGCGTTCAGCCGGGGCCACAGCGGTGGGCATTCACGACCGTGGACGAGGTGGGGGAGCGGACGATCACCACGGTCGGGCAGAAGATGCGACCTCGCGGGCACGACGACAGCTTACCCTGGCCCGACCTGGCCGACATGGATGCGGTGCTGTTCATCGCGGGCGACGTTGACGCCCTGACCGCGGCGCGTCGCGCGCCCGTCCTGACGGCCACGGCCCGTGAGATCGAGACCCTCCGTCGTGGCGCCGTCGAGATCGAGGCGCTGATCGGGAGTGGAGAGGACGAGGCCGAGCGGTATCACCCGGGCAGCCTCGACCTGGAGCCAGGGCTCGTCGTCACGACGTCGGGCGCGCTCGGCGGCTGGATGCAGCCGGGTGGGCCGTTCGTCGCGGCGCCGATTCCGGGCCCGCGCGAGGACTCCTACGGGTGCGGCGACTCGTTCATGGCGGGGCTCACCTACGCGCTCGGCGCCGGACTGGAAGCACACGAGGCGGTGGCATTCGCCGCCCGGTGTGGCGCGGCAGCGCTGACGGGGCGTGGTGTCGGGCCGCAGTCGATTCTTCGAGCGCTTCCCTAACACGTCAGTATCGGCGGATGGGCGTCGCGCCACTTCTGTCAGTTGACGCGGAGACGATCCGCGCCGTCGCGGGTGCCTGGGTCACGGGCGTCGTCGTCGTCACCGCGTCGCACTCCGACGGGCGGGATGCCGGTCTCGTGATGGTGAGCCTGGCATCCGTGTCGCAGGATCCTCCACTCGTGCTCTGGAGCGTCGATCGCCGTTCGGGGAGCCTCGACGTATGGCTCGAGGCACCGGGGTTCGCGCTGCACCTGCTTGCGGCAGACCAGGAGGCGCTCGCCTGGCACTTCGCCCGCAAGGGTGACGAGAAGTTCGCCGGTCTCGCCGTCTCGCGTGGACTCCTCGGGTCGCCGCTCCTCGAGGGCGCTGCCTGTACGATCGAGTGCACGATGCACGCACAGCACGATGGCGGTGACCATGTCATCCTCGTCGGCCGGGCCGTTGCCGCGGCTGTCACAGACCGGCCGCCCCTCGTCATGCACGCGGGCCGCATGCGTGGCCTACCGACCGACTGACAGAAGGAGATCCCGTGGTAAAGAATCTGCTTGACGGTACCGACCTCAAGCTCGGCCTCTTCTCGGCCAACTGCTCGTCCGGGCTGGCTGTGACGAAGATCGAGGATCGTTGGCAGGCGACCTGGGACGACAATCTCCGGCTCGGGAAGCTCGCCGACGAGGTCGGACTCGACTTCATCCTCCCTATCGCCCGGTGGATTGGCTACGGCGGTGATACGAACTTCCACGAGGGCGTTCTCGACCCGGTGGCACTCGCAGCGGGACTGCTTGCCGAGACGGAGCGGATCTTCGTCTTCGCGACGATCCACACGGCCTTCAATCATCCGCTTGTCGCGGCGAAGGCGATGGCCACCGTCGATCAGATCGGCAAGGGGCGTGCGGGGTTGAACATCGTGGCCGGGTGGAACAAGCCCGAGTACGATGCAATGGGCATCGATCTGCCCCTCGATCACGACGACCGCTATGCCTATGCGCAGGAGTGGTGGGAGATCGTCGAGCGCCTGTGGAGGGAGCCGGGCCGTTACGACATCGAGGGTCGCTTCTGGCAGTTGAAGGGTGCGGAATCGGCGCCAAAGCCCTTTGACGGCCCCTTGCCGATTCTCAATGCCGGTTCTTCGCCGCAGGGTCGTGACTTCGCTGCACGTAACTCGAATGTCGTCTTTACCGCGGTCGGGGGCCCCGAGGACGGCGCGGGCGTCGTCGAGACCGTCACGGCAAATGCGCGCAAGACCTACGGGCGCGAGGTCGGTGTGTTCACTCCGGCCTACTGCGTCTGTCGCGAGACGAAGGCGGAAGCGGAGGAGTTCCACCGCTGGTACGCCGAGGAGAATGCCGACTGGGACGCCGTGGACAACCTGATGCGACTTCAGGGTCTCTACGCGATGTCGTTCACCGAGGAGATGCTCTCCCTGTTCCGCGGCCGCTTCGCCGGAGGCCACGGAACGTGCCCGCTGATCGGCTCGCCCGACGACGTTGCAGCCGAGATCAAGCGTTTCCGGGACGCGGGCTTCGGCGGCATGTCGCTGAGCTTCGTGGACTACACGGGCGAGCTCGAGTATTTCGCCCAGGAAGTCCTGCCGCGACTCGAGAAGCTCGGAGTGCGTCTGCCCCGCTAGAGAACAGGGTTCTCGGCCCGGTGCAACGCATCCGGGCCCAGCAGGGCAGGGTCGCTCGCTTGCCGTTCGGCCGCTTTGGCGTCGATCTGTCATCCGAGGCCACGGAGCCCGACGAGGCGGGTGCTGATCGTCACGCATTGCGTCCCCTCTGCCGACGCCGGTAGGCACCGGAAATCGGACGCCTGCAGAGATGTGGTAGTCAGGGGTTGTATTGTGGGGGAAAGTGGTGTAGTGTGGGGAAAGGTGGAAGCAACCTCGGAGCGTGACGCATGTTCATGGGCCAGTACGACCATTCGATCGACGAGAAGAGCCGCCTCACCCTGCCGGCTCGCTTTCGCGACGCCCTGGCCAACGGTGTCGTGCTCTCCAAGGGGCTCGACCGCAGCGTTGACGTCTATCCAAAGGACGCCTGGCAGACGACGATCGCAGGGCGTATCGGCCAACTCGACCCGCTCGCCCCGGAGACCCGGACGCTGCAGCGGCTCTTTTTCGGTGGTGCCGCCGAGGACACCCCCGACAAGCAGGGGCGCGTGCTTCTGCCGACCCACCTCCTCCGTTACGGAAGTCTCACGAAGGACGTCACGGTAATCGGAAGCAACGACCACCTGGAAATCTGGGATCGCGCCACCTGGGTGGAGCGCCTGGAAGGAATCGAAGGGAGTGCCGACAATGTTGCCCAACGTCTTGCCGCACAGCACGTCTGATCACACCCCCGTCCTCGCGGACGAGGTGCGCGACCTTCTCGCCGTGCAGCCGGGCGAGACGGTCGTCGATGCCACCTTTGGCGCGGGCGGTCACGCGCGCCTGCTTGCACGGGATCTTCACGGGAGCGGCAAGCTTGTAGCGATCGACCGCGACCCGGGCGCGAGGGCGCACTTCGACCGCTTCAAGGCGCAGGCCGGAGTGGATGTCCGCTTCCTGCGCGGTGACTTTGCGCTCGTTCTCGGCCAGCTCTCGATGAACGACGTCAAGGCCGACGTGATCCTGCTCGACATCGGCGTCTCGTCGATGCAGATCGACCGCCCCGAGCGCGGCTTCTCGTATGCCACCGACGCGCCGCTCGACATGCGCATGGATCCCTCCAGCGAGATCACGGCTGCGACGATCGTCAACACCTGGGACGGGAAGGAGCTCGCGACAATCTTCCGCCGGTTCGGGGAGGAGCGCTACGCCGGGCCGATCGCGCGCGCGATCGTCCGCCGCCGCACCGAGCAGGCGTTCTTCAGGACGCTCGATCTCGTGGATGTGATCAAGATGGCGATCCCGACACCGGCCCGCTTCGGAGAGGGGCATCCGGCCAAGCGCGTCTTCCAGGCGCTCCGGATCGCCGTCAACGACGAGCTCGGCCAGCTCGAGGCAGCGCTCCCGGCCGCCGTCGCGATGCTGCGACCCGGCGGCCGACTTGCCGTGATCAGCTTCCACTCGCTCGAGGACAGGATCGTCAAGCAGTTCATGGTTGCGGGGGCGAAGGGTTGCACGTGCCCTCCCGACTTTCCGATCTGCGCCTGTAACAGGGAGCCGGAGCTCCATCTCGTCACGCGACGCCCGGTGAGGCCCTCGGTGGACGAGATCGACCGGAATCCCCGTGCTGCTTCGTCGCGCCTGCGCGTCGCGGTCAGGACAGAGAGCTAGATGTCAACCATTGCGCAGGCACCCGCTGTCGGGAAGGCGCGGCGCACATCGACAAAGAGCGTCCGAGCGCGCGCACCCTTTATGGGAGGGGTCGTCTGGATCGTGCTCATCGGCGTGTTTCTCGCCGGCATCGTGGCCGTCAACGTCGTCGTCCTCCAGCTCAACATGGAGTTCAACGGCCTGAGTCGGGAACGCGCGCAACTCCGTGCCGACAACGCGCTGCTGCGCTCGCGGCTCTCCAGTGCGTCATCCCAGCTCCGGATCGAGGACGCGGCCAAGGCGCGACTGGGCCTCCAGGAGGCCGACAGCCTGACGACCACCTATATCCGGCTCGGGCCCAAGTGAAGGAGCGGCGCGCGAATCAGCGGATTCGCCTGCTGCTGATTCTTTTCGGGGCCGTGTTCGTTGTCGTCATCGGTCGCGCGGCCTACCTGCAGGCCGTCCAGCACGACCGGTTCTCGAAGATGGCGACCACCCAGCACCGTGAGACGATCGAGGTGCCCGCCGGGCGCGGCACGATCTACGACCGCACGGGCGAGCCGCTCGCAATCGGTGAGCAGGCGACCACGGTGTATGCGAATCCACGCAACATCACCGACGCACAGAGGGCTGCAATCGTCGTGGGCAAAGCCCTCGGACTGGATCCCGATACCCTCTACCCTGTCCTCAAAGACCGGTCAAAAGGGTTCATCTACGTCGCTCGTAAGGCCAGTCCGGCGAGCGCCGACGCCCTCAGGAAGCGCGAGATTCCCGGAGTCGGGTTCTATCCGGAGGAGCTTCGTACCTACCCCCAGGGAAACGTGGCCTCGCACGTCCTCGGCTTCGCGGGAACAGACAACCACGGCCTCGATGGGCTCGAGCGGTCACTGGACAAGACACTTGCGGGGAAGGCCGGATTCGAGACGATTGTCAAGGATCCGTTCGGTCGCGCAATCGACGTCGTGACCTCGAAGGCCGAACAGCCGGGGCGCAACGTGACGTTGACGATCGACCATCAGATCCAGGCCAACGCGGAGCAGGTCATCGAGCGGTACGTGAGACAGTTCGGAGCCCGTGGGGCCGCGGCGATCGTCATGGACCCCCGCACCGGAGCGATCCTGGCAATGGCCAACTACCCGACATTCGATGCGAATCACTTCTCGACCGCGTCCCCCGATGCGCGTCGAAACCGTGCAGTCACCGATGCCTACGAGCCGGGCTCGACGTTCAAGATCGTGGCGATCGCCGGAGCGCTCGAGGACAACATCGTCTCGCCGACGACGACCTTCACGCTGGCTCCCACGATCCAGGTTGCAGACCGGGTCATCCACGAGGCGCACACGCGTGGTACCGAGGTGATGAGCGTCACACAGATCCTGGCCCACTCGTCGAACATCGGCACGATCACGGTCGCCGAGAAGCTGGGCTCCGGTGAGCTCTCCTCGTGGATCGACCGGTTCGGATTCGGGAAGCCGACAGGCATCGACTACCCGGGTGAGAGTTCGGGCCTCGTCCTGCCGCTTGCCGACTGGTCTGGCTCGACGATCGGCACGGTGCCGATCGGGCAGGGGATCGCTGTGACACCCCTGCAGATGGTCTCTGCTTACGCGACGATCGGCAACGGCGGCATCCGGCGCACACCGCGACTGATCGAGAAGATCGGGAATACGCGGGTGCACGGCCCCACGGGAAAACGCGTGGTCTCCCGCCACACCGCCGACCGGATGATGGCGATGTTCCGTGACGTGGTGCTCGAGGGCACGGGAACGGAGGCGGCGATTCCCGGCTACACCGTGGCGGGCAAGACAGGCACGGCACAGAAGGCCGAGAACGGACGCTACGTCCGGAAGTACGTCGCCTCGTTCGTCGGTCTCGTGCCGGCGAAGAAGCCTCGCTTCGCCATCCTCGTCATGGTGGACGAGCCGCGTGGAAACATCTACGGGGGCGTGGTCGCGGCTCCGGCATTCCGTGACATCGCCCGGTTCGCTCTCCAGTACACCGAAGTGCAGCCGGATGCGCCCGAGACGAGGACATCGCTCGTGGCTGCGGGGGCTCCCTCAACCCGGTAGTGGGTAAGGGGTAATCCGCTATGCGCGGCGGTGGCGCCGGCTCGGTATCACTGCCCCTCCCGTCCCGAGCCTCGGCTAGCCTTTGCTTCCGTGGATCTTGATGCGCTGATCCGGGCGCTTGCACCACGCGATGCGGCCGGAACCGAGGGAGTCGAGATCACCGATCTCGCCTACGACGTTCGAAGCGTCACCGACGGAACGCTGTTCTTCTGCGTTCCGGGCCAACGTGCCGACGGCCACGACTTCGCCGCCGGGGCCGTCACGGCGGGAGCCGCCGCGCTCGTCGTCGAACGGCCACTCGACCTCGAGGTGCCACAGGTTCTCGTCGAGGATGTGCGCGCGGCGATGGCCGCCGCCGCCGATCGCTTCTTCGACGAGCCGAGCCGTTCTCTCGAGGTCGCGGGCGTCACCGGCACGAACGGGAAGACGACGACGACGTTTCTTCTGCGGTCGGTGCTCGAGGCCGCCGGTCGCTCGCCCGGCCTCGTGGGCACCGTCGAGTGGGTCGTCGGCGGAGTCGTCCGTCCAGCCCTGCATACGACCCCGGAGGCAATCGACCTGCAGCGCCTGTTCCGGGAGATGGTTGACGCGGGGGACGAGAGCGTTGCCGTCGAGGCCTCGTCACATGGCTCCCTGTTGCGTCGCCTCGACCGGGTGCGCTTCGACGTGCTCGTCTTCACGAACCTCTCGCAGGATCACCTCGACCTGCACGGGACGATGGAGGAGTACTACCAGGCGAAACGGCGGCTCTTTGCCGGAGCCCACGCGCCACCGGCTGCCGTGAACGTGGGTGACGCGTACGGCCGCAGGCTGGCGCTCGAACTTGCCGAGACGGCGCTGGCGCCGATCATCACGTTCGGACTCGCGGATGCGGCGGAGGTGCGTCCGGAGGGTCTCGAGATGGGGCTGCACGGCAGCCGCTTCACCGCTGCGGGAATCGAGATCGAGACGCCGCTGTGTGGCCGTTTCAACGTCGAGAACGTACTTGGTGCAATCGCCGCGGGCCTCCTGCTCGACATCGAAGACGACGGCATTGCGGAGGGTGTGCGAGCGATGACCGCGATACCGGGCCGATTCGAGGCAGTGGACGAGGGCCAGCCGTTCGCGCTCATCGTGGACTACGCACACACACCGGGCTCGCTGGACATCGTCCTTCAGGCCGCCCGGGAGCTGGGAGACGGACGGCTCGTCTGCGTCTTCGGAGCCGGAGGAGACCGCGATCGCGGCAAGCGCCCCGTGATGGGTGCCGTCGCCGTCCAGCGGGCCGACCACGTGATCGTCACCTCGGACAACCCGCGAAGCGAGGAGCCTCTAGCGATCATCCAGGACATCCTCCAGGGTGCAGGGATGAGCGTCGAGATCGACCCCGACCGGAAGAGCGCCATCCGGCGCGCCGTGTCCCTCGCCGGTGTCGGCGATGTCGTCGTGATCGCAGGAAAGGGCCACGAACAGGGCCAGGAGACGGCGGGTGTCATCGAGCCGTTCGACGACCGTGTCGTGGCGCGTGAGGCGCTGCGGGCCGCGGGGTTCTCCGCATGATCCCCGTGGACTGGGAGGAGATCGAGGCGCTCGGTCTCGGACAGCTCGAGCCCGCTGGCTCGGCGGCGGGCACTCGGATCGTCGGGATCAAGGCGGATTCCCGCATCGTCGGGCCGGGCGATCTGTTTGTCGCTCTCAACACGGGCGTCGCGCACGTCGCCGATGCAGCCTCGCGCGGTGCCGCAACTCTCGTGCCCGACAACCAGGAGGCTGCGCTCGCCGCGCTTGCCTCCCTTGTGAGATCAAAGAGCGGAGCACGCGTCGTTGCCGTCGTCGGCTCGGCGGGAAAGACTTCGACGAAGGACATCCTCGGGGCACTCTGCGAGGCACAGACTCCGACGGTCTGGGCAGAGGCGAGCCAGAACAACGAGATCGGACTGCCGCTCACCGTCTGCAGGCTTGAACCGGAGACGAGGGTGCTCGTGACCGAGATGGGAATGCGGGGCCTCGGCCAGGTCTCTGCCCTCTGTGAGATAGCTCGCCCGGACATTGTCATCGTCACGTCGATCGGCCCCGAGCATCTCGAGCTCGTCGGCACCGTGGAGCGAGTGGCCGAGGCGAACGCGGAGGCGATAGCCGCTCTGCCCCCGGGCGGGATCGCCGTCGTTCCGGCCGACTGCCCGGTGCTCGAGCCCCACCTCGGCCGTACCGATATCGAGATCCGCCGTTTCGACCGCACGCAGGTCGAAGCGGTGGGAGACGCGTGGCGGTTTGCTCTGGGAGACCGTGTACTGACGCTGACGCTTCCGTTTCGGTCACGTCACATGGCCGAGAACACGCTTGCCGCGCTCGGAGCCTACGACGCACTCGGGCTCTCGCTCGACCGGGCGCAGGAGGGCGCGGACGGGATCAGGTTGTCGCGCTGGCGCGGCGAGGAGATGCAGCTCGCGGGTGGAGGCCTGATCGTCAACGACGCCTATAACGCGAACCCGGTCTCGGTGCGGGCCGCAATCCTCGACCTGGTCGAGCGAGCAGGCAACCGGCGGCGTGTCGTCATCCTTGGCGAGATGGCGGAGCTCGGCGAGGCTGCCCCGCACTATCACCATGACGTCGGCCTGCTGCTCGACGAAGTCGGGATCGAGGTCGTTGTCGCGATCGGCGAAGGAGCACGTCCCTACATCCGTGATACGGAGGCGCCCGACCGGGAGTGGATCGCCAACGCGGCATGCTTCGACGACATCGCGGACTTTCTGCGGCCGGGTGACGTCATCCTCGTCAAGGCGTCGCGTGCCGTCGGACTCGAAGGCATCCCGTCCTCGATCGAGAAACAGGCTAGAGCATGGTGAGAGTCTTGATCGCCGGCCTCGTCGCGATGGTGGGCGCCATCGCGATCGGCCCCCTCTTTATCGACTGGCTGCGGCGTACCGGGGTCGGTCAGCAGATCCGCGAGGAAGGGCCTGCGAGGCACATCGTCAAGCAGGGCACTCCGACGATGGGTGGTCTCCTGATCCTTGCAACCGCAAGCGTGCCGTTCCTCCTGCTCTCCGCGTTCACCTGGCCCGGGCTGACGCTGCTCGCGATAACTCTCGGATGTGCAGCGATCGGATTTGCAGACGACTACCTCAAGGTGCGCAAGCGCCGCTCTCTGGGCCTGTCGGGCCGCTGGAAGATGCTTGGGCTCATCCTCATCACGATCGGCGTCGGCTGGGTCGTGACGCGGGTCGGCTACCTCGACACCGAGATCTACTTCCCCCTCATCGACGTGAACGTTGACCTCCACTGGCTCTACTTTCCGTTCCTCTTTTTCGTCATTGCCGGCACGTCGAACGGCGTCAACCTCACCGACGGCCTCGATGGCCTTGCAGCAGGAACCTGCGCCATCTCGCTGCTTACCTTCCTGGCGATCGCGGCCATCTCGTGGCTTCGCTCCGGGCCGGTCGGTGAGCGCAGCGACAACTTTCTCGATATCGCGATCTTTGCCGCCGCGCTGATCGGTGGCGTGGTCGGGTTTCTCTGGTTCAACGCCTTTCCGGCGGAGGTATTCATGGGTGACACGGGTTCGATGGCTCTTGGTGGCGCGATCGCCGGACTTGCGGTGATGACGCAGACGGAGGTGCTGCTCGTCTTCATCGGAGGGGTCTACCTGATCGAAACGCTGTCGGTGATTATCCAGGTCGCGAGCTTCAAGCGCACGGGGAAACGCGTCTTCCTGATGGCGCCTATCCACCACCATTTCGAGATGAAGGCGTGGTCGGAGACGAAGATCATGGTGCGGTTCTGGATCGTCGGCGCGATTTTCTGCACGATCGGCTTCGTCCTCTACTACCGCTACTACCTTCGCTTCAGGCTGTAGTGCGAAAACACTCCACCGGGAGGGACGCGGTCGTACCGGTGGGCGCTGCGCTCGCTGTGATGGTGTTCTGGGGAGCGACGCCGATCGTGACGAGGCTCGCTCTCGAGGATCTGGGGCCGCTCGAGGTCGCCTGCCTGCGCACCGTGATCGCCGGAGCTGTCGCGGCCCCTCTGCTGGCACGCAGACAAAACCCGATCCCGGCCGGCCGCGTTTCTCGGAAGCTACTGCTTCTCTCAGCGGTGGTCGGTTTCGTCGTGTTCCCCGTCGTCTAGACGATCGGCCAGCAGCGGACTTCGGCCTTGCACGGCGTGATGATTCTCGCGGTGCTCGTGCTCGTGCTCGGTGATCATGTCACGATGCCGATCGCGTTTGGCGGTGTGTTGATCGTCGGCGGCATCGTTGCTGCGCAGCGTGCATGACCTGCCGGGCGTCCGCCTGGTACCGACAGACGGCCGCCCATCCCCTACGCTTGTCTGATGCTTGAAGCCTACGACCGCGTACTCGTCGTCGGTCTCGCGCGCTCGGGTCGCGCGGTAGTCGCGGTGCTGCACGCTGACGGCGTCGAGGTGGCTGCCTACGATGCCGACTCCGGCCTCGACGTCGCGGGAGTCGATGCCGCGATCAGCCTCGGGAAGTGGGAAGACGGGCTTTTGGATGGCGTCGGCCTCGTTGTCAAGAGCCCCGGCGTACCGGCGGAAGCGGCTCCCACGGTCGCAGCGAGAGCGCGTGGGATTCCGATCATCTCGGAGATCGAGTTCGGTGCGCGGCTACTCCCGAACCCGATTCTCGGCGTCACCGGCACGAACGGGAAGACGACGACGACCGCCCTTCTCGGTGCGATGTTCGCGGCCGCCGGGATGCGGGCCGAGGTGGCAGGAAACATCGGGCGGCCGCTGACGAGCCTTGTTGGCACCAGCGCTGCCGATGCGTGGATCGTCTGCGAGCTGTCGTCCTTCCAACTCGAGGACATCGACACGCTGCAGCCCCGGATCGCAATCCTGCTCAACCTCGAGTCCGACCATCTCGACCGACACGGCAGCTTCGAGGCGTACAGCCGGGCCAAGTTGCGGATCTTCGAGAACCAGGATGCCGACGACATCGCGATCGTCCCTCGCGGATCGAGCACGCTGCCGGGTGCTGCGAGCCGGATCGAGTTCGACGGGGGAGACCCGCTTCCGGCCGAGCCCCTGATTCCCGGCGCGCACAACCGTGAGAACGCCGCTGCGGCTGTCGCAGCCGCTCGTGCTGCCGGGATACCCGATGATGCGATAGCAGAGGCCCTGCGGAGCTTTCCCGGGGTCGAGCACCGCATCGAGGAGGTCGCAACGGTCGCGGGTGTGCGCTACGTGAACGACTCCAAGGCGACGAACGTCGCTGCGGCACTACGCGCCCTCGCCTCCTTCCCCGGGGCGCGGAAGCTCGTGATTCTCGGCGGGCGAGGCAAGGCGGAGCCCTACGCGCCGCTCGCCGAGGCATTCGCGCCGGGCGACCGGGCCTACGTGATCGGTGAGGCAACGGAGGCGATCGCGGCTGCTCTCGAGAGCGCCGGCGTGCCGTTCGACCGCTGTGGCGACCTCGCGGCAGCGGTCGCAGCGGCTTCCCACGAGGCCCGGGAAGGCGATGTCGTCCTCCTCTCACCGGCCTGTGCAAGCTTTGACCAGTTCGAGAGGTACGAACAGCGTGGGCAGGAGTTCGGGAAGCTGGTGCAGAAACTCTAGAGGTGAAGTCGCAGCCCTTGGGACATCTCGAACAGCGCCTCCTGGTTCTCGTTACGCTCGGGCTCGTCGCCTTCGGGCTCGTGATGGTGTTCAGTGCCACTTCGGCGTCTGCAGCTCTCGGCTCCGGCGACCCGATGACGTTTCTCGCCAAGCAGGGCGCGTACGCCGTCGGTGGCCTCGTGCTCCTTGCTCTCGCCTCCCGATTCGACTATCACCGCCTCCGGGTACTCGCACCGATCCTGCTCATGGGGGCACTTGGCCTGTGCGTCGCCGTGCTCGTCGTCGGACCTCCGATCAACGGTGCGCAGCGCTGGTTTGTGATCGGGCCGATCAGCGTGCAGCCGTCCGAGCTCGCGAAGCTTGCCGTATGCGTATGGGCATGCGCTCTCCTGACGCGACGGCCGACGCCACGGACGATGGGCGAGCTGCTGAAGCCGCTCGGCCTCGTCGTCGGTCTCTTCGCAGCCCTGATCATGCTCCAGCCCGATCTCGGGACGACGATCTCGCTCGGCGTCATGGTGGCCGGCATCCTGCTCGTCTCCGAGGTGCCACTCCGGCTGCTCGGTCTCGCCGCGTCGATCTCGCTCGTTCTCGGAGCTGCGGCAATCTACGTCGAGCCCTATCGTCGAGCCCGCTTTCTCAGCTTCCTTGACCCCTGGCAGGATCCCCAGGGCGCCGGCTTCCAGACGGTGCAGGCAATCATCGGGATGGGATCGGGGGGGATCATGGGTGAGGGACTCGGGCACGGTGTCTCCAAGGTCTTCTATCTCCCCGAGGCACACACGGACATGATCTTCGCCATCGTCGGGGAGGAACTCGGGCTGATCGGCTCGACCCTGGTGGTGGGCGCTTTCGGGGTGTTCGCCTGGGCGGGGTTCCGTATCGCGCTCCACTGTCATGACCCGTTCGGCAAGAGGCTCGCTGCGGGGCTCACGACGCTCGTCTGCGGGCAGGCGGCAATCAACCTCTGCGCCGTCCTCGGGATCGCTCCGCTGACCGGAATTCCACTCCCATTCGTCTCCTATGGGGGCTCCTCATTGGTCGTGCTGCTCGCTTCGGTCGGAGTTCTCCTTAACATCGCTGTGAATGAACGAGTCGTCGAAGCTCGTAGTCGTGATCGCAGCGGGAGGAACCGCAGGTCACATCCGGCCCGCGCTCGCAGTGGGGGAGGCTCTGCGCGCGCGCGGAGCGAGCGTGACGTTCGCCGGCAGCCCCGACCGCGTCGAGTCGCGGCTGGTTCCTGAGGCAGGCTTCGAGTTCGACGCGTTTGCGATTAGCGGCTTCCCTCGGAAGCCGTCCGTGGCGCTCCTCCGTGCGCTCTGGCGGGCAGGGAAGGCGCCGTTTGCCTGCAGGGCGATCCTGCGGCGGCGGCGGCCCGACGTCGTTCTCGGTGGCGGCGGTTATGTGGCGGGCCCGATGGTGCTCGCCGCCCGGCTCTGTGGGATTCCGGCGGCCCTCACCGAGGCCGACGCGCACGTGGGGCTCGCCAACAGGCTCGCAGCCCCGTTTGCATCCATGCTCTTTCTCGCCTACGAGATCCCGGGTCGCAGTGGCAGGAAGGTGGCTGTGGTGGGGCGACCCGTGCCCGCCGCGCACCTCGGTGCCGGTCGGGAGGGTGCGCGAGAGCGACTGGGCCTTGGCCAGGATGTGCCGGTGGTGGCCGTGTTCGGTGCGCTCGCCGGAGCGACGTCCCTGAATGAGATGGCCGTCGGTGCGTGGGCCGACGCGGGCCCTTCGGTCGTGCACGTGTCGGGCGAGCGTGACTTCCCGGCGCTGCAGACCCGTGTGCACCGTCCCGACTATCTCCTCATGCCTCAAACCGAGCTGTTCGGGGACGTTCTTGCAGCAGCCGACGTCGCGGTCTCGCGCGCAGGAGGAACCGTCTGGGAGCTTGCTGCCGCGGGCACCCCGTCGATCCTCGTCCCGTATCCCCATGCGACCGCCGACCATCAGACACTCAACGCGAGGTATTTCGAGCGGGGTGGAGGCGCGGTTCTCGTGCCCGAGGACGCGCTCGACACCGTGCCCGCACTCGTCGTGGCACTCCTGGCCGATCCGGAGCGACTCGCGGCGATGCGTGCGGCGATGCTCTCGATGGCGCGAATCGACGCAGCCGACAGGATTGCAGAGGGGTTGATCGCCCTTGCCGCCCGCTGACGCGCACACTGCGCAACCGGGGCGCGAGGGCCTTTCGGGGCGGCGCCTCTACTTCGTCGGTATCGGCGGCTCGGGGATGTCGGCCTACGCGAACATGGCTCGCGCCCGTGGAGCCGAGGTGCGGGGCTGGGATGTGGGGGACACGATCTTCATGGCTTCCCTCGAGGGGATCGAGGTCGATCTGGGCGATGAGCCGAGCCCGCCGGAGGGATGGGAGGTCGTCGTCTCGACGGCGCACACCCGACGGGCGGAGGGAACCTCTCGTGGAGCGTTTCTGGCAGAGCTCGTCGCCGTTGCACCGGCGATCGTCGTGGGCGGTGCCCATGGCAAGACGACGACGGCGGCGATGATCGCCTACGTGCTGCGCGAGACCGGACGCGATCCGGCCTGGATCATCGGTGGGATCGTGCCGCAGCTCGGCGGGAACGCCGGCATGGGCTCTGGCTGGCTCGTTGTCGAAGGCGACGAGTCCGACCGGTCGATCGGATCTCTCACGCCGCAGATCGCCGTCGTCACCAACATCGAGCTCGACCATCACGCGGCCTACGCCTCCGAGGCCGAGCTGACCGCGTTCTTCGACCACTGGCTCGAGGGCATCCCGCACGTTGTACGTAGCTGGGAGCTACCGCCCGTGGAGCTTGTGCTCTCGGTGCCGGGCGACCACAACCGCCAGAATGCCGCTGCAGCACTCGCGGCGCTCGAGCTTGCGGGAGTGCCGCGAGTGGAGGCCGAGGCGGCGATCGTTCGCTTCACCGGTGTGGGAAGGAGATTCGAGCTCGTCCGGGCACACGGCGGGGTGGTGGTCTATGACGACTACGGCCATAATCCGACCGAGCTCGAGGTGACGTTGCAGACGGCGCGATCGCTGACGGCCGGTCGGGTGATCGCGGTGTATCAACCACATGTCGTCGAGCGCACGCGGCAGCTGCACGTCGAGCTCGGTGCAGCGCTCGGACTCGCCGACGTGGCGATCGTGACGGACATCATCGGAGCGCGTGACACCCCGCGGGAGGGCGTCACGGGCAAGCTGGTCGTGGACTCCCTCCCTCCGTGCGTGCGGGCCGGGTGGGCGCCTTCGCCTGCCGATGCCGTAGCTCTCGCCCTTGCGTGGGTGCGCCCCGGCGATCTCGTGATCACGTTCGGGGTCGGGGAGCCGTGGAAGATGGCGCGCGCGATCGCCGACGGGCTTCCCGGATGACGTCCGGGGTCTCTCCGTTCCGTCAGGACGTCGCGCTCTCGCGACTCACGACGATAGGTACCGGCGGTTCGGCGCGAGCGTACGCCGAGGCTGGCACGCTTGCCGAGCTCGAACGGGCGCTCGCAGGGGCCGCCGAGCGGGGGCTCGAGGTTGTGACCGTTGGCCTCGGCTCCAACCTGCTTGCTGCGGATGCGGGCGTCGATCGGCTCGTGCTCCGTCTGACCGGTGCGCTCGCAGTGGCCCGGGCGGAGGGCTCGATCCTCGTCGCCGGGGGTGGTGCGACGAATGCGGTCTGTCTCCATCGCGCGAGAGATGCCTGCCTCGGCGGGCTCGAGTTCGCATGTGCCATCCCCGGCACGGCAGGGGGTGGCGTGTGGATGAACGCCGGCGCCTACGGGAGCGACTGGAGCACGATCCTCGTGCGCGCACTCGTGGCGACGGCAACGGGAACCGGCTGGCTGACGCCCGCCGAGCTCGGGCTCTCGTACCGGCACTCGAACCTGCAGCACGGTCATGTCGTCGCCGGAGTCGAGTATCAGCTCGCGGAGCGTGACCGGGGTGCGATTCGCTCGGAGGTTCAAGGCCTTGTCGCCCGCCGTAAGGCAACGCAGCCGACGACCAAGCGGACGTTCGGCTCCGTCTTCAAGAACCCATCCGGCGAGATCGGAGCCGGACGCATGCTGGAGCTCTGTGGCCTCAAGGGCTACCGGTACGGCGGCGCAGTCATCTCGCCGGTTCACGCCAACTTCATCGAGAACGCAGGAGAGGCAACGACCGCCGACTGCCTTGCGTTAATGGAGGAGGCGCGCAGGCGGGCGCTCGACTCCTTCGGCGTCAACCTCGAGCACGAGGTCGTGCTGCTCGGTGATATCACCTGCGCGTGATGGACGCAGAATCATCCCGTAGAACACGATGAAGGATTCCCTCACAGGACATGCCGCTAGGAGGGACAGTGCCCGATGGCGTGATGCCGAACAGGCCGCTTGATCAGTCGAGAAGGAAGGACGAGGCGTAGCGGCCGTAGGGCACCTGCCCGGTTTTACTCGCCTTGATCGCTTTCGCCACGTCGGCGGGAACACCCATCCACTTCGCGGGCATGTGCGCCACGAGGTCGGGGTTCAGGGTGTAGATCAGCGTGAAGTTGACAAGCCAGAGCGAAGGTACCATCGACATGCCCACGGGAATTTTCCGCCCGGACTTTTTGTTCGAGGCGAGCTGGGCGACACCCGACTGATCCTGAGACTTGATGCTGTAGACGGCCTCGGAGGTGTAGGCCGACGCGTAAAGCATCTCCCACGAATCCCTTGCTTTGTTGGCCTTCATCCATGTCTCCATGTACCCGCCAGGCTGGACGAGCAGGTTGACCTTCCTGGCTGGTGAGGCGGCATTCGCGGGGCTCTGCAGTAGTCCGTCCGGGGTCACCATCAGGCCGTAGCTACCGATCACGACCGGCGTCTTCTTCCCTTTGACGGTGGTGTAGAGGGGGGTACCGATCGTGTTGGAGAGAATACGAACGCCCTGGTCGATTGTTTTCGAGGAAGCCGGATCGCCGTCGATGCCCTTGCCGGTGATGAACAGCTTGTACTGCGCCGGCGTGAAAGCGTGCTCCCGGTTGAGTCCGAGTGCGGTAGCGATGCGTTCCGCCGCCGCTGTGCCGAGGGGTTGATTGACCTGTGCTGCGCTCATCGCCTCGGTGGGCGCCCACTTCTCGTACTTCGGCGTTCCTGCAAACGGCTCCACCCAACCGGTGGCGGCAGAAGCCACCTGAGCAATGCCTTGCGGTACCGCGAACGCCGCGACAACGACCATCATGAGCGCTGCCGTCGTAGCGCATACGAAGCGGCGACCGCCCGGTAGCTGATGAGAAGTGCGTTCCATTGGTTGACCCCCGGAAGACGAAGTTGGTGCGAGCGAGTCGTAGGCTATCAGGAGATTCCGCGGGTCACGGGAAAAAAACGGAATCACCTGGCATCAATCCTGAGGTCGAGATCGTCCTCTCTCGACAACGTAGGATCCCGCCCTCGCGTGGCGAAAATGAAGACGTGGCCGGCGCTGGACCCATCGAACGTGGATCACGCCCGAGGGCTCCCGGTCGGAGTGCCGCAGCCAAAGCGCCTCGTCGTCGTGCAGCCGGGCATTCCACCGTCACGCGGCTCATCCCCACGGGCCACTCTCTCGCGATGGCGCTCCTGATCCTTGCCGCAGCGGGCAGTGCGTGGTTCGGGGCCCGTGAGACGGCAGTCTTCTCGGTCAAGGCGATCGAGGTCACGGGCGCATCCGCAGGCGTGAGCGCGCAGGTGAGGCGTTCACTCCGCACCACCGAGAGAACAAGCCTGCTCAAGTTCGACCTCGACGCTTCGCGCCAGTCCGTGGAGGCACTGCCGACGGTCGCAAGCGTCCGCTTCGACCGGGCCTTCCCACACACGCTTCGGGTCGTCGTCGTACCCGAGCGGGCGGTCGCGGTGGTGCGGCAGGGCGCTGGCTCCTACCTGCTAGCAGAGACGGGCCGCGTGATGGCGACAGCCGAGCGCCGCGACCGGCCGGCACTCGCGCGCATCTGGGTGAAACGCGATGTCCAGTTGCAAGTGGGGTCGCACGCCGAAGGCGATCTCCTCACGGCCGTGGCGGCCGTCGCGCCGCTTCCGGGCTCCGGGTTTCCGGGCCGTGTGAGCTCGGTCACGGCGACGCCTACGAGTCTGGTTCTTCGTCTCCGCTCGGGCCTCGAGCTTCGCCTGGGAGACCCGCTCGACGTGGCGCTCAAGCTCGCCGTGGCAGCCCGTGTGATTCCGTTTCTCGGGTCGGAGACGACGTATCTGGACGTCGCCGTCCCGGAACGGCCCGTAGCCGGCAACAGTTAATCTCAAGTAGAGCTTTAGTGTGTAGTCTCGACCTGAACTTGAGATTCGTGTTGACAATGCCGACAAGGAATACGTACCCTGGCTCCGAAAGTCAGTAGAGACATACTCCCTAGCTCGATCAGAGCTTGACGTCCAGGCAGGTTGAGGTGAGACATTCATGAGTGCACAAGGTGGGAACTACCTCGCGGTGATCAAGGTCGTCGGTGTCGGCGGCGGCGGTACGAACGCAGTCAACCGTATGGTCGAGTCGGGTCTGAGCGGCGTCGAGTTCATCGCGGTCAACACGGACGCGCAGGCGCTTCTGATGACGGACGCCGACGTGAAGATTCACATCGGCTCGAAGGCGACGCGTGGCCTCGGTGCCGGCGCCGACCCTGCAGTCGGCCTTGCGGCCGCGCAGGAGACGCGTGACGAGTTGAAGGAGGCTCTCAAGGGCGCCGACATGATCTTCGTCACGGCGGGTGAGGGCGGCGGCACGGGCACGGGTGCGGCGCCGGTCGTCGCCGAGCTCGGTCGCGAGCTCGAGGCGCTCACGGTCGGTGTCGTGACGCGGCCGTTCGGCTTCGAGGGCCGTCGCCGCGCCGACCAGGCCGAGCTCGGGATTCAGGCCCTGCGCGAGCGCGTGGACACGCTGATCGTGATCGAGAACGATCGGCTGCTCCAGGTGGTAGACAAGAAGACACCGGTGACCGAGGCATTCCGGATTGCAGATGACATCCTGCGCCAGGGTGTGCAGGGCATCACCGATCTGATCACCGTCCCCGGCCTCGTGAACCTCGACTTCGCCGACGTTCGCACGATCATGCGAGACGCCGGCTCGGCGTTGATGGGCATTGGCACCGCATCGGGCGAGAACCGTGCAGCCGATGCGGCCAATGCCGCCGTATCGTCACCGCTGCTCGAAACGACCCTCGACGGGGCGACCGGCGTGCTGCTGAACATTACGAGTAGCTCGAGCCTGGGACTGTTCGAGGTCAACGAGGCCGCCGAGGTCGTGACCGGCCATGCCGACCCGAATGCGAACGTGATCTTCGGCGCCGTGATCGACGAGTCGATGGGTGACGAGGTCAGGGTCACGGTGATCGCGACGGGCTTTGGCGGCAGACCACGCCGACGGCGCGTCGAAGCGTCGGGGGCAACGGCTCCGCCGGCCTCCGAGCGGCAGTTCGAGACGTCGAAGGGCTCTGACTCCGAGATCGACATCCCCAGCTTCCTGCGCGACGACTGATCGGGCCCGGGATGAGGTGCAGCCTTGCCCGGGGCCGATCGGCTGCAGTCGGAAGGTTGTTCTCGGCGCTGGAAGTCCGCTGCGTCGGGAGCCGAGATGTCGCCCGGAACGTCTCTCGGGAACGGGCCGACCTACGCGAAGGAGAGAGGAATTGATGGCGGGCGCAGAGTCCTATCCGGAGGATCTGAGGTATCACCCCGAGCACGACTGGGCACGCATCGAGGGTGACGAGGCGGTACTCGGGATCACGTGGTGGGCCCAGCACGCGCTCGGGGAAGTCGTCTATGTCGAGACTCTTGCTGTCGGAGGCACGACCGTGAAAGGCGCACCCTATGGAGAAGCCGAGTCGGTGAAAGCTGTCTCCGACGTCATCGCCCCTCTTTCGGGCGAGATCCTCGAGGTCAACGAGAAGGTGGTGGAGGAGCCCGAGTCGATCAACGACGACCCGTACGGCGCCGGCTGGCTCGTCCGGATTCGCCTTTCGAACCCGACCGAGATAGGTGACCTTCTCGACGTCGAGGCCTATCGGGTGGTCGTCGCCGAACAGTGACGGCCGGTTGGCTCGTGCACCGATCGTCTCGTGGCTCGACGAGGTCAAGGCTGTGAAGGAACCGGTCGTCAGACACGCGTCTGCCGGGTGCGTACCTCTCGGTGCGTAGCCTCCCCCCTAGTCATTACACTGACGCGGTGGAAGCGCTAGCACGACTGACGATCCGTGGCCGCTGGGTCATGGTCGGGATCTGGATCGTCCTCACCGTCGCAGGCGCGATGGCGGCGGGCAAGCTCGCCGATCGCTGGTTCGAGCAGTTCTCTATACCCGGTTACAGCGCCTACGAGGCAAATCAGCGCACGATCGAGACGTTCGGGACAGGGCGGCAGTACCCGATGGTGGTCGTGTTCAGCGTTGCCAACGGCACCATCCGGGGTCAGGCGGGCCTCGAGGAGGCGATTGCAGCCGGTGCGGCGGTGAACAGGGGCTCTCGTACGAGCTCGGCCTTCTCGACGAAGAGCGACGCCTTCATCTCGGGGGACGGGAAGACGATGATCGCCCAGATCTACCCGGCCGGCGAATCGACGTTCTCGACCATTCTGCCGATCAAGGAGACCCGCGCGGCGATCAGGGCGAAGGTGCCCAAGGGCGTGACGGTGAACGTCACCGGTATCGATGCGATCTTCCAGTCGCAGGGTGAGACCGGTGGGCCGAGTGTTCTCTTCGAGACGCTCCTTGGCGCCGTCGGGGCCCTCGTGATCCTGCTCTTTGTCTTCGGGACGCTGCCCGCGGTGCTGCTGCCGCTGCTCGTCGCGGTCTCGTCCATCCTGACGACGTTCCTCTGCGTGCTCGGGCTCACGTACGTGACGAACGTCTCGGTGGTGGTGCAATTCCTTGTTGCGCTCGTTGGGCTCGGTATTTCGATCGACTATTCGTTACTGATGATCTTCCGCTTCCGTGAGGAGATGGCCAAAGGGCTCTCCGCCGACGACGCGATCGTGGAGACGATGCAGCACGCGGGCCGCTCCGTGATCGTCTCGGGCACAACGGTTGCGATCGGCCTCGTCAGCATGCTGATCATCCCGCTCCCGTTCATCCGCTCGATCGGGATCGGCGGGCTCTTGATTCCGCTCGTCTGCGTGCTTGCCTCGATCACGCTGACACCTGCTCTGCTACGCCTGCTCGGGCCGAAGATCAACCGCCTGCGCGTGATGCCGAAGCGGCTGCTCACGCCTGACGACGCGGAGAGCGCCTTCTGGCGGCGCTGGGCGGCCATCGTTGCGCGTCGGCCGCTCTTCATCTTCCTGGCCGGGATGGTTGCGGTGACGCTGCTGCTCATCCCTGCCTCGAAGATCAACCCGAGCGACGCCGAGGTTGCGCGCCAGCCCGCAGTGGCCGAAGCGGCTGCGGGTCGCGAGGCGATCGCTGCTGCCGGGATCACCGCGGGTGTGTTCAAGCCGTTCACGATCCTCGTAGAGGGCACCTCGGATCCCGCCCGGATCGCTGCGATCGCGAACGCTGTCTCGGAGACCGAGGGCATCTCCGCGGTCATGACCTCGCCCGGAGCCGGCTGGCAGCGCGGAGACACATCCCTGCTCGAGGCGTTCTCCGCTTATGACGGCTCCGCGAAGGAGAGCCGCACGGTGATCTCGAATCTGCAGGATCGTGTTCTCCCTGCCGCAGAGGCAGCAGCCGGCGCGGGAGTCTCCGTCACGCTCGGTGGCTCGGCACCCGAGGAACGCGACTTCGTGCACGCGGTCTACGGGAACTTCGTCTGGGTCCTTCTGTTCGTGATCTTGCTGACGTTCATCCTGCTCGCACGCGCCTTCCGCTCCGTCGTGCTGCCGCTGAAGGCCGTGATCCTGAACCTGATCTCGCTCGGCTGCGCCTACGGCGTGGTGGTGTTCATCTTCCAGACGGGCCACGGCAGCGAGCTGGTCTGGAACGTGCAGGCAACCGGCGCCGTGATCTCGTGGATTCCGCTGATGATCTTTGCCTTCCTCTACGGGATCTCGATGGATTACGAGGTCTTCATGATCACGCGCATCCGCGAGTCGTACGACGAGACGGGCGATACGAGCGAGGCAATCTCGCTCGGCCTCGCCCGCACCGGCAAGCTCGTGACGAGCGGCGCGGGTGTGCTGATGTTCGCGTTCTTCGCTCTCTCGACCGGGCCCGGGCTCGACATCAAGCTGTTCGGGATCGGCCTTGCTGCGGGTGTGATCATCGACGCGACGCTGATCAGGCTGCTCCTCGTGCCGTCGTCGATGCAGCTGCTCGGTCGCTGGAACTGGTGGCTGCCGAAGTGGATGGCAACGGTCTTGCGGACGACGCCGAGCCCGCTCGAGCCGAAGGCGATCGCGCCGCAGACCGATCCGTAGGCTCGGGCGGCCGGGATCGGCCGCTTCCGGTTCCCGATTGACGCCGTTGCGATCGCGGCGGGAGGGCACGTGCGCGTCGTTCCAGGTCGGAGCCTCCGGTGGCTACGCGTGAACGGGGCGCGGCTCGGCGGCGAGCTGACCGCAGGCGGCGGCGATGTCTCTCCCGCGCGTCAGGCGTACCGTGGCCGGGATCCGCGCGCGATCCAGCACGTGCTTGAACGCTGCGATCGCGTCCCGTGACGAGCCGCCGTACATCCCGGTCGGGTTGTACGGAATCAGGTTCACCTTGAAGGTCTTCTCGTCGAGGATCGCGGCGAGCTCGGCTGCGTGGCGCGGTGTGTCGTTGACGCCCTCGAGCATCACGTACTCGATGTAGACCTTGCGATGTCGCAGCTCGTAGTAGCGGTGCAGTTCCGCGAGGACGTCGGCGAGCGGGTAGCGGTCGTTGACCGGCATCAGCTGGGAGCGAAGCGACGGATTTGCGGCGTGAAGCGAGAGTGCGAGCCGCATGGGCTCCTCTACCTCGTCGATGAACCGCGTCAGGCCCGGTAGCCAGCCGACCGTGGAGATCGTCGTTCGTCGCGGCGTGATGCCGGCGTCGGAGAGCCGTCGCGCCGCTGCGATCACGTTGTCGAAGTTCATAAACGGCTCACCCATGCCCATGAAGACGCAATGGTCGATTGCCTCGAGGCGGCGGAAATGCAGTGCCTGGTCGAGGATCTCGGAGGTCGTCAGGTTGCGGCCGAACTGCATCGTTCCCGTGGCACAGAATGTGCAGGTCAGCGGGCAGCCGGACTGGGACGAGACGCAGATCGAGCGTCGGCCGTCGCGATAGCGCATCAGGACTGCCTCGACCGGATGGCCGTCGTGTGTCAGGAAGAGCGTCTTCACAGTGCCGTCCCTGGCCTGCTGCTCACTCGTGACGGTAAGGGTGGAGAAGGGGAGGCTCTCGGCGAGGCGCTCGCGCAGCGGTGCGGGCACGTTCGTCATCGCGTCGTATCCCATGACTCCTCGCGCTGCCCACTCCCAGACCTGCCGGGCCCGGTAGGCGGGTTCGCCGTGCTCGCTCATGTGGGCTTCGAGGAGTGCGATGTCCATGGACGGAGGGTAGCCGTGGTATCGCCTGCACTTACCGGGGAAGGCACAATGACGGCCATGATCGATCTTCGCTCCGACACCGTCACCCGTCCGACCGCAGGCATGCGTGCTGCGATCGCAGCAGCAGACGTCGGCGACGAGCAGATGCGTGAAGACCCTACGGTCACCGAGTTGCAGGAGCGGGCAGCGATTCTGCTCGGCCAGGAGCGCGCGTTGTTCCTGCCGACCGCGACGATGGCAAACCAGATCGCCCTGAAGCTCCATAGTCGGCCCGGCGACTTGCTCATTGCACACGAGCACTCGCACATTCTCGTCTACGAGTTCGGCGGAGCCGCCGTCCATGCGGGCCTGATCACGGTCGGTTTACCCGGGCACGCAGGACGGCCGACGGCAGCCCGGGTGGCCGAGGCGGCAGCCAGCGCACAGGACGTCGTCGATCAGCAGCCGGCAGTGCTCGTCCTCGAGAACACCCACAACATCGCGGGCGGGCGGGTGTGGCCGCTCGAGGATCTCGACGCTGTCGTCGCGGCGGCGCGGGCGGGCGGTCTCGGGGTGCACCTCGACGGTGCAAGGCTGATGAACGCTGCGGTCGCGCTCGGTGTTCCCGCCTCGGCGATCGGCTCCCGCGTTGACACGGTAACCCTCTGCTTTTCAAAGGGGCTCGGCTGTCCGCTGGGTGCGATTCTCGCCGGCCCGGTCGATCTGATTGCGGCCGCGTGGCGCCAGAAGTTTCTGTTTGGTGGTGCCATGCGACAGGCCGGGATCATCGCCGCAGCCGCGCTCTACGCCCTCGACAACCATGTCGAGCGCCTGGCCGTGGATCACGAGCGCGCAAGGCGGCTTGCAGATGGATGGAGCGCTGCGGGCCTTCCGGTGGAGATGGATCGTGTGGAGACGAACTTCGTCCAGATCGACACCTCTCGGCTCGATCTCTCGCGCGACGATGTGCTTACCGTTCTGCGGGACGCGGGTGTCGCCCTTTCCCCGACCTACGGCCACACTCATATCCGTGCTGTGACCCACCTCGACCTCGATGACGCCGCTGTCGGCCGTGCCGTCGAGATCGTCTCCGCGGTTCTGGCGCCCCATACCGGTGCCTAGCGCACCGCGATGACCGATGACGTGTATCCGCATCGGTTTGATCGCGAAGGTCTTCGGCTAGCCGTCTCCCGCGACGAAGAACATCACGGCCACGCCAATGTAGGCCACGACCAGGAGTGCGCCGCGGCGCCGAGACGAGACTCCGCCTCCGATCGCCACCATCACGATCCCGAGTGAGAGAGCGAGAGCGCCAACTTCGACCTGGCGAAAGCCGAGGTCGAGTGGGCCAAACGCGAGCGACAGCAACATCACCGCCGGAATGAGGAATACCGCCACCTGAGCGGAGGATGAAAGGGCGATCTCGGCTGCGAGCTTGAGCTTGCCGTGGTAGGCGACGACGACCGCTCCGCCGTGCTCGGCCGCGTTGCCCACGATCGCCACGATCACGACGGCGACGAAGAAGTCGGAGAGCCCGACCCTGTTGGCGAACACCTCGAGCGACCCCACGAGCATCTGGGCGACGAAGGCCGTCACGACCGTGGCGACGCCGAGGGCTGCAAGCGATGCCCTGAACGACCAGCCCTTCACCTCCTCGTCGCTCGAGACGTGCGTCACGTGGTGGCGCCGCAGCGAGTAAAGGGTGGTAACGACGTAGACAACGAGAAGTACGACCGAGATGACAACGGAGAGACGCTCGACTCGATGGAAGTCGGGACTGCTGCTCCAGTTGGGAATCGAGGGAATCAGGAAGAGGGCAATCGCGAGCGCAACGAGGCCGAAGGAGGAGAAGCTCGACCACCGGTCGAGCCGGCCTTCGCCCCCGAAGAGCAGTGAGAATCCGAGTACGAGCAGCAGGTTGCCGATGACGGATCCCACGAGCGAACCACGGACAACGTCTTGCAGGCCTTCGTGAACGGCGAACAGCGCGATGATCAGCTCTGGCGCGTTCCCGAAGGTGGCGTTGAGGAACCCGCCGATGCCGGGCCCCGTGTGCTCTGCCGCGTGCTCGGTTGCTTCTCCGATCAGCCAGGCGAGCGGGATCAGGGCAATCGCCGACAGCACGAAGAGCAGCGTGTCGCCGATGCCGGTCAGGAGGTGGAGGGCAACGACGGCGGGGCCGAGAGCCAGGCCGGCGAGGAGGATGCGTCGTACCACGAGGTTGGCCTACCATAGTCGAACGACTTCCCGGTCAAGGCAGTTGGTGGTCGTCCTCGACCTGAAGGCTGTTCAGGGGTTGGCTCTAGGACACCCTGAAGACGACGCCGCTGTCAAGCCTTGCGGGAAGCAAAAATCTCCTGCATTATCCCGTGCGGATGAGTAAAAGCCCTACTCCGGCGACGGCCACCGATCTTCCACTGCGACCGCAGGATGAGGTCGCATGTCGCCGGTGCGAGGTGCACTGCGACAAGGTCGTCTATCCGGGTGCGTGCGTCGAGCGAGCCTGCGCGTTCGTCTACGCGTACGAGGCGTTCGGGCACAGCTACATGGGCTGTATGCAGCGGGTGTTCGATGTCGAGATCGACCTCGACCTGCTCCGGGCGGCAGAGCGCGAAAGCGAGGGCTTCGGTGCGGTCGTCGCGCGTCGGGCGCCGCTGCCGATGTGCCACTCGGAGGTTGCCTCCTGCTACGAGCAGCGCGGTGACGAGGTGGGGTGCCGGAACCCCGAGTTCTTCGAGCTGCCGCTTGCGAGCCCGGGCTTCCGCGTGTTTGCGCTGGTGGATCCCTCCGCCTGAGGCGACCGCGGCCCGCGGGGCACCCGGGCAGGCTTCAGCCGGTTGCCCGAGGTCAAGAACCGTGCAACGCGCGCAACCGTGCAACCTCGTCCGCGTCGGGCCCGTGACCTTCGGGGCCCGGTGTCTCGAGAATCGCGGGTAGCTCCTGGAAGGCCGGGTGCGTGAGGAACGTTCTCAACCCTGCGCCCATCAGTCCCACGCCGATCGAATCGTGGCGGTCGAGGTTGGATCCGAGCGCAGCCTTCGTGTCGTTGACGTGGAGGCAGCGGAGGCGATCGAGCCCGATACGGCTGTCGATCTCCGCCACGGCAGCGTCGAGGACTGTTCTGTCGGTTACGTCCACGCCCGAGACATACCAGTGGCACGAGTCGATGCAGATACCGAGCCGAGGATGATGGTCGAGCGCGTCGTGGATGTGGGCGAGTTCGTCGGTCGAGCGGCCGATCGTGCCTCCTGCTCCGGCCGAGTTCTCCATCAGCAGCCAGAGGTCGTCGGTCGTCAGTTCGAGTAGCTGCCGCAGCGCCGGTACGACGTGCTCGAGCCCGGCCTCGAATCCTGCGCCGAGATGTGAGCCCACGTGGAAGATGACGCCCTCCGCACCGATCGCAGCGGCCGCCTCGAGCGAGGAGCGCATCGCAGCGACGGACTTCCCGTGGATGACGGGATCGGGATTCGCCAGGTTGACGAGATAGAGGGCATGGCAGACGACGCTCTTGATCCCGGCCTCTTCCCGGCGCTCCCGGAAGCGTGCGACAGCTTCCGGCGTGTGGTTGGTCGGCCGCCACATCCGGGGGCTCTGGGTGAAGACCTGTACCGCGTCGCAGCCCATAGCCTGCGCCCGGTCGATCGCCTGCCAGATGCCACCGGAGGACGAGACGTGGGCACCGAACAGCATCCTCTTACGCTACCGGCTCTCACGGCTGCTCCGGGTATCGCGCCTACAATGGGATCCTGATGACCGTTCGCGTCCGTATGGCACCGAGCCCGACCGGCTTCCTTCACATCGGAGGCGTGCGCACCTTCCTCTTCAACTGGCTCTTCGCGCGCCGCTACAGCGGCGAGTGCCTGCTGCGCATCGAGAACACCGACACCGGTCGTGAGGTTGCCGAGTCCGTCGAGCAGATCGAACGGTCGCTCCGCTGGCTCGGGATCGAATGGGACGGCGAGACACGGTTTCAGCTCGATGGGGCCGAACGCTGTCGGACGGAGGCGGCCCGCCTTGTGGCGGAGGGAAGGGCCTACGAGGATGACGGGGCAATCAGGATCCGGATGCCGGAGGAGGGGGTCGTCGGCTGGGACGACGCGGTCAAGGGACGGATCGAGTTTCCCGCCGATCAGCTGGAGGACATGGTCATCCTGCGTTCCGACGGGAGGCCTGTCTACAACTTTGCCTCGCCCGTGGACGACTGGGTAGACGGCATCACACACGTGATCCGCGGTGATGACCACGTGTCGAACACCCCGAAGCAGATCGTCGTGCTCGAGGCGCTCGGCGCCCCCCTTCCCGTCTACGCGCACGCGCCGAACGTCTTCGGCGAGGACGGCAAGAAGCTTTCGAAGCGACATGGTGCGGTCTCGGTCGGCGAGTTTCGCGAGGCCGGGTACATCGCGCCCGCCCTGATGAACTTCCTCGCCCTGCTCGGCTGGGCGCCCGACGGAGAGACGACGATCATGTCGCGGGACGAGCTGATCGAGCGATTCACGCTCGAGAAGGTGGGCTCGAGCCCTGCCACCTTCGACTACGCGAAGCTCGACTGGATGAACGGGCTCTACCTGCGCGGCCTCGATGCCGGAGCCTATGCCGACACGCTCGCGACGTTCCTCCGCGAGCAGGGCAGCACCTGGGACGAGGCCCGGGTGCGCGAGGCTGCTCCGGCCGTGCAGGAGAAGATTGGCCGCCTGGGCGAGTTCGCCGGGTTTGCCGGATTCCTGTTCGAGGACGTCGATCCCGACTTGACCCTGCTCGATGCGGGGGTTCTCACCGAGGCGGCGAGCCAACTCGCCGCGGTCGAGCCATGGGACACCGCGTCGGTCGAACTGGCGCTGAAGGTACTCTGCGAGCGGCTCGGAGCGAAGCCGAAGACGGTCTACCTGCCGATTCGCGTTGCCGTTACTGGCTCGCGAATCTCACCGGGCCTGTACGAGAGCATTGCCCTCCTCGGGCGCGACGTCACGCTTGCGCGTCTGCGTCAGGGCGCCGAGGAGGCTGCGTGAGCTCGTTTCGTGATCTCATCGGGGTCGAGTTGGGGCCGACCGGCTGGCTCGAGGTGTCGCAGGCACGGATCGACGCATTTGCGCAGGCAACTGGCGATAGGCAGTGGATTCACGTCGATCCGGTGCGGGCCGCAGAGGGACCGTTCGGGACGACGATTGCCCACGGCTATCTGACGCTTGCGCTCTGTGCGCCGTTGCTCTCCGAGGCACTGGCGGGTCTGGCCGACTCCTCGATGAGCATCAACTACGGGACAAACCGGGTGCGCTTTCCGGCTCCGGTTCCCGCAGGCTCACGGCTCAGGGCGCGTGTGACCGTGGCATCCGTGGACGACATTCCCGGGGGCGAGCAGGTGGTTCTTGTCATAACGGTTGAGCGCGAGGGTGAAGAGAAGCCCGTCTGCGTCGCCGAGACCGTTCAGCGGAGGCTCCGATGACAATGGCCGGGGTGCTTGCGGTTCTTTCCCCGACGAACGCTGCGTACGGCACCCGTCAGGCGATCCAGGTCTGCGGGGACCCGTGACACCCGGAAACGCACTCGTCACGGGGGCTGCCAGTGGTATCGGTCGCGCCATCGCACAACGACTTGTCGCCGACGGCTGGCGGGTTCTTGCTGCCGATCTCGATCCCGACCCGACGGGCCCGGGCGTGCAGTTTGCAGTTGATCTCGGGACGCGGGAGGGGAACAGGGCGGCTGTCGAGGCGACCGTCGAGGCGTTCGGAGGCATCGATGCCGTCGTCGCCAACGCCGGCTTCCAGCATGTGTCTCCGTTCGAGGATTTCGACGAGGATCGCTGGGATGCGCTTGTCGCCGTGCTGCTGACAAGCCCGTTTCTCCTCGCCCGCTATGCCTGGCCGCACCTTCGGGCAAGCGGCGAGGGCCGGATCCTGATCGTCGCTTCGGTTCACGGTCTGGTCGCATCGCCGTTCAAGGCGGGATACGTGGCTGCCAAGCATGGTGCGATAGGACTCGTGAAGTCGCTCGCACTTGAGGGGGCTGCGGATGGCATTCGAGCTGTCGCGCTCTGTCCCGGCTTTGTGCGGACGCCTCTGGTGCAGCGCCAGGTGTCTGAGCATGTGGAAAGCCAGGGGATCTCCGAGGAGGAGGCACACGGTGTGCTGCTCGAACCCCAGGCGGTCAAGCGTCTGCTGGAACCGGGAGAGGTGGCGGATGTAGCGGCCTTCCTCCTCGGGCCGGGCGGCCGTTCGTTTACCGGCACGCCCGTCGTCTGTGACAACGGCTGGACCGCTCGCTGATCCCGCGTCGGGTCAGAACCCGTAGTCGATCGTGATGCGCTCGCCGACGCGGGGAAGGCGGTACTCCTGGCCGATTCGGACGCATTCGGCGACAAACCGGGCGGTGCTCGCGGTGTTGCACTGGAACATCTCGTGGTGGCAGGGGATCGCGATGATTGCACCGGACTCGTATGCCAGTCGTGCCGCATCGGCGCCGTCCATGTTGTCACGCCCGTTGATCGGGACGAAAGCGACATCGACACCGTGGGCCACGACGGCCTCGGCAACTCCCTGCACCCGGCGCGTGTCGCCCGCGTGGTATAGCGCGTAGGCGCCGTGCCGTGCGACGTAGCCGACTGCCTCGGGTGCACCTTCGTGATATGCCGGGACTGCCTGGATCGTGAAGCCACCGAAGGTAACGTCGTCGTCCGGGCCAAGGACTGCGTCGGGTTGCCGTCCGGCACGCTCAGCTGCGACCTGCTCGCTGCCCGCGGCGCAGATGAATGATGCGTCACCTGAGAGGACGTAGGGCAGGGTTTCAGGATCGAGATGGTCGAGATGGGCGTGGCTCGAGGTGACGATGTTCACAAACGACAGGAGTGACGGCCCGACCACGAGTCCCGTCATACGCTCGTGGGGGGTCTCGGAGTCGGCGTATTTCTTCGTGACGGAGTCGGAGAGGTACGGGTCGAGCAGAAGGTTCGCTCCCGCGATCTGTACGAGGAAGCCGCTCTGACCGAGCCACCAGATGTGCATGCCGGTCTCCTCACGAGAGGCGTGGATCTCGGCGATCAGGTCATCGGAGGAGATCGTCGGTTCGATCCAGGCGGGCGTCTCCTCCTCGAAAGGGTCGGGAGGATCGTGCGGGACGAGAATGTCAGGCACGGCGGGCAATACCTCTGCCGCCCTGCGGCTGAACGCGGAGAGGAGGCCCCGGCGGGTCGTCGGGCCGGTTGGAAACAGTGCGTCGGAGTCGTATGCCATGGTTGCTCGATGGGTCGTGGGAATTTTCTCGAGTGGGAGGTGATCGTAGCAACGGGTTGGTGCGACGCCCGCGACCCTGGCGTCGAGCCCGACTCCGCGGTCGTGACCCGGGGGCAGGCCCGTCCCGGTGGAAGGTGCCCGGTGCCCGTTGTGCGTCCGGGAGGCCCGAGGATGTAGTGTCACGGCATGTACTCGAAGGTCCTCCGTGCCCTGAAG
>JBAXFL010000007.1:0-72727 GCA_037139935.1 Thermoleophilia bacterium | reverse complement strand
CGGTTGCGGTTGCGGATCTTCTCGCGCTCGAGCCAGACGCGGCGGAGCGGCTGTTCGCGCAGCGGCTCGGCTACACCGAGTCGTCCGGCTCACGCGCGTTGCGGGAGGCCGCTTCCGCTCTCTACAGGACAACCGCCTCGGAGGACGTCGTTGTCGTCGCTGCCGCGGAGGAGGGAATCTTCGCGGCCTATCACGCACTCCTGCAGCCCGGCGACCACGTCGTCGTCGAGACACCCTGCTACGAGTCGGCATTCGAGGTGGCGCGGTCGGCAGGCGCCGAGGTAACCCGGTGGCATCGGTCGGCAGCCGCCGGATGGGCCCACGACCTCGATGCGCTCGAAGCAGCGCTCCGGCCCGATACCCGGCTCGTCTACGTCAACACCCCGCACAACCCGACCGGCCTGCTGATGTCGCGTGCGGTGCTCGACCGCGTCGTCGAGCTCTGCGCCGAGCGGGGCGCATGGCTCTTCTGCGACGAGGTCTATCGTGAGCTCGAACACGACCCTGACGACCTTCTGCCGGCCGCGGTTGACCTCTACGACCGTGCGTTCTCGCTGGGCTCGATGTCGAAGACCTACGGCCTCCCGGGGCTGCGGCTCGGTTGGCTCGCATCGCGAGACCGCGTCGCACTCGCGAGGATTGTCGAGCTCAAGCACTACACGACCATCTGCTCGAGCGCACCAAGCGAGCTTCTCAGCGCCCTCGCGCTCCGGCACCGTGGTGTCTTCGCCGGCCGCAGCCGTGAGATCGTGCACGCGAACCTCGTGGTACTCGATGCCTTCCTCGAACGTCACGCCGAACGCTTTTCGTGGGTGCGGCCGAACGCGAGCACGATCGGTTTCGTGCGGGTCGAAGGCGTCGATGATACGTCCCGGCTTTGCGAGCAACTCGTGGCCGACACCGGCGTGCTGCTGCTGCCCGGCACGGTGTACGACGAGCCGACGTACGTCAGGATCGGTTTCGGACGGGCCTCGATGCCGGAGGCCCTGGGCCTCTTCGAGGCCTGGATCGAAACGCGTTCTTAACGTCCCGCCACCAGATCCGCAATAGATCCGCAAGGTTTCCGAACAACCTCGCGTTACACCTTGTGCATCACATCACACCACCCTCCAGAGAGGCGACTGACATGGGTGACACAACAAGGCTCACGACGTGGATCGACTGGTACCGCTTCGCGCGGCGCGCCCTCGATTTCGGTCATGCAGAGGCATCCTCGTATGCCACTGCCCGGTATGTCGAGGAGCAGAATCGCACCGTTGTGAGTGAATGGAGGGTGGCATGAGCGGCGACCAGGCTCTGGGGACACTCCTACCCGAGGCCATCGAGGACTGTGGCCCTGATCCTGCGGCCAGAGTTCTCAGCTGGCGGATCGAGCAGCTGATTGCGGTCGGCTTCGAAAGCGAGGCAGCCTTTGTCCTCGCACTCGAACGCGGCGTCGATCTGCACGAAGCGACCGAGCTCGTGCAGCGTGGCTGCCCACCGGAGACTGCCTTCCGCATCCTGCTCTGATGTGCAACCGGAAGCCCGGCTCAGCGCGCCGCTAGCACCTTCTACGGCGCCTGAGCCGCCGGCTTGCCCGTCCGGAGCCGGAGCGTTCCCGAGCCGAGGGCGACGCCGAGCAGTATCAATGCGAGCCCGGTGAGTTCGGCTGCGCTGATGCGCTCGCCGAGCAGTATGGCTCCGTAGACGAGAGCGATCCCGGGCATGAGGTAGGTCACGAGACTGAGGCGGCGGGCGCCGTGCAGCGCGATCACGTGGAACAGGATCAGGTTGGCGAGCGCGGTACCGAAGACGGCGAGAAGCAGCAGTGATCCGGCCGCGCCTGCAGTGGGCATCTCGACGGGGTGTTGGGCGATGCCGAAGGGGAGCAGCATGCAGCCGGCGGCAAGGAGCGAGCCCGTCGCGAGCACCGACCCGGACGTCGTCCCCCGCAGGCGTAGCTCGCTGAAGATCGCGCCAGAAGCGTAGAAGAACGACGCAAGCACGACGGCGAGGACGCCGATGGTTGCCGTCGCCTTGTCGCCGGATGCCATACCGGCAACGAGGACCGCCCCCACGAGGCCGACGCCGATCCCGACGATCCTGGTCGTACCGACACGCTCGTGTGGAAGGAACCGGAGGCCGATCAGCAGCGAGAAGAGCGGGACGGTCGCCTGCGCGATCGAGGCGATGCCCGAGTCAATATGGGTCTCGCCCCACGCAACGAGCCAGAACGGGACGGCGGCGTTGAGCACCCCGAGCACGATGCACGCGAACCAGGCCGTGCGGATCTCGGCGACAGCCCTGGAGAAGCCCATCGTCGCCGTGAGGTAGCCCATTAGGACGATCCCGGCAATCAGCGCCCGCGCGCTCATCAGCGAGGCCGGGGAGAGCCCACCGTCTACGCCGACCTTGATGAGCAGATACGACGCGCCCCAGAGAAAGGCGAGCGTCAGGATCATGGGCCAGTAGCGACGGGTCATCTGGCGAGGCTAGCTGCCTTGGCTCGCGCGAGGCCGGTTGCCAGAGCGGTGCCCGTGAGAACGAGTGCGAGGCCGACGAGCGCGGGCACGGTGACCGACTCGTCGAGCAGCACCGCCCCGTAGACGAGAGCGATCGCCGGAACCAGATAGGTGACGAGTATCGCGCGGGAGGCGCCAGCGCTCTCGATGATCGAGAAATAGAGGAGGTAGGCGATACCCGATCCGAAGACCCCGAGCGAGAGGACGGCAAGCAGCACCCGCGTCGGTGGGAGCGTGTCGGGGAGCTGGGTCAGGCCGACCGGTGCGAGGAGGAGGGATGCGAGAGCGAGTTGCCCGAATGACACCTGGAGCGCGGGCACTCCGCGCACTGTGCTCCCTGCGTAGAGAGCCGAAAACGCGTAACAGAGCGCGACCCCGATCACGGCGAAGGCGGCGATGAGGTCGCCACCCGTCTGGAAGCCGATCAGGAGCACGACACCTGCGAACCCGATGAAGACCCCGAGCAGGCGTGCGCCGGTGACGCGCTGCGTTCTATCCATCCGTACGGCGAGGATCACGGTGAAGAGCGGAGCCGCCGCCTGGATCACCGCGGTCAGGCCCGAATCGAGGTTCGTCTCGGCGAAGCCGAGCAGCCAGAACGGAATGGCGTTGTTGAATGCGGCGAGGAGGAGAAGTGGGAGCAGGAGGCCCTTCAACGGTGCTATTCCACCCCTCCGTGCAAGCAGCACGAGGAGCAGGAGCGCTCCGACCACGACGCGGCCGAGAGCAACGACGGACGGTTCGAGGACGTCGACGCTCACCTTGATCAGCAGGAACGACCCACCCCAGATCGCCGAGAGGAGCAGCAGGAGAAAAAGGTCGCGGCGGCTCACGGTGCGCTGAGGGTAGACGCGGTGCGAGCCACGCGGCCGGGAAACCGGCGCGAGAGGTCGGCTCGGCCAACGATGCCTCGCCCGGCTCGCCCGGCTCGTTCGGCTCGCCCGCCTCGTTCGTCGAGGGTAGACGGTGCAGAGATGCGGGTCATCCTCCGCCGTATGCCTCACCGGGTAAGATGCTTGTCCTGAGCTACACCGCGGAACAGCCGATCCATCGTCAACTCGGCCTCACGGACGGGGAGAACGCGCGTATCCGGGATCTGCTGGAGCGTGAGCCGAATCACTTCGAGCTCGCCGTCTTCTCGCTCCTCTGGTCGGAGCATTGCGGCTACAAGCACTCGGCGCTGCTGCTCAAGCGCCTTCCGAGTACCGGGGCCCGGGTACTGCAGGGGCCGGGCGAGAACGCGGGCGTCCTCGACCTCGGGGAAGGACTTGCCGTCACGTTCAAGGCCGAGAGCCACAACCATCCGTCCGCCGTCGAGCCGTTCCAGGGAGCGGCGACGGGAGTGGGTGGGATCCTGCGCGACATCATCGCCATGGGCGCACGGCCGATAGCGCTTCTCGACGGACTCCGCTTCGGCGCACCCGATGCCCACTTCTCCCGCGCGGTCGCCGGTGTCGGCTCCTACGGCAACTCGGTCGGCGTGCCAAACGTCGGGGGAGAGGTCGTCTTCGACGACGCATACGCCTCCAACTGCCTCGTCAACGCGATGTGCGTGGGCCTTCTCCCGGTTGACGCGGTGATGAGTGCGAGGGCGGATACGGCAGGTGCCCTGCTCGTTCTCTACGGTGCGACGACGGGAAGAGACGGGATCGGTGGCGCCTCCGTCCTCGCAAGCCAGGAGCTCGGCGAGGAGGCCGCCGACAAGCGGCCGTCGGTACAGGTCGGCGACCCGTTCACCGGCAAGCGGCTGATCGAGGTCTCGGTCGAGCTCGTGCAACGGGGGTTGGTGCTGTCGCTGCAGGACTGCGGCGCTGCCGGCCTCGCCTCGTCGCTTTCCGAGATGGCCGCCGACTTCGGCATCGACGTGCACCTCGACCGGGTGCCCCGGCGCGAGGACGGGATGGAGCCCTGGGAGGTCATGATTTCGGAGTCGCAGGAGCGGATGGTGGCGATCGTCGCACCCGGCCGGCTTGCCGAGGTCGAGGCGGTGATCGACCGCTGGGGGCTCCACCGTGCCGGGATCGGCGAGGTGACCGAGACGGGTGAGCTGCGGGCGTTCTGGCATGGCGCCGAGGTCGGTGCGATTCCCGCCCGCTTCCTCACCGAGGACTGTCCGAGGTATGTCGTCGAGTGTGAGCCGCGGCCGCCGGCGCCCGAGGTCGAGCTGGCGAACCTGCCGGCGACGGCCGAGGTGCTTCTTGGCCTGCTCGGCTCCGACGCCCTGCGGTCGCGGGCGTTTGTGACACGTCGCTACGACCAGCTCGTCCAGTCGCGTACTGTCCGCCGTCCGGGCCTCGACGCTGCCGTGCTGCGGCTGCGGCCCTCGTACCGCGGGCTCGCTCTCACCCTTGACGGCACCGGACGCCTCGGCTCGCTCGACCCGTTCATCGGCGGGGCTGCGGCGATCCTCGAAGCTGCTCGCAACATCGCCTGTGCAGGCGGTGACCCGCTCGGGTTCACCGACTGCCTCAACTTCGGTAATCCCGAGAAGCCGGAGGTCGGGTGGGAGCTCTCCGAGTCGATCGAGGGAATGGCACAGGCATGCGAGGCGCTCGGGCTACCGATCGTCTCCGGGAACGTCTCGCTGTACAACGACACCGACGGCCGTTCGATCCCGCCCACGCCCGTGGTCGGCTGCGTCGGCCTCGTCCAGGACGTTCGGCGGATCCCTGGCCGGTGGCGGTGCGGTGACGTGATCCTGCTCGCCTCGGCCGGGGCTCCCGCTTTGCCGGGGTCGGAGCTCCAGGCCCGCTACGGGAAGGTCTCGGGATCGCCTCCTGCTCTCGATCTCACCGCCGAGGCCGCGCTCGTTCGCTTCGTGGTTGACGTGGCTCCCCGGTGCACGCTTGCGCACGACGTCTCGGACGGTGGCCTCGCGGTCGCGCTGGCCGAGGCGGCACTGTATTCGGATCTCGGAGCGCAACTCGATCTCCCGTCCGATCCGGTCTCGCTCTTCGGGGAAGGCCCCGGTCAGGTTATCTTGGCCGTCCCGGCCGGCCGGGACGAGGAGATCGTCTCTCCGCCGAGCATCGGCCTGAGGCGCATCGGTCAGGTCGAAGGAGACGGAATCCTCGGCGTCCCCCTCTTGGACATCCGATCCGTCTGGGAGCGTGAGCGGTAGAGATGTGTGGGGTTTTCGGTATCCGCTCGGTCGGCCGCGATGTCGCACGGCTCACCTACTTCGCCCTCTTCGCATTGCAGCACCGCGGGCAGGAGTCGGCGGGCATCGCCGTCTCGGAGGGCGGGCGTCTCACCGTGCTCCGCGACATGGGCCTCGTGGCGCAGGTCTTCAACGAGCAACAGCTCCAGGCCATTCCTGGTGAGGTCGCAATCGGCCATACCCGCTACTCCACGACGGGGGGCGCACACTGGTCGAACGCCCAGCCGCTTGTCCATCACGGACGGGCGCGTACGGTTGCCCTCGGCCACAACGGCAACCTGACGAACGCAGGTGCCTTGCGGGAGGAGCTGATTGCGGACGGGATCCGACTCGGCTCGACGTCGGACACCGAGGTCATCGCGGCGTTGATAGCGCGCGACCCGGCTCCGTTGCCCGAGGCCGTCGCAGCCACGATGGCGCGCCTTGAAGGCGCATACTCGGTTGTTGCTCTCGTGGACGACATGCTCCTGGCCTTCCGAGACCGGCACGGCATCCGGCCTCTCACTCTGGGCCACATCGAAGGGGACATGGTGGTCGCGTCCGAGAGTTGCGCGCTCGACCTGATCGGCGCGACCGTTGACCGCGACGTTCGGCCGGGTGAGGCTCTCTGGTTCGACGGCGCGGGAATGCACAGCACCCAGGCGCTCCCGGAAGGACGCGGGGCGTCCTGCATCTTCGAGCATGTCTACTTTGCCCGCCCCGATTCGCTCCTCGACGGCAGCGAGGTCTATTCGAGCAGGGTGCGGATGGGGCAGCAGCTTGCCGCGGAGGCTCCCGCTGTCGCCGACCTCGTGATGTCGATCCCCGACTCGGGCACCCCTGCCGCGATCGGATTTGCGCGGGCGTCGGGAATCCCGTACGAGGAGGGGCTGATCAAGAACCGCTACGTCGGCCGTACGTTCATCCAACCCGACCAGGAGCTACGCAGGCAGGGGATCAAGCTCAAGTTCAACCCACTCGACGAGATCGCGGGGCAACGCATTGTCGTTGTTGACGATTCGATCGTGCGGGGCAACACGATGCAGCAGCTCGTGGCGATGCTCTTCGAGGCGGGCGCTACCGAGGTGCATGTACGGATCTCGTCTCCGCCCGTCGTGTCACCGTGCTACTACGGCATCGACATGGCCGACGAGGACGAGCTGGCTGCAGCACACCGTTCGGTCGAGGAGATGCGCGAGCGGATCGGTGCGACCTCGCTTCACTACCTCTCCCTCGATGGCATGCAGGCGGCCACACGCCTGCCTGAGAGTTCGGTGTGTCGTGCCTGCTTCACGCGCGACTATCCGGCGGCGGTGCCTTCGGGCGCAGGCAAGATGCGATTCGAGATCGCCGCCACCTAGGCGAAGGACGCTGCGAGGCCGTGCGCCTCGAGGATCTGATGAACACGACGGAGCGTCACCTCACCCCCTTCATTGCGCTCGAGGGTTCAACCGCACTGAGCGGTGCCGGAAACGGAGTCACGGTGGTTGCGTTCCCGTGGCTCGTGCTCGAGTTGACGGGGAGCGCGTCGGCTGCAGCGGCGATCGGGGCGATCACCCTCGCCCCGCTGTTGCTCACATCGCTCCTCTCCGGCACGCTCGTCGACACTCTCGGTAGGCGCAGGGTGTCGGTCGGGAGCGATCTGCTCTCGTTGCTGAGCGTCGCAGCGATCCCCATCCTGAGTAGCCTCGTCGGGCTGAGCTTTGCCCTTCTCGCTGTCCTCGCGGTGCTTGGCGCAACCTTCGACCCCGCCGGGCTCACGGCTCGCGAGTCGATGCTGCCGGAGGCGGCGCGTGCCGCCCACCTCCAGCTCGAACGTGCAAACGGGATCCACGAGGCGACCTGGGGCATCGCCTACATCGTCGGCCCGGGCGTGGGCGGACTCCTGATCGCGCTCGCCGGTGCGAGAAATGCCTTCTGGGCGACGGCCATATTCTTCGCTCTCTCGGCGCTCCTGATGTTTGCGGTGCGCGTCCCAGGAGCGGGTCGGCCGCTCCAGCACGGGCGCCTGCTGGACTTCTGGCCGGCGACAAGGGAGGGTCTCACCTTTCTCTGGCGGGAGCCGGTTCTCCGGAGCGTCGCGGTCATGACGGCGCTCGTCGTAGGATTCTGGATCCCGGTCGAGGGCGTTGTCCTGCCGGTCTACTTCCAGGCCAGGCACCAGCCGGGCGGACTCGGTGCCGTTCTCGCGTCGATCAGTGCGGGAGCTGTCATCGGCGCACTCGTCTATGCCGCGGCCGGAGCAAGGCTGCGACGGCGTACCGTTCTGAACGCCGCACTTCTTGGGATGGCGGTCGCGGTCGTCGGGATGGCCTTCCTGCCACCGTTGCCGGCTCTGCTTGCCTTCGGGTTCGTCTCCGGGTTGATGTACGGGCCGATCAACCCGATCAAGAACGTGGCCCTGCAGCAGCGCACCCCGCACAGGCTTCGCGGGCGCGTCCTCGGGCTCTCGACGTCGATCGCCTACGTTGCAGGCCCGGCGGGCTATCTCCTTGTCGGACCGCTGATCGATCGGGTCGGACTGCGCCAAGCGTTCCTCCTCCTCGCCGGAGGCCTGCTCGCCGTGGCCGTCGGATCGTTCGCGGTGACGGCATTCAAGGGCCTCGATGAGATCCGGGATGAGACGATCCGGGGAGACAGCTAGGCTCGAACCCATGCCCTCGCCGGATCACACCTATGCCGGCGCCGGTGTGTCGCTCGCGACCGCCGACGCGATCGTCGATCGCCTCCGTGCGGCGGTCGCCTCGACTGCGACACCGGCTGTTGCAGGAGCTTTCGGCGCCTTCGCCGGTCTCTTCGCGATCGACGACCGGCGTCTGCTTGCGGCCTCCACGGACTCGGTCGGGTCGAAGCTCGTGCTCGGCCGCCGCGGCGGCCGGCTGCGCTGGTGCGGAGCCGATCTCGCCGCACACTGCATCAACGACGTACTCACAACCGGAGCAGAGCCGCTCTTCTTTCTCGACTACGTCGCCGCCAACACGATCGACGTCGAGCAGGTAGCCGAGCTGATCGAGGGGGCCGCAGACGTCTGCCGCGTTGCAGGGTGCGCGATCCTCGGTGGCGAGACGGCGGAGCTTCCCGGCATCTACCGCGAGGGAGAGATCGACTTCTGCGGCACCGCGGTCGGCGTTGTCGATCGAGACCGCGTCATTGACGGCTCGCGGGTCGGAGAGGGAGATGTCGTCGTCGGGTATCCATCGGCGGGCATTCATGCCAACGGCTTCTCGCTTGTCCGGAAGATCGTCGGCGACGGAGCGTTCGATGCCGACCTGCTCCTGCCACCCACCCGGCTGTACCTCGATGACGTTCGGGCGCTTCGTGCCCGTGCCGACGTGCGGGCGCTCGCACACGTCACCGGCGGTGGAATAGCCGGAAACCTGGGCCGCGTCGTTCCGGACGGCCTCGGGGCGGTGATCGACCCGTCCTCCTGGGAGCGGCCAGAGGTGTACGGCTGGCTCGCTGACAACGGTGTTGCCGAGGACGAGTTGCGGCGCGTCTTCAACATTGGAATCGGCTACTGCGCGATCATCCCGGCAGCCGACATCCACGAGGCCGATCTCGTCATCGGCCGCATCGTGCTTGGAAGCGGAGTTGTCTGGGAATGACACTCCCGGAGGCGACGGAGCCGCTTGGCATCGGCGTGCTCGTCAGCGGCAGGGGCTCCAACCTTCAGGCCCTGATCGCCGCGGAGATCGCGGTTGTCGCCGTGGCATCGAACGTAGCCGGAGTGGCTGCTCTCGAGCGAGCCGTCGCAGTAGGGATTCCGACGGGCGTCTTCCCTCTCCAGGATTACGCAGACAGGGACGAGCGCGACGCCGCGATGGCCGAGTGGCTCTCGTCATTTGGAGTCGGCCTCGTCGTCTGCGCGGGCTATATGCATCTCCTGCGGCCCGTCTTCCTCACCCGCTTCCCCGGTAGAGTCGTGAACGTGCATCCGGCCCTGCTTCCAGCCTTCCCCGGAGCCACTGCCGTCGAGGACGCCCTGGCGGCCGGTGTCACCGAGACGGGCGCGACGGTGCATCTCGTTGACGAGGGCATCGACACGGGCGCAGTGCTCCGGCAGGAGGCAGTCCCCGTGCTGCCTGGAGACACGGTCGAGACCCTGCACGCACGTATCCAGCTCGTCGAGCATCGTCTGTTACCCGAGGTCGTGTGGGAGCTGTTTGCCCGGTGAGACGTGCCTTGCTCTCGGTCTACGACAAGACGGGTATCGCAGCGTTCGCTCTGGGCCTTCGTCATCTCGACTTCGAGATCGTCGCGAGCGGCGGCACCGCGCAACTGCTCGCGGACGAGGGCATTCCGGTGACCCCGCTCGAGGAGTTGACGGGCTTCGCCGAGATGCTCGGTCATCGCGTCGTCACGCTCCATCCGGCCGTCCACGGTGGCATCCTTGCCCGTCGCGGCGTGCCGGAGGATGTCGCCGATCTCGTGGCGCACGGCATCGAGCCGATTGACCTCGTCTGCGTCAATCTCTACCCCTTCGAGCAGACGGTGGCGCGGCTCGACGTGGGGTGGGACGACGCGATCGAGAAGATCGACATCGGGGGCCCGGCACTTCTCCGCGCCGCGGCCAAGAACCACGCTGATGTGATTCCCGTATGTCGGCCCGCGGACTACGAGCTCGTGCTCGCCGGGTTGCGTGAGGGCGACGTGGCGCTGGAGACCCGCCGCGAGCTTGCGGCGCGTGTGTTCGCGACGACTGCCGCCTATGACAGTGCCGTGACGCAGTGGCTCTCACGGGGCCTTGGTTTCCCCGAGACTCTCGTGCCGGTGCTCGATCGCGCGCTCGACCTCTCCTACGGTGAGAACCCGCACCAGCAAGCCGCCTACTACGCCGAGCGCGGCGCCCGAACCCAGCTGTTGTCACGGGTCGAGCAGATCCACGGCAAGCCTCTCTCTTTCAACAACCTCAACGACCTCTCTGCGGCCAGGCTCCTCTCTCTCGAGCTCGAACGACCGGCATGTGTCATCGTCAAGCACGCAAACCCGTGCGGCGTGGCCGTGGCCGACACCGTCGAGGAGGCGTACGCAAAGGCGCTTGCCGGTGATCCGGTGTCGGCGTTCGGCGGTGTCGTCGTGCTGACGCGACCGGTGAGCGCAGCGCTCGGTGAGCGGCTTGCGGAGCAGTTCATCGAGGTACTGTTCGCCCCGGGGTATGACCCCGCCGCTGTCGATGTTCTCGTGCAGAAGCCCGGTGTGCGCATCCTCTCCGACGGGGAACAGCGGACGGCCGATCCATCCGAATGGGACATGAAGCGCGTGCTCGGCGGCATGCTCGTGCAGGAGCGCGACAGCGGCCCCGATCCTCTCGACGACATGGACGTGGCCTGCGGGGAGATCGAGTCGGCAACGTGGGACGATCTGCTCTTCGCCTGGGCCGTCGTGAAGCACACGCTGTCGAATGCGATCGTGATCGTCCGCGACGGCCAGACGCTCGGAGTCGGCGCGGGGCAGATGAGCCGGGTAGACGCTGTGCGGATCGCCGTCGCGAAGGCGCGCGAGCACGGGCACTCGCTCGACGGCGCTGTTCTCGCCTCCGACGCATTCTTTCCCTTTGCGGACGGCCCCGAGATCGCGCTCGAGGCCGGTATCGCGGCGATCATCCAACCGGGAGGCTCGAAGCGCGACGACGAGGTGATCGCCGTCGTCTGTGATGCCGGCGCGGCGATGGTTCTCACCGGGCGCAGGCATTTTCGCCACTGACGCACCGCACCGCGCCGAAGCACGGTGCAGGCACGCCGCTGGTTCGCGGCCGGCGCCGCTCGTACCGGCAGCATGCACGTAGTGTGCGTCGCATGAGTCACACGTACCCGACCCTGCTCGATCTCGTCGGAGGGACGCCGATCGTGCGGCTCGACCGGTTTGGCGCCGACGTGCCGCCGACGCTGCTTGCGAAGCTCGAGTTCCTGAATCCGGGCGGGTCGAACAAGGATCGGATCGGGCTCGCGATGATCGAGGCCGCGGAGCGCGAGGGAAAGCTCCGCCCCGGGAGCACGATCGTGGAGCCGACGTCCGGCAACACCGGTGTCGGACTAGCGATCGCCGCGGCCCGGAAGGGCTACCGCTGTATTTTTGTGATGCCGGACAAGATGAGCCAGGAGAAGATCTCCACGCTCCGTGCCTACGGCGCCGAGGTCGTGATCACTCCGACCGCCGTTGACCACGACTCTCCCGAGTCGTACTACTCGGTCTCCGACCGGCTGGCAGAGGAGATTCCCGGCGGCTTCAAGCCCGACCAGTACTCGAACACGGCAAACCCCGAGGCGCATTACACGACGACCGCACCGGAGATCTGGGAACAGACCGAGGGCGGCCAGATCGACGCGATCGTGATCTCGGTCGGTACCGGTGGCACTATCTCCGGTGTCGGCCGCTACTTCAAGGAGCATCGCCCCGAGGTGCGGATCATCGGCGCCGACCCCGAGGGCTCGGTCTACACCGAGGATGCCGACCACCCGCTCGGCCCCTACCTCGTGGAGGGCATCGGCAAGGACACCTGGCCCGAGACGATGAATCCCGAGGTCGTGGACGAGTGGGTTCGCGTCTCCGACCGCGACTCGTTCCTCACGGCGCGGCGCCTCTCGCGCGAAGAGGGGCTACTCGTCGGCGGTTCCTGTGGCTCGACGGCGTGGGCAGCGCTTCAGGTCGCCGCCCACCTCGGCCCCGAGGCACGTGTGCTGATGCTCCTGCCGGACGGCGGCCGCTCGTACCTCTCGAAGTTCTACGACGACAACTGGATGATGCAGTACGGCTTCATGGAACGGACGACGCCGGCCCCGACCGTGGACGAGGTGCTGCGCTTCAAGCGTGGAGAGGAGACGGATCTGCCGGATCTCGTCACGATCGAGTCCACGAAGAAGGTCGGCGCGGCGATCGAACTGATGCAGCGCTACGGCATCTCCCAGTTGCCCGTTGTCCGACACGGGACGGCCGAGGTGCTGACCGATATCGTCGGCTCGATCCAGGAGCGCAGCCTCCTCGACCGTGTATTCAAGAACCCGGATGCGCTCAACGATGACATCGCCGCCGCGATGCAGCCACCGCTCTCCGGGGTTGACGTACGTGCCTCGCTCGATGACGTGTTCGCCGATCTCTCGGGGCCAAATGCAGCTGTCGTTGTCGGTATTGCCGGCAAGCCGGTGGCAATCCTGACCCGTTCCGACCTGCTGGATTTCCTTGCTCACCGACGTACGCATGTCGATCTGACCTAGGCGACCGTCAGTTCTCCGCGGTGGCTGGAGCTGCCGTGTCGGCCTCGGGAGCCACGGACTCCGTGCTGCTGCGGCTCTCGCTGCGAATCGTGACGAAGACGGCACCGATCACGATCACGGCACCGGCCACCGTCGCCGGGGCGAGGCTCTCACCGAGAAAGAGGCCGCCGAGGACGATCGCGACGAGCGGGTTGACGTACTGGTGGGTGACGACCTTTGAGATCGGTGCATGGTGCAGAAGCCACGCGTAGGCGGTGAACGCGACCAACGATCCGAAAACGACGAGATAGAGCCACGCTGCGAACGAGGCCGTTGACACCTTGTTGACCGAGATCTCTCTCCCATCTCCGAGGGCGAGAGCAATGACGACGAGCACGCAGCCGCCGCCGTACATCTCGTACACCGTGGCAACGAGAGGATCTTTCGGCAGCGGCACCCGTGGCGAGATGAACGAGCCCGTCGACCACGCAATCGAGGCTGCCAGCATCATTGCGAGGCCGACTGCGACGTCTCCGCCCGAGATGCCGGTTGGAGCGATGATCAATACGAGGCCGGCGAGACCGACAACGGCGCTGAGCTTCGTCGCCGTCGTAACGCGTTCGCGTGCGAGCGTGCGCCAGAGGATTACCTGCAGCGGCACCGAGCCGGCGATGATCGCGGCGACACTCGAGTTGATCCTGGTCTCCGCGACCGTGACGACTCCGACGCAGCAGGCGAGCAGCAGGATCCCGATGCCCGCTGCGGCGCGGGCCTCCCGCCACGGCACCCGTAGCGGTGTCCGCCGCACGGCGAGAATCGCGGTGAGGAGCAGGCCGGCAACCGTGAAGCGCATCCCCGAGGAGAAAAGAGGGGGCAACGTCTCGACCGACACCTTGATGGCGAAGTACGTCGATCCCCAGACCACGTAGACGATTCCGAGGGCCAACCAGACCCTCCAGCCGCTCCCCATCTGTCGTCTACCGCCCCTGCTCTTTGATCACGTCCACAACGTACCGGGCTGTAGTCCCACCCGGCTCGCGGAAGGAGATCGCGCGCCAGAAACCACGGCGGCCCGGCGATGTCGATGAGCCGGAAGCGCTCGTTGCTCCCGTCGCCTCGGAGGCCACGAACCGTCTCGCTCCGTCCCCCGAGAAGGATGAGGCGCCCAAACCCCGTCATGAGAGCGAGTGAAAGGAGCCTGTTCCCGGGATCGCCGGTGATCCCGAGCGCTACGAGCATCGCGACATCAAACGCGACCGCGAAAGCGGGCGCAAAGAAGCCGGACGTCGTGATCTGCGCCGATCATCTCCTCCACTGCGGTTTCGAAGGTACGCGTGAGTGCGAGCGCGAGTGGGGGCGACGGGGTCTACTTCCCCGTCTCGATCGAATGGATCGTCTGTCGTGAGAGGTCGAGCGCCCTGGCCAACTTCGCCTGCGAGAGGCCGCGCTCGAGCCGTTGTTCTCTGACGTCGTTCTGCGTCACTGTCAAGCCGGCTCGAGAAGAGAGGATCGTGCGATCAGGCGGTCGCGGCAGCGACGAACGCCTGTAGCTCCGGCAGGACGCGTGGGTCGATCGTGTGCGGCACCGGCGTTTCGCGCCAGAACAGGTCTGCGCCCGCCGCTCTCATACGCTCGGCGGCAGCCCGGCCGAACTCGACCGGGATGATCGGGTCGAGTGAGCCGTGCGCGACCGCGATCGGGTAGCCGCCAAGGTCGGTGAGGTCGAGCTCGAAGCCCGCCACTTCCGGCATGAAGCCCGAAAGCGCCATGATCGCCGCGGGGCGTGGCCGGCCGGCCCCGAGACCGAGTGCCCAGCTCATCACGGCACCTTGTGAGAAGCCGCCGATAACGACGCGGTCGATCGGCACGACGAGCGCGTCGAGAAACGCGGCCGCGGCCTCGAACGTGAGGAAGAAGGTGGAGGGATCGGGTGTGGGGATACCGCCGAGCGCATACCAGTGAGCGCCACCCGGTGGCAGCGAAAGCGGGCCGCGCGGCGTGATCCCGAGCAGGCGCCGTTCTGGGTCGAGCGCGTCGAGGAGCGGGAAGAGATCGCGCTCGTCCGCTCCGCGGCCGTGGAGGAGCACGAGTGCTCCCGTCGGCTCGCCCGCCGCGTCCCGGACGAGCGCCCGTAGGGGCGGGACCTGTGCCGCCCTATCGTCTGCCGCGCGGTCGATCGTCATGTGACCCAGGCGGCGCGAGGATCGGGCAGCGGCGTCAGCGCCGGCTCGATCTTCTCGCGCAGATGCTCGAACGCCGGCGGCAGGATCAGCGCCTCTCCGAGATGGTCGGCGCCTTCGTCGATCGTGAATCCGGGGCCAAGCGTCGCGATCTCGAACAGGACGCCGCTCGGCTCGCGAAAGTAGATCGAGCGGAACCAGAAGCGGTCGATGACATCGCTTGCGGGCTGTCCGGCATTGCGAACGGTGTCGAGCCACGCGTCCTGCTCGTCCATGTTCGAGGCAAAGGCGACGTGGTGGACGGTGCCTGCACCGGGAATACCCGCGGCGGAGGACGGCGGCGGGTCGTACGCGTAGTGACCGCCACGGACTGCACCACGCACCTCCCACGACCCAGAACCCGTGGGGACGAACCCCAGCGTCTCCTCCAGCAAGCGTCGGCTGGCCTCCGGGTTGACCGAGAACGCACGCACGCTGTCGAAGCCCTGCAGTGCATACCTCGCCGGAACGTCTGGATGGTGCGCGACGAGGGGAGCATCGGCCGTCGAGACGACCGTGAGCTCGAGGCCGAGTCCCTCCGGGTCATCGAAACCGAGCCGTCCCTCGGCACGGCGCGTCGAGATGCCCTCCGCGCCAAGTCGAGCCGCCCAGAAGTCGAGCGCATCGTTCGAGGAAACGCGGAAGGCGATCGTGTGCACCATTCCTGCGCCGGCTCGCCCACGACGTGCGTCGGGGTACTCGAAGAACGTGATATCGGCACCGGGGCTGCCCTCTTCGTCTGCATAGAAGAGGTGATAGGCGGTCGGGTCATCCTGGTTGACGGTCTTCTTGACCATGCGCAGGCCGAGGACCCGCGTGTAGAAGTCGACGTTATTCGGCGCGTCGCCGGTGATGCAGGTCACGTGATGGATGCCCTCGAAGTGCATACGATCTCCTTAGCGCCGTCGGTGTTCCGGTGGGTGGATGCTGCCCGTTCAGGGATACTTGCGGGAACAAGCTAACTAATTGTACATGCAAGCATCTTCTGTCAACGTCTCTCTCTCCTCCGCCGAGCTCGCAGCGTGGCGCGGCATGCTTCGGTTGCATGCCGCCCTCGTACGTGACCTCGACGCGGAGCTTCGCGCAGGCCACGATCTCTCGCTGCACGAATACGAGGTCCTCCTCACGCTCGCCGAAGCACCCGAGGGGCGGATGCGGATGTCCGACCTCGCGGCGGCGATCGTGCTCAGCCAGAGTGGGCTGACGCGGCTCGTCGACCGTCTCGTTCGCGACGGCTCGCTTGCGCGAACGCGCTGTGAGGTTGATCGGCGGGGTCTGAATGCGGACCTCACTGACGCCGGGAGGCGGCGCTACCTCGAGGCACGCGTGACGCACCTCGCGGGCGTGCGCAGCAGGTTCCTCGACCGATTCGACGAGGCCGAGATCGTCCTCCTCGGCGGCTTCTGGGAGCGAGTCGTCCCCGGTGCGACCGCAGAGTGATGAGCCGGGTTAGGCTCCCCGCATGAAAATCGGCATCGTAGTGCCGTTCTCGTGGTCGTTCTGGGGCGCAGTCGTCGAACATGCCGAACTCCAGGCCGAGGCGCTCGAGGCGCGCGGCCACGATGTCCGGCTCATCATGGGCAACGACCCGCCCGGTCAGTTCACGCGCGTGCTGCACCCGAGGGTCGGTCGGCACGGCGATCCACCGCCGAACGTGATTCCGATCGGACGCTCGGTGATCGTTCCCGCGAACGGCACGTTGCCGAACATCGTGCTCAGCCCGAGGGCGATCTTTCGCATCCGGCGTGTGCTCGAACGCGAGCGTTTCGACGTACTACACCTGCACGAACCGATGACGCCGGTGACCTGTATCGCGGTTCTCGCGCTGGCTACGACGCCCGTGGTCGCAACGCATCACGCCTCGGGAAACCTCGGCTACATGAAGATGGCGCTTCCTGCTTTAGGCTTCCTCGCAGGCCGGATAGATACACGGATCGCGGTCTCCGAGCGTGCGCGGGAATCGGCCGCCCGGTGGCTGCCTGGCGACTACGAGATCGTCCCGAACGGTGTGCTCATCCCTGACAGAGCAAACCCGACCGGGCGCGAGCACTCGATCACGTTTGCGGGCCGCCAGGAGACCCGAAAGGGGCTCCAGGTGCTTCTGCGATCCTGGCCCGAGACCTATCGTCGGACGGGGGCCCGACTCCGGATCTGCGGGTCGGATCCACTCGCGGTACGACTCCTCCTCACCCGCCTCCGCATTCCGGACGAAGGGATCGACATTCTCGGATTTCTCTCGCAGGAGGAGTTGACGGCGCTGCTCTCGCGCACGAAGGCACTCATCGCCCCGTCGCTCGGTGGCGAGAGCTTTGGCATGGTTCTGACCCGTGCCTATGCCTGCGCACTGCCGGTCGTTGCATCGGACATTCCGGGGTATCGCGAGGTGCTCACGCGCGAGGCGGCAGTCTCCGTCCCGCCCGACGATCCGGCGGCCCTCACCGAGGCGATCGTTGCACTCCTCGGTGATGAGCAGCGGCGGGCTGCGATGGGGGCCGCGGCCCGTGAGGTTGCGCTCGAGCGCTATGCGTGGAGTGACATTGCCGGGCGCCTCGAGGAGTTGTACGAGTCTACGATTGCGGGTGCCCGGGTGCAGGCTGCATGAAGCGAATCGGCGATCTTGCGCGGAATCCCTGGGCTCTCGGGATCCTCGTTCTTGCCTCGCTCGTCGGTTCGATCGTTGCCGTCTGGTGGCGTGGGCCCGAATGGGGAGCTGTCTACCGTGCATTCGATTTCGTCGTCTGGCGCTGGGTTGCAATCGGGATTCTGTTCAATCTGTTCTCGGTGCTGTCGCGGTCGTTCTCGTGGCGACTGACGATCAACCAGGCGCTGCCTCCGCCGCACCCGAGCTTCGGGCAGGTTTTCTCGGCCTTCGGGATAGGCCTGCTCGGCAACGCGGTGTTGCCCGCGCGTGCCGGCGAACTGGCGCGCGTTGCGGTGCTGCGGCGCCACCTTCCACCTCGTAAGGGGACGAGCGCGACCCTGCTCGGGACGGTCTTTGCCCACCGGCTGTTCGACCTCTTCCCCGTCGCAATCCTCGTTACCTGGGTGCTGCTGACGGCGAAGATCCCTCACTGGGCGGTGACGAGCCTCGTTATCTTCGGGGTCATTGGGTTCGTCCTGCTCACCGTCGGCCTTGTCTCCGCGGGGGTCGGCCACGGTCGCGTTCACGATGGGATGGGACACGTCAGTGCCCTTGTCACGATGGGCCGCCAGGGGCTCGCTGTCCTCCGCAAGCCGCTTCCGGCGCTGGCAGCGGCTTCCTTCCAGTGCCTCGGTTGGCTGCTCCAACTCCTTGCGGTCTGGGCCGTGATGGAGGCGTTCAGCCTCGATCTACCCCTGCCTGCCGCGGGGCTCGTTCTCGTGCTGATGAACGTTGCCACGATCTTCCCGTTCTGGCCTGGCAACATCGGTCTGCTCCAGGCAGCAGTGGCCCTTCCGCTCGTGCAGTACGGCGTTCCTTACGGAACCGGATTTGCCTACGGGCTCGTGCTCCAGGCGGTCGAGATGTCGGTCGGCGTCGGCGTTGGGCTCGTGTTCCTCGCGCATGAGGGGATCTCGTTCGCCTCGCTGAAGACGATGGAGGAGGAGGCGGCGGAGGAGGAGGACGAGATCCTCGTGACTGCAGCGCAGAGCCCGTAGAACCAAAATCCGGGTGAGATTCCGGCGGCACGGTGCTCCAATGGGCTTGACGGGGATCGATGTCCTACGGGGCCGACGTGCCCTCCTCTGTGCCCGCAGACAGCTCCTCGATGCGGCCCTCTGCTGTCTCGAGTAACGCTGCGCACCTTCGATGAAGGTCTTCGCCACGCTCCCAGAGCCGGATCGCCTCGTCAACTGCGACCTCTCCTCGCTCGAGCTTTCCGACGATCTCATCCAATTCGAGGCGGAGCACCTCGAATGTCTCCTCGCCGTCGTTCATGGCTGAACCTCCTCCACTCTTGCTGTCAGGCTGCCGCGTGACAGTTCGATGTCCAGCGGACACCCGACAGCAACGGACGTGGCGTTTAGGAGGGCGACACCGCCGGAGCGCACGATCGCGTAGCCGCGCGTGAGCGTTGCCCGCGGCGAGAGTGCCTGGAGCCGGGCAGCCGCGTGGTCGAGGGCTACGCGACGACGTTCCAGCAGGAGCAGCGGTGCGCCGCGCAGCCGATCGCCGTACCGTGCCAGCCGCTCTCGCTCACGGGCAAGAGGCCGGCGCACGGAGCTGTCGAGGAGCGCCCGCTGTCGTCTCAAGCCGGCCTGCAGCTCACCGAGATCCGGCACGACGAGGCGGACGGCAGCCGTGGGTGTCGAGGCGCGAACGTCGGCTGCGAGATCGCAGAGAGGCGTATCCTGCTCGTGGCCGACCGCAGAGACAACAGGGACACTGCAGGCCGCGAACGCCCGTACGACGATCTCGTCGCTGAAGGGCAGCAGGTCGTCGAAGCTGCCGCCACCGCGGGCCACAATGACGACGTCGACGGCGGGGTGGGCAGCGACCCGCGCGAGGGCCGCAGCGATCGAATGGCCTGCACCGGTGCCCTGGACGCGGGTTTCGGTGATCACGATGTGCGTGGCGGGGTACCGCGCACGAATGCCCGTGACGACATCGCCCTGCGCTGCGGCATCGGCGCCGGTGACGACACCGACCGCACGTGGGAAGGCGGGCAGCGGTCGCTTCCGCTCGGCGGCGAACAGCCCTTCCGCAGCGAGGACACGCTTGAGCCGCTCGATGGCGGCGAGGTGGTCGCCGAGTCCGATGCGTTCGATCGTGCCCGCACGAAAGCTGAGCTCCCCCTTGGCGGCGTAGACCTCGGCCTTGCCCTCCACGAGAACGCGCTCGCCCTCGACCAGCTCGAGCTCGAGAGCGTCGAAGCGGCGACGCGGCATCGTGGCGCGCAGGGACGCTCCGGTCGTCGGATCCCTGAGGGTAAAGAACACGAACGCCCAGGCGTCGTTACGGCGCAGCTCCGTCACCTCGCCCTCGACCCACAGCCGCGGGAGCTGCCCGAGGTAGATCTCGATCCCCTCGTTGAACGCGGAGACGCTGAAGACCTTGCGGTCACCGTGCAACGTCGCCTCCACCTTCATCCAGGCAGCGTAGATGGCGGAACGGGCAGAACGGGCAGGACGGGCCGTTACGGGCAGGTCGGGCGAGGCCGGCCGGACACGCCCCCGCCTCTACAGGAGGATCTGCGCGGCGATGAGCGGCGTACATCCCTGGCGCAGCAGGTCGGAGCACATGTGCAGGTCTGCGTCGCTTGCGGCCAGTTGCTCGGCGAGTGAGAGCGGGAACCCTGCCTCGATCAACACGTGCAGGCGCCAGCTCTCGACTCTCGCCTGCTCGGTGTCGCGCTCGATGTGGGTTTCGGTGGCTTCTGTCATGTTGTGCCCGTGCTTTCGTGATCGTATAGACGATCCCTCCCGCAAATGGTTGGTACGACGACGAGCCGCGGCTAGCTGTCGCTCTCGAGTCGCTGCGCAAGGCCCTCGCGCAGGATCAATGCGGCGGCGCGGTCGAGCTCGAGGCCGAGCTTTGCCGTCGCCTCTTCCCGGATCTCGCGCAGACGTGCATCGAATGCCGTCGCGGCAAGCTGAGCCTGCCGGTCGATCTCGCGCTCTGTCACCCGTTCCAGCCTCTCGGTTTGCCGCCGCTCGAATTCGATCAACGTCAACTCGAGCCGCGCTCGGACGTCCGTCTCTGCCTGTTCGATGCCTTCGGCAATAGCCGCCTCGCGCGCGCGCAGCCGCTCGGTGATCTCGTCGATCGACCGTCGGCGATCGACTGTCTGCGACTCGAGCTCGTCGAGCGCCTCCGTCACGGTGGAGGCGGCCGCATGCTCGAGCTCCTCGTGGCGCCTGATGGCGGTTCGTCGGAGCGCATCGTTCGTGGACACGAGCTCCGCGGCATCGCGTTCGATGCGCTCCTCTACCTCCTCCACTGCACGCTGCTGTCGCTGGGCGAGGCCGACGAGCCGGGCCTCGATGTGGCGTTGAGCTCGCTCGAGGTCGTCGGCAACTCCCTGCAATCGTTCATCGAGGCGGCGCTCGATATCGGTGAGCGTGTCGGCAAGAGCCTCTCCCGCCCGTCGCTCGCGTTCGGCAAACGTCGCACGCCGTTCCTCTCCGAGCCGCCGCTCCTCTGCGGCGAGCTGCGAGATCGTGTGGGCGCGCTCGAGAGCCAGCGTTCTGCGGATCTCCTCGATGTGCGCAGCCGTCTCCTCTGCCACCGCCGCAGCGACCCCGGCGCGTGCCTCGGCGACGAGTGTCACCGTTGCGGTGGCTCGCCTACGGGCGTGGCGAAGCGCCAGCGAAAGGCCGAACGCGAGAGCGAGTGCGCCGCCGAGGCAGGCGACGAGAAACCAGACGACCACGCCAGAACGCTATAGGCGAAACGCGACGAGCGTCGCGGCGATGAGGAAGGTTGCGATGGTCAGGAGTCGCAGAGCGCTCTCCGGTGCGGTTACGAGAAGCTCGCGGGTGATCTGCTCCCGGCCACCGTTTGTGAGATCCATCTCGCCGCTGACACCGACGACGTCGCGGCGGACGTGCCGCACGGGGGTCGAGAGCCGCCGCTGGGCGAGGGACAGCGTCGTTGCCCAGCCGGCGGCAGCGAGGGCCACGAGGCGGGGCGCTCCCTGACAGGCGACATACCCCGTGACGACCGGGAACGCGCCCCACGCGACGGCAAACCAGATGTCTGTGTGAAAGCGGCCACCGAACAGCTCGAGGTTGTAGGCCGGAACAAGGAATGCCCCGATCGCGACGAGGGGCAGAATCCAGAGGCTGAAGCGCAGCGCAACGGCGATACCGATGCCGCACGCGATGAGGACGGATCCGAGTGCGATCGCGACGAGGACGGACGACGGTATAGCAGTCCCGAGTGGCCTGCCGGCCCGTTCGTCGAGTGCGTGTGCTCCCACACCCATCGCGAGGAAGAACGCCAGCACGGTCAGCCCGAGCCGGCCCCATCCCACCTCGGTCGCAAGGCAGCCGCCGACGATGACGTAGGAGAGATGCCACGCCGTGTAGGGAAGGTGCAAGAGCGTCACGTAGTCGCGCCAGCCGCCCCGGCGAAGCGCGTAGAAGGCGGGTCTCACTTGCGGATCCCCGAGATCACCACTCCGCCTCCGAGGCTCATCCGCCTCGCCCGCACGTCCGTGATCCCGGCGTCCCGCCAGAGCTCGAGCTGCCGCTCGAGCGGCCAACGCTCGTAGAACTCACGAATCGACGGGCCCAGAAAACGGCCGACGTCGTACCAGCCTCGTGAGACCAGCCGGCCGGCCGAGGGGAGACCGATTCCCACGTAGAGATCCCACAGCGGCCTCCAGGCGCCGCGTGGGACACAGAACTCCAGGTTCGCGATCGTGCCGCCGGGCCGGACGACCCGCGCGAGCTCGGCGAGCGTGGCACCGGGGTCGTCCACGTAGCGGAGCAGGTAGGTGAACGTCAGGTGGTCGAAAGAGGCATCGTCGAAAGGGATCTCGGTGGCAGATGCCTCGACGAGATCGACCCGGTCGCCAAATCGGTGTTTCGCAACGGCGAGCATGTCGGCGCTCTGGTCGAGCCCCGTCACCCGGTGGCCCGCACCGAGGAGCTGCTCGGCAACGAGGCCGGTTCCGGTAGCGACATCGAGGACGGTGCCACCGTCGCGCGGAACCCGCCGCACCATCGCCCGACGCCAGCGTGGATCCTGGCCGAACGAGAGGGTCGCGCCGACCCGGTCGTAGGTGTGGCCAAGGGGTGCAAAGAGTGCACGGGCGTGGTCGCGACGATCGGTCATCGTCCTACCCTGTCACGGATCTCTATCCTTGGGTGGTGGAGCTGCTCGCCGACCTCGAGCGCATCGCCGGTTTCGCAGGGCAATACGCGCCGGGAAACGGAGCCGTCAGCGCGGTGCTCCCGACCGAGCCGACACCGGGCGTCCGGTCGTATCTCTGTGCCTTCGAGACGCCCGACGGTGCCCGCTCGTGGCTCGTGCTCGACGACGAAGGGGCTGCTGTCAGCGACCGTCGCGACATCAAGGACGCGGTGTCGATCGCCGCGCTCTGCGAGATCGCCGAGGAGTCGGCGGTCGGTGGAGATCTCGATGAGCTGCTGTCGCAGCTCGTTGCTCTTCGCGTGACCGAGAACCCCGAGGGGATCGACGAAGCCGAGGACGCGGTGCGTTTCCTCCAGCTGACGATCGGGACACCGCCGCAACGCGCCTCGCCTGCCCGCCTCGACGAGATCGGCGCCGCGACGAGGCGGCTCGAACTGGCTCTCGACCCAGCCGCACCGTCCCCGTTCACGGCGGCCCTGAAAGGAGCCCACGGAACGCTCGACGAGCTCCTGCAGGAGGTTGTCGAGGCCTACCGTGTGCCGCTCACCCCGTAATACGTTGTCACGATGTGAGGCCTCCGTCTCCGATAGGCTCGTCGCATGGAAGGCGGCGGCTTTTTTCCGTTCGGCGGAGATCCGGAGGAGATCCTCAGGGGCCTGCGCGACTTCGCCGAGACGCAGTCGGAGAGCGTCAAGGATGCCCAGCGCGAGCAGTTTGCGACGCTTACTCTGAGCACCGCGGTCGAGCTCACGGCGGCGGCGCTGAAGCAGGTTCAGCCAGTGGGCACGCCCGCAGAGCAGGCGGGTGCGCTGCGCGATGCGATGCGCGTTCTCTTTCCCGAAGCGGTGGCGCTCGTCAGCGCCGCACGCCAGGGATTCATGCGCGAGTCGTAGACGTGCTGCTCTCCGGCTGCGTCATCAGGTGCGTAGGCTGAAGCCGCCGTCCACGATCAGCGTCTGACCGCGCACCATCTCCGAGTCGGGCGAACAGAGAAACGCGACGGCTGCAGCCATGTCCTCGGGAGTGACGGTACGTCCGGCTGCGTTGTGTGAGCCCATCTCGAGCATCTCCTCGCGGTTGGGGAAGTGATCGAGGGCCCCCGTGTCCACGACGCCGCCCGAGACGGCATTGACCTGGATTCCCACCGGCCCGAGCTCGACAGCGAGGTAGCGGACGAGCGACTCGAGTGCGGCCTTGGAGGTGCCGACGAGCGCGTAGTTGTCGAGCACGCGGATCGAGCCTAGACTCGAGAGCGCCACGATCGAAGACCCTTGTGGCATCGCAGGGGCGATCACGCGGGTCAGTGCGAGGAACGCGCGCGCATTTGCATTCATCGTCCAGTCCCAGTGCCTGTCTTCCGTCTCGAGCGCGGGTCGGGCCACGCCCGTCGCGGCGTTGTGGACGAAGACGTCGAGTGGACCGAGCTCTGCGACCTGCCCGAGGACGCGATTCGAGGTGACGTTGCCGCGCACGAGCACGGGCTCGGCGCCGAGCGCGCGGAGCTCGGCTGCCGTCTCCCCGGCTGCCGCATCCGAGCGCATGTAGCCGATCGCTACCCTGGTTGCGCCGTCGCGTGCGAGTCGTAGCGCGATGGCCTTGCCTATACCCCGTGAACCACCGGTAACGAGGACTGACCGGCCCATCAGCCGGCGCGTGGCAGGGGCCGGCTGACCGGCGCCGACGACGGTATCTCGTCCCAGCCAATGCGGGTTCGTGGCGCTTCTGGCGCGCCGTCGGCGGCTTTCGAGGAGGCGTAGCCGAGGTCGTCGAGCAGGCCGATCTGAGCCTCTCCGAACCGTCTCACGGGGTCGTCGGCCGGCAGGTCGGCGACCAGCTCTCGCACACGCGCCCGGATCTGGAAGGCGAAGTGGGGGGTAGCCGGCCCGACGAGGGCCTCGATGTCGTCGATGGTCACCGGTGTCGTCACGTTGCCAGCCTAACGACTAGGTTCTGTGCGATGCGGCGTCCGACGTCAGTCGAAGTGATGCTGCTCGTGACGATCGGGCTGTGGGCGCTCAATCTGACGGTCAGCCGGTACATCCTCCTGCACGGCGTCCAGCCGCTCGCTCTGTCGGCCGTGCGCTACGGCATTGCGGCGGTCGTCTTCGTGGGTATCGCCGTCGTCGCGGAGCGGTCGTTGCGCATCGCGCGTTGTGACCTTGTCTTCGTGGTGGCCGCTGCAGGCGCACTGTGGATCAACCAGATCGTCTTTGTCTACGCACTCGAAACCACCGCGGCATCCACGGTCGGGCTGATCCTCGGCGCCACCCCGATCTTTGCAGCCGTGATCGGCCTCGTGTTTGGCACCGAGATGCTGCCGCGACGGTTCTGGCTCGGTGCGGCTCTTTCTACCGCCGGTGTTGGGCTCGTCGCACTCGGCGAGAGCGGCCAAATGAGTGCCGACACCATCGGGATCTTGCTCGGCATCATCACGGCGGCAACGTGGGCTCTGTACTCGGTCCTGATCACTCCTCTGATGCGGCGATACTCGCCATCGCGGATCAGCGCGGTCGTTTTGCCGCTCGCCTGGGTCGGGATGGCCGTCGTCGGCCTGCCGCAGACCCGGTCGCAGGAGTGGCAGCTCGGCTGGGAGATATGGGCGCTCATCCTCTTTGCAACGTTCGGCCCTCTCGTGATCACGAACATTCTGTGGTTCCACTCCCTCGATCGCATAGGCCCCTCACGCGCGATGCTTGCAACCAACCTGCAGCCGTTCGTCGCCGCCCTGTTTGCCGTGGTCTTGCTCGGTGAGACGATCGGTGCCGTCCAGATCGTGGGTGGCCTGTTGATCGGGGTCGGCATCCTCGCCGCGCGACGACGGTCGCCCATCGCCCCGGGAGACTGAGCGCCCTGCGATGGGGGGAGCAAAGTACGCTGCCGGGATGAGCCCGCAGCGACGTATTGCACTCGTCTCGGTCGGCGCCGCGACGGCGTTGATGGGAGTCAAGCTTGCGACGGGCCTTGCGAGCGGCAGCCTCGGTCTCGTCTCGGAGGCCCTGCACTCCGGGACAGACCTGGTCGCCGCGCTCCTGACGTTCTTTGCGATCGGCGTCGCCGGCAGGCCTGCCGATCGCTCGCACCCGTACGGGCACGGAAAGGCGGAGCATCTTGCCGCTCTCGGTGAGGCGTTCGTCCTTCTCCTCGTCAGCGTCGCAGTCGGCGCCCTGGCCGGAGCGCGACTCGCCGGATGGATCGAGATCGAGACGACGACCGCGTGGTGGGTCTTCGTGGCGGTCGGGGTCGTGATCGTCATCGACATCTCGCGCACGTTCGTCTCGGTTCGAGCAGCACGGCAGTACGAGAGTGCGGCGCTCGCCTCGAACGCGCTTCATTTCGGGAGCGACCTCGTCGGCACCGTGGCCGTTCTCGGTGGCCTCCTTGCCGTCCGGGCGGGTTGGCAGGCGGGCGACTCGATTGCGGCGCTGTTCGTAGCCCTTCTCGTCGTCGTTGCTGCCGGGCGCCTGATCCGCCGCAACGTGGACGTGCTGATGGACAGGGCACCCGACAGCACCGTCCGCGCAGTGCGGGCTGCGATCGCGATGCTCGATCCTCCCGTCGAGGTGCGGCGACTCCGACTGCGCGAGGCCGCCGGACGCACGTTCGCCGACGTCGTCATCGGCGTCTCTCCGGGAGCCGCCGTCAGCCAGGGCCACGCGGTTGCCGATCGCGTCGAGGAGGTGGTTCAGACGGCACTCCCGGGCAGTGACGTGGTCGTGCACGTCGAGCCTGCGGGTGAAGAGGCGGCGCTCCGGGAACGGGTGCGGGAGGCGGCGATGTCGGTGTCACGGGTTCGTGAGATCCACAACCTGTCTGTGATCGAGTTGCCGGACGGCGCCGACGTGTCGCTGCACCTGAAGCTGCCTGGCGATCTCCCCCTCGACGAGGCACACGCGATCGCCGAGGAGGTGGAGCGCGCGATCATCGAAGGCGTACCCGAGGTGGTCGATGTCCAGAGCCACCTGGAGCCCCTGCTCGAGCCTGCGGCGGGCCGCGAGTCGGACGACGACCCCGCCGAGATCGATCGCCTCGTTCGTGCGGCAACCGGTGTGCCGCCGCGGGCGACCCGCTTCCTCCAGACAGATGACGGGATCATCGTCTTCCTGACGCTCGCGCTCGATCCGGCCGCGAGCCTGGCGGTAGCCCATGCAACGGCCTCGAGCGTCGAGCAGCAAGTCCTCTCTGCCGTGCCCGGCGTTGCGGCCGTGATCGTCCACACCGAGCCCTGAGCCCGGGTCGATCCCGAACAGGTTGAATACGGGGCGATGCGCCTCTGCATGTTCCACCCGAACGACAATCCGATGGAGCGCGGCTGGGTCGGCCGTCTCGACGGTGACCGCGTCCTGCATCTGGCTGCCCAGACCTTGCAGGCTTTTTTCCTCGGTGGGAGCGGCGCGCGGGAGCATGCGGAGTATCTGCTGGCCGACGTGACACTGCTCGTTCCCGTGCAGTTTCCACCGACGGTGCGCATCTTCTCGTCTCCGGACTCGTTTCGGTTCGCGAACCCGACCGCGGTCGTCGGCACGAACGTCGCGGTCGAGGGCCGGTCTCTCACCGCCCGTGCGCGGATAGCTGCCGTGATCGGTGCCGGCGGAGAGGTCGGCGGCTACGCGGGGCTCGTGGAGTGGCAGGATCCCGGTGAGCAACCGACCGAGAAGCAGTCCGACTTCGGGATCGTGCTCGGGCCGGGTGTGGTCACCCCGGACGAGATGGAGCCAGGCTCGATCGTCTGCCGGCTCACCGGCGACGGCCACACCGGGGAGGTGGGCGAGGATTCCTTTTCGTGGCCCGGGGCGATAGCTCTCGCTGCCAGGCGAACCGTCCTCAGGCCCGGCGACGTGATCGCAGGCCCGTCGGTCGGTGTCCTCACCGGTGTCAGCGAGGGGGTTCGCTTCGAGGTGGAGGGCGTTGGCGCTCTCGACTGCCCGCTCGTTCCATGAGGCTCATCCTCGACTGGGACGGGACGGTGACCGAGCGTGACACTCTGCACATGGTGATCGAGCGGTTTGGCGACCCCGGGGTCTTTCATGCGATGGAGGCCCGGATCGGGCGAGAGCTGACGCTCAACGAGGTGATCGAGGTCGAGATGGCGACGATCACTGCGCCCTTCGCCGAGGTGCTCGACTGGCTGCTCGACGTGGTAACCGTCCGCCCCGGTTTTGCCGCTCTCGCTGCCGAGTATGCCCCGCTCATCGTCTCTGCCGGCTTTCGCGACCTGATCTTGCCCGTCCTCGAGCGGGAGCGCATTACGGTGGATGTCGTTGCCAACAGCCTCGAGCCCAATCCGTCGGGTTGGCGATCCGTGTTTCTCGAGCGTGAGCTATGTGCGGTCTGCGGGGAGCCGTGCAAGCGCGTGGCGCTCGCGGGAGGCGACTCCTTCACCTATGTCGGCGACGGTTTCTCCGACAGGTGCGTGTCGCTTGTCGCCGGCCGCGTCTTTGCGCGTGACGGCCTCGCCCGCTGGCTCGACGAGCGAGGTGCAGCCTACGAGCGCTACGACGATCTGAACGACGTTCGGGCCGCACTCGAAGCGAGGCCTTCCGCGTGACCCCCGCGGTCAGCACCGGGTGCCTGTTTGCGCCCTCGGCACACGTAAGGCAGTCTCGTTCTTCTACGGTGTAGCCAGAGATCTCGACGAGATGGAGGTAGGCGAAGTGGAAGAGCGATTCGTGTCCTGGCGCACCGTCACCTGCCAGATGCTGCTCGCGGATGCGAGGAGGCAGGGATGACCATACGCGGCGCAACACCGGCAGACCTCGCCACGATCGAGGCTCTCTGGCAGGCGTTCGAGGCGGAGGTGCCGCTACCGCCTCACGAGGAAGCCGATCTCGCAACGGAGCTGGCAGAGATCCGGGAGGCCGTGAATTCGGGCCTCGGGTGGGTCGCGGAGCGGAACGGGGTTGCAGTCGGGATGGCGCTTGCTCGCCGTCGGAGCGAACGCGTCGGGCGCATCACGGATCTCTACGTGCTGCCGACCGAACGGCGAGGCGGCGTCGCCGAGGCGCTCGTCCGGGCGGTCGCAACCCGCTTCGCCGAGGACGGCGTAGAAACAATCGATCTCGAGGTGATGGCGTCCAATGCCGCCGCTCGGGCCGTCTACGGGGCCTGGGGTTTTCGTCACGAGGTTCTTGTTCTCGCGGCCCCTGTTGCGGCATTGCTCGAGCGGTTCGGAGCCGATGTCGAGTCGTCGTCGTTCGGGTCGATTCACGTGCAGACGGATGACATGGACGTGATCGTGAAGGCGGTCGAGATGTTCGTGCCGCGGCTTCCCGGACGTTCGACCGGGTCGATCGTGACCTCGCCCCGCGCCGGGTATGTCACGGTCTACGACGATCTCTGTGATCGAGACCCTGCAATGCTGAAACGTCTTGCGACCGAGATTTCTGCGAGGACAGGGCTCGTGGTCGTCGCCGTCGGCGTCGAGCAGGAGGCTCTCGTGCGCATGGTGCTGCTCGACCGCGGACGGATCGTTGACGAGTACGCCTCCGTCCCCGAGTTTTACGGGCCTCTCCCGCCCGGCGAGGTCGTGGCGCTCAATGCCAATCCCGTCGTCGTCGAGCGATACACGGGAGCGTCGCAGACGGTAGTACGAGCGGCTGCCCCGGTTGCACGCGTCCCGTCCGACCTGCCACCGGCACGCGAGCTGCTCGCAGCGCTCGTCGCTGCCCTCCGTCTTCCGGGGGCCGAGCACGGCTGGGGCGATGCTCCGGCAGACGATCAGGCGATCAGGTTCGACCGCTGAGAGTCACGACTGGCCGACCGAGGTGAAGTCGGCCTGGACGGTCGCCGTCCGCGAAGCGGCTATCTTGGCAATCCCGTGACCGATGTCTCCCGCGACGAGCTTGCTGCCCGCCTCCAGGAGGACGGGCTCACGCTGATCGACGTGCGGACACGCGGCGAGTTCGAGGGTGCGTCGGGATACCCGTGCGACCTCCGGCAAGGGCACATTCCGGGCGCGCGCCACCTCGCCGTCGAGGAGATCCTTGCCGCGGGCGGGCCCGACGAGATCCGCTTGCTCGTCGGTGCGCCCGAGGGCGCGGAAGTGATCGCGTACTGCCACTCCGGCAGCCGCTCGGCGATGGCGGTGCATGCGCTCGGTGCCGCCGGGTACGTGGCACGGAACTATGTCGGCTCTTGGCACGAGTGGTCGGCCGACGAGGTGCTTCCGATCGAGTCCGGCTAGCCCGTCGAGGACGGTCGTCCGCCCGACGCGTAGTCGAGAAAAGCGCCGCACAGCCGGAGGCCGTGCTCGTTCCAGTCACCGAGGTGGGCGTCGGTCTCGCCTCCGATCGTCTCGGGATGCGGTAGCTCGGCTGCTCCTTCGACAAACCAGTGGTCGAGCATCTGCCGGGTGGCCTCCGGGTGGAACTGCACACCCCACGTGCGCTCCCCGATCCGGTAAGCCTGGCAGGCGGCATCGTTCTCCGCGAGGAGCACCGCATCTGCGGGAAGCTCGAACGCGTAGTGGTGCCACTCGAACGCGGTGACGTGCTCCGGGAGGACGCCGACCACGGGATCGAGACGACCCTGATCCGTGAGATGAACGGCGCTCCAGCCGATCTCGGCGGTCGCGGCCCGGCCGACAGGCGCTCCGACTGCGCGCGCGATCAACTGCGCCCCGAGGCAGACGCCGAGAAGCGGTACTTCACGGTCGATCGCTTCGCGGATAAACGCCGACTCGTCGATCATCCAGGGGTGCGCGGCGTCCTCGTCGGGGTGCATGACGCCGCCGAAGATCATGATCGCGTCATACCGCTCCGGTGCCTCCGGCCCCGCGCCGTCGTTCACCGTGACCCAGCGTTCGAGCCGGTCGCCACGCTGCTCGACGAGATTCTCGAACGTCCCGCCGCTACCCGAGAAGGTCGCATCGTGGACGACCGAGAGAACCCGCATGGTGGGAGGATACTCGTATCAGGCTGCGGCTCGGTCCGGGCACGGACACGGGCTCGGTCTGGATCCGGGCTCAGAACAGCGTCAGCTCGACCGGTGGCAGGTCGGCCCCACCCGTCGCCGCCACCGCCGCTTCGTCGAGCAGTCCCCGGAAGATTGCGGCGCTCCGCGGTGCGAAGTCGTCGCGATTGTTGTTGAAGAGCGCATACACCTCGTCGGCCTGCTCGGCGAGGCGGCGTGTCGGCGCGACCCACTCGGCGAGCTCCTCGCCGGAGTACATCCAGTCGAACCGGTCGGCGGCGCTCCCGCCCCGGATGTTCCATGTCTGGGCGTTGCGGCCGTGGAAGCGAATCACCGAGACGGCGTGGGTTGCCGCCGCGACGCGGGGAGCGACGTTCGAGGCGCTCGTCAGTGGAGCATCGACCGAGACGTATGCGAGTCCGTGCTCCTCCAGGAAGCCGAGCGTGTCGGAGCGCTCGTCCGACTCCATCCAGGAGCGGTGGCGAAACTCGACGAGGGGTACAAGAGGTTCGAGTCGTCCCCTCGCACGCGCAAGCTCTTCCTTCGCCTCTTTCGACTTGACGAAGCGTGGGTGGTACTGCAGCAACACGCCGCGCAGCTTCCCCGAGAGCTCCAGAGGTTCCAAAGCTCCCCGGAAGGCAGCGAACGAGGCGTCGGTCGGCTCGCCGTCGTGGAACGTCATGGCTGCGCTGGCCTTGACGTGGAAGGTGAAGTGATCGGGCGTGCGCTCGGCCCAGCGGCGTGTCACATCCGGGTCGGGAAGAGCGTAGTACGGTGAGTCAACCTCCACCACGTCGAAGCGCTCCGCGTAGTAGCGCAGCCGTGCGGCCGCCGTCGAGACCCCACGCGGGTACCACGCCTTGAGAAGGCCCTCGTCGGCCCAGCTACATGTCCCGAGGCGCACCGTCGCAGGCATGGACGGACGATAGAGGATGCATCCTCTCTCGCCGGCTAGCTGAACGCGCCGCTAGCGAGGCTCGTGTCGCTGTGGGCTGGAGGGCCGCCGTTCTCCTCGACAGAGACGTCAACTGCGACGTAGTCGCCAGGGCCCGGAAGCGGTAGATCGAACGCTGCGTCGCTCGAGGTGGGTGTGAAGCTTCCGACCGACTCCATCGCGCTACCCGCATCGCGACGGAGCACCCAGACCTCGTAATGGTGCCCGCTCGGTGCTGGAGGTACGTCTGCGAGGGAGATGCGTACAGTTCCCCCGTCGGCGCTTGCGCCGTAGAGCGTGGCTTCGCCCGTCAGGGCCGGATCGCTCGTGCTCGAGATTGCCGCCCGCGCGTCGGGTGTGCCGAGGCCATCACCGTTCAGGGCGACAACGGCAAGCAGAACGACAGCAGCGACGGCAGCGACGGCGCCGGCAACCTGGAGTACGACGCGACGGTGGGCTCTCGGTCGGAACGGCACGACGGTCGCCTCGGGTCGAATCTCGGCCAGGATCCGATCGAACATGTCATCGGGGGGTGTCACGCGCGGCAGCGACCGCTCGATCTTGTCGAGCGTTACGCGGTAGATATCCAACCGACCCTCGCCGCTCTCGTCGATCATCGTCCCACCCGCAGGTCGGAGGCGTCGGTGAGGCTCCGCATTCGATCGAGTGCAAGTCTCATCCTTCCTTTTACGGTGCCCAGCGGGATTCCGATCACTTTGGAGATCTCGGAGTGCGAGAGCCCGTCAAAATAGGAGAGTCTGAGAACGGCGAGCTGGTCTTCGGGGAGCTCTGCCATCGCCTCGGCCAATCTCTGGGACTCGTCTGCGACCGCGACCAGATCCGCCGGATCCGGCGACGATCCGACCGGCTCCAGGTCGTCTCGCAGCTCGGGTCGCCGGCTCTTCTGGCGGCCGAGCTCGATCGCACGATTGCGGGCGACGACGAAGAGCCATGTCGTGAGCCTTGCACGGGTCGGGTCAAAATCTGCGGCACGGCGCCAGAGTGCCACGAAGACGTCCTGCACGCACTCCTCGGAGAGCGTTGCGTCGTGTGTCAGTCGATACGCAAACGAGTAGATGACCCTGCCGTAGCGGTCGTACAACTCCTGGAGGGCGACCGCGTCACCGCCCGCAACGCGTGCCACGGCAGCTGCATCGACAGCGGCCTTTACTTCACCGGATGCGTCTTCCATCGAGCGCCAATGATCGCACAGGCGAGTGTTCCCGGGGGAATCGTGCGTTGGAAGAGGCCATTTTGCTCCCGCTCGCCGGGCAACTCCCCGGTGAGATGGGGGGATGCACGGAGCCGGTCTGACTGCAGTGCCGTCTACACTGGCGTGCGTGGATGCTCGTCCCATCGGCGTGTTCGATTCCGGTGTCGGAGGACTCACAGTCCTGCACGAATGTCTCGTGACGTTGCCGCACGAGGATTTCGTCTACCTCGGTGACGGCGCTCGCCTGCCGTACGGGCCGCGACCGCTTGCCGAGATCCGCCGCTTTGCCGTGGAGATAGGGTGTTTTCTCGAGGGGCAGGGTGTGAAGCTCGTCGTCGTGGCCTGCAACTCGGCGACCGCGGCTGCACTCCCCGAGATGCAGCTTGCTCTTTCGGTTCCGGTGATCGGTGTGATCCAACCGGAAGCCCACGCGGCCGTGCGTGCGACCCGCAACCGCCGTGTCGGCCTGCTCGCGACAGAGGCCACCGTCACGAGCCGCCGGTACGAGGCGTTGATCCAATCCCTCGACGCAGGTGTCACCGTCGTGCCCGTCGCCTGCCCGGAGCTTGTACCCCTGATCGAGAGTGACGACCCGTTTGGCGTGGCGACGGTGCAGGCCGTCCGCGAGGTTGCGGGCCCGTTGAAGCAGGCCGGAGTGGACACCGTCGTTCTCGGCTGTACGCATTACCCGTTGATCCGCCCTATTCTGCAGCGCGTCTTCGGTCGTGAGGTGACGCTGATTTTCTCCGCAGACGAGACGGCGCTCGAGGTGTCGGAGACCCTGGCCCGGAAGGCGATCGAGAACGACACTGCGCGGGAGGGGGTCTATCGATTCCTGACCACCGGTGATCCCGCATCGTTCCTTGCTATGGGAAGTCGCTTCCTGCAGGTACCGATCGCAGCTGTCGAGCAGGTGCGGGTCGCCGATCTGGAGGCCGTGGCAGCATGAGGCACGACGGCCGCCGGCCCGACGAGCTTCGCACGCTCGACGTCCTGCCCGACTTCCTCGAGCAGCCGCACGGCTCGGTGATCTGGTCGCAGGGCAAGACGCGTGTGCTCTGCACCGCCACGATCGAGGAGGACATTCCGCGCTGGCTCCGCGGCAAGGGCCGTGGCTGGATGACCGCCGAGTATTCGATGCTCCCCGCCTCGACGGGAGACCGCACCCAGCGAGGGGTAACACGCGGGCGTCCCGACGGGCGGACGGTCGAGATCCAGCGCCTGATCGGCCGTGCCCTGCGGGCCGTCTGCGACTTCGAGGCGCTCGGTGAGCGCACGCTCTGGCTCGACTGCGATGTGCTGCAGGCAGACGGTGGCACGCGGTGCGCGTCGATCACCGGTGCCTACGTGGCCGCCTACCGTGCCCTTGACCGGATGGGTCTGTCGAAGGCGCTCCCCACCTCGGTCGCAGCCGTCTCGGTCGGCGTCGTGGACGGTGCTGCGGTGCTCGACCTCGACTACCCAGAGGACTCGCAGGCCGATACGGATATGAACGTCGTGATGACCGCTGATGGCCGTCTCGTCGAGGTGCAGGCGACGGCCGAACGACAGCCGTTCACACGCGCCGAACTCGACGAACTGCTCGACCTCGCCGCCGGTGGCATCGAACAGCTCGCCGTCGCACAGCGCGTTGCGGCCGATGCGCCTCGTCGGTGAGACCGGAGCCGGGTTGAGAGCGGGTCTCGCGTCGGGGAATCGGCATAAGCTGACGGAGCTGCGTCGGGCCCTGCCGGGTTGGGAGATCGAGTTGGTGGGTACGCCGCCGTTCCCTCCGGAGACCGGAGTGACGTACGCCGAGAACGCGCGGGGCAAGGCCGAGCATGGTCGAGCATCGTCGCAGGACGATGTCTGGGTGATCGGCGAGGACTCCGGCATCGAGGCCGTCGCCCTCGGGGGCAGGCCCGGACTGGAATCGGCGCGGTGGGCCGATGACGGTGTCGAGCACTTGCTCGACGAGCTCGGAGGGGTTGCCGATCGCACGGCACGATATGTCTGCACGCTCGTTGCGATCGGACCGGGCCTCCGCGAGATCGTGGTCGAGGGCATCCTCTGTGGCACGATCGCGACGTCGCGCAGCGGTGACGAGGGGTTCGGATACGACCCCATCTTCGTGCCGGAGGGAGAGTGGCAGACCGTTGCAGGCCTCGGAGATGCCTGGAAGACTGTGCATTCGCACCGTGCAAGAGCCGCGGCTAGGCTTGCCTGGCATTTGGGCTAGAAGCGTGTTTACTGCCCCTGCGCGCCGGAGTCGTACGAGTGACTCTTGCGTTTTCCTCTGTCCCTAGGTATTACTTTCGATCCGAATTTCATCGTCCAACGGGGGAAGAGGAAGTCATGGCCGAGGATCATGTCAAGCGCATCGCGAAGCTCATCGCGCCGCTGCGGGTGGAGCCCGGAACGAAGGTCACGCTTGCAAAGGATTTCGATCCCGCCTACAAGGCAGGCTTTCTGAAGAAGGCGGACGGCGAACAGCTTCTGCAGGAAGGTGTCGCATTGCTGGCGGAATACCAGGCTCGACTGGCCGCTCAGGACACCTGGGGCATGCTGGTGTGTCTCCAGGCTCTCGACGCCGGTGGCAAGGATGGCGCGATCCGACACGTGCTGAGCGGGATCAACCCGCAAGGGGTGCACGTGAGTGGGTTCAAGGTTCCTTCCGCGGAGGAGTTGAATCACGACTACCTGTGGCGCTACGCCCAGCGGCTCCCCGGCCGCGGCGAGATCGGGATCTTCAACCGGTCGCACTACGAGGAGGTTCTTGTCGTGCGAGTGCACCCGGAGATCCTCGACCGTCAGAACCTCCCGGCGGCAGCGAAGGGCAAGGGCGTCTGGGAGCGCCGCTACCAGGAGATCAACGACTGGGAGCACTACCTCTCCGATAACGGGTTCAAGGTGGTCAAGCTGTTCCTGAACCTCTCCAGGGAACAGCAACGCATCCGTTTCCTCAAGCGGGTAGACCTGCCTGACAAGAACTGGAAGTTTTCGGCGAACGACGCGAAGGAGCGCGCATACTGGGACGACTACCAGAAGGCGTTCTCCGAGATGTTGTCCAACACGAGCACGCCGTGGGCCCCGTGGTACGTGATTCCGGCCGATCACAAGTGGTTTGCGCGGATCTGCATCTCGGGCGTTTTGGCGCATACGCTGATGGACATCGACCCGCAGTACCCGAAGGTGGACGCGGTGAAGCTCAAGGAGCTCGCCGAGACCAGGGTGCTGCTTGAGGCCGAGGCTCCCGCCGGCGCCGAGCCGGATCCTTTTGCGGCCGGCCTGGCCGCCGAGGCAGCGAAGGCAGAGGCGAAGAAGCACGGCGGATCGAACGGGGACGACCCCGGGTTATAGACTTCGTTCCCGCAGGTGCGCGGAGACGAGCGGTTTCGTAGAACAAAACGAGAGAGGCGGCAGAGCCATGGCTTCAACTTCCCCGGTGCCCGAGGCGCAGACTGCGACGAGATGGTACGCGCTGTCTGCGGACGAGGTCGCTGTACAACTTGTGGTTCAGCCCGACGAGGGACTGAGCGCCGCTCGCGCCGCCGAGTTGCTCACGCAGAACGGGCCGAATGCTCTGCCCGAGGAGAAGCCGAAGCCCGGGTGGGCTCGGTTCCTCGACCAGTACCGCACCTTCATGCAGGCGATCCTGGTTGGCGCCGGAGTCGTGTCTCTGCTGATCCGCGAGTGGGGCACCGCAATCCTGCTGATTGTGCTGACCGTGCTGAATGCCATCATCGGCCTGCGGGAAGAAGGCAAGGCGGAGAGCGCCATGAATGCGCTGAAGTCGATGATGAAGACATCGGCACGGGTGCGCCGTGACGGCAGTGAGGCGGCCACGCCCGCCGACCAGCTTGTCGTTGGCGACGTGATCCTTTTGAGCGCAGGCGACCAGGTGCCCGCGGACGGTCGTATCATCGAGGCCAACTCGTTGCAGATCGACGAGTCCGCGTTGACCGGGGAAAGCACCCCGGCCGGCAAGAGCGCCGACGTCCTCGCAGATCAGGAACTGGCCGCGGGAGACCAGTCGAACATGGCCTTCATGAACACTCCGGTGACCCACGGCAGCGGCGTCATGATTGTCACCGGCACCGGCGCCGACACCCAGGTGGGTCGTATTTCCGGCCTGCTGAAAGCGACCACGTCGGAGCAGACGCCGCTCTCACTGCAGCTGACCCGGATGACCCAGTGGATCGCGGTGGCCGCCCTGGGGACGATGATCGTGATGTTCGCCCTGGGCCTGTCTCGTGGTGTCTCGGCCAATGCCCTGTTCGTCACCTCGATCGCACTGGCCATCGCGGCCATCCCCGAGGCCCTACCCACCGTCGTGCAGGTGATCCTTTCGATGGGCGCCGTCGGTTTGGCCAAGCACAATGCCATCGTCAAGAACCTGTCGGCAGTCGAGACGCTCGGGTCCACATCGGCGATCAACTCCGACAAGACCGGCACGTTGACGATGAACCAGATGACCGCAGTCGAGATTGTGGACTCCGCCGACCGGTACACGGTGTCTGGCACCGGCTACGAGTTGGCCGGAGTGATTAAGCACACCGCCGGATCGGCGAAATCCCTGGACACCTCGATCGTCCCGTTCGTCGTGGCGAGCGATGCCAGGCTGGTTGACGACAAGGTCGTGGGCGACCCCACCGAGGGAGCGTTCCTCGTGCTGGCGCACAAGGCCGGCCTGGACGTGGAGGGAACACGTGCCCGCTTCCCCCGACTGGCCACTCTGCCGTTCGACCCCACCTACAAGCTGATGGCGGTCTTCGCGACGGCCGCCGACGCCTCTGGCAACGAAGTGGTGCGGTGCTTTGTCAAGGGCGCCGCACCCGCGGTGATGGCCCGGTGTACGTCTGCCTCGTCGGTGGGCAACGGCGAATCGTCTACGGCCTCAGCGGGCATCGCGAGCGATGCACAGGAGCACATCGAACGGATGGAAGGCGAAGGACTGCGCGTGATGGCCGGAGCCACACGCGACATTGCGGCGGCCGACTTCGACCCCGCCGGTGACCTGCTGTCGTACGTGACCGGACTCGAGAGGGCAAGCCTCGTCGGCATGATCGACCCTCCACGCGAAGAGTCGAAGGCCGCCGTGGCGGCTGCACAGGCCGCCCATATCCAGGTACGCATGGTGACCGGCGACGATGTCATCACCGGTGCTGCGATCGCGGAGAAACTCGGAATCCCCGGTGAGGCAATCCTGGGCGCCGACTTCGCCGCCCTGTCAGAAGCCGAACAACTCTCCCGTATCGACGGCATCGGCGTCGTCGGCCGTGTCGCACCCGAGCACAAGGTGCTGCTCGTCGAGACGCTGCGGAAGAAGGGACACGTCGTCGCAATGACCGGGGACGGCGTCAACGACGCCCCCGCGATCAAGGCCGCCGACATCGGCATAGCAATGGGCTCGGGCACGGAGGTGGCAAAGAACGCGGGTCGGATGATCCTCTCCGACGACAACTTCGCGACGATCGTCTTCGCCATCGAACAGGGCCGCATGCTCTACGACAACCTGATGAAGTACGTCCGATTCATCCTTATCACGCTGGTGGCCTTCATCGCGATCTTCCTTGGGGCGACGCTGCTCAACATCGCTGCCGGCCAGCCGTTCAACCCCGTTCAGATTCTCTGGATCAACTTCCTCATCGACATGCCCCTGGGCATCGCCCTCGGCTTCGACCTGGAGACACCAGGCCTGATGAAACGGCTGCCCCGACCGCGCAAGCAAGGGATTGTCAACATCGGCGTCATCGTGCTCTCGCTGCTCACGGGTGTCTTCATGGCAGTGACGGTGCTGGCTCTCATCCATTACGGAACCTCGTCGGCCAAGAGCGCAACCGTGGGAGTCACGCTGGCTCTGAGTTCGTTCGCACTCTTCCGTATCGTCTGCACCTTCCAGAGCCGCAGCATCCGTGATTCTGCATTCAGGCTGTCCACCTTTGACTGCAGGCAGATCAATCTCATCAGCCTTGGTGAGATCGTGCTGACCTTCCTTGCCACCGAGGTCGGCGTCCTGAACCGGCTGCTCGGTACGACCCCACTCAGCGGTGACCAATGGCTCCTCGCCATCGCCCCCGCCATAGCCCTTTTCCTGCTCTGGGAACTCGGCAAGCTCATCGTGCGGGCACGGTCAGGTGCGCCCGTCTCGACGGCAGACGCATGATCCGATTTGTTGCTGTGGACGGGCCACTGTCGCGAGGTTGACGTAGCCGAGAAGGGTGCCACTGTGGTTCGTCGGTTCGACTATTGTTCATCAGATGTCTGCTGTTTCCGGCGATGATGCCTGGCTCGGCGAGTCGCCTGCCGGGATCTCCGCCGTCGCCCTGGGTGAGTTGGTGTTCGGCGAGGCACTCGCACACATCGGCGAAGAACGGAGCCGCGCGACCGAGGCGTACAGCGCCCTCGTACGCTCGCTGGGAGCCGTTCTCGGTGTGCGAGACGCGGGTACCGGAGAGCACTCGCACGCGGTGCGCGATCTCGCGGTTGCAATCGGGCGCGCGGTAGGCCTCGAAGGTAGGGCGCTTGCCGAGGTCGAAGCGTGCGCACTGCTCCACGACATCGGGAAAATAGGTATTTCAGACACTATTCTGCAGAAGCCCGGGGCACTCGACGATGCCGAATGGGTGCTCATGCGTCAGCACCCGGTCATCGGCGAAGAGATTCTCAGTCACCTCCCTGGATTGGACAGCGTCGCCCGAGCAGTGCGACACCAGCACGAACGGTGGGACGGGCACGGGTATCCGGACGGGCTCGCAGGCGAGGAGATCCCTCTCACCTCTCGCATCGTATTTGCCTGCGATGCGTTCGATGCACTCGTCTCGGACAGGCCGTATCGGCGAGCAGTCACGATCGACGAAGCCCTCGCCGAGTTGGAGCGCAGTGCAACGGCCCATTTCGACCCGATGGTCGTTGTAATCCTGCTGGAGCACGTTCGCGCAGGGGTCAGTGTCGCATCCGTCGGCTCGGATCTCTCGGAGCTCCTCCTCTCCGCCGAGGACGGCGACGATAGAGCGAGCATCGAGCGCCAACTGCTTGCGGTCGTCAAGATCGCCTCTCTCGTGGCAACTGCCACCGCGCTCGAAGACATGGTGGAGGCCGCCGCCGACGAAGCTTGCCGTGCGGTCGGTGCCGACACGCTCTCCGTCTCACGCTTCGATCCCAGTACGCGGGCGCTCAGGGTCATCACCAATGTCGGCGATATCGCACCCGGAGAGAGCAGGAGGCCGCCGGATGAGATCTATCTGCTCGAGGACGACGACGCGTTTTCCCTCGTGCTCATGGACGGGCGCTCCTACACGGCATCGCTCGATGATCCACAGGCATTCGATACCGAAGTGAAGTTCCTACGCCAGGCCGGGAAGCACTCTTCTGTCGGCGTGCCGATCATGTTGGGGGCTCTGGCGTGGGGGGAGGTCTGGGCGGCGCGCGATCTCGGACACCCTGCCCTCGCGCCCGGCGAGGTGCGCTTCCTCGAGCTGATTGCCGGACAGATAGCCGCTGCGGTGGCTCGAACCGAGCTCTACGCACGAATGGAGACCCTCGCTTACAGAGATTCACTCACCGGGATCGGCAACCGCCGCGCGTTCGAGATATGCCTCGAGTCCTCTATCGACGAGGCCCATGAGCGACGTTGCGACATGTCCCTTATGCTCGTCGATCTCGACCACCTCAAGAAGACCAACGACGTGACCGGTCATGCCGCGGGAGACGCGGCCCTCACCGCGGTTGCCAGGGCGCTGGCCACGGAGGCAGCCATCCCGCATGACCGAACGGCGTACCGTATCGGCGGCGACGAGTTCTGTCTCCTCCTTCAAGGAGACACCGCCGAAGAGGCTCGACTCGCGGGTGAGCGGGTAATCGTCGAGCTCTCCCGGTTGGTGCCGGCCGTCTCCGTCTCACTTGGTGTCGCCTCGCTCGGGCTCGGATTCACGCAGGCGTCCGACGTCCTGCGTGCTGCGGACAGGGCCTTGTACGCAGCGAAACAAACCGGCCGAAACCGGGTCTGCGTCGCCGATACGGATGAATCAGCCGTGTGGGGCGGGCTTCGTCGCGGTGGCACCCGTCCGCGGCGACAATTGCGGGTCGAGGCATCTTCCGGAAGTGATGCATTCATGCAGGTTGCACTCGAGGCTCTGGACGGCGAGCTGGCAATCGCGGAGCCGGCAGCGCGGCTGGAAGGGCTCGTAGCCACACTTTGCGCATTGCTCGATGCTGCGCGTGCGTCCATCTCGTACCAACTCGCCGGCACCGATTTGCTCGTGACCCACTGGACGATCAATGTCCGGGCGGGCCGGATGTGGTCGAAGGCCCCCGACGCCGTAGGCGACAGCTACGTCGCCAGTGACTATCCGGAGACCGTTCGCATCCTGGCGACGAGTGGTAGTTTCGTCGTCTGCGCGGGCGACCCGGAGAGCGACCCGGCCGAGCGCGAGCTGCTCGAGTCCTTCGGTCTGACCACTCTCCTTGGCGCGGCATGTGCGGGTGACGATCGCCACTGGCTTGTCGAGATCTACTCGGACGGGGATTCCCAACGGTTCGAGCAGGCCGAGTTGGCCATTCGGCTCCTCGTAGCGGAGGCGGTGCGATGCCGTCCCACGCTGCCGGCTGCCGGCTCATCTGTCCTTGATGAGTCTGGTATCGTCGATCTGCGATGATGCCGAATGAGGCACTCGCCGATCTTCTCGAACTCTCCGCCCAGGTTCGGGATGTGGCGATTCTGGGCGAGTCTGGCTTCGTACTAGCGAGTTCGGGCACGGTCGAACAGGGCGAGCGCCTTGCGCGGGTCGCCAGCGACCTCATGGACGCCGCAGGAGACCTTCGACCGGCCGAGGAGGTATCCCGGATCGAGGTCAGGTGTGACGGCGCGACCGTCTTCCTCGTCAGAGAAGGTGGGTACGTGGCCATTGCAACGGCGAATCCGGACTCCGTCGCCGGGTTGATGATCTACGACCTCCGGACGATGGTAGGCCAGGTCGATACCGCGCCTTCTGCAAGGCCGTCGCGGAAGAAGGGGAAGGACGCGAGCGATGCGTAGGCTCCTGTCCGTCGCGGCCATCGGAGCTTCCGTGTGGTGGCTGCTCGGGCGACGTCGGAAGGCCGATCCGAGTCGGGCGACGATCGGGTATGCCGACGGGTCGTCGGTGACGCTCGAGGTCGGGTCACCGGATCTCGAGCGGCTCGTTCAGATCGCCCTGGGGGCCTCGGCGCCGTGATCGACGATCTCGGTCTCCTTCTCGTGGAGCACGCACTTCTCAAGGGTGACTTTCTGCTTCGGTCGGGCAGGCGCTCGACGTGGTACCTGGACAAGTACCGGTTCGAGACGCTCCCCGCCCTGCTCCGGCCGATCGGGGAGCGGCTTGCGGCGATGGCCCATGAGGCTGAGCCGGGCGCCGTGAGACTTGCCGGCCCGGCTCTCGGAGCGGTTGCACTGGCCGCTTCAGCGTCCATGGCATCCGGTCTGCCGTTCATCATTATCCGAGATGAAACGAAGGCATACGGCACAGCCAATCGGATCGAGGGCCCTTGCAACGAGGGGGAGGTCGTGTGCCTCCTCGAAGATGTCGTTACGTCCGGGGGCGCTCTCGCGGAATCGGTGTCTGCAATCCGTGAAGCCGGACTCGTCGTCCGCAACGCCGTGTGCGTCGTCGACCGCGAGGAAGGCGGAGCAGATGCCCTCGCCCGGTTGGGGGTTCGGCTGCATTCTCTCTATCGCGCGAGCGATCTCCTGGCAGGTCATGCCTCTGTCTGAGCGTCTCGCGGGGAGCTGTATGGATGACCGGGCCGAGCAAGCCCGACTCGCGACCCCCACAGGGGTTCGGTAGCAAGCGCCGGAGTGGTAGCGTCTCCGGCGGCCCTAGCAACGATCGTCGAGCAGGAGGAGTGGCAATGACCAAGCAGGAGTTCATAGAGGCAGTCGCCGGCAAGACGGGCACGTCCAAGCGCGAAGCAGGTGAGGCAGTCGAGGCGTTCCTCAGCACCGTCGAGGACGCACTCAAGGCCGGTGACACGGTGACGTTCACCGGATTCGGCAAGTTCCACACGACACATCGCGCGGCGCGGATGGGCGTCAATCCGCGGAATCCGACAGAGAAGGTTCAGATCAGGGCGGCGACCGTGCCCAAGTTCTCGGCCGGCTCCGTTCTCAAGAAGGCCGTCAACTAGGACGACCACATCCTCCGGGGACAAGAGACGAGGGCCCACTCCCCCTGGGCCCTCTCTTTTGCCCTGGTAATCGAACACACGTTCGACTACGATAGGCCAATGCAACTGTCGTTCGATGCCGCTGATCGTCTGGTCGAGCTCGTAGAGCTGAGCCGTGGGCCGATCTCTGCCTCGGAGGCCGCGCAGTCACTGTTTGCGCTCTCTTCGGCGCCGACGGCGATCGCGCGCTCTCTCCTCGACGATCTGGTCTCGGGTGATGCCCGCCTGACCTGGCGGGGTGCTGCTGTCGGTCTCGCAGACGCGCCTGGGGCTACGACGCTGCTCGAGTCGGCCTCGTTTCTCGTCTTTGACCTCGAGACGACCGGCTTGTCGCCGGCCCGCTCTCGGATCGTCGAGATCGGCGCGCAGAGAGTTGAGGGCCTCGCACGGGGGGCGACCTTCGAGACCCTCGTCAACCCGGGTGCGCCGCTACCGGCTGCGATCTCCAGCCTCACAGGGATCAGCCACGCCGAGGTACGTCGGGCTCCGGATGTAGATCTTGCAGTACGGCGCTTCCTCTCCTTTGCCGGCGACACGGTTCTTGTGGCGCACAATGCGCGGTTCGACATGGGATTCCTCGATCGCGCCGTCGAGCGCCTCACCGGGAGGCGTGTGGCTGCTCCTGTTGTGGATACGGTGTGGCTTGCACGCAGGCTCCTGAGCGGCAGGACGACGAGATTTGGCCTGCAGCCGTTGGCGGAGTTCTTCGGAACGTCCGTGACGCCGTGCCATCGCGCCCTCGCAGATGCCTCGGCGACCGCAGAGATTCTGATTGCCCTCATCGGGCTTGCACAGGAGCGTGGTGCCGAGACCGTCGCCGATCTCGTGGAGCTCTCCGCACCCCGCGCCCGGCGGCTTCACGCGAAGCGCTCGCTCGTCGCCGGAGCTCCCACCGCGCCGGGGACGTACATCTTCCGCGACGCCGGTGGGCAGGCGCTGTACGTCGGCCGGGCCCGCGACCTTCGCGTCCGGCTCCGGTCGTACTTCTCGGGTGACCGGCAGAGGCCCGCGGTCGAGGCAGCGCTCGGGGCGCTCGCCTGCGTTGACTGGCAGACCTGCGGAAGCGAGTTCGAGGCCGCACTCGACGAGTTGCGCCTTCTGCGCGAGCTTCGGCCGCCTGCGAACGCGCGCCACACCCGGCCGGATCGGTACGTCTACCTCCGCCGGCGCGGCGCGGTCTGGACCTGCGTGAGTGACCCGACGGCCCTCGGTCCGATCCGGGGTAGAGGTATTGCCCGACTCGCCGCCCAGGCGCTTGGGGGATATGAGGGAGACGAACCTCGGGCGGTGCTGCCGGAGCTGCGCCTCCGTCTCCGACGACTCGCCACCGACCTTCGCTTCGAGGATGCAGCCCGCCTCCGCGATCGGATTGCAGCGCTCGAGCAGGTCGTCGAGCGGATCGACGCGATCCATCACGCGCAGGGGTTGCGGGTCTGCGTCGTCGTGCCCGCGCTCGAGACGGGCATGGCGCGCGGCATCTTCGTTGCGGGGGGTGTCGTCTCGCGGCGGACGATCCCGCGTGGAGGAGGGGGATCCCTCGAGGTCGATGCCGGACTCGAGGACGTCCGCTGCGACGCGACCGCAGAGCTCGCTGCCACGGCCGCGGACGAGCTCCTCCTGATTGCATCATTCCTGCGACGGCCGGCACCCGAGCTCCGCGTCACCGGTCTCGATCGCGAAGCAATCCTTGCCGCGGCAAACGGGGTAGCCTTGGCTGCATGAGCACGAGCACCCGAGACGAGGAGACGACGGCGGTACCGTTCTCGGATCGCCTCGCGGAGGCGGTCGAGCGCAAGCGCACCCAGCTCGTCGTCGGACTCGACCCACGCGTAGACCTCTTGCCGGTAGAGCTACGCGGCGAGGCCGGTTGTGGACGTGCGGCAGCAGCCGGCGCGGTGGAACGCTTCTGCAAGGGCATTGTCGATGCCGTTGCTCCCTACGTTGTTGCCGTGAAGCCACAGGTCGCGTTCTTCGAGGCGCTCGGCGGTGACGGGTGGCTGGCGCTCGAGGCCGTCTCGCGGTATGCCTCCGAGGCCGGCCTCCTCGTGATCGCCGATGCAAAGCGCGGTGACATCGGATCAACGGCACGCGCCTACGCAGTGGCGTTTCTCGAGCCGCGCGGTGCCGAACCCCCCCTTGCCGACGCGCTCACCGTCAACCCGTATCTCGGGACCGACTCGATCGATCCGTATCTCGCAGCCTGCCGGCGCCACGGCGCCGGCATCTTCTGCCTCGTCCGCACGTCGAATGCCGGAGCCCGCGACCTGCAGGACGCAGTCCTCTCGAACGGCGAGCCCGTCTGGCGTCACGTGGCCGGCCTCGTAGAGGGGTGGGGGGCGGATCTCATCGGTGAGAGGGGGATGTCCAGCGTCGGCGCGGTCGTCGGGGCAACTGTCCCGCGGCTGATCGGCGACGCCCGCCGTGCGATGCCCCAGCAGACCATTCTGCTTCCGGGTGTTGGCGCCCAGGGAGCGACGCCGGCAGACGTCGCGCGCGCCTTCACGAGCGGGCCGGCGAGCGCACTCGTCAACGCGTCCCGCTCGGTGATCTTCGCCTACCGCGACACCGAGGACGACTGGAGGGCGGCAGCGGGAGCAGAGGCTGCGCGCCTCTCGGCCGAGATCTGGGCCGCCGCCGGTTGGTAGTCGTCGTCTACATTTCCGCGTGATGCGTCGAGGGTCATTCGTCGTTACGGCCGTGCTTTGTCTGTGCGCCGCCTCTGCCGCGGCAGCGCCTCCGCCCGTCGCGGCGCCCGCGTACGTCGTGCGTGCAGGCCCGGATGCCACGATCATTGCGGCGCGCGCACCGGACGTTCCCCGCGCCCCTGCGAGCATCACCAAGCTGATGACCGTGCTCGTCACGCTCGAGCACGCACGGCTCGACGACGTCGTCACGGTTGAGCCGGAGGTGGCCGCGATCGGGGAATCGGAGATCTCGTTGCGGCCGGGCGAGCGAATGTCAGTGCGTGATCTCCTCATTGCCATGCTCGTCCCGAGCGCGAACGACGCCGCCGTTGCGCTCGCGCTGTACGTCGGCCGGGGCTCGCTCCCGCGGTTTGTCGCAATGATGAATGCGAAGGCACAAGCGCTGGGCCTCACCTCTACCCATTTCGAGAATCCCCACGGGCTCGACCAGGCAGGCCATGTATCGAGCGCCCGCGACGTTACGACGTTACTCACGGCCGCGCTTCGCTTTCCGTTCGTCCGCACCTGGTCGGTCAAGCCGTTTGCCGAGATCGGGGGTGGCCGTTTCCTGCACTCGACCGACGGGTTGATCGGCATCCTGCCACTCGTCGGTGCAAAGACGGGACATACCGACACGGCGGGCTGGTCACAGGTCGCGGCGGTGGAGCAGGACGGCGTGCGAGCTACGGCATCCCTGCTCGGTGCGGCGACCGAGGCGCAGCGGGACGCCGAGTTGACCGCTCTTCTCGCCTGGGGGTTGCTGCAGTACCACCGTACAAGGGTCACCGGGGGTCGCGTCTACGGCCAGGCAGAGGTGGGCTACGGTCGCGCGCCGGTCACCCTCGTTGCCGCTCGGAATGTTGTCCGTAGCGTCCGCGTGGGCCGTCCGCTCGTCGAGCGCGTGGTGGCGCAGACCTCGCTTGCGCTGCCCGTGACCCGAGGGCAGAGAGTCGGCGAGGTGCAGGTGTACTCGGAGGGTAAGCTGATAGCCCGTACGCCCCTCGTCGCCGCCACGTCGATCCCGGCTGTGGGGGTGGCCGGGAAGCTCAAATGGTATTCCCGCCGCACCGCACACCACCTGCTCGGACGTACCGCGTAGCTCCATCGTCTTCCAGGGAGGCCCGCACGTGATCGTCACCGTCACACTCAACGCCGCGCTCGACCGGTCGCTCAGCGTGCCGGCCTTCAAGCCCGGCTACCGACATCGCTCGAGTGACGTGCTCGTGCTCGCGGGGGGCAAAGGGATCAACGTGGCACGCGCGTTGAAGCTGCTCGATGTACCGGTGGTCGCTACGGGCCTCGCGGGAGGGCGCACCGGCACCTGGATCGTGGAGGAGCTGACCGAGGAGTCGATTCTCAATGATTTCGTCCGCATCCGGGATGAGTCGCGCACATCGACGGCCGTCGTCGATCCGGCGGGCGGTAGCTATACGGAGATCAACGAGTGGGGCCCGAAGGTGTCAGGGGACGAGATCGAGATCCTGCTCGACAAGCTTCGCTATCTCTCGCGAGGGGCTGCGACGGTCGTTTTTGCCGGTTCGTTGCCACGCGGGGTGGACGAGGGCTTCTACGCCGATGCGGTGCGAGAGCTGACGCGCCTCGGCGCGCGCGTCGTCCTCGACTCCGAGGGTGAGCCGCTGCGGCGGGGGATCGAGGCGGAGCCGTGGCTCGTCTCTCCGAACCAGCGCGAGGCCGAGCAACTCGTCGGACAGGAGTTCGAGGATGACGACGACTTCGTGATGGCGCTCGATACGATTGCCGAGATGGGTGCCAGGAACGTGCAGATCACGATGGAGACCGGGTGCTTTGCGCTTGTCCGGGAGGAGCGTCAGGTACGGCGCTACCACGCTCGAGCGCCGCACCTCGAACCCGTTTCGGTGCTCGGCGCCGGAGATGTTCTTCTTGCCGGCTGGCTTGCGGCCAGGGACGAGGGCTCCTCGGTGGAGGAGTCGCTGCGTCTTGCGGTTGCCGCCGGCTCGGCCTCCGTCCTTCAGATGGGTGCCGGGCGATTCGACCGCGCAGAGGCAGTACGACTTGCCTCGCTCGTCGAGGTCAACGAGCTCCAGCCGGTCGCGGGTGTGTAGGCCCGGCGACGACGTGGCGCCTGGTTGGTAGGGTCGTACGACTCTTGGAGTTCGAACTGCATCGAGACGGTAAGTTTGGCAAGGAAGGGCTGACCTTCGACGACGTGCTGCTTGTTCCCGCGGAGTCGTACGTCCTTCCGAACGACGTTGCCATCACGACTCGGCTGACCCCGACGATCTCCCTCGAGATACCGATCGTCTCGGCTGCAATGGACACGGTCACCGAGGCGCGGCTCGCGATAGCGCTCGCGCGCGAGGGAGGGCTCGGAATCATCCATCGCAACCTTGCGATCGAGGATCAGGTGGCCGAGGTGGACAGGGTCAAGCGCAGTGAGGCCGGCATGATCGTCGATCCCGTGACCCTCGGGCCCGACGACCTCGTAGCCGACGCTCTCGAGTTGATGGCGCGCTACCGGGTCTCCGGTGTCCCGATCACGAGCCCCGATGGCGTTCTTGTTGGCATCCTCACCAATCGCGACCTGCGTTTCGGAGCCAAACCCGACCAGCGCACGGGCGAGCTGATGACGAGCGAAAATCTTGTCACGGCTCGCGTCGGCACGACGCTTGCCGAAGCGGAGCTCCTACTCGGGCAGTACAAGATCGAGAAACTTCCCATCGTTGACGCCGAAGGGCGTCTGCAGGGACTGATCACCGTGAAGGACATTCAGAAGCGTGAGCTGTATCCGCTCGCGACGAAGGACGACCGCGGAAGGTTGCGCGTGGGTGCGGCGGTCGGTGTCGGCACCGATGCGCTCGAACGAGCCGCCGCCCTCGTGGCCGCCGGGGCCGACGTCCTCGTGGTGGACACAGCCCACGGACACTCGCGTGCTGTCGTCGAGATGGTGCGAAGGATCAAAGTCGAGTTCGAGGTCGAGCTGATTGCGGGCAACATCGCAACCGGTGAGGCGGCCGAGGCGCTCATTGATGCCGGAGCCGATTGCCTCAAGGCCGGGGTTGGGCCAGGCAGCATCTGCACCACCCGCATCGTCGCAGGCGTCGGCGTGCCGCAGGTCACCGCCGTCTTCGACGTCGCCGAGGTAGCAATACGCCACGGGATCCCTGTCGTCGCAGACGGCGGCATCACCTCGTCCGGCGACGTCGCCAAGGCGATTGCGGCGGGTGCGGACACGGTTATGCTCGGCTCGATGCTCGCCGGAACCGACGAGGCGCCCGGCGACGTGATCCTGGTGCAGGGTGAGCGCTTCAAGGAGTACCGCGGCATGGGCTCGCTCGGTGCCATGAGGGCCCGCTCCTTCTCCAAGGATCGCTACTTCCAGGGTGATGTCGAGGACGTCGACAAGCTCGTTCCCGAGGGGATCGAGGGGCGTGTGCTCTACAAGGGGCCGCTGGCACCGATCGTCTATCAGCTCGTCGGTGGCCTGCGCCAGGCTATGGGGTATTGCGGTACCACCACGATCGAGGCCCTGAAGACCGACAGCCGCTTTGTCCGGATCACGGGCGCAGGCCTGCGCGAGAGTCATCCTCACGACGTCACGATCAGCAAAGACGCCCCGAACTACCGGCGTGTCTGAGCCGTCTGCGACGGCGCTCCCGGTGTCCGGATCCGAGTCGGACGACCGGCCGGTGCTCGTGCTCGACTTCGGTGGCCAGTACAGCCAGCTGATTGCCCGCCGTGTGCGGGAGGCGCGGGTCTACTCGGAGCTCGTCAGCCACCGTCTCACGGCGGCCGAGATCACGGTGCGTAATCCTCTGGCGCTGATTCTCTCGGGAGGCCCTGCGTCGGTCTACGCCGAGGGCGCGCCGCAGCTCGACACGGAGGTGCTCGAGCTCGGAATCCCGACGCTCGGCATCTGTTACGGCATGCAGTTGATGGCGCGCGACCTCGGTGGCAGCGTCGAGTCAAATGATGTCGCGGAGTACGGCAAGGCCGACGCAGAGTTCGGGGAATCCGCGCTCTTTGGCGGCCTGCCCACCGCACAGGTCGTCTGGATGAGTCATCGCGACTCGGTTATCGAGGCTCCACCGGGAGCCCGCATCACCGCTGCGTCACCGTCCACGCCGATAGCGGCATTCGAGGACACCGCTCGCGGGCTCTATGCCGTGCAGTTCCATCCCGAGGTCGCACACACGCCGGAAGGCCAGCAGATCCTGGAGAACTTCCTCTACGAGGTCGCAGGCGCACCGCCGAGCTGGACACCGGCGGCGGTGATCGAGGAGCAGGTGGCACGGATCCGGGCGCAGGTCGGCTCCGGGCGTGTCATCTGCGGTCTCTCCGGCGGCGTGGATTCTGCGGTTGCGGCGCTGCTCGTCTACCGGGCGGTGGGCGACCAGCTGACCTGCGTGTTTGTTGACCACGGCCTCATGCGTGAGAACGAAGCGGAGCAGGTCGTCGAGACGTTCGGGGGGCATTTTCACGTCCCACTCGTCCACGTCCGTGCGCAGGAGCGGTTCCTCGCCCGGCTTGCGGGTGTGACCGATCCCGAGACGAAGCGCAAGATTATCGGCGAGGAGTTCATCCGCGTCTTCGAGGAGGAGGCTGCGAAGCTCGGAGACACACACTTTCTCGTGCAGGGAACCCTGTACTCCGACGTGATCGAGTCCGGCGGCGACGACGGGGTGGCGGCGAAGATCAAGTCGCATCACAACGTCGGTGGATTGCCGGACGACATGGAGATGGACCTCGTCGAGCCCCTGCGGCTGTTGTTCAAGGACGAGGTGCGGCGCGTGGGCGAGGAGCTCGGGATGCCCGAGCGGCTCGTCTGGCGGCAGCCGTTTCCGGGCCCCGGCCTTGCGATCCGAATCATTGGTGACGTCACGGGTGAGCGCCTCGACATTCTGCGGGCAGCAGACGCCGTGCTCCAGGAGGAGATCCGCCGGGCCGGCCTCTACCGCGACCTCTGGCAGAGCTTCGCCGTCCTGCCCGCGATCAAGTCTGTCGGTGTCCAGGGCGACGAGCGCACCTACGCGTACCCGATCGTGATTCGTGCCGTCACCTCGGAGGACGCGATGACGGCCGACTGGGCCCGGATTCCCTACGACGTGCTCGAGACCATCTCCAACAGGATCATCAACGAGGTACCGGGCGTGAACCGCGTGGCACTCGACCTCTCGTCCAAGCCCCCCGCCACGATCGAATGGGAATGAGCGCGTAGACGACGTGAGTGAGTCGCTTCCGGCGGAACTCGACCGTCGTCGGGCTGTGCACGACTCGCTCCCCGGCGCGGACGATCGCGTGTGCGAGCCGAGTGCTAGCCGGCTGGCACTCCGTGAAAATGGGAGTCGCGCCTGCGCCTGAAACGGCAACGACCGGGAGACGCGAACTCGATTTGGTGACAGAGTGTCACACTGTTTCCTGCGTCTCGGGGGCGGGGAAAATGGCGAGCAGGCAGCCGCGGGCGACCGTGATGTGGGCTTCGAAGGCAGAGAAGACGTTCGAGACACCGCGGCTCGTGCCGGCAGTCAGCATCTCGCCTCCCAGTTCGTACTCGAGACCCCTGGTCGTGATGCCTTCGGCTGCGCCGTGCAGTGGCAGGAGTGAGAAGAGCCCTCCCGGAATACCCATCAGTGTCCGCGAGCCGCGGATGACGTGGACGGTGGCGGCGCCGAGGTATGCGTCGATCTCGGCGCTCGCATACCGCTCGAGGCCGAGGAGCTCCAGCGATCCGAGGAGGTGATCGAGTCGTCCACCGTCGGAGCCGACGACGACGATCCGGTTCGGATCGAGCGAGATAGCTGCATCGAGAGCAAGCTCGAGGTCGGTTGCGTCCTTTGCGGCCGGGTGCCGTTCGATGCGCGCACCCGCTGCTTCCGCAGCAGAGAGCCCTGCAGGCGTCACCGAGTCGAAGTCGCCGATCGCGACGTCAATGTGCAGCCCGAGCGCAAGAGCGCGGTCTACACCGCCGTCGGCTGCGATCACGGTGTCGGCATCGGGCAGGACGCCCGGCGGAAGTGCTGCAGAGACGTCTCCTCCGGCAACGACGATCACGGTGCGTGGTTTCATCTATTCCTCCGCTGGCATTACCCAGATCAGGTTCTGCGGGTCGGCGGCACGGTGCCACCCTCTCAGCCCGGTTGCCCCGAGCTCCCCGTTTGTGCTCCGTTCATCGTAGTGCCGCCGAGAGTTGGAAGGGGAGCGACCCGGTCAGATTATGGAGCGGGGGGCCGGCAAGGCGGCCCCGACGAGATGCAACGGCCACGCTCGACGGTGGATCCAGGCTCAGTCGGGCTCGAGTCGGTTCTCGATCCGCAAGCCCGGAACCTGTTCGAAGCGGCAGACGTTGCCGGTGACGAGGGTGGGGGTGTAGGAGAGGTCAATTGCAGCGATTCGGCGGTCGATATCGACGAGTCGCTTTCCAGTACGTTCGAGGTCGTCTCGGAGACCTCCGTAGACGATCTCAGCCACGAGGATCGCGGTAGTGCACTGGTTGACGGCAGGGAGACGGGCGAGGCGGTGTAGGAGGTGCACGGCGGTTTCGGCCGCAGCGCAGTGCTGACGAGGCCGGTGTCGAAGCAGGACATTGCTACGCGAGTGCAGGAACGGGGCGCTGTCCCGAGGATGCACGGGAGGCGATGACCCCGGCCATCGTCTCCTCGAACTCTGGCCAATCGGCGAGGAATCCGCCGAACGCCGCCGGCCCGCGGTATGTGCGTTCCCAACCGGATGCTGCTTCGCCTAGGGCGAGAACGAGCGACGTCACGGGCCGACCGCAGCGCATGACGACGAACCGTTCGCCGTCGAGTGCTCCGTCGATCAACGCCGCACACCGGGATCTGGTTTCCGCAACTCCCCGCTCTTTGGTCACGCTGACATCGAACGCTTGAAATGTCAGGATGTCCAGTACAGCCATGGCTCGCCACGGCGCGGCTCCTACCACCTTCGACCTCTCGGGTTCGCTGCTACACTCCCCCGTCGGTGGTCGTTGACTGCCTTTTTCCTTTTCTCATGAAGACCTACACCGCCAAACCCGGAGAGATTCAGCGCGACTGGTACGTCGTCGATGCCGAGGGGAAGACCCTGGGCCGACTTGCGACCCAGATCGCTGACACCCTCCGGGGCAAGCGCAAGCCGCAGTACACCCCGCATGTCGATACGGGCGATTTCGTCGTCGTGATCAACGCGGAGAAGATTCACCTCACCGGCCAGAAGCTCGACCAGAAGATGGTCTATCGCCACTCCGGCTTCCCGGGTGGGCTGAAGACGCGGACGATGCGCGAGCAACTCGACCGACGGCCGACCGAGGTCATCCGCAAGGCCGTCAAGGGCATGCTTCCCAAGAACAAGCTCGCCGCAGCGCAGCTGACCAAGCTCAAGGTCTACGCAGGGCCCGAGCATCCCCACACCGCGCAGGCGCCGAAGGATCTGGAGCTCTAATGGCAGACATCGCACAGTATCTCGGTACCGGCAAGCGCAAGACCTCGGTGGCGCGCGTCATCCTGCGGCCCGGCGACGGCAAGACCTGGATCAACGGTCGCACGCTCGAGGAGTACTTCCCGCGCGCATCGCATCGCACCTCGGCCCTCGGTCCGTTCAAGACCGCCGGTGCGGAGGGCACGTACGATCTCCGTGTTCGCGTGCACGGCGGCGGAATCAGCGGCCAGGCCGGTGCAGTGCGGCACGGGATCGCCCGGGCACTCGTCGAGGCCGACCCCGAGCTTCGCACGGCACTGAAGCGCGAGGGCTACCTCACGCGTGACGCACGTCAGGTCGAGCGCAAGAAGGCCGGACTGCACAAGGCGCGCAAGGCGCCACAGTTCTCCAAGCGCTAGGCGCCGTGCTCTCCCGTCTGCCCGTGTTTCCCGTCGCCCCACGGCGATAATCACCCATGGCTCGCACTCACTTCGGAACCGACGGTGTGCGCGGCATTGTCGGCGAGACCTTGACCCTCGATCTCGTCGAGCGGCTTGGCCGAGCAGCGACAGCGTGGTCGGGCCGTGGGCGTGTTTTTGTCGGACGTGACACCCGTGGCTCCGGGCCTGCGCTCGAGGCTGCGGTCGTGGAGGGAATCGTCTCCGCCGGTGGCACCGCCGTCTGTGGTGGAGTCCTGCCCACACCGGCCGTAGCGCTCCTGGCACAGGATCTCGGAATCGTCCTCTCCGCTTCGCACAACCCTCCCGCCTACAACGGCGTCAAGTTCTTCACCTTCGAGGGTCACAAGCTGTCGGATGCGCAGGAGGAGGCGATCGAGGCACTCCTCGACGCTCCTGCAGACGGGCGCGGCTCGGTCGAGATGGCCGAGGACGCCGCCGTCAGGTACGTGGAGCACGTGGTGGAGCACTTCGGATCCAACCTCGATGGCCTCCGGGTGGCCGTCGATTGCGCTAACGGCGCCTACTCCGAGATCGCGCCGGCCGTCTTCGAGCAACTCGGGGCCCGGGTCACGACCGTTGCGGCGACGCCCGACGGGTCGAACATCAATGTGGGGTGCGGTGCGACGGATCTCGGTCTGCTGCAAGAGGTCGTGCGGACAGGTGCGTTCGATCTGGGGATCGCGTTCGACGGCGACGGAGATCGCATGCTCGCGGTTGACGAGAATGGAACTGCCCTGGACGGCGACCAGATCCTGGCGATTCTGGCGCTCGCACAGGGCGTTGATGCCGTCGCGGTGACGACGATGACGAACCTCGGCTTTCACCGTCTGATGGCCGAGCGCGGTATCCGGGTGGTCACGACCGATGTCGGAGACCGGCACGTGCTCGCTGCGATGCGGGCCGAGGGTGCAGTGCTCGGTGGCGAGCAGTCAGGGCACGTGATCATGCTCGACGGCCACGTGACGGGCGACGGGTTGGCCGCAGCCCTGCTTCTCTGCAAGGCGCTCGACAGGGATTCGCTCGCGGCGGCGGCCACCGTGATGCAGCGCCTGCCGCAGGCGAAACAGAACGTCCCGGTGGCGCGTCCGGGGCTGCCGGAATCAGTTGTCAATGAGGTCGAGCGACTCGGCGGCGAACTCGCGGGCCGCGGTAGGATCCTCGTGCGGCCGTCCGGTACCGAGCCCCTCGTCCGGGTTCTCGTCGAGGCCGAAAGCGAGGAGGAGGCGACGGCGCTCTGTGGTAAAATCGCCCTTCTCGTCCGGTCGGAGCTCGGCGACGAGCTCGAATAACGACCCACGACGGGGAATGTCCGAGGATTCGGCGGATTCAACCCCAAGCCGTCTTCAACCCCAAGCCGTCGGTAGGCAGGGGGCGACGAAGGAGAAACGCCAATGTGTGGAATCATCGGATATGTCGGGCCCCGGGAGTGCAAGCACCTGCTTCTCTTCGGCCTCGAGCGACTCGAGTACCGCGGGTACGACTCGGCCGGTATCGCGCTCCTCGAGGAGGACGGGCTGCACTACACGCGCGCCGTCGGCAACCTCCAGAACCTCAAGCTCGCTGCCGGGGAGGATCCCTCGCCCGCAACGACCGGCCTCGGTCACACGCGCTGGGCCACGCACGGCGGCGTCACCGAGGCCAATGCGCATCCGCTTGCTGGAGACGATCCGGCCGAGGTCGCGATCGTGCTCAACGGGATCGTCGAGAACTACCGGGAGCTCCGTACGCGCCTGGGCGATTCCGGCCACGCCTTCACCTCGGAGACCGACGCCGAGACCGTGACGCACCTGATCGAGGAGTTCTACGAGGGTGACATCGTCGAGGCGACCCGGCAGGCGTTCAACGAACTCGAGGGGCACTTCGCCTTCGTCGTGATCCACCGTGATCATCCGGGCGTCCTCGTCGGGGCGCGGCACCAGTGTCCGCTCGTCGTGGGTGTGGGCGAGGGCGAGACCTTTCTCGCCTCGAATGCGACAGCGTTCCTGCGCGAGACCCGGGAGGTGTATTTTCCCGAGGACGGCGACCTCGTCGTGATCACGCCCGAGGGAGCCCGCCATCTTCGTGCGGACGATGGCTCGACGATCGACCGTGAGCTGATCGTTCTCGACTGGGACGACGAGAGCGCCGAGAAGGCCGGTTTCGAGACGTTCATGCTGAAGGAGATCTACGAGCAGCCCGATGCCGTCGCAGAGACGATCGGCGACCGGGTCCGCCACGGACGGCTCGAGCTCGAAGGGCTCGGGATGGACGACGCTGACATCAAGGTGCTGCGCCGGATCGTGATCCTCTCCGCGGGCACCTCCTACCACGCTGCCGTCGCCGCCCGGTACGCGATCGAGGAGTGGGCACGTGTACCGGTCGAGCACGACATCGCTTCCGAGTGGATCTACCGCAATCCGATTCTGGATCGCAGCACACTGGTGATCGGTATCTCCCAGTCGGGCGAGACACGGGACACGATCGCCGGAATGAAGCTCGCCCGTGAGATGGGCGCGCGCACGGTGGCGATCACGAACATGATGGGCTCGCAGATCACCCGTGAGGTCGATTCCGTGCTCTACACGCGCGCCGGCCTCGAGGTGAGCGTGGCAGCATCGAAGACGTTCACGGCGCAGGTGAGCCTGCTCTTCCTCGTGGCGCTCAAACTGGCCCAGGTGCGGGAGACGCTTCCCCCGGACGAGCTGACGTTCATTCTCGACGAGGTCTACCTGCTACCCGAGAAGATCCAGGCTTTTCTGGACGGTGATCACCCGATCGACGCGATCGCCCAGCGCCACTTCGACAAGCCGTTCTTCCTGTACCTCGGCCGCCACATCGGCTTGCCGGTCGCACTCGAGGGCGCGCTGAAGTTGAAGGAGATCTCGTACATCCCGACCGAGGCCTACTCCGCCGGTGAGATGAAGCACGGGCCGATAGCACTCCTCGACGACTCGACGCCCGTCGTCGTGATTGCGACACGGAGCCACGTCTACGACAAGATGATCTCGAACATCCAGGAGGTACGTGCCCGTGGCGCCTACGTGATCGCCATCGCGACCGACGGCAACGAGGACATTCAGCATCACGCCGACGACGTGATCTACATCCCGGGCTCGCCCGCATTCCTGCAGGCCGTCCTCGCCGTGGTGCCGTTGCAGTTGCTCGCCTACCGGATCGCCCGTTTGCGCGGCCTGAACGTCGACCAGCCGCGCAACCTGGCGAAGACCGTCACCGTCGAGTAGAGCGCGATGCGCACCCGCGCGGTGTAGGGGCGATGCGCACCCGCGCGGTAGCGCCCTCTCTTCCATACCTTCAACTCGCTCTACGAGGCCGACGCGATCGTCAGCTGCGACCTCGTCCGGCTCGAGCTGCTCTACGGGACGCGCAGCGGTGAGGCGCACGATCAGCGCAAGCGCGATCTAGGCGCGCTCGACACCTGCCCGATAACACCTGTCGAATGGCGGCGGGCGATCGACGTGCAGGGAATGCTCGCTCACCTCGGCCCCGATCGTCACAAGCAGGTCAAGATCGCCGACCTGCTCGTCGCCGCGGCAGCCGAGAGCGCCGGCGTCGAGGTGCTCCACTACGACGCTGATTTCGAGGTGATCGCCGAGGTGACGGGCCAGCCGATCCATTGGCTTGCCCCGCGAGGCAGTCTGCGTTAGGCCTTATCGCCGCGCATCGCCATCGACAGCGCGCCCGCGAGCGCGGCGCCGATGAGCGGGCCGACGATGTAGATCCAGAGGTTCCCGAACTCGCCAGCCCAGATGGCGGGGTCGATCGAGCGCGCCGGGTTGAACGAGCCGCCCGAGCTCGGGCCCATCGTCACCGCGGCGGTGAAGATGAAGCCGCCGATCGCGACCGGAGCGAGCACACCCTTCCACGGAGCGGAGTCGTCGGTTGCGACCGTGATCACGACCGAGACGAAAAGGAAGACGGCAACGAGCTCGATCAGCATTGCGCGCCAGTCCTCGACGCCCTTGCCGGGGTTGGTGACGAGCGAGTCATTGACGTCGCTCGTATAGAGGATCGTTGCCACGACCGCCGCAATGAAGCCGCCGATCAGCTGCGCGACCCAGTAGGGGATCACGGCGGACATCGGGAACTTGCGCCCGACGGCGAGACCGAAGGTGACGGCAGGGTTGTAGTGACCGCCGGAGATCTGACCGAATGCGGCGATCATCAGCCCGAGCCCGAGGCCGAAACCTGCCGCGACTCCGGCAGAAGCGATCGAGCCAGGGAGGTTCACCGACGCGGCGATGCCGCTGAAACCGATGAAGAAGAATCCAAAGGTGCCAACGACCTCGGCAAGAAGTCGGTTGCTCATCGACGGCGTTTCCACAGTGGTGCCTCCCGGAACTCGGTGTTGACAGTCAGATTGCTCCCGTACGGAGCAGCAGGCCAAATCTATGCGAACGGCCGGACGTGTCGGACGTCCAACCGGCTACGGTTGGCGCACGATGACGTCGAAGCGCGAAAACCCACCGGCCTACAGCACCGCTGCCGTACGCGTGCTGCGCCTTCCGGATGGGGTGGAGGTGGACGACCGCGTCGCGGTCGAGGAGCCCCTGGAGCTTCGTATCGGCGGCGACCCGGTTGCCGTGACCATGCGGACGCCCGGCCACGACGAGGAGCTCGCGCTCGGCTTCGCGCTCTCCGAAGGGCTCCGGCCGCTGTCTGCCCGCGTGCCCGACGACCTCGCGGCGAACACGATCGAGCTCGAGGCGCCCGGCTTCGACCCCGCCCGGATCGCGCGCTCCTTCTACACGACGTCGTCGTGCGGCGTGTGCGGCAAGGGAGCGCTCGAGGCGATCGCCGTCGAGTCGCCGCCGGTCGAGAGCACGCTCACGATCAGCGGTGCGCTCGTCGGAACGCTGCCCGATCGTCTGCGCGAGGCGCAGGCCGCATTCGACTCGACCGGTGGACTCCACGCGACGGGCCTCTTCACCGCAGCAGGCGACCTCGTGTGCGCGAGGGAGGACGTTGGCCGCCACAACGCGATGGACAAGGTGATCGGGCGCGCGTTCCTCGACGGCCTCCTGCCACTCACCGACCATCTCCTCTGCGTTAGCGGACGCCTCTCGTTCGAGCTCGTCCAGAAGGCGGCTGTTGCCGGCTGCCCTGTGGTCGTTGCCGTAGGCGCGCCGTCGTCGCTGGCGATCGAGCTCGCCGTCGATCGTGGCGTCACGCTCTGTGGCTTCGTGCGTGACGGCCGCCTCAACGTCTACTCGCTGCCCGCCCGCATCATCCCGTAGGGGCGGGACCTGTCCCGCCCGACCGTTGTCAATCTCCCCTCTGGACACCCCGCAACTCCCGCGCGAGGTCAACGTCGCCGGCGACCTCGAGCAGCGCCCGCGCCAGGATCGGCTCGGGATCGCGATCGAGCCAGACGAGCCCGATCGTCCGCGTCGCTACCGGCTCGACGAGGGGCATCGCTCGCATCCCGGCCGGCACGTCGAACACGTGCAGCCAGGCGTGCGCCATCACGCTCGACCACGGCCCGTCACGGACATGGGCGAACATCGTGGAGATCGAGTTCGTCTCGATAGTCGGCCTCGGGTTTGCGCCGGCCTCGTGGAAGATCCCATCGACGATGCGGCGGTTCTGCATGTCGGCTGTGAGCAGGCAGAGCGGGAGCGCTGCCGCCTCCGCCCACGTTGCTTGCTCCTGGCCGGCGAGTGGCCCGCTGGAGTCGGTGAGCAGGACGTAATGCTCCTCGTAGAGCGTTACCGCCCGCACCCCCGTGAGTGGCTCGGAGTCGAGATAGGTGATGCCGACCTCGAGTTCAAAGTCATGCAGCCCGCGTTCGATCTGTCGCGAGTTGAGCGACTGCACGGTGACGGTGATCCCCGGGTGGGTCGCCGAGAGCGGTGTCGTCAGAACCGAGACGCATGCCAGTGAGGTCGGGATCGCCCCGATCCGGAGCTGCCCGGACAGGCCGCCGCGCATTGCATCGAGCTCGGCATCGAGGCCGTCCACGTCGGCGAGGATCCGTCGCGCCCACTCGAGCACGGTCTCACCCTCCGGGGTGAGCCCCTCGTAGCGCTGCGAGCGCCGGACGATCGGGAATCCGACCTCGCTTTCGAGGCGCCGGATCCCGGACGAGAGCGTTGGCTGCGAGACGTGGCAGGCGCGCGCCGCCCGGCCGAAATGCTCCTCACGGACGAGCGCCACGAGGTATCCGAGATGGCGTAGATCCATCCTCTTATGATAGACCATATCTATTAGCTGGTTGATCGTTTCACTTTGACGAGGGCTGCTGCCGCAGGCATCGTGCACGGGAATCGACGAACCCCGGCACAGCAGGAGGAGTAGCGCATGCGCAAGACCAAGGGACGCCTCACCACTCCGCTCGTCCGCGAGGACGGCGTTCTGCGCACCGCGACCTGGGACGAGGCCCTCGACCGTGCCGCCGCCGGCTTCGCCGTTGCGCGTGCAGGTGACACATCGACCTCGTTCGGTATCTTCTCGTGCTCGAAGGCGTCGAACGAGATGAACTTTCTCGCCGCCAAGTTCGCCCGTCAGGTGATGGGCACGAACAACATTGACTCCTGTAACAGAACCTGACACGCCCCTAGCGTCGTCGGTCTGGCGACGGTGTTCGGAGCGGGCGGTGGCACGTCGTCCTACAGGGAGATGGAGGAGACGGACGTCGTCCTGCTGTGGGGCTCGAATGCCCGTGAGACGCACCCGATCTTCTTCCACCATCTGCTCAGGGGCATTCATAACGGCGCTCGCCTCTTCGTCATCGACCCTCGTCGCACGACCTCGGCGCAGTGGGCCGACCGCTGGCTCGGGCTCGAGGTCGGCTCCGACATCGCCCTCTCGAACACGATCGCCCGTGAGATTATCCACGCCGGCCTCGCGAACCGCGCCTTCATCGACAACGCCACGGAGGGCTTCGACGCCTACGCGGCGTCGGTCGAACCGTTCACGCTCGCCGAGGGAGAGCGGCTGACAGGGGTGCCTGCCGAGGCGATCCGTGAGATGGCACATACCTTTGCGCGTGCCGACCGCGCCATCATCTGCTGGACGCTCGGCATCACCGAGCACCACACCGCCGTGGACAACGTGCTCTCGCTGATCAATCTGGCGCTCCTCTGCGGTCATGTCGGCCGCTTCGGCTCGGGACTCAATCCGCTCCGCGGCCAGAACAACGTGCAGGGGGGCGGGGACATGGGCGCGATTCCCAACAAGCTGGCGGGCTTCCAGGATATCGAGCAGGACCATGAGGCCCGCGCGCGGTTCGAGCAGGCGTGGGGCGTGGCGATCCGCCCGACCTACGGCTGGCACCTGACCCAGATGTTCGACGGGATGGAGCGCGGCGCGTTGCGCACGCTGTATGTGATCGGTGAGAATCCGGCGCAGTCCGAGGCGGACATCAACCGGACGCGCAAGCTCCTCTCCGAGCTCGACTTTCTCGTCGTCCAGGACATCGTCCTGACGAAGACCGCCGAGATGGCCGACGTCGTCTTCCCCTCGGCCGCGTCGTGGTGTGAGACGGACGGCACCGTGACAAATAGCGAGCGGCGCGTGCAGCGGGTGCGCAAGGCGCTCGACCCGCCCGGCGAGGCGCGCGACGACATGTGGATCATCACCGAGATCGCCCGTCGTCTCGGCGAGGACTGGCCGGACCCGGTCGCCGAGGACGTCTGGGACGAGCTGCGCTCGCTCTCACCGATGCACGGTGGGCAGAGCTACGCGCGCCTCGAGGAGCACGGTGGCCTCCAGTGGCCATGCCCCGACGAGACGCATCCCGGCTCACCGATGCTGCACGAGCGCCTCTGGGCCGAGCCCCGGATTGGCCCGGCTGCACCGTTCACCGTTGTCGAGGCCCGTGGCCCCTTCGAGGAGCTCGACGCCGCTTACCCGATCCGGCTCACAACGGGCCGGCGGCTCGAGTCGTACAACACGGGCGCCCAGACGAACCTCTACTCATCACCGCTCCATCGCGGAGAGTCGCTCGACCTCTCACCGGAGGACGCGGAGCGGCTCGAGCTCTCCGACGGCGAAGTTGTCCGCGTCTCGTCCCGTCGGGGATCGGTCGAGGCTCCCATCCGGATCGATCCGGCACTCCGGCCCGGTCTCGCCTTCATGACGTTTCACTTCCCCGACCAGGTAGACACGAACCAGCTCACGATAGATGCCACCGACCCGAAATCCGGTACAGCGGAGTTCAAGGCAGCCGCGATCCGGGTCGAGAAGATCGAGCGGGCAGGGGACGACGAGCGGGCAGGGGACGACGAGCGGGCAGGGGTCGCGGAGCACGCAACCGTGGGAGGGCAGCAGTAGTGGATCTCCACCTCGTGCCGGGTGCCATCTCGACAACGGCCGAGAGGTTGGCGCTCGACAGCGTGCTCGGTCCTGCGGTTGACGGGTGGGACGGAGGCACGCGACTTCAGGGCCCCGAGGGCAACACTGCGAGCTCGGGCCACGCGTCTCGCGTGCGCCGACACCTCCTTCTGCCCGCGCTCTGGGCGTTGCAGGAGCGGATCGGCTGGATCAGCCCCGGGGGGCTCAACGAGCTCTGTAGCAGGCTGATGCTGCCTCCGGCCGACGTGTATGGCGTCGCCACGTTCTACGCCATGCTTGCGGTCGAACCTCGGCCGGCACGCGTCGTCCACGTCTGTGAAGACATCGCCTGCAAGTGCATCGGCTCCGACGATCTGATCGCACAGATCGAGGAGCGATTCGGCGCCGAGGGTGAGCTGTCCGACGACGGTTCGGCGACCTGGTATCGCAGCCCGTGCCTGGGCCAGTGCGACCGTGCCCCGGCCGCCCTCGTCAGCGATGCCGGCGACGCGCCACACGAACGGACGCTTGCCTTGACGACCGCGGTCGCCGTGCTCGAGGCGCTTGCCGGAGGCGACCCGGGCCCGGCGCCCGTGACCGTGCTTCCGCAGGCCGGTGATCCGGCTCTGCGACTGCTGCGCCGTGCTGCCTCCATACGCTCGGTCAGCCTGGACGAATACCGTGCGCAGGGCGGGTATGCCGCTCTGCGGCGCGCCGTGGAGCTCGGCCCCGAGGGTGTGATCCGTGAGGTCAAGGAGTCGAAGCTCCAGGGCCGTGGTGGAGCTGCGTTCCCGACGGGGGTCAAGTGGGAAGCAGTCGCTCGCCAGCCCGCCCGCCCGCATTACCTCGTCTGCAACGCCGACGAGTCGGAGCCGGGTACGTTCAAGGATCGCGTAATCATGGAGCGGGATCCGTTCGCGCTGATCGAATCGATGACGATCGCCGCGTACGCGACCGGGTGCGAGCAGGGCTACATCTACATCCGTGGCGAGTATCCGGAGCCACAGCACGCGCTCCAGCGTGCGCTCGACGAGGCGCGCGTCCGTGGGTACCTCGGTGACGACGTGATGGGCGAGCGCTTCTCCTTCGACATCGAGATTCGCAAGGGCGCGGGCGCCTACATCTGTGGCGAGGAGACGGCGATCTTCGAGTCGATCGAGGGCAATCGTGGTGAACCGCGTAACAAGCCGCCGTTCCCCGTCGTCGAGGGTCTCTTTGGCAAGCCGACGGTCGTCAACAACGTCGAGACACTCGTGAACGTGCCCGACATCGTGCTGCGGTCTGGCCCGTCGTACGCGGAGACAGGCACCGAGGGCTCGACCGGGACGAAGCTCTTCTGCCTCTGCGGCCACGTCGAGCACCCCGGCGTGTACGAGGTTCCCTTCGGCACGACGCTCCGCGAACTGTACGACCTCGCCGGTGGCGTCACGGGCGGCAAGGAGCTGCAGTGCATCCTGATGGGCGGCGCTGCCGGCGGGTTCCTGCGCCCCGACGAGCTAGACCTCCCGCTCACCTTCGAGGCGGTACGTGAGGCGAAGACCACGCTCGGCTCGGGCGTCGTCCTCGTCCTCGACGAGACGGTTGACATGCCCCGGCTGCTGATGCGCCTCGCTGCGTTCTTCCGGAACGAGTCGTGCGGACAGTGCGTGCCGTGCCGCGTGGGAACCGTGCGCCAGCAGGAAGCGCTCGCACGTCTCGTCTCCGGCAAGACCGTCGGCGGCGTCCAGAAGGAGTTGGCCGTGATCGCAGAGGTCGGCCAGTGCATGCGGGACGCCTCGATCTGCGGTCTCGGGCAGACCGCCTCGAGCGCGATCGAGTCGGCAATCGAACGGCTGGGGGTGTTCTCGTGAGCGAGCTGCTGGCGCCGAAGCGGATGATCGAGCTCGAGATCGACGAGCAGTCGGTGCGCGTCTTCGAGGGAGAGACGATCCTCGGTGCCTGCCGGCGGCTCGGGATCGACACGCCAACGCTCTGCTACGGCGACACGCTCGAGCCCGCGAACGCCTGCCGCGTCTGCGTCGTCGAGGTGGAAGGGGCGCGCGTCCTCGCGCCTGCGTGCTCGCGCAAGGCCGAGGCGGGGATGAAGGTGCAGACCGACTCCGAGCGGGTGCGCCACTCCCGCAAGATGGTGCTGGAGCTGCTTGCCTCCTCCGTAGACCTCTCGACGACGGACGAGATTCCCGGGTACCTCGAGCGCTACGGCGCGCAGCCGGAGCGCTTCGGGCCCCCGGCGTTGCCCGATCCCGACCGTGACCGCAAGCGCACGGGCCATCACGTCGAGCCGGACGGCCAGACCGCGGCCACGGTCTACGCGCCGGTCAAGATCGACAACGAGCTCTACGTGCGTGACTATTCGAAGTGCATCCTCTGTTACAAATGCGTTGACGCCTGCGGCGAGCAGTTCCAGAACACCTTTGCGATCCATGTCGCGGGCCGCGGCTTCGATGCCCGCATCTCGACGGAGTACGTTGCCGAGCTGCCCGACTCGGCGTGTGTCTACTGCGGCAACTGCATTGCGGTCTGCCCCACGGGTGCGCTGATGTTCGTCTCGGAGTACGCGTTGCGCGCGGAGGGCGACTGGCGCGAGGACGACCAGACGGTGACGACGACGGTGTGCCCGTACTGCGGGGTTGGCTGCAACCTCGAGCTGCATGTGCAGGACAACACGATCGTCAAGGTCACGAGCCCGGACGACCACGACATCACGTCCGGCAATCTCTGCATCAAGGGACGTTTCGGCTTCCAGCACGTGCAGGCGCGCGACGCACCCTGAGGTCGGAGCGGGTGCGGTCGTCCTCGCGGGCGGGCGTTCGAGCCGGATGGGCAGCTCGAAGGCGCTGCTCGACTGGCACGGGCTGACGGCCGTCGAGCGCGCCGTCTCGGTGGTGTGCGAGGGGGTCGGTGGCGGCCCGGTGTGCGTCGTCAGGGCGCCCGGGCAGGAGTTGCCGCAGCTCGACGCACTTGTCGCCGACGACGCGGTTGCCTACGACGGTCCGCTCGCCGGCCTCCACGTGGGGCTTGCGGCGCTCGCGGGAAAGGCCGAGATCGCCTTTGCCTGTGGCGTTGACACGCCGCTGCTCGTACCAGCCTTCGTCCGCGCCGTCCTCGGGTCGCTGCGTGACGGCGACGAGGCAGTCGTGCCGGTCATCGGCGGTCGCGCTCAACCGCTGCTCGCCGCCTACCGCGTGGCGCTCGTGCCGGCCCTCGAGGCCCTGCTCGCGACCGGGGCACGGGGTCTGCGGGACATCCCGGGCGCCTGCTCGGTGAGGGAGCTCTCCGTGGAGGAGCTGCTGTCAGACGTCGGGCTGTACGCCGTCGATCCGACCTTGCGCTCCGCTGCTACTGCGAACACGCCCGAGGAGTGGGCGGTGCTGACCGGCGCCGGGCCGGGCTAGTGCCGGGTTGCGGGAGTCAGCCGGCCGCCAGGGTTTCGCCCGGCTGGAGCTCTACTTCGCCACTCTCGACGAGCACGACGTCGCCCCGGTCGAGCACGAGCGTGAGCCTCCCGTCCGGCGCGATCTCCCCGGCCGTCCCCGTTCGTCCATGCACACGGATCCGCCGACCGCGTAGCGCGTTGTGCCGCTCCAGGTCGCCGAGCAGCCCGTCGAGGCCGTTCTCCACCCATCCGGCATAGCCGCGTTCGAGCTCGCGAAGGACGGCGGCGAGCACCACACCCCGGTCGAACGTCCGTCCCGCGCCGGCCCGTAGCGACGTTGCGGGCAGCCGCGTCTGCGCCGGGAGATCGCGCTCCTCCTGGTTGACGTTGATCCCTATGCCGCAGACGACCCGGGAGGACGAGGCCTCGAGCAGGATCCCGGCCACCTTGCGCCCGTCCACGAGAACGTCGTTCGGCCACTTGACCATCGCCGCGAGCCCCGACTCGCGCTCGACTGCGATTGCGACGGCGAGCCCGGCAACGAGTGACAGCCGGGGCAACGGCAACCCGGACGGTGGCCGCAGGAGCACCGAGCAGAGGAGGGCCGTCAACGGCGCATCGTCCCAGCGCCTGCCGGATCGTCCGCGGCCCGCGGTCTGGTGCTCTGTCACCGCGACCGCGCCATGGGGATGGTCGCTCGCGGCGAGGACGTCCTGCGTCGAGGCCGTCTCCTGCGTGTAGAGGTAGGGCTCGCCGAGCGACCCCCGCAGGAGCGGCCGGACGGCCTCCGGTGCGAGGTCACTCACCGTCGTTTACCCGGCGCAGGCGCTTCGTCTCGCTGCGGCGTTTCTTGGCATCCGCACCTCTCGCTCGGGCGGCGCGCGAGGGCTTTGTGGGAACCCGCTTTCGCTCTACACGCAGAGCCTCGGCGAGCCGTGCGACGAGGCGGTCGATCGCGAGCTCGCGGTTGCGAAGCTGACTGCGCTCGTCCTGGGCGACCGCACGGATGATCGGTCCCGCCTTCGTCGTCACGCGCCGCTTTTGGGCATCGCTGAGCGCGGCGGATGCCTCGACCTCGAACACGGCCTCGACGCGCGTCTCTGTCTTGTTTGCATGCTGTCCACCCGGCCCACTCGACCGCGAGACGCGCAGCTCGATCTCGGCGAGCGGCAGTACGACCGATCGACTCACCCGCCGGCTCGTGCGCTGCTCGGCGTCCGTCACGGCCGTGCTGCCGGGGCGATGGTGAGCAGCGCGTCAACGTGATCGTGGTCTACCTGCAGCGTTGTGTGGGTGATCGCGAACCGATCCGCGAGCATGCGCTCGCTTGCGTGGCGGATCCCGTGGCAGTCGTCTCCCTCGCGCACGAGCACGTGCGCGGAGAGGCAGGGGAATCCGCTCGTGATCTGCCAGACGTGGAGATCGTGTACCTCGACGACCCCCGGCTGCCCTGCGAGTGCGTGGCCGATCTCTCCGGCATCGAGCCCCCGCGGAGCGGACTCGAGGAGCACGAGCACGGACTCTCGCAGCACGCTCCATGAGCTCACGATTAGATAGACGCCGATGAGGACGCCCATGATCGGATCCGCGTAGCGCCAGCCCGTCATGACGATGACAACGCCCGTGACGATCACCGCGGCCGAGCCGAGTGCGTCGCCGACGAGGTGGATGTAGGCGGCGCGGAGGTTGATGTCCTCTCCGCCGGGACGGAAGACGGCGAAGGCCCCGATCGCGTTGACGAGCAGGCCGATCGACGCGACGGCGATCAGCCAGCCGCCGGGCACGTCGGGTGGGTCGGCGAACCGGAGGGCGGCGCCGACGAACACGATCACCGCGATCACAATCAGCGAGACGGCGTTGAAGAGCGCAGCCAGGATCTCGGCCCGTCTGAAGCCGAAGCTGCGGTTTGGCGTCGAGGGCCGCCGCGCGAGGATGACGGCCCCGGCTGCAACACCGAGAGCGACGACGTCGGAGAGGTTATGGCCGGCATCTGCGAGGAGCGAGAGGCTTCCCGCCAGAATCGCGGCAACCACCTCCACCAGCGTGTACGTGGCGTTGAGGGCGAGCGCGACCGTGAGGGAGCGCAGCGAGCTCCTCGAGGAGGCGTGCAGGTGGAGGCCTTCGTGACCGTGGTCGTGATCATGCCCCGAACGCATACACAGACGGTAGCGCGGCGGCTTGTCGTCGTCACGCCGCCTGCCCCGTCGTTGTGGGAGAATGCCTCCCGTGGCCTGCATCCTGCTCGATATCGACGGTGTCCTGCACGTCTCCGGAGAGCCGATTCCCGGCGCAGTTGACGCTGTTGCGCGCCTCAGGCAGCAGGGCCACTCACTCCGCTTCGTCACGAACAACTCCACGCGGCTGAGGGAGACCCTGGCCCAGGAGCTCCGCGGGATCGGCTTCGGCCTCGAGGACGACGAGCTCCAGACGACGCCGCGTGCCGCTGCGCGCGAGCTGGCCGGGAAACGGGTTCTCGCCCTCGTGATGGGCGCAATCGTGCCGGACCTCGAGGGCATCGAGCTCGTCGGAGAGCGGGCCGATGTCGTTCTCCTCGGTGGCTGTGACGAGACGACCGAGCCAAACCAGGTGTTCTCGTGGATGAACCTCGGCCGTGCCTTCGCCGAGCTCCAGACGGGTGCAGAGCTGTACTGCCTCCACAAGAACAAGTGGTGGCAGACGAGTCGCGGGCCGTTACTCGACGGCGGTGCGTTCGTGGCCGGGCTCGAATACGCGACCGGTGTGGACGCGACGGTTCTCGGGAAGCCGAGTGCGGCGTATTTTGCCGCCGCCCTCGACGCACTCATGGCAGAGCCGGCGCTGACGTGGATGGTCAGCGACGATGTCGAGGCAGATGTGCGGGGTGCTCAGCTCTTCGGGATGCGAACGGCGCTCGTGCGTACCGGGAAGTTCAGGCCCGAGACGCTCGAGGGCTCTGGCATCGTGCCCGAGATCGTGCTGAGCTCGATCGCCCAGTTCCCCGAGTGGCTCGAGCGGTCGCTCTAGTGCGGCATCTCGCGGAGTCACTCCGGAGACCCCCCGTAGGGGCGGGACCTGTCCCGCCCGGCTGCTGATGTCCGTCAAGATAGGCACCGACCTGATCGAGATCGAACGGATCGTGCGTGCTCTCGAGAGGCCCGGGTTCCGCGACCGTTGCTTCACGCAGGCCGAGCAGGCCTATTGCGAGACGAGGCGGAATCCGGCCGAGAGCTACGCCGCCCGATTCTGTGGCAAGGAGGCGGTCGGCAAGGCACTCGGGTGCGGGGTGAGGTTTACCTGGAAGGAGATCGAGATCGTGGGGCCGCCGAAGCCTGGAGTGACGTTGACGGGCAGGACGGCGGGCTTTGCCGAAAGGATCGGGATGCGTGAGATCGACGTGTCACTGACTCATTCGCACACGATGGCGGGGGCCTCCTGCGTGGTGCGGCTCGGGGACTGAGGCATCGTGGAGCCGGGCTACGAGCCGCTCTTCACGGCTGCCGAGATGCGCGCGGCCGAGGAGGCCTACGACGGGTTTCCCGGTACGTCGCCGGCGTTGATGGAGCGCGCAGGGGCCGCTGTCGCGCGAGAGGCGACGCGGGTGTTCCCGCACGCCCGCCGCTTTGCCGTCGTGTGTGGTGGTGGCTCGAACGGTGGCGACGGGCGCCTCGCGGCACGGCACCTGCGAGACGCGGGACTCGAGGCGGTCGAGACCGACGCGGTCGAGGGCTGCGATGTGGTGATCGACGCGTTGTTTGGCACCGGCTTCCACGGAGCGCCGCGGCCGGATACGACGCGGTTGATAGAGCGGATCAACGCCTGTGGCCAGCCGGTCGTCGCCGTTGATCTGCCGTCTGGCGTGGATGCCTCGACCGGTGAGGTGACGGGCGCGGCCGTGCACGCCACGCTCACGGTCACGTTCCACGCGAGTAAGGTCGGGCTCCACGTTGCGCCCGGCCGGTTTCATGCCGGCGAGATCGTGACGGCAGACATCGGCCTCGCTCCCGCGCCGACAGCGGCGCGGCGCGCTCTCGCCATTCTGCTCCGCCAGGTGCCGCGTCGAGCTGCCAGGGACTCGAAATTCACCTCGGGCTCGGTGCTCGTCGTCGGTGGCTCAACAGGGATGACCGGCGCTCCCGTGCTCACCGCGATGGCTGCCCTTCGCGCCGACGCAGGCTACGTGACGCTCGCCGTCCCGCGGGAGTGTCTCACCGTCGTCGAGGCGCTTGCGCTCGAGCCCGTCAAGCGCGGATTTGACTGGGACGACGCAGAAGAGACGATCATGGCCGAGGCCGAGCGCGCAGATGTCGTGGCGCTCGGGCCGGGCCTGGGCCGTAGCCCCGAGGCCCGGGCACTCGTTGCGCGCCTGCTCGATCGCCTCGAGGTGCCCGTCGTCGTCGATGCCGACGCGCTCTTTCGTCTCCGTCCGGCGGAGCGCGTCCACCCGACTATTCTGACGCCTCATACCGGTGAGCTCGCACGGCTCCTCGAGCGGGAGTCCGCCTGGGTAGACGCGCACCGGCTCGAGGCTGCGAGGGTGGCTGCCGAGATGTTCGGCGCGGTCGTGGTACTGAAGGGGGCCGACACGATCGTGCAGGCTCCGGAGGGAGGCCCCGTGATCTGCGACGCGGGCCCGCCGTCGCTCGCCACGGCAGGAACGGGTGACGTGCTGACCGGTGTGATCGCGGCATTTCTCGCCAAGGGGCTCGAGCCTGCCACGGCGACCGCCGCCGCCGCCATGGCGCACGGGCTCGCGGCCTCCGCCGTGCTACAGCAGGCAGGTCTCGTTGCGAGTGATGTCATCGCAGAGCTCCCGTCCGTGCTCGGCTGATCGGTGTCGGTGGCGAGGGTTCCGGTGGTAGCCTCGGGTGCGTGAGGGTCGAGATTCTGGGTTCCGGTGGTGCGGCGACGATCCCTCGCCCAGGGTGTCGGTGCCGCGTCTGCGTCGAGGCCCGGGAGGTCGGGGGCCGCTCTTTGCGCACCGGCCCGTCAACCTTTGTCCACGGGCCGGACATTCTCTTCGACACGCCCGAGGAGTCGAAGTTCCAGCTCGAGCGTGCGGGTATCGGCGAGATAGCGGCGTGCTTCTACTCGCACTGGCATCCCGACCACACGATGGGACGGAGGGTGTGGGAGACCCGCAACGGCGACTTTCGCGCCTGGCCGCGCGAGGCCAAGCGGCCGCTCGTCACCGATGTCTACCTGCCGCAGCAGGTGGCTGTGGACTTTCGTAGGTGGCTCGGGAGCATGGAGCACCTCGAGTTCATGCGCGACCGGGGTTGGATCCGCATCCACGAGCTCGAGGACGGAGAGTCCGTCGAGATCGGCGGCGTCGTGGTGCGGCCGTTCCGGCTTGCCGAGGACTACGTCTACGGGTTCGAGTTGACCGAGGGCACCACGCGCCTGCTCGTTGCCATGGATGAGCTCAACGGCTGGTCTCCACCAGCCGACGTCACGGGCTGTGAGGTGGTGGTTCTCCCCATGGGGATCTGCGAGTTCGATCTCTTCACGGGCGACCGCCTGATTCACGAGGAACACCCGGTGCTCGTTCACGAGGCGACATTCGCCGAGACTCTCGAGATCGTGGCTGCGCTCGACGCGGGCCGGGTCGTCCTCGGCCACGTCGAGGAGATGGACTGCATCTCCTATGACGAGCTGTTGCGGGTCGAGTACCGGTTGCAGAGTGAGGGTCACAACATCACCTTTGCGTGGGACGGCCTGACGATCGACGTATGACTGCGAGAATGGAGCACATGCACCGCTCACTCGTCACGATCGACCTGTCCGCGATCCGTCACAACGTGCGCGCACTGCTCGGCCTGCTCGACGGCTCCGGGTTGTGGGCGGTCGTCAAGGCCGATGGTTACGGGCACGGTGCGGTGGACGTGGGGAGGACGGCCCTCGAGGCTGGCGCGAGCGCGCTCTGCGTTGCGACGCCGGGCGAGGGGCTCGAGCTTCGCCGTGCGCTCCCTCGCGCCAGGATCGTGGTTCTCGGTGACACGGGATCTGTTGACCTGGCGGTTGTCAGGGAGGCCCGACTGGAGCTCGGCGTCTCGACGGCACACGTTCCGGAGGGCGTTCCCGTCCATCTCAAGCTCGATACGGGAATGGGACGGTGGGGGCTCTCGGAGGTCGCGGCGACGGGGTCCGGTGTCGTTGGCCTGATGAGCCATTTTGCCTCGGCCGACACCGACCCGGAGTTCACGGAGTCCCAGCTCTCGCGGTTTCTCGCGGCCACGGCCTCGCACGCCCACCTGCCACGGCATATCGCAAACAGCGCCGGCACCCTGCGCCATCCGGCCTCGCGCCTCGATGCCGTGCGCTGTGGGATCGCCGTGTACGGCATCTCGCCCTTCGACACCGGCTCGCCGGCGGACGACCTACGGTCGGTGGGATTGCGGCCCGCCCTGCGCTGGGAGTCCTCGGTCGCCCTTGTGAAGACGCTTGCACCGGGCGAGAGCACGGGGTATGGCCGCCGGTATGTCGCAACGGAGCCGACCCGGGTCGGGATCGTACCCGTGGGCTACGCAGACGGCTTCCGGCGGGACATGGCGGGAACCGAGGTCATCGTTGCCGGTGAGAGGGCAGCAGTCGTGGGGACGGTGTCAATGGATGCCGTTGCCGTCCTGCTGCCCGCCGCCGCTGGCCACGGCGACACGGTCACGCTCGTCGGGGACGGTGTCCTGATCGAGGACCATGCGCGCGTTTCAGGCACGATTCCCTACGAGATCGCCTGCGGGATCGTCTCGCGGGCCACCCGATCGGAGCGTGAGGTAGTCGATGAGTGACGTGGTTGGGTATCGCATGGCAATGCAGGAGGCACGTTCTGCCGCCCTCCGGGACAGAGTGCTGCAGCTCCTCGGCCCCTTCCACGGTAACGAGCGGGCTCTCGACAGCGGGTGTGGGGCGGGAGCGCTCGCGTTTGCCCTTGCACCGTTTGTCGGCAGCGTGGTCGGCGTAGACCTTTCGGCAGACCTTGTTACGGCCGGAGGAGCGCTTGCCCCGGCAAACTGCGAGCTGGCCGTCGCCGATGCGACGGCGCTGCCGTTCGAGTACGGCTCGTTCGACATCGTGGGCTGCATGCGCGTCCTGCACCACGCTCATCGTCCCGAGCTCATCGTCTCGGAGCTCGCCCGCGTCACGCGCCCTGGCGGCCGGATCCTCCTCGTCGATCAGATCGGCTACGTCGATCCGGTCGTCTCGGCCGAGACCGACCGTTTCGAGCAGGCGCGAGACCCCTCGCACACCCGGTTGCTGCCCGACCCGGACATCCGCGGCTTCCTCGACGCAAACGACCTCGACGTGCTGTCGAACGAGATCGCACCGGAACAACGAAATCTCGAGCTCTACCTCGACCTAGTCGGCCTCGAGGGCGCCGAGCGACGGCGGGTGAGCGGGATGGCCCCGGGCGCCGTCTACGAGGTAGAGATCGGCTGGTACGTCGCCCGCAAGCGCGGTGGCCTCGTCCCGTAGGCACGCC
>JBAXFL010000006.1:0-83496 GCA_037139935.1 Thermoleophilia bacterium | reverse complement strand
CTCCCGCAGCTCCCGCAGCTCCCGCAGCTCCCGCAGCTCCCGCAGCTCCCGCAGCAGAGGCGCCGTCCGCCGAGGACGAGCAGCCCTCGCAGCCGTCGGCCTGATCACAGGGGGGTGTTCGTCGCCGCCTGCGCGTGGACGACGGACACCCCGCTACACTGGTTGACATGAACAGTTCAACGGCGCACACCGGAACCATGCGGGTGAAGAGCGGCCTGGCGGAGATGCTCAAGGGCGGCGTGATTATGGATGTCGTCAACGCCGAGCAGGCCGTGATTGCAGAGAAGGCGGGAGCGGTCGCCGTGATGGCGCTCGAGCGTGTTCCGGCCGACATCCGTCGTGACGGCGGCGTGGCCCGCATGTCCGACCCCGGCATGATCCGTGAGATCCAGGCGGCCGTCTCGGTTCCCGTGATGGCGAAGTGCCGTATCGGTCATTTCGCCGAGGCACAGATTCTGCAGGCGCTCGAGGTGGACTACATCGACGAGTCGGAGGTGCTGACTCCTGCCGATATCGAGCATCACGTGGACAAGTGGGGCTACACCGTACCGTTCGTCTGCGGGGCCACGAACCTCGGTGAGGCGCTGCGGCGCATCGGAGAGGGTGCCGCGATGATCCGCACGAAGGGTGAGGCCGGAACGGGCGACGTCGTCAACGCGGTGACCCACATGCGGGCAGTGTTCGGCGGTATCCGGCGGTTGCAATCACTGCGTTCAGAGGAGCTCTACGCCGAGGCCAAGAACCTGCAGGCGCCGTACGAACTCGTCCGTTGGGTGGCCGAGAACGGGCGGCTGCCCGTCGTCACGTTCACTGCCGGTGGCATCGCCACACCCGCCGACGCGTCGCTGTGCATGCAGCTCGGTGCGGACGGTGTCTTCGTCGGGTCGGGTATCTTCAAGTCGGGAGATCCGGACTTGCGGGCGAAGGCGATCGTCGAGGCAACGACCCATTTCGCCGACGCGAAGATCCTGGCGGAGGTTTCGACCGGGCTCGGTGAGCCCATGGTCGGCATCTCGTCTGCATCGCTCGCCGACAGTGAGCGGCTCGAAGGCCGCGGCTGGTAAGAGCTGCCGGGAAGGTGTGGTGGCCGGCCTTAGCCGGTCGCCCGATTTCCAGCTGGCCCTACACTCTGGGCCATGACAATCGGCGTTCTTGCGCTCCAGGGCGCCTTCCGGGAACACGTTGCGATGCTGCGACGGCTCGGCGTCGAGGCGGTCGAAGTCCGGCTACCACCACAACTCGATGGGCTCGATGGGCTCGTTATTCCGGGTGGTGAGTCCACGGCAATGCTTCGCCTGATGGGCCTGTATGGGCTCGACGAGGCTATTCGTGCGTTCGTAGGGCCGATCTTCGGCACGTGCGCTGGGATGATCGTGCTCGACCGTGAGCGGCTCGGACTGATCGACCTTGCCGTCGAGCGTAATGCGTTCGGCCGCCAGGTTGCAAGCTTCGAGGCTCCGGTCAGGATCGAGGGCGAGGGAGACGCATTCCCCGGCGTGTTCATCCGCGCCCCCTGGGTCGCCGATGCCGGTCCCGGCGTCGCTATCCTCGCCGAGATCGACGGTCATCCTGTGCTCGCGCGTGAAGGACGTGTCCTCGTTGCGTCGTTCCATCCGGAGCTGACCGACGACGCACGGATACACGAACGGTTTCTGCAGATTGTCCGGGAGGAGCAGGGTGTCAGGACATAGCAAGTGGTCCACGATCAAGCACAAGAAGGGTGCGGCCGACGCGAAGCGCGGCAAGCTCTTCACCAAGCTCTCGCGGTCGATTCTCGTCGCGGCCAAGGAGGGTGGCCCTGATCCTGCCACCAACATGTCGCTTGCGAACGCAGTCGAGAAGGCGCGGTCATACTCGATGCCGAAGGACAACATCGACCGGGCGATCGCCAAGGGATCGGGTGAGGGAACCGACGGAGCGGTATTCGAGACGGTCGTCTACGAGGGTTACGGGCCCGAGGGCGTTGCGGTGATCGTCGAGGCGTTGACCGACAACCGCAATCGCACCGCAGCAGACGTGCGACACCTGTTCTCGAAGCACGGAGGCAACCTTGGCGCCACGGGAGCCGTTGCCTGGCAGTTCGAACGCCGGGGCATCGTGCTCGTTCTCACCGATGGCGTGGACGAGGACGATCTGTTCCTGGCGGTCGCCGATGCCGGCGCCGACAACGTCGAGCGAGACGGCTCGGTGTTCCTGGTCTCGAGCGCACCCGATCAGCTCTCCGCCGTGCGTGAGGCGGTCGAGGCGGCCGGGTTCACCGTCGAGTCGGCGGAGCTCTCGCTGGTGCCGAAGGTGACTGTCGAGATCGGCGACGAGCCAACCGCGAAGAAGGTCGTTCGGCTGGTGGAGGGACTCGAGGATCTCGATGACGTGCAGGATGTCCACGCCAATTTCGACATTCCCGAGGTGCTGCTCGAGGCCGTCACGGCGTAGCCCGGGCAATCGCGTAGGGCGGTCGGAGGTGATCTGTCCCCGTGACCCGGGCCATACCGGCGCCGTCCGCGCTGCGCCCTACCCTTCGACCGTGAAGGTTCTCGGGATCGATCCAGGAACGGCGGCGTGCGGCTACGGGATCGTCCTCGAAGCCGGTGGCCGGGTCACCTCGGTAGCGTCTGGTTGCTGGACGACGAGCGCCCGCGAGCGCCCGGAGCTGCGGCTGCGGGTGATTTTCGAGGGGATCCAGGAGCTCATCGCCGTACACGCACCGGACGCCGTCGCACTCGAGGAGTCGTACGTGGGGGCCGACGCCCGCATCGCGCTCTTCGTCGGTCAGGCGCGCGGTGCGGCCATGGTCGCCGCCTCCACCGCCGGCGTCGAATGCACCGAGTATGCACCGGCCCGTGTGAAGCAGTCGATCTGCGGCCACGGGCGAGCCGACAAGGGGCAGATGCAGCGAATGGTCAAGATGCTGCTCTCCCTGGATGAGATTCCCGCCACCTCGCACGAGGCCGACGCTCTTGCTGTCGCGATCTGTCATGCGCTGATGTCTCCGCTCGCCCGGCTGGCATCATGATCGCCCGCCTTCGGGGCATGCCCGCAGGCCGTGGCGCGGAAGGGCTCGTCCTCGACGTCAACGGCGTCGGCTACCTCATCGCCGCTACTCCAGGCGTTATGCGGCGCGCCGAAGCCGGGGGCGAGATTGTCGTGGAAACTCTCCTTCACGTGCGTCAGGACACGCTCCAGCTCTACGGTTTTGCAGATGCCGCCGAGCGTGAGCTCTTCACGCAACTCCTCACGGTCAGCGGCATCGGCCCCAAGGTCGCCCTCGCCGTCGTCTCGGGCTCTCCCGCCGCGGAGCTTCGTCGAGCAATCCTGCTCGAGGATCATGCCCGCTTCCAGCTCATCCCCGGGATCGGCAAGAAGACAGCGGAGCGCATCGTGCTCGAGCTGAAGGACAAGGTGTCGTTTGCGGGAGACGAACAGGTCGTTGCCGTCGGGGAAGCGCCGCCGGCGCATCTCGTTGCGCGGGATGCGCTCGTGGAGCTCGGATACACCGTGCTCGAGGCCGAGCAGCGCCTCGCCGGCGTGGATACAGAGCTGCCACCGGCCGAGAGGGTGCGGTTGGCCTTGCGGGAGGGATAACCCGGACGACCCGCGCAAGCCGGCCACCGGGCCTGTGGTCGTGCGTCTGTGACATGGGCCCTGCCCCATCCGCCGCCTTGCCTACGCTGTGCCTGTGAGTGACCGTATTACAACTGCCGTGCTAGACCCCGAAGACGACGAGATCGAACGCTCGCTGCGGCCGCGACGGCTCGATGACTTCGTCGGCCAGGAGCGGATCAAGGAGCAGCTCGGGATCGCGCTCGACGCCGCGAAGGGGCGTGGCGAAGCGCTCGACCACGTGCTCCTCGCGGGGCCGCCGGGCCTCGGTAAGACGACGCTCGCGCAGATCATTCGCGAGGAGCTCGGCGTCGGCCTTCGCACGGTCGCCGGCCCGGCGCTCGAGAAGAAGGACATTGCGGCGATCCTCACGGCGATCGAACCGCGCGACGTGCTGTTCATCGACGAGATCCACCGGCTGAATCGGGCCGCCGAGGAGATCCTCTACCCTGCGCTCGAGGACTTCCGGCTCGACATCATCTTCGGGCAGGGTGCCGCCGCACGCACGCTGACGATCGACCTTCCGCCCTTCACGCTCGTCGGTGCGACGACCCGCTCGGGCCTTCTGACGACGCCGTTGCGCGATCGCTTCGGAATGACCTTCCGTCTCGGGTACTACGAGCCGGGACAGCTCGGCACGATCGTCCGCCGCTCTGCGGCGATTCTCGCCGTGGAGATCGAGGACAACGCCGCCGACGAGATCGCGGGCCGCTCGCGCGGGACTCCACGGATCGCGAACCGCATCCTGCGGCGGGTGCGCGACGTCGCCGAGGTGCGCCATGCGGGCAAGATCACAAATGAGATCGCGCGCGAGGCGCTCGAGCTGCTCGAGGTTGACGGCCTCGGGCTCGAGCGCATCGACCGGGAGCTCCTGTCGGCCGTCGCCGACAAGTTCGGCGGCGGCCCGGTCGGGCTCTCGACCCTTGCCGTGGCACTCGGTGAGGAGCCGGACACGATCGAGGAGGTCTACGAACCGTTTCTGCTCCAGCTCGGCTTCCTGCAGCGTACGCCGCGAGGACGGACGATCACCGACCTGGGCCGCAAGCACGTGGGGTCTGTTCGCGTGGACGGGAGCCTCTTCTGATGCCCGAGCTCTGGACACCCGGCATGAGCGGCCCGCTGGAGGAGTTCGTCAAGCGCGTCGTGCGGCGCATCGATGACTTTCGAACGGAAAACGGGCTCGAACAGGCGGACGTCAGCGTCGAGCTTGCCGACGGCGCGCTCCATCGCCTCGCATCCATCTCATCGGAGCCCGGCTTCGGATTCATCACCCTCTGCCCTCACTGCGAGGCAGGCAAGCCAGAGGAGCTGATCGTGCCACTCGGCGCAATCAGAGAGATCAGGATTTCTGCCGTCGAGGACGAGCAGCGACTCGGCTTCGCGATGCCCGCCGACGGCTAGGCGAAGTAGGCCTCGGGCGCGCCTTGGCTCTACTGCCGCTTGAACTGGAGCGCGCGCCAGCTCGGCGTCGGCGCTAGCTCGAGCAGCGTCCGTCCGCCCTCGGGCTCCGCATACCCGAAGTCACCCGTCGCATCGTCGAAGCTCACCTCGAGCAACTCCTCCTTGACCCGATGGTCGAGATACGCACCTCGAAAAACGAGCTTGCGCAGCCAGTACACGAGTGATTCGCCCTCGTTGAGCGAGAGTCGCTCCCAGTGACGCACCAGGTACTTGCCGAGCGAGCTCCGTGGCTCCTCGATCCGGTTGTCGGCAGTGAGTTCGACGAGATCCAGCACCTCGTCGTTGTCGAGGTTGCTGTCCATGATCAGGTCGAGTTTGACGGCGGCAGCGGTGACGCGCTCGCGGAAGTCGTCGGAAGCGAACGCGAAGCGATACCCGAGGAACTCGAGCACGTAGTCGTTGCCGGAGGTGTAGTTGAGCTCTCCCTGGGTCACGGCCTGAACGCTACCCTCAGCGGATGAACTGGCGCTTGACGATCCCGATGTCGGCCGCCGTGCTCGTCATCTGGCTTCTCGGTGCAGCCGTGACGAAGTATGACCTGGCAGAGATGGCGTACCTGGCGCCGGTCGCAGTCGTGGTCGTCGGCGCGACGATCGGGATCGTCATGCTGTGGGTCAAGATCATCCGGCAGTCACGAGAACAGCGGCGCAAGCGGTGAGCTGACCTGAAGCCGGGAACCTGCGGTTTCCCGTGCCCCCTTCCTTGTCGTGCGCCGATCGGAATTGAAGTTCGAGGCGGAGCCGGCTTGTTGGAGAGCACGTTTCGGCGGCACAGAGATTCAGTCCGGTGAGAGTTTTGGAAGAGTGGGAATGCTCGGCTGCCCTGTCTTTTGCGACCTGTTTCTTCCGCCATCCGGGGTGGGACATATCGTGGCCCCATGGCCGCGAGCTGGAAGATCGAGTCGATCTCGTATCCCGAGGTGCGCGCACTTGCGCAGGAGCTCGGCGTCTCGGAGACCGTCGCGAGCATTCTCGTGAGACGTGGGATGGGCAACCCGGCGGCCGCAAAGGCCTTCCTCGACCCGGAGGGGATCTCCCATGATCCGCTGCTTCTCGGCGATATGGCTCTGGCTGTCGAGCGGCTGCGCGCTGCGGTCGAGCGTGGTGAGCGCATCTGCGTCCACGGCGACTACGACGTGGACGGCGTCTGTGCGACGGCCCTCGCGACGCTGACTCTGCGAGAGCTGGAAGCGGACGTCGTCTGGCATCTCCCGAGCAGATTCGAGGAGGGATACGGTGTCTCTGCCACGACGATCGCGCGGCTTGCCGGGGAAGGAGTCAAGCTCATCCTCACGGTTGACTGCGGCATCACGGCGGTGGCGGAAGTGGAGGAGGCGCGGCGCCTGGGCGTGGACATGATCGTTACCGACCATCACCGGCCGGCGGAGGCGCTGCCCGCGTGCCCGATCGTGGCCACGAGGCCATCCGACTATCCGTTTCCCGACCTCTGCGGGACCGGTGTCGTCGCGAAGCTCGCCCAGGCGTTGCTCGGGGCCGACCATCCGGCACTCGCACGGCATGCCGATCTGATCGCGCTCGCCACGATCGCCGATGTCGTGCCGTTACTCGACGAGAACCGCACGCTCACGCAGGCCGGCCTCCGTGGGCTCTCTCGTACCCAGAAGCCGGGGCTCGCTGCGCTGATGCGGGTTGCAGGCGTTGACGCGGCAACGATCGATACGACGGCGGTCGCATTCAGGCTTGCTCCGCGGATCAACGCGGCCGGCCGGCTCGGGCGCCCCGATGTGGCTTTGCACCTCGTGCTCACCGAGAGCGCCCGGGAGGCCGATCTGCTCGCGAACGAGCTCGAGAGCCTCAATCGCGAACGCCAGGCGGTCGAGGAGAGGATCCTCCGCGAAGCCGTGGCGGCAGTGGAAGCCTGGCCTGCCGAGAAACGCAGCCGTCGTGCCTACGTCGTCTGGGGCGATGGTTGGCACGAAGGTGTGATCGGGATCGTCGCCTCGCGCCTCGTCGAGCGGTTCGGCCGCCCCGTCGTTCTGATCGCCGGTGAGGGTGACCGGTGGAAAGGCTCTGGCCGGTCTGTGCCGGACTTCGACCTCCACGCAGGCCTTGCTGCCTGCTCCGAACATCTCGAGGGGTTCGGAGGTCATCGCGCTGCTGCGGGGCTCTCGATCGAGACCGATCGACGAGAGGCGTTCGCCGAGGCGTTCGCAGCGCACGCCGCCGGCCTGCTCGGTGAAGCAGATCTTGAGTCGCCGACGCGGATCGACGCGATCGTGCCTGCCACAGCGCTTACCCTCGACCTCGCACGGGAGCTTGAACAGCTTGCCCCGTTCGGCCTCGGGAATCCCGACGTGACGTTCCTCATTGCCGATTGTGAAGCTGTCGGCCCGGCGACGGTCGGCGATGGAAAACACCTCCGCTTCAGGGTGCGCCAGCAGGGGCGCGATGCGGGTACCGCGATCGCGTTCGGCTTCGGGGGGCAGCTCGATCGCGTGCGAGCCGAGTCGCATCTGGACATCGCGTTCAGGCTCAAGCAGAACCGCTGGAACGGTACGGTCGCGCCGCAGCTCGTCGTCCGAAGCATCTTCGACACGGCGGAGGCCTACGAGGAGCTACGGACATGGCTCGCCGGGGTATGGCGCGCGGGCGAAGCAGCCTGGACACCCGAGGCGCGTCAGATCTTCTCGGAGCTCTCGATCGACGACTCTGCTACCAGGCGCCAACTGCTCGAGTCTCCTACCTTCCGGAGGCTCCTCGCGCACGGCGCTCCGTGCAGCATGCCGGAGGCTGCCTGAGCTCGGATCCAGGCTCAGCGCTGCGCCGGCAGGCCGCGACGCGGCGGCCGTGCGAGCGAACGCTCGATCTCGGCCAGGAGCCGCAGTACGCGGCGACGTTCGATGTATCTCCGAAGGGGGCCCATGGTCAGGTTCTCTTCGGCAGGCCGACGCCGGTTCCTGTCACCCGAAAGGGCCACTTCAGGCATCCAGGGGCCTCACAGTAGACTGAAGCAATGACCGTGGTCGATACAGAACGCCATCGGAATGACCTCGTCAGCGAGCTGATTGCAGACATCGAGGCGTACAACCCCGGGGTAGACCGGGAGCTGATCTACCGGGCGTTCGACACGGCAGAGCTGGCTCATCGGGGCCAGGTGCGGCGCTCGGGCGAGCCGTTCATCACCCATCCGCTGGGAGCGGCGTTGATCTGTGCTCAGCTTCATCTCGACGAGCAGACGATTGCGGCAGCGTTGCTGCACGACGTCATCGAGGACACCGAGACCAGCGGCGAGGAGTTGCTCGCCACGTTCGGGCCCGAGATCACCCAGCTCGTCGAGGGAGTCACAAAACTGACGCGGATTAGCTTCCAGAGCCGCGAGCAGGCGGACGCGGAGAACTACCGCAAGATGATCGTGGCGATGGCGCAGGACGTGCGCGTGATCCTGATCAAGCTCGCCGACCGGCTCCACAACATGCGAACGATCGAGTACCTCGGCAAGCAGAAGCAGGTACAGAAGGCCAAGGAGACGCTCGAGGTCTACGCGCCGCTTGCCCATCGGCTCGGTATCCACGCCGTCAAGTGGGAGCTCGAGGACCTCTCCTTTCACATTCTGCACCCACGCAAGTACGCCGAGATCAAGGCAATGGTTGCCGACCGCCGGGCCGACCGTGAGGCCCAGGTCGAGACGGCGGGAGTGGCGCTGAAGAGCGATCTCGAGAAGGCCGAGATCCCCTCTGACATCTCCGGGCGTGCGAAGCACTTCTACTCGATCTACGACAAGATGGCCAAGAAGGGTCGTGAGTTCAACGAGATCTACGACCTCACCGCTATGCGGGTGCTGATCGAGCGTGGCGGCGACGAGGGAACCCGTGACTGTTACGCGGCGCTCGGGATCATCCATGCGCTCTGGAAGCCGATGCCCGGGCGGTTCAAGGACTACATTGCGATGCCGAAGCTGAACCGCTACCGCTCGCTTCACACGACGGTGATAGGCCCGAACGGGACGCCGCTCGAGATCCAGCTGAGGACGCGCGAGATGCACGAGGAGGCCGAGTTCGGCGTCGCCGCACACTGGCTCTACAAGCGTGGCCGCTCGTCGAAGGGCGACGACGAATGGGTTGCGTGGGTGAAGACCCTGATGGACTGGCAGGGCGACGATCAGGACGCAGCCGAGTACATGCGCACGCTCCGCACCGACCTCTTCGACGACGAGGTCTACGTCTTCACGCCCAAGGGCGAGGTGAAGATGCTGCCCGCGGGCGGGACGCCGATCGACTTTGCCTACTCGGTCCATACCGATGTCGGGCACAGCACTGTCGGAGCCAAGGTGAACGGACGAATCGTGCCGCTGCATTACACGTTGAAGAACGGCGACTTCGTCGAGATCCTGACGTCGAGATCCGGCAGGGGGCCGTCGCGCGACTGGATGTCGGTCGCGGCGTCGTCCCGTGCGCGCAGCAGGATCCGACAGTGGTTCCAGCGAGAGACGAAGGGTGAGACCGAGGCGAAGGGTCGGGAGTCTCTCGACCAGGCCCTCAAGGCCCAGAACCTGCCCTACCGCAAGCTTCAGGGGTCGGCCGTGTTGGCGCAGGTAATCCGCGAGCTCGGGTTCAAGAAAGCGGAGGACTTCTATCTTGCCGTCGGCTCGGGAAAACTCGGCACGGGACAGGTCGTGAACAGAGTTCTCCAGCGGCTGAAGACCGATCAGGTTGCGGAGGAGCCCTCTGTCACCCTGAAGGCGCCCAAGGCGCGTTCGACGGTGGCGGGGGAGAATCTCGGGATCGTCGTCCAGGGCGTTGACGGCGTGTTGCTGCGCCTTGCCAAGTGCTGCACGCCCGTGCCCGGAGACGAGATCCGGGGCTACATCTCACTCGGCCGTGGAATCACGATCCACCGTGCCGACTGCCCGAACGTGAAGGCGCTGATGCGAAATCCCGAGCGATTCACGCCGGTCGCGTGGGAGGGGAACGCGAAGGCGAGCTTCAGGGTGCAGATTGCTGTTGAGGCCTGGGACCGCGCCAGGCTACTCGAGGACGTTGCGCGGACATTTGCCGAGCACGGCGCGAACATCGTTGCCTATGGCGGCACCGTCGAGGATGGAATGGCAAAGAACTGGTACACCGCAGAACTCGGTGACGTCGATAACCTCCGCTCGCTGCTCTCGGCCCTGCGTCAGCTCGACGCGGTGTTCGATGCGTATCGCGTCACGCCCGCCTGACCGTCGTGCGGAGCAGGCGTCGTGCGGAGCAGGCGTCGTGCCTCGGGATCAGGAGAGCGCCAGACCGCTGTCTCCCCGAACGCGCGCACTACATCACCTCTCGGTAGTGGTTACCCTCGATCCGATAGATCCAGTAGCGGCCGCCAACGACCTCGTGATCGGCATCGAAGCTAACCGGAGACCCGATCACCGAGGGATCGATCCGGATGTCGGGCAGAGCCCCCGCGACGCCCTTCCGCGTGGCCTCGCCCTCGCGGCACGATGAGAATGCGGCAGTCGCAACTGCCTCCATCGCGACGTCGGACAGTGCGGCAAAAGGGGCCAGGTCTCCGAAGATCTCGTCGTAGAGCCTCAGGGACGCCGCCCCATCCTCGAGAAGTGAAACGTCGGGAGCCGGACTGGCGAGGTAGGCACCGGTCGCGTGAAACTCGTTGATGTTATGGAGAGTGTCGCCTCCGACGATCGTCGGGTTCTTGCCGGCACCGTGCAGTTGATCGACGAGACGTTGGGCGTCGTCCGGCTCGACCAGGGCCAGCACGACGACATCACCTCGCGACGAACCGGCCTGTGCAACGACATCCGTGTAGTCCGCCTGCCGCAACTCTACCGAGGCTCGCCGAAATCCGAGTTGGTCGTTCTTCAACCCTCTGGCAATCCTCTTCGAGAGGTCGAGTCCGTAGCCCTCGTGGTCGCCAACGATCAGGATGCTCTTTGCATCGAGCCTCGACGCGATGAGTCGTACGATTACCTCGGCCTGTCGCTGGTTGTTCCCCACGATCCTGAAAAAAAGCTTCAGATGCCCGTCGGCCAGTTCAACATTGGTTGCGGACGGCGTCACGTAGGCGAGGCCGGCAGCGTCGAAGACCGGCCCAGCCGCCTCGGTGTCTATCGACGTTGCGGGCCCGACGACACCGACGATAGACGGGTCGGCCGCAAGTCGCTTCGCCTCCTGGCCGGCTAGCTCGGGCTCCGCGTACACGTCGCTCGGCTCTATCCTGAATGAGGAACCATGCTTTGCGTTGAAGCTGTCGAGCCTCACTCGAGCCCAGTTCATTGCCGCAGGCTGGGTTGCGCCGGCCGATCCGGTAGAGGCCATCACAGCAATCGTTCCGTCACACGCTCTCATGCCGTCGCCCTGATGCTCGCCCGGCATGACCGATGCCGTCGAGCCGCAGCCGGTGAGGAGTGTGGCGCCGAACACGGTGGCAGCGAGCCAGAATGCCTGCCCGCGCCTCACCAGAGCACGACCAGTCCGACGAAGGCGAGAGTCAGGAGCGCCGCGCTGACAGTGAGCAAAACCCTCTGCGCTGCAGCAGACCCGAGCGTGGAGGTCAGGCCACCGGTGAGGAAGGCGAGCGCGAGGGCCGCTTCGAGGAACTCGAGGTTATGTGATCTTCGGAGCTGGCCCTCGGCGGAGTGGAGTGATACGACGGACTCGTCGAGTGCTGCGCGCGCGTTGATGATCCTGCGGGGAGTCGTCCAGTCGGGATTGCTCGACGAGAACGGTGATGTGGGCCGCGCCGCTGGTGACTTTGCGAGCCACCAGTCGACCGCACGAACAGTCTCGGCGTCCATCAGGCCACGGATTTCGGCAGAGCGTGCCTGATCGTTTTGGGCCATTGCGCTCCGGAAGGATAGGAAGAGGTTACGTTCGCCGAACGCGACCGCCGATGCGTTCTGCTGCAGCACATTGGCGTTGTTCACCGCCTGGGTCGAGATCGCGAACTCCTGCTGGGCATGGCCGGCGTGCACCGCTGCCCTCCAGGCGATGAGCCCAGCCACGATCGCCGCTGTCCCGAGGAGAATCGCAAGAGCAAGCGGAAGCCAATCGGGGCTGTCGGCCCTAGCGGCGTGGGTGGAGGCGGGATTGTGTGGAATTGCGTATCGCTCCGATGGTGGTGCCTGCCCGGCCGCACGCGGCAGACGTGCCGCCAGCGTCCCGCACAGGGGGCGGAGGTTACCTGAGATCGCCCCGCCCGAGACTGCGGCTCCAACGGTTGTCAGGGTCTTACATTGGCCATCCCCGCCCACCGGAGCCCCGACCTGGCGCGGTGTTATGGTTGCGTCGATTGAACTGTCGTAGGGGCATGAGCTACGTGAGGAGACGCATGGTGCGCAGAGAGTTGCCGAGCGGCGTGAGACGTCCAGAGCGTCTACCCTCCCCCGTCGCATCGTGGTAGGAGTCGGGTCGCGTATCACGGGAGAGGGGGACAGGCGCCGTCACGAGATCCAGCTCTGGAAGTTTGTCGCGGTGATCGCAGTGATCGAGGTGATGAACATCATCCTGACAAACCGGGTGCATGCCCTCGGACTTGAGCAGCAGGGCCTGGCTATCGAGTTGGACGTTGTACGGTCTGTCGAGCGGGCGGCGAATTACCTGTTCCTCGCATTTCTCCTTGTTGCGGTTTTCCAGATCATCCTCCAGCGCCGCAGCGAGGCGCATGTGAGCTCGAAACGGATAGCCCCGACGATGATGGTGGTCTACCTCGGGGTTGCCTCGTTCAACGTCGCCATGAACATTCTTGTCCTCGTTCTGGTGCCGGACCTCCAGGATGCGAGTCAGACCGATCTCATTGCCATCCTCGGGCTGATCTTCCTGTCGAACATGCTCGTCTTCTCGCTCTGGTACCAGCTGGCCGACTACTACCTGCCGGGCGGTGCCTTCGACTTTCCCCCGAACGCAGCGCACCCCGAGGACCCGCCGCGGTGGGTTGACTACGTCAGCCTCTCGTTCTTCACGCAGTCCACCTTCGGCCCGACCCTCGAGGGCGTTCGTACACGCCCCGTCAAGGTGCTGATGATGATCCAGACGTCCCTGGCTCTCGTCGTCCTCGTCGTTCTGATCGCACGCATCATCAGGGCGCCGGTCTGAGAGAGCCTGAACGCGGTAGACCGGATGTCTGTTGCCGTGCTCTCTCGCTCGCGAGGGAGCGTCAGGCCGTGGACGGCTACGGCTCCCACCTCTCGCCGCCCGTGTCCCAGCCCAGAAGAACATGCGTTGCGATGCGCTCAGCGACATGGTGGAGGAATGCCGCCTCGACGTCGCCGTCCACTGCGAGCTCGCCGACGACGGTGCCCCGGTATGTCACCGGCACGCTGACGCGGCTCGCCACCCCTGCCTCGCCCGACTCCGGCCCGAGCGTCAGTGTTCCATCGTCGAGAAACAGGATCCCGGCCCAGGTCACCGTGGGTGCGGCAGCGAGTGCCGCGACGACCGAGCGCAGGACGTCGTCTGCCTCCTCTCCGTCGTCGAGGGCCCTGTCGATGGCGGCAAGAGCATCCATCAGGATGTTGTCCCGTCGGCGCAGTGCTTCATCCGAGAATGCGCTCTACGCGCGTTGCCCCTCATCCGGCGACGTGTTCTTGCTCGAGGCTTCGTACCGTCTGCCGGAAGCTGTTCGGCAGGGGAACGGGACGGCGCGTGGCCACTTCGATCAGCACGAGCGTCTGTGTGCCCGTGACCAACACCATCTCATCCTCGAGGCTGAGGGCGGCCACCTCGTAGGTGAGGCCCGTGCGGCCGGGCCGGCGCACGCGCACACAGCACTCGAGCACGTCGTCCAAGCGGACAGAGGCGTGGTGCTCGACGTGTGAGGCATGCATCACGTACTCGGCCCGTCGATGCCGAGCGAGCCGAGGTGCCGGTGGTACTCGGTTCGCGCCTGAGCGAAGGACGGCATAGAGCGGCTGTGGTAGACGACGCCCCGGGCATCTGTGTCCGAGATCCAGACGCGGGTGAGTGCCGAGTACGCGAACGGCATCGGAGACGCGCCCGAGCTCGAGGGGATCATGCGGCATATCAACGCCGGATCAGAGCGACGAGCTCGTCGCGCCGGGCGGTCATCTCGGCCTCGGAGAGAGCCTCGAGGTTGAGTCGGAGCAGAGGTTCGGTATTCGACGGGCGCACGTTGAAGTGCCACGTATCGAAGTCCACTGAGATCCCGTCGAGATGGGAGACCCGTCCGCCCTCGGCGGTATACCGCTCCTTGATCTCCTGGAGCTTCAATGGCACATCGGCGACCGCCGTGTTGATCTCGCCGGTGATGAAGTAGCGTTCGCGGAACGGCTGCAGGATCTGCGAGAGCTTCGTGCTCCGTTTCGAGAGCAGCTCGAGCATGAGCAGGAACGGGACGACGCCGGTGTCGGCCTGCGTGAAGTCACGGAAATAGTAGTGGGCGGAGACTTCGCCGGCGAACACGGCATCTTCTTTCCGCATCCGGTGCTTGATGAACGCATGACCGACACGGTTCACGAGAGCCGTGCCACCGGCTGCGGCAACCGTTCGTGGTACAGCCCAGCTTGCACGTACGTCGTAGAGGACGGTGCCACCCGGACTCTTCCCGAGCATCACCTCGGCGAGAAGTGCGGTGATGAAGTCGCCCGGGACGAACGCTCCGGTGTCGTCCACGAAGAAGCAGCGGTCTGCATCGCCGTCATAGGCGACACCAAGGTCTGCTCCTTCTTCGAGCGTCTTCGCGACGATGAAGGCGCGGTTTTCTTCGAGCAACGGGTTCGGCTCGTGGTGGGGAAACGTCCCGTCCGGCTCGAAATAGCACGGGATGATCTCGACCCGAGGCAGGTGCGCAAGCACGGGCGGCAGCATCGTTCCGGCCATCCCGTTGGCGGCGTCAACCACGACCCGAAGCGGGCCGATCGCTTCTACGTCCACAAACGACAGCACCTTCTCGACGAAGCCCGCCCAGACGTCGAGCGGCGTGATCGTGCCGCGTGTCGTGACAGCACCGAAGCCGGCCTGCGCAACCGCCCGAACGTCCGTAAGCCCGGAGTCGCCACCCACCGGTAGCGCCCCTCGGCGTACGATCTTCATGCCGGTGTACTGCTTTGGGTTGTGCGACGCGGTGACGCAGATCCCGCCCTCGAGCCCGAGTTCCCCGACCGCGTAGTAGAGCATCTCGGTGCCCACCATCCCGATGTCGCGCACGTCGGCGCCACCGTCCGCCGCACCGTCCATGACAGCCGCAGCCATCGTGGGCGCCGAGACCCGCATATCCCTGCCGACCGCGATCGTACGCGGTGCGAAGTGCTCGACATAGGCGCGACCGATTGCGTACGCACCCTCTTCGTCGAGTTCCGAACCATGCACGCCGCGTACGTCGTACGCCTTGAAGACCCCGGGATCCAGCACGGTCATATCGTATTGCAGGTCGCGTCGTCTCGGAGTGGGGTCGGAAGACCGGCCACGTATCCACCGGGGCGCAACCGATGCTTGCGCAGGAAATCCGTGCGTGCAGCGGCCCAAAAAAAGACCGGCCGACAGCCGAACCGTGGGGCACGTGTCAGCCCGAGCCGGTCGGTCCTACGCGCACTCTCACGCACGCACATCCGGCCTTGCTCAACCCTTGCGCAGGCTCGCTATGTGGTCGGGGACATAGGTCATCGTCGAGCGATCCGGCCGAACGTAGCCCTTGTCCTTCTGGACGGGAGGGAGGTCGTACGCCTTCGGGTCGGGTAGTGCCTCGTAGGGAATCTGCGAGAGGAGATGCGAGATGCAGTTGAGGCGTGCGTGCCGCTTGATGTCTGCCTCCACGACCCACCAGGGCGCGAGATCCGTGTCCGTCTGAGTGAACATCTCGTCCTTGGCACGGGAGAAATCGACGAACTTCTTGCGTGACTCGAGATCCATGGGACTCAGCTTCCACCGGGTGGTCGGGTCATCCATCCGCGACTCGAAGCGCTTCTCCTGCTCCTCGTCGCTGACCGAGAACCAGTACTTCACGAAGATGATCCCCTCGTCGATGAGCATGTTTTCGAAGATCGGGCACTGGTGCAGGAAACGTTGGTGCTCCTCCGGCGTGCAGAAGCCCATCACCTTCTCGACGCCCGCGCGGTTATACCAGCTGCGGTCGAAGAGGACTATTTCGCCGGCTGCCGGCAGATGGGAGATATAGCGCTGGAAGTACCACTGTGACCGTTCACGCTCCGTGGGGGCCTGAAGGGCGACGATCTTGCAGAAGCGGGGATTGAGTCGCTCCTGGATACGCTTGATCACGCCACCCTTTCCGGCTGCATCACGACCCTCGAAGATCACCGCGACGCGCGCGCCCGACTCACGGACCCAGTTGAGCATCAGGGCCAGCTCGACCTGGAGTCGCGTCAGTTCCTGCTCGTAGTCGGCACGGCGTATCCGCGCCGGTTGTGCATCGTTGTTTTTCGCTTTGTTTTTCATAGGCACATCATAGACGCCGGCGTCGAGGTCTGTCTCGTAGTGAGGTTCGCCACGCTGCGACCTGGCGAGAAGGCGTGCCGCGCGGGCCGACTGTGCGCTTCGCGCAGGACACCTGGGCACCGATTCTTACCCCACTGGCTGCTTCTCGGGCAGCTACGATCATCCCACCGGGCTCGCCAGTCGCTTACGGCCGAGTCGCACAGGACACCGTCAAGGGGAACCCATGGCTCCGAAACTGTCTCTCCGATTATTGACCGTGTTTGCCGGCCTTGCCCTCCTGGTCGTCATTCCCGCGGTAGCAGCATCCGGTCTTCGCGGCTCGAAGGCCGAGGCGAAGGTGTTGCGCGTCGGGACGACCTACTACATCTCGTCGTTCAATCCGTTTGTCGGGATCGAGACGAACGACTCGGTGGCCTATTCGATGGTCTATCCACAGCTCGTCCAGTACGTGCCGGGAATGAAGATCGGAAGCGATTGGGCGTCGAGCTGGAAGAGCAGCAGAGGCGGCCTCACCTGGACGTTCCACCTCCGGAAGGGCAAGTGGTCGGACGGTACCCCTCTCACCTCGGCCGATGCCGTGTGGACGATCAGGACCGTCCTCAAGTACAAATCGGGGCCGACGGCCTATGTCTCCAGCTCGTACGAGGGCATCAAGAATGCGTCCGCGCCGGATCCCCAGACGCTCGTGATCACCTACAGCCGTCCCATAGGACCCGCGTTGTCGAACCTGTCGCAAACGTACATCCTCCCGAAGCACGTCTGGTCGGCGAAGCTCGGGAAGAACGGCAAGGGCCTGCAGGAGTTCAGGCCGCAGGAGAACCTGCCGATCGTCGCAGGGGGGCCCTACACCGTGACGCAGTACGAGCAGAAGGGCACGACCGCCTTCAAGCCGAATCCGAACTTTTATGGCCCCGCATCGAAGGCCGCGGGCGTGGCTTTCACCTACTACACGAACGCGACATCGATGGTCGTGGACATGCAGCGTGGCAATCTCGAGTACATCGACGCGCTGCCCTACGGTGCGGCGGACGCGGCAAAGACCAAGCCCGGAATCAAGGTCAATGTCGGTGGCGGGACGGAGGTCACCAACCTCGGGTTCAACTCGAACCCGAAGAAGTCGAAGAACCGAGAGCTGCTCAGCACGCGCCTCAAGGAGGCATTCGAGTACGCGATCCCGCGCAAGCAGATCGTGGCCGTCGTCTTCAGCGGCCACGCCAGGCCGTGGGCGAACATCCTGTCGCCCGCGTCGAAGGGGGAAGGCTGGCTCAATCCAGCGGTGAAACCATTGCCGTACAGCCCAGCCAGGGCGAACAGGATTCTCGACTCGCTCGGCTACGAGCGTGGTGCCGACGGGCTCCGAGTCGTTCCCGCGACGACCGGAAAGCTCGCTCAGCCGGCGCACGTGATGAGCTACAGCGTCATCGTCCCGAATGATCTCGACTTCAACGGCGACCGTCAGTTCGATATTCTCGCCACGGCATTCAGGAAGGTCGGCGTCGAGCTCAACCTGACGCCCGGCGGTGACGGTGCGCAGGCCTATGAGCTCATCACCGCGCCGGGTGGGAAGTACCTCAGGGCCGACATGTACACGTGGTACTGGCACCCGTATATCGACCCGTCGTACAACCTCTCGGTCGTCACGAAGGCCGAGTGGTACAACAACAGCGACACGGGCTTCGACGATCCGCTCTACGACCGCTGGTGGAAGAAGCAGAGCACGCTCGTCAGTGTCCGGGAACGGCAGGCTCTCGTGTGGAAGATGGAGGCGTACCTCGCACACAAGCGCCCCTACATCCAGCTTGTTGTCGCAGACGCGATCAGCGCGCATTCGTCGAACTGGACGGGCTTTCAGCCGACGCTCGGCGGGTCGTGCAAGTGCTACTTCACCTCTCCGCACCCGTTGTCCTGATCCATGCCGGGCTCCCTCTTCCGTGAGGGCGGCGTCTGGCTGCGCTGTCAGTTCCACTCGCATACGACGAACTCCGACGGCGTTCCGTCACCGGCCGCTCTCTGCGACCACTATGCAGATGCGGGGTTCGACGTTCTCGCGATCACGGATCACTGGCATGTAACAGACGTCGATCACGACCGGCTCGTGGTCATCCCCTCGAGCGAGCTCACCGCCGCGAACCCGTCCGCCCAGGGTGAGGCCGAGGTGCTCGCGCTCGGTGTCTCCGAACTGCCCGAGCCGAGCGAGCCCTTTCCGGACATCGAGGCGTTGGCAGCGTGGATCACCGCTCGCGGCGGCGTCCCCTTTCTCTGTCATCCCTACTGGAGCGGACTCGGGGTAGACGACGTGCTTGCAGCACCGTCCCTCGCAGGGCTCGAGATCTGGAATGGCGGCGCGGAGGTCATGCAGGGCTCCGGTCTCTCTACGGTGCACTGGGACGACGCGCTCCAGCAGGGCCGCCTGCTGATGGGCATTGCGACTGACGACTGCCACACCCCCGGTGAGGACAGTGGCTTTGGCTGGACGTGGGTGCTCGCGCAGGAGCGATCTGTGGCGGCCGTGATCGATGCTTTGCGCAGGGGCCGTGCCTATGCCTCGGCGGGGCCACAGCTCCTCGACGTTTCCATCGAGGAGGAGTCGGTGGTCGTGCGCTGCTCGCCGGTCAGATCGGCCCGGCTTCGCTCCGGGCCCTGGGACGGCTGCGGCGTCAACGCCGACCCGGCGATGGGCAACTGGCGTGGCGAGGCGTGCGAGATCGACACTGCCGGGCTCGTGACCGGTGCCCGCTTCGAGTACCCGGAGTTCTGGCGTTGGGCGCGGGTCGAGGTCGAGGACGAGAACGGCCGCCGTGCGTGGAGCAACCCTTTTGTGCTCCCCGGTGCCCGACAAGGCGCAGACGGCCCGAGCACGCCCTGAATTACCGTGTTTTGCGGGAACTCTCTGTCGTCCGATCGGTTTCGTACCCTGCAGATGTGGAACAGCCGACCCGGATCGACCTGCTCGAGCTAGACATAGACCTGCGGCTCGCCGATCTCTGGCGGGAGGCAGCCGACGTCACCGAGTGGAACCTCGAGGTCGTCTCCGCGTTCATGCGGGCCTCGTACGGGAAGGGCTACTGCGACGCCTTCACCGAGGATCTGCCGGGCTCGCTATGCCACGACCACGGCTACGAGATCCCGGGCCGTCGGCAGTCCGTCCGCGCGGCCTGACAGGCACGCAAGGCTTCCAGGTCTCACCTTTGCCGACACAGCTATCCTCTTGGGCATGGACAGGAATCGCTCGCCTGCGCGTCTGGTGATCGCCCTCTCGATTGCGGCGGTGCTCGCCGTGTTTCTCCTCTACACCTCGATTGCGGGCGGCGGCACTCCATCGGTGAAGCCGAGCGATCTCGCCGGCCATCAGGGGAATGTCTCCCTCGTCGGTCAGGTCGTCGGGAGGCCTGTCGGTGACGCGAATGCGGAGGGCCTTCGGTTCCGGCTCCGTGATGTCAAGGGCGCTGCAGGAACGGCTGTGCCCGTGGTCTACAGGGGCAGCGTCCCCGATCTGTTTGCTCCCGGCCGAGACCTCGTCATCGAGGGTGAGCTTCGCAACGGCACCTTCGTTGCGAAGCCCGGGACGATGGTCACCAAGTGCCCGTCGAAGTACACGGCGATCAAGCCGTCTGCCCCGTAGATGGCTGAGCTGGGCCGGGCCGCTCTGCTCGTTACGCTTGGCCTCTGCCTGTACGCCTGCGTCGTCGGAGCCATAGCCGCTATGACGCGGCGGCGGCGGCTCGCTCTGTCCGCCCGCAACGCTCTCATCGCAGCGTTTGCCTCCACGGCTGTCGCGGCAGGCGTCCTTGCAGCCGGTTTTCTACGGAGCGACTTCTCGCTGGTCTACGTCGCGGAGCATTCGAGCCGCTCGCTCGCCGGCCTCTACAAGCTCTCGGCGGTCTGGGGCGGCCAGGAGGGATCGCTTTTGCTCTGGTTGCTGATCCTGACCGGCTATGCGGCCCTCGCGGTCTGGGTCAATCGCAACCGCACGCGTGACCTCGTCGTCTGGGTGACGCCGGTGCTCGGCGGCATCGCCGTCGGGTTCTCGTTCCTCCTCGTCGTCGTGGCGACCCCGTTTGCGACGCAGGTGGCACCAGCCGACGGCTCTGGCCTCAACCCGAGCCTGCAGAACCCGTACATGACCGCCCATCCACCGTTTCTCTACCTCGGCTACGTAGGCCTCGCGGTGCCGTTTGCATTCGCAATGGGCGCGCTCCTCTCGGGACGCACGGACGAGCGCTGGATCGTCGCAACGAGACGGTGGACGCTGATCGCCTGGACGGCGCTCGGGATCGGTCAGCTTCTCGGGTCGCACTGGGCGTACGTCGAGGTCGGTTGGGGTGGCTTCTACGCATGGGATCCCGTCGAAAATGCCGCCCTGATGCCCTTTCTCGCGGCCACGGCGTTCCTCCATTCGGTGATGATCCAGGAGAAGCGGGGGATGCTCAAGGTGTGGAACGTCGTCCTCGTCTCGCTGGCGTTCTGCCTTTCGATCTTCGGCACGTTCCTGACGCGTTCGGGCGTCGTCAACTCGATCCACTCATTCGCGCAGAGCGATATCGGCGCCTGGTTCCTCGCATTCATCGTCATAGCTGTCGTCTTCTCGACGGTGATGATCATCTGGCGGCTGCCGCTCCTACGGACAACGACGAGGCTCGAGTCGCTCGTCTCGCGTGAGGCCGTCTTCCTCTACAACAACCTCTTGCTCGTTGCCCTCTGCCTGACAATCCTCTGGGGTGTCGCCTGGCCGATTCTCTCGGAGGCAGTCCGTGGTGACTCGGTCGTCGTCGGCCGACCGTACTTTGACTTCTTCCTCCGGATCTTTGGCCTGCCGCTGCTCCTCCTGATGGGCGTAGGGCCGCTGATCGCCTGGCGTCGCGCCTCGCTCCGCGGCCTCGGCCGCACCTTCTTCTGGCCTGCGGCGGTGGCCGTTGTCACGGGTGTCGTCCTGCTGTTTCTCGGAGCTGGATCGTCGGTACCCGGTCTGATCGCCTACACGTTCTCGGCATTCGTGCTTGCTGCGATCGGGCTCGAGTTCGTGCGGGGAACCCGTGCCCGCCGCGCGCTCTCTCACGAGTCCTGGCCCGTTGCTCTCGGATCTCTCGTTGGTCGCAATCGCCGACGGTATGGCGGCTACACCGTCCACGTCGCAATCGTCCTCTTTGCGATCGGAGTGGCCGGGGCGAGTGCCTACGACTCCGTGGTCGAGGGAAGGCTCACAAAGGGGGAGGCTCTGACCGTCTCCGGCTACACCGTCCGGTATCAGGGCCTCAGGGAGACCCAGACAGACCATGCGACAGAGGTGCGGGCCCTCCTCCGGGTCAGCCGAAACGGCAAGGATCTGGGAGGTCTCGAGGCGGGCAAGAACGCTTACAGGATCGCCGGCCCCGATCCTCAGGTCTCGTCGGAGGTCGGGATCCACACGAACTATCTCACGGGAGAAGACCTCTTCGTGATCCCCGGTACCATCTACGAGGACGGCAGCGTCTACTTCCGCATCTTCGTCAAACCGCTCGTCAACCTGCTCTGGCTCGCGGGCATCGTGTTCCTGTTCGGGTCGATCATCGCGCTCTGGCCCGACGCACGCGAGCAGCGGCGACTGGCCGTCCGGTACGACGAGGCGGGTAGCCCCGTCCGCGGCCGGTGAGCACCGCAATCGTCCTCGGCTCGGTGCTCGGTGCATTGTGCGTGGTGCTCGTGGCGTTGCCCTTCCTGCGCGAGCCGGAGCCCGTTTCGGACGAGCTCGAGGAGATGACGCCGGAGCGTCAGCGGCGACTCGCGCTCGCAGAGGAGCGCGATCGTGCCCTTGCGGCATTGAAGGAACTCGAGGCCGACCACCGTAACGGCCGCGTCAACGACGAGGACTACCGCGCATCAATCGGGCCACTGCGGCGGGAGGCGGCAGGGGCTCTACGGGCTCTCGACGGCGAGGTTGGGCAGGGCTGACAGGGAAGGGCTAACCCCAGGAGCCACGAAATCGTTCGCATGACACGACGAACGGCTCTGGTGGTCGCACTCGCGACAGCATTCCTGCTTGTGGGGCAGGCGACCGGAGACCCCGGTTCCGACAGGGCGCATCTCGATGCCAGGCTTGCCGAGGCGAGAGCCAATGCCGAGCGCGCTGCCGGGGCAGAGACGCTTCTGACCGGTGAGCTGAGCCGGCTCAACGCGGACGCGCGCGAGGCCGAGGCATCGGTTGTCGCCGAGCAGGCGCGCCTCGCCCCGCTCGAGTCCTCGCTGGCTGCAGAGCAGCAAAAGCTCGCCCTGCTCGAGAGGCGGGTCAAGGTGCAGACCGTGCGCCTCGCCGTTCTGGAGCGGCAGTATCGGACAGCGCTGAGGGTGCTCGAAGCGCGTGTCCGGATGATCTACGAGTCCGACTCGCCCGACCTGATCTCCTTCGCACTCGGGGCGACATCGTTCACCGACCTCGTTGACCACCTCGACCTACTCGATCGAATCGGTAGGCAGGATGAACGGGTTGCCTTGTCGCTCGACAGGGCGCGTATCGAGGTCACACGGATCCGGGCCTCGACGAACCGCGCGCGACGGGGCGTTGCGCGATCGGTCGCGAGGATTGCCGTTCGCACCGAGGCGGCGCGTGCGACCCGCGACAGAATTGTTGCGCAGCGCAATGCGCTCACCACCGCAGAGAGCGCGAAGCGACAGGCTCTCGACGGCGTGCGGGAGGATCGCGCAGCGTTTCTCGCCGAAGTAGACGGCATCGCAGCGCAGAGTGCGGCGCTCGCAGCCCGGATTCGTGCTGCCCAGGCCGCGCCGCCCCCGTCCTCCGCAACGCCCCCCGCGCCGCCCCCCTCACCGGCCGCAGGCCTGCAGTGGCCGGTCTCCGGGCCCGTCACGAGCAGCTTCGGTTCGCGGTGGGGCAGGATGCACGACGGCATCGACATCGGCGTCGGAACCGGCACGCCCGTGCATGCTGCTGCCGCAGGCACCATCGTCTATGCGGGCTGGATGAGCGGCTACGGAAACATCGTCGTGCTCGATCACGGTCATGGCCTCTCGACCGCGTACGGTCATAACTCGAGTTTCACCGTCGCGCAGGGCGCGTCGGTGGGAGCCGGGGCCGTGATTGCTCTTTCGGGCAACACGGGTCGCTCGACCGGCCCTCACGTGCACTTCGAGGTGCGAGTCAACGGCACACCTGTCGATCCGCTGACGTACCTGTAGAGCCGTACAAGAAAACGGGTCGCGCACCGGAAACGAGCAGTCCGGTGCGGCGGCGTAGGCTTCAGCGTGGCGCTGGCTCTGCAGTCTGCCCCGCCCGGTGGTTACGCGGCGTCGGTTGCGGCCTCCGGCAGCGCCTCTGCCGGGATGGTGTGAAGATCGGGCAGTGCGCGCCATTGCTCCTCGAGGCCGAGCCCGTACCCTGCAAACAGCTCGTCGGGAACCGTGAACCCGACGTAGCGGAGGCCGAGGTTCTCGACGAGGCGGCGGTAGGGGCGGTCGAGCAACGTCACGGCTGCGAGGCTCGCCGGATTGCGCTTCACGAACGTGCGTGTCAGGAACGCGAGCGTCAGCCCGGTATCCACGACGTCCTCGACGAGCAGCACGTCGCGGCCTTCGATTTCGACATCGAGGTCTTTCAACAGCCGTACGCCACCGCTGCGACCGTCTCCGTAGGCGGCCATCTCGACCACGCCGACCGTGTGGAGGATCGGCAACGCCCGGGAGAGGTTGGCGAGGAACACCGTGCTCGACTTCAGGGAAGCAACGAGCACCGGCTCGCGGCCTCTGTAATCGGTGGCAATCGCGGCCCCGAGCTCGTGCACGCGGACGGCGATCTCGGCAGCGCGGAGGTACACCTCTCCGGGGGGATGCTGTTCTATGACGCGAGCTTCAGTTGATATCGCTGGGCGAGGCTCTCGAGGTCACGCCTGTAGAAGAGCTTGACGTTGACGTCCGGGTACAGCTCTCTCAACTCGCGCAGCTTGCGGTTCTTCCGGGTCACGAGCGACTGTTTCATCACCGTCACCTCGATGTACAGGTTCTCGTCGGGCAGGAAGAAGTCGGGCCGAAATGCACGCGTGACCCGTCCCCTGGCGTCGCGGTCGAGCACGAACGAGGTCGGCTCGTACTCCCAGGGGATCCCGTACCAGTCGAGGATCCTGGCGCACTCCCGTTCGATCCGGTTGGCGAACCGCGGGGACGCTGTTCCGCGGTACGCCTGGAACCGGTGAGATTCCGACCGCACGAGCAGACCGTACTCCCGCGCTCGGACGGCCTCGGGAAGGGCGCGATGGAATGGCATGTCGGCCATCCTCCTCGAGCGCACGAGGAGATTCGACGAGCCCGTGCTCGAGAGCGCCAGCCTCCACGATGTGGGACGCAAGGTGCTCGGCCTCGTGCTGACTGGAGCGGAACGGCCGGTCTGCGTGCGATCTCACGCGGGTTCCCTGCGCCTGCACTGTAGAGTTGCGTCAATGGTCACGGAAAATGACGTCATCGAGGCGCTCCACGGCGTCGAGGATCCGGAGCTCGGCATGGACATCGTCGAGATCGGTCTCTTCTACGAAGCGGAGATCGACGGCTCCAACGTGAAGATCATCCACTCGCTCACCTCGATGGGGTGCCCGGCCGGTCAGATGATCCAGGAAGGTATTCACGACGCTGTCGCGGCGCTGCCGGGTGTTGAGAAGGTCGAGGTCGAACTGACGTTTGACCCGCCGTGGACTCCCGACAGGATGTCGGAAGACGCCAAGTTCATTCTCGGCTTCGGGTAATAATCGGGGGCTTCGGGCGTCGTACGGGCGTAGAGGCCAAGTCGCAGCGGAAGATCCGTCCCTCGGCGCTGCTCTTGACGATGTGGTTTTTTTCGGTTATTGAACAGGGATAGAACTCGACATGGCCTGCTGTGGGGTAGGTACCGTGTCGTGGGGCGGGTGGGCTACTCCGAAGCCCACTGTCGGGAAGGAGATTGCTCGATGGTGTTGCGCTTTTTTGGCCTCGCTGTGCTAGTTGCAGTCATAGCTGCCGCCGTCGTTCGCACCATGGGCCCGGACACGCTTCCCTCGCAGCCAGGTGCTGCTCCTGTCGGCATTGCCATTACGTCGAACGGCCCCGGATCTCCGGTGCAGCTGCTCGACGAGGTGCATCACGACACCTCGCCGGCGCTGAGGGGCATTACCCCGAAGCCCATTCCGGCGAGGAATGTTGGGGGGGCACTCGTCCGCGAGGATATCCTGCCGCATCCAGCAGGTGGTGGAACGGACACGGTTGCTCAGCGCTCGGGGGGTCCGACCGCATCGGGTGCCATGGCCCCCCTCGCTCCGGCCGTAGCGACCGGCTTCGACTCGGTTGGTAATGGTTTCAGTGGCCCCCAGGGCACGTTCGTGAACAGGTACGCACCACCGGACACCAACTCTGCGGTCGGCCTCAAAGAGGTGTTCACAACCGTGAATACCTCGTTTGCCATCCAGACCAAGACGGGTGGGGTGCTCTATGGCCCGGCTGCGGGTAACACGCTGTTCGCCGGCTTCGGCGGCGCCTGCGAGACGAGCAACGACGGTGACCCGATTGTCCGCTACGACCGCGCGGCAAACCGCTGGATCTTCACACAGTTCGCAGCCAGTACGCCGTACCTCGAGTGTGTTGCCGTCTCGACGACGTCGGATCCGAGAGGTACCTGGAACCGTTACTCATTCCCCTACACGAACTTCCCGGACTATCCGAAGTTGAGCGTCTGGCCCGATGCGTACTATGTGACGTACAATCAGTTCAAGGGGGGCACCACCTTCGTGGGCGCGCTGTCGTGCGCAATGGACAGGGCGAAAATGCTTGCCGGCCTCCCCGCAACACAGCAGTGTTTCAGCACCTCGACAGCCTATGGAGGGCTCCTCCCTGCCGACCTCGACGGTGCTGCGCTGCCGCCGAGCGGTGCGCCGAACGTCCAGGTTGCACTCGGCACCACCGGCACCTCGCTCGCATACTGGAAGTTTCACGTGGACTGGGGTACTCCGGCGAATACCACCTTCACTGGCCCGACGAGCCTCGCGGTCGCGTCGTACACACCTGCCTGTAATGGCGGCACCTGCATCCCGCAGTCCGCTACCACGACCCTGCTCGATGCGATGGCCGACCGCCTCATGTTCCGCCTCGGGTACCGCAACTTCGGCGGCCACCAGTCGCTCGTCGTCTCCCACGCAGTGACGGCCGGAAGCTCTGCCGGCGTGCGCTGGTACGAACTGCGACTCAGTGGCCAGAATCCGACTGTGTATCAGCAGGGCACCTATGCCCCTGACACCTCCTACCGTTGGATGAGTTCGACGGCGATGGACGGGGTCGGCAACATAGGGCTTGGCTACTCGAAGTCCAGTAGTTCGCTCACTCCTTCTGCGGTGGTGACCGGACGGCTCGCCGGTGACACGCTCGGGTTGATGACCCAGGGCGAGACGACGCTCGTCACGAGCGGTGGCTCTCAGACGAGCGGCCTCAGTCGTTGGGGTGACTACTCGTCGATGAACATCGACCCAGTCGACGATTGTACTTTCTGGTATTCGGCCGAGTATCTGAAGGTGAGCGGCTCGTTCAACTGGTCTACGCGTATTGGCTCGTTCACCCTGCCGGGTTGTCTCCCGGTCAGCGACAGCTTTTCGCTGTCGGTCAATCCGACTGCAGGAACTGTCACTCAGGGGTCATCCACGACGGCGTCGGTCGTCACGACTACGACGTTCGGCAATCCGCAAACGGTGGCCCTTACGACATCGGGGTTACCTGCAGGAGCAACAGCGACGTTCTCCCCTGCATCGCTCACCACGGGCGCGAGTTCGACTATGACCGTCGCCACGTCGTCGTCTACGCCGACTGGCACGTACGCTGTCTCCGTCATTGGAACCGGCACGGCATCAACGACGATAACGCCGTATGTCCTCAACGTGAACGGTTTTATCTCGAACGGCATCACAAACGGTGGCTTCGAGACGAACTCGCTCGTGCCATGGCTCTCCGTCGGAACCAACGCCGTAACCAGTTCCGGGCCGTTGGTCGGCACATATACCGACCTCAGCGGCTCGACCGTGGCAACGAACGGCGACTCGACGATCTCGCAGGCCTTCCTGGTGCCGGCCGGTAAGACGAAGATCACGGTCTCCTACAAGGTGTACTGCCCCGCCTCCGTGACCTACGATTGGGCGACGATCACGTTGACAAACAACTCGACGGGCGTCACCTCCACGGTTCTTGCCAAGACCTGCTCGAAGATGACGAACACGAAATCCGTGTCGGCAGCTGTCACCGCGGGCACGACCTACACGATCAGGCTGACGAGCCACGACGACAACAATGCTTCGAATCCGACCTACACCCGGTTCGATAACATCGTTCTGACCTAGCGGGAAAAAGGTCTCGCCCTCCTGGGCCCATTCGGGTGTTGGTCGCAGACGCTAAACAGCCTGTCACTGCGGCCGGTCGGGATCCCTCCGCGGTGGCGGCTTTCTCTCGCCAACTGCGCTGTGCCGACGCGCTTGGGGGGCAGCGGCGTCTCTCACGGCCTCGCCGATCGCGGGAAACCGGGAGATGCATTGGTGAGGGCGGCCAGCGCCAGGCCACGGGAGGGGAGATCACGCGGGGTGGTGTGAGAGCAAGCTGGAGCAACGCAACATCCTGCCGGACGAACGAGGATCCGGGCTCCCGGCACGGAACAGGGGCACATGCGCGCGGACACCAAGTCACCTGCCCCCGTCACGGCAGCAGAGCTCTCCGGCTTGGCGCTCGAGGCCGGCCTCGACGTGATCGGTGCTGCCCCGGCGTCGGCATACGAGGAGACCGAGCAGCACATCCACGACCGCCACCGCCTGGGTCTCTTCGCCGACATGAAGTTCACGATGGCACGGCCCGAGGTCTCCTGCCATCCCGAGTTGCTGCTCGACGGCGCCGCGCGGACGGTCGTCTCGGCTGCGCTGTGCTACCTCGTTGACGGTCCTGCTCCGGGCCAGGGCGAGGGGCGGCTGCCCCGGTACGCGTGGTGCGACCACTACGAGATCCTGCGCGAGCGCCTGGACGATCTCGGGCAGCGACTCGGCGGGAGTTATCGCGTTCTCGTTGATGCCAATCAGCATGTGGACAGGGAGGGTGCGCGCCGTGCTGGTCTCGGATTCTACGGCAAGAACACCATGCTGATCACGCGAGAGCATGGCTCGTGGGTCGTGCTCGGCACGCTCGTCACCGACGTTGAGATAGAGTTCTCCGCGCCGCTCGACCTCGACTGCGGGCGCTGTACTCTCTGTATCGAAGCGTGCCCCACGGGAGCTCTAGACGACCCCGGAGTGCTCGATGCCAACCGGTGCCTCTCGTACTGGACGCAGGCTCCGGCTCCTGTGCCTGAGGCCTATCGTGAGGAGCTTGGCCCCTCGGTCTACGGCTGTGACATCTGTCAGGACGTCTGCCCGTGGAATCGTGGTGTCGAGAAGCGCCGTGCCGGTCTACCGTTGCCCGAGGACGCCGTGCCGAACGTCTCTCTTCTCGACTGGCTCACCCGTGACGGCGCCGATCTCGTCGCCGATCTCGATCGGCTGTACGTGCCGCGCAACGATCCTCGCTGGCTGCGGCGCAACGCGCTCTACGCACTCGGCAATACGGCTAACGCCGAGACATTGGCCGACCTACGGCCATGGCTTGCGAGTGACGATCCGATCCTCGCCGATGCAGCTGCCTGGGCAGAAACGCAGATCACCGGGCGCACGTCGTGAGCAAGGCCCGGCTCGACATGGTGGCGCACGAGCTACGGAGCCCTGTTGCAGCGCTTAGCGCGATAGCCGCGGCCTACGGGGAATCCGATGCAGCGACGCGAAGTCGTCTCGTCGCGATTGCCTGGTCGGCCGGATCGAACATTTACCGACTGCTTGCCGATACCACGATGACGTCGCTCAGGATCGGTCGTGTAGACGTCTCTCGCCTCGTCGGCGACGTCGTCGAGACTGCCGCTCTTCGTGGTGCAAAGGTCGTGACACGGCGCGAGGCGGGCCTCACTATCTCCGGCGACACCGACAGGGTACGGCAGGCACTCGCCAATCTCATCGACAATGCCATCGGTCATTCGCCCGCCGGGGGCACCGTCACCGTGGCGGCGCGGCGCGTTGGTGCATCGGTCGCAATCGCCGTCACCGACGAGGGTGACGGAATCGACCCGGACGACTTCGAGCGGATCTTCGACGAAGGTGTACGACTCACGAGCACGAGACCGGGATCCGGGCTCGGACTCGCCGTCGTGCGCGCGATCGCGGTGGCGCACGGGGGTCTCGTCGAGGTCGAGTCGAGCGAGGGTCAGGGTACGACGTTCACGCTCGTGCTGCCGGGCGCTTTCTCCGAGAGCTGACGCCCAGTTCGAGCTGGAGCTCCTTCGCTCGCTCGGCGACCCTCGCGCGCATGTCGGACGGCTCGAGGATGATGGTCTCACCCCCGTCGGCGAGCACCTCCGACAGCAGCCACTCATCGGTCTTGAAGAGGAGATCGGAGAGGGCGGCTTTGTCTGTCAGTGCACGGCCGCCATGTTCGAGCTTCCAGCGTGCGACAACCGGCGAGTGCCAGAGCCGGGCAAGCCGCTGCTCGTAGAGGTAGTGCGGGTCGAACCCCTCTCTCGGCTCGAACGGCGTGTCGGTCAGTCTGGCCGAACGCATTCGGTCGAGTCGATAGGTCCGAGGCCCATCGGCTGTTCGATCCCAGGTGTGGACGCGCCAGACCGGCAACTCTCGCTCGAAGGAGTATGGCTCCACCGACCTCGTGGTGGGCTGGTCGTCACCCTCTTTCAGGTACTCGATCTCGACGACGCGGCGCTTCTCGACCGCATCGGAGAGCGTGCGCACGAGGTGCTCCTCGGCGTCCTCGGCGTCTCCGGTCGGCGCGCGCGGTAGGTCGAATTGCCCGAAGGTCTCCTCGAGCTTTTTCCGTACGCGGTCGAGGGGCGTGTGTGCCTCGGCGGCAATGGTCGGGCCGACGTAGTCGATTGCAAGGCTGATCGCCCGCGCTTCGAGCGGTGTCAGCTTCGGTGGCCGCCGGAAGACGTCACCGTACAACTCCTTGTCAACCTGCACGATGCCTTCCTCCTCATCGACCTCGGCATACACCGTGTAACACCCGCCGCCGAAGTTGACGAGGTTGAGCAGTGACAGTGTCTCCTGGAGCTCCTCGCGTGGGATCGAGAACCGTGAGGCGAGGTCATCGGCGTCGAGCTGAGCATCCCGCTCTTCGCCACAGGCAGAGAGGACATGAGCGAGGAGGGCCTGTAGGACGCCGAATCGCTCGGGTGCGATCGGCCCGACAGGGCGGTCGCCACGGTCGGACGGTGCCTCGGCACGACGTTCGCGTGCGATCGCCGGGATCGCACCGTCATGGCCGGCCCGCAGCCGGCTCAGCCCGTCGGCGACTGTGTCTCGCAGCCCCTTCGGCGCGAGGGGAACGGCGCGGCCGTTCTGTCGGAGTACCCAGCCTGCGAGCGTCTCGATGTGTGCGAAGCCCGTCTCGAAAACGCCGTCCTCGAGCGTGCCGGCATCGGCGAGCGTGCGGTGTACCCACCATGCAGTATCGCCTTGAACAGCGATCCGCGCCGTGCCGATGATCTCGCCGATCTGCCAGGGCCGTGGTACGCGATGTGCCTCGACATCGAACGACGGAGGTAGCCGGAAGTCTCGTTCGCGCCGGGTCGCGAAGCGGATGTCGCTGCGGATCCGGGAGACGCGAAACGTCCGGACGGCAGCGCGGTCGAGATCCTGGCCGACGATGTACCAGATGCCCTCGTCGAGGCGGAGTGCATACGGATTCAGGACACGCTCGCCGATCTTGTCTCGCTGCGGGGACCAGTAGGAGAATTTTATCGTGCGCTGTTTTGAGATCGCCGACTCGAGTTTTGAGAGTCGCCCCGCAAGCTCCGGCGAATAGTCCGGTGCGCTGACCCGCACGCGTTCCGCGGTATCGGTGCGCGCCTCGTGGAACCCGGGTCGGCCGAGTGCGAGGTTCTGGAGTGCAAGCCGCAGAGGCTCCGCGTAGGCGAACTTGCCGTCGAGGTAGAACAGCGCTGTCTGGAGGGCGGCCAACTCGTCGTCCTTCAGGTCGAGACGGTCGAGGAAGTAGTTCTCTGACCGCAGGGTGTAGAGCTCCTCGCCGGTGAACTCATCACGGTGTGAGTGCAGGGGAATCCCCAGGGCCGTCAGTTCCGCGCGGTCCGAATAGAAGCGACGGGCGAAGGCCTCGTCGGACATCTCCGAGTAGCCCTCGACATTGCCCTTCACGTCGCGAGCGGTCAGCGGCCGGCGCTCGGCCATCAGAAAGGCGACGAGCGAGAGCTGCCGGATGAGTTTGTCGGTGTCGTGTGACATCGTCGTGTTCGAGCTTACAGCCCCTCGCCATTCGAGAACGGGGGGGACGGCAAGACCGACCCCGTCCAGATCCCGTCTGGGAGAACCCTGTATGGACTTGGCGTGTCTGTCGGTGCTGCGGAGCTTCTACGCAGCGAGCGACGTGCGGGCTTCGAGGTGCTGGTGCGACGGGCAGTAGTCGCGGCTCGGCAGCGGGGTGCGCTGACACGCCTTGCCCTTCCGCGTTGTTGCCTTGCAGCGCGCGATGCCGCCGTCGAACGCCCCGGCCTCGATCTGCTGTTCGATAAACGCGATCGCAGCCGAGACACCCTCGCGAACGGCCCAGGCGACCTGTGCCTGAGTGGCGATCGGGAAATAGCGGCGAATATCCTGGAAGAGCGTGCGGTCGGGGCGCGCGAAGTAATGCGGGTCGGCAGCGAGCCGGGACATTGTGAGCTCGCACTCCTCGAGCACGGATCGGCGTGAATCCAGCCGCGTGTCGCGATCGGCGTACGGCTCGATCAGATCCTTGATCGAGCGATAGATTGCGCGGGAGTACTGATACATACATGACTGCAAATACACGGTGTGGTCTTCCATCGGACTGCTCTCACTTCTCCCTGAATCGAGGAATACAGGACAAAAAACAACGAACAAATGTACTTCTGACGACACTATACCCGGTTTGCCCCCGTGTTACAAACTCCGCTTCGAAGCTGCCGACCGAGACAACAAATTCAGGAGTGAATCCGCTCGGTACGGGCACCCCGTTGGACGGATTTCGCCGCGCGGAGATGGCCCGTCGCCTCGGGCTCACTCAAATAGGTACCCGCAAAGACGATCCAGTAGCCGGGATGGAGGCTCGCGAAGCGCGAGGAATCGAGGATGCCGACTCCTCGCAGGCCCTTGCGTCGAGCCTCGGCGGCACGCGCGATAGCGGCGTCACGCCCCTTGACCTTGGGCACCGACACGAGCACGATCGTCCAGGCACTCTTCGCTGTCGCCCACTGCTCGAACCGGGACGCATCCGTGACGGTCGGTGTCGCGACGAACTCGCTGCCGCCGGTTGCACGGAGGACGGCGTTCGCCGCCGCGGGCTCACGGGTGACCCCGACCGCGAGCGCGGCTCCCGCGACTGCCACCACGGCCGATACGAGGACGGCAACCACCGCCTTGCGGCGGTCGGGTGGCGGCGAGCCGACGCGACCGGTGACGGGAAGCCGAAGCCCGCACTCCAGGCAGTACTCCTGACCCGCGGCAAGGCCTGCGCCACAACGCGGGCAGGTTGTCACCCGGCGGCCCCGGGCCGCGGCATCTCTTCGATGAGAGAGCGACCGCAGCTCGGGCAGAAGCGCGCACCCATCAGCAGGGGCGCGCCACACGCGCAGATCGCACCGCCGTGCCGACGGAGACCGCGCGCACCCTGCAGGAGCGCGGTGATCTCGCTCGTTCGCGTTTCGACTGCCACGAGCTCCGCGCACCTTTCGATGACGAGCGTCTCGTTGAAGTGATCGCGGCGGTACATCTCGAGCGTCAGGCCTCCGAGGTCGCGGAGCCGCTCGTCACGGAGCACCAGCAGCGCCCTGCGCTCGCGCCGGAGATGGCTCGCAGTCGGGACTGCGGGCTTGCTGGAGAAGAGCCCCACAACCAGAGAATAGCCGGGCGACAGGTCGTCGCCGGGCCGCCGTTACGTTCCGACGCCTCCGACGAGCACGTACTTGACATCCACGTACTCGTCGATTCCCACCGCGCCGCCCTCCCGGCCGTAGCCCGACTCCTTGACCCCACCAAACGGCGCGTTTGCGGCGCTGATGATGCCGGAGTTGGCGCCCACGATCCCGTATTCGAGCTTCTCGGCGACGCGTAACAGCCGGGCGTAGTCGCGCGTGTGAAAGTACGCGGCGAGACCGTAGACAGTGTCGTTTGCGACACGGATCGCCTCCTCCTCTGTCTCGAAGCGGGTGATCCCGGCCACCGGGCCGAACGTCTCCTCGGTCGAGATCAGCATCTCCGGGGTTACACCCTCGAGCACGGTCGGCGTGTAGAACGAGCCACCCGCGTGCTCGCCGCTGTCGAGCCGCTCCCCGCCGACGACCAGCCGCGCGCCCTTGGCGACAGCGTCTCTGACGTGCTCGTCGGCCTTGTCTACGGCACGGCCATCGATCAGCGGACCGATCGTGACGTCGTCCCGGATGCCGTGCCCGACGACCATCTTTGTGACCCTCGCGGCCAGTTTTGCGACAACTGCGTCGTAGACGCCGGACTGGACATAGGTGCGGTTGGCACAGACGCACGTCTGCCCGGCATTGCGGAACTTCGAGGCGATCAACCCGTCCACTGCCTCGTCGAGGTCGGCATCGTCGAAGATCAGGTAGGGCGCGTGGCCGCCGAGCTCGAGCGAAAGCCGTTTGACCTGGTCGGCCGACGCGCGGATCAGGTCCTTACCGACCTCCGTGGAGCCCGTGAAGGAGATCTTGCGAACACGCCTGTCCGAGAACAGCTCCTGCGCGACCATGCCCGCCGAACGGGACGTGATCAGGTTGACGACGCCCGGAGGGGTTCCCGCATCCTCGATGGCACCGAGGATCAAAGCGGCCGTCAGAGGAGTTGCGCTGGCCGGCTTGACGATGCTCGTGCAGCCGGCTGCCATTGCCGGTCCGAGCTTTCGCGTCATCATCGCGGCCGGAAAGTTCCAGGGAGTGATAGCGGCAGTAACGCCGACGGGTTGACGCAGTACGAGCACGCGGTTCGCCGGATTCATCGGGGGCACGATCTGTCCGTAGACCCGCTCGGCCTCGCCGGCGAACCACTCGAAGAAGCTTGCTGCATATTCGACCTCGCCTGCTGCCTCGGCCAGAGGCTTTCCCTGCTCGGACGTCATCACGAGCGCGATCATGTCTCGACGCTCGCGGATGAGGTCGGCGGCGCGCCGCAGGATGCGGGCGCGGTGCAGCGCAGGGAGGGCCTTCCAGCCCTCGAGCGCAGCGGCTGCCGCGTCGATCGCTGCCCGCACGTCGGTCTCGCCTGCGTCGGGCACTGACCCGACGAGCTCGCCTGTTCCCGGGTCGGTGACGTCGAACCGTTTGCCACTGGAGGCCTCGACCCATTCTCCGCCGATGAGAAGCCGCTCCTCGACCCCGGTCGCTGCTACAGCCATGTCACCTCTCCTTGCTCGATGTCGTCCCCCACAGGCTAGACGATCCGCATCGTGGTACCCCTCGCCGTCGTCGAAACACGTACCCCGTGTGCTCTCCGGATGCATGGAGTACCCTAATCCCGTGGCTGATGCCCTTATCATCGACGCCGTTCGGTCGCCGATCGGCCGCCGCAACGGCACCCTCGCAACCGTTCGTGCGGACGACCTTGCCGCCGACGTGATGAACGGCCTCCTCGGCCGGGTCGGTCTCGACGCGGCCGAGGTCGAGGACGTGCAGATGGGTTGCGTGACGCAGATCGGTGAGCAGGCAATGAATGTCGGGCGGCTCGCGGCGCTCGTCGCCGGCTGGCCGGAGGCCGTTGCCGCCACGACCGTTGACCGGCAGTGCGGCTCGTCGATGCAGTCTGCGTTCAACGCGGCCGCCGCGATTCAGGCGGGCCATCTCGATGTCGTCGTCGCGGCCGGCGTGGAGTCTATGTCGCGTGTGCCGATGGGATCGAATCTCGGGGCCGAGGGATGGGAAGGACTCAATCAGAAGATTGCAGCGCGTTGGCCGATCGTCAACCAGGGCATCTCCGCCGAGGAGATTGCAAAGGACTGGAACCTTTCCCGCGAGCAGCTCGACGCATATGCGCTCGAGTCGAATCAGCGCGCGATCGCGGCGATCGACGGTGGAGTGTTCGAGCAGGAGATCGTGCCCGTTACGCTTCCCGACGGAGAGGTATTCCTCATTGACGAGGCTCCGCGTCGCGATACCTCGGCCGAGCGGCTCGCCTCCCTCAAGCCCGCGTTCATCGAGGATGGCGTCGTCACGGCAGGCAACTCGAGCCAGATCGTGGACGGCGCCGCTGCCATGCTCGTCGTCAGCGAGTCCGCGGCTCACCGGCTCGGACTGCGCCCGCGCGCCAGGTTCGTCTCGTTCGGCATCGCCGGCGTCGATCCGTTCCGGATGCTGCACGGCAACCCGCAGGCGTGCGAGCAGGCTCTCCGCCGTGCCGGCCTCGGCTGGGACGACATCTCCGTGATCGAGATCAACGAGGCCTTCGCCTCGGTGGTTCTGCAGACCCTCGCCGATACCGGGCTGCACGGGCGCTGGGAGTCGGGTGAGGTGAACGCGAACGGCGGCGGGATCTCGCTTGGCCACCCACTCGGTGCCACGGGCGCCCGGATCACCGCCACGCTCCTCGGCGAGCTCGACCGCCGCGAGGCGCGGTATGGCCTCGCGTGCATGTGCATCGGCCAGGGTCAGGCGATAGCCGCGGTCGTCGAGCGGCTCACGCACTAGTGCACCGTTCCGAAAGTCACTCGTGCCCTGGGCGGCTGCAAAGCGGCGCCGGGCTGCGTCCTCGGTCGCCCCGGTATGACCCGATATCGAGGCTCCTTGCGTCCTTGTGTCCTTGCCCGGCTTGCTTTTCGCGCGCCAGGATCACCAAGCGACTTCCGAAACGGCGCACTAGGATCGTCGTATGACGGAGATTCGCACCATCGGCGTGGTCGGCCTCGGTGCCATGGGAGCGGGCATTGCCCAGCTTGCCGTCGAGGCCGGATACGACGTCGTAGGGCGTGAGGTGACCAACGAGGTCGGTGCTCGAGCGGCGACGCGGATCGGGCACTTCCTGGCCCGCAAGGTCGAGAAAGGGCAGCTTGCCCGGGAGGCGTGTGATGCCGCTATCGGCCGCCTCGAGACGACCGCCGACCTCGAAAGGCTCGCGGACTGCGATCTCGTGATCGAGGCGATCGTCGAGGAGCTTGCGCCGAAGCGTTCCCTCTTTACGGAGCTCGACAGGATCTGTCGCGCCGATGCGATCCTCGCGACCAACACCTCGGCGCTCTCGGTGACCGAGATCGCCGCAGCGACGACGAGGCCCGAGCGCGTCGTCGGCATGCACTTCTTCAACCCGGCACCGCTGATGCCGCTCGTGGAGGTCGTCCAGGCGGAGCTCACCTCGGAGGCGGTGGTGGCGGTGGCCGCTGCTGTCGGCACCCGGCTCGGCAAGGAGGTCGTGTGCTGTCACGACACACCCGGGTTTGTCGTCAACCGCGTGCTGATTCCCCTGCTCAACGACTGCCTGCGTGTCCTCGACGAGGCGCGTGTGACACCGGAGGCACTCGATGTGGCGCTGAAGAACGGTGCCGGCTGGCCGATGGGTCCGTGTGCCCTCGCAGACCTCATCGGCATTGACGTGCACGTGCACGCAGCCGAGGCGCTGTATGCCCGCTCTCGTGACCCGCGCATGGCGCCCCCGGCGCGGATCGTGGCGATGCGGGATGCGGGCCTCCTCGGCCGCAAGAGCGGCCGCGGCTTCTACACCTACGACTGACGCAACGGCACGCGTGGCCCGAGCGCCGCCGAACCGGCCCCACTGCCCGCGAGCGCACGAGGCAACGCTTGCTAACAGATTCCTTACAGGCACCTCACCTCCGGCTCACTCGTGCGGCCGATACTCTCGACGAGATGCGCCTCCTGGCATTGATTCTGCTCGGCCTCACGGTGTCCGCCGGCATGGCGACGGGTGCCGAGCGGCCGTCTGCCGGCTCCTTCGAGCTCGAGGGAGGACGCGGGCAGATCCAGATCACCGGAAAGGGTGCCGTCGTCGGCCGCGTCGAACAGGGTGCACTGAAAATCATCGACCTGAGCCCTGACGACCAGTGGAGCCCCTATGTGAACGGCGTTCCGCGAGGCAAGGTCGTCTGGTTGAGAGGACGCAATATCTCCTTTCGCATCTCTGCCGGGCGGTACCAGCTCATCGCGAGCGGCGAAGGCATCTCGGTGTCTGTGCGTGGAACGGGTGTAGCCCTCCTCGAGGGCGAGCAGGACGCGGCCGGCGGCAACGGCCTCTATCGGGTCGGCGACGGACGGGCCACGTTGATGTCCGTAAAGACAACACGGGCGTCCTTCGGCGGAGATGACAGAGGCGCACCGTCTTCTCCCTCGGTCAAGATGAAGTAGTGACCGCCGCGAAGACGATCCTCGTTGTCGAGGATGAGGCTGCGATAGCATCCTTTGTGACGCTGTATCTCACGAAAGGAGGCTACGTCGTCAAGACGGTGGCGACGGGCACGGCTGCGCTGAACGCCATTGCAGCCGAGGTTCCCGCACTGATCATCCTGGACTTGAACCTCCCGGACATGGACGGGATCGAGATCTGCCGACGGGTGCGTAAGGGATCCGACGTGCCGATTCTGATGCTGACGGCAAGAGACGAGGACGTGGATAAGATCATCGGCCTCGAGGTTGGCGCTGACGATTACCTGACGAAGCCCTTCAATCCGCGAGAGCTCGTTGCCCGGGTCAAGAGCGTTCTGCGCCGCTCGTCGATGGATCGCCGCCGTGACGAGGGCGACGAGATCAGTCACGGAGACCTCACGATCAACGCCGGCAGGCGCGAGGTGATGGTCGGCGATCGCGAGATCCAGCTGGCACCAAAGGAGTTCGAGCTCCTCTGGGAGCTACTCGACCATCGTGGGCTCGTCCTGACCCGCGATCAGCTTCTCGAGCGCGTCTGGGGCTACACCTTCGCAGGTGACACGCGGACGGTTGACGTGCACGTGCGGCAGATCCGTCGCAAGCTCGAGGAAGCGTCGCCGATCGTGACCGTCTGGGGTGTCGGCTACAAGGTCGCGCAGGATCGCACCCCCCCGCCCGCTGCCTGATTTCCCGGACGTGCATGTCCCGACCGGACGCGGTACGGGCAGCTGTCCTACACTTCGTTCGTGATGGGGTCGCTGCGTTTCCGCCTGCCGGCGCTGTTCCTGCTCGGGATCGTGCTCGCAGGCGTCGTTGCAGCGCTGATCTCGCTTCGGCTCTTCCAGACATACACACGTGGTCAGTCGGTGCGCGAGCTCGAACGTGAGGCATCCGGGCTGTCGCGGCTCTATGCCGACGCGGCACTGAGAGCCGCAGACGAGGGATCCGGCGCGATCGACTTCGCAGCCTCGAAGCTCGAGCTTACGACCGGTGATCGGATCTTCTACATCGGAGCTTCGCTCTTTCCGGGTCAGGAATCGGGACTGCCGCGGCTTGCCGAGGCGCTGGTGCCGCCCGAGGCGCGCGCCCTGAAGGGGCCGGTCAGCTTCGAGTTCACGCCGCCGGGTAGTACCCGCGCCTACCTCGCTGCCTCCGGGCCTGTGCGATTCGAGCCGGGGAGCGCGGCGCTCGGGGCCATCGTCGTTGCGAAGCCGCGGACAGAGCTCCGTGACCAGTGGCTCCCTCTCGTTGTCCGGCTCGCCGCTGCCTTCGCCATCGGCGCACTGCTCGCAGGGCTTCTCTCCTGGTGGTTGTCACGCAGGATCACCGGCCCCGTGCTGGCTCTTTCGAGCGCGGCGGACGAGATCGCCGCGGGGAACTACGCCGTCAGAGTCCCGGCGGGGGAAGGGGGCGACGAGATCAGTCATCTCTCACAGAGGTTCAACGAGATGGCGGCGCGGCTTTCGGCCACCGAGGAGCGGGAGCGGCAGTTCCTGATGTCCGTCTCCCACGAGCTACGCACGCCGTTGACGGCGATCAAGGGTCACGTGGATGCGATCCGCGATGGGCTGTTCGACGACCCCGAGGCGGAGAGAGCATCCCTCGACGTCGTTGCCGGTGAGACAGTCCGACTCGAGAGGCTCGTTGGCGACGTTCTCGACCTCGCCAAGCTGAACGCCCACCGGTTCACCGTGCAGGCAGAGGAGGTCGCCATCGGCGCGCTCGTGTCGCAGGCCCACGCGGGATTCGGCGAGGAGGCGCGTGCCCGTGGCCTCACCTTCAGGCTCGATCCCGACCCCCATGCGCCGACGATCGTCACGGATGGCGACCGGGTAATGCAGGTGCTCACGAACCTGCTCGCGAATGCCTTCCGCTGGACGCCGGACGGCGGGACGATCTCGATTGGCTCGGCGAGCGGCGGCAGCGAAGTGAGTATCGACGTGACCGACACGGGCCCCGGAATCGGTCCTGACGAACGCGAACGAATCTTCATTCCCTTCATCTCCCGCGACAACCACGGCACCGGCCTCGGGCTCCCGATCGCCCGCGAGCTGGCACTCGCGCTCGGCGGACGCATCGAGCTCGAGTCCACCGTCGGGGAAGGAAGTCGATTCAGGCTGGTGCTGCCCGAGCGACCGGCGTGACACAGCCCGGAGAACGACGATCCCCGGCTCGGGCCGCTCTCGTCGCTCTGCGACCGCGACAGTGGCTCAAGAATCTGCTCCTCTTCGGCGGCATCATCTTCGCGGGGGAGGTCGGGGATGCCCGGCGGTGGCTCTGGGCGCTAGCCGCATTCGTCGCCTACTGCGCGGCTTCGAGTGCCGCCTATCTCGTGAACGATCTCCGGGACGTGGAGGCCGACCGGCTGCACCCGGCCAAGCAGCGGCGTCCGATCGCGCGCGGTGAGCTTCCGGTGCGGTCTGCGATCGTTCTCGCCGGCATGCTGCTCTCTGGCGCCCTCGTCGTCGTGGCGCTTCTCGGCCCTGCCTCGTTTGGGTGCCTGCTCTGCTTTGCAGGGCTCCAGACCGCGTATTCGCTCGGCCTCAAACACGTCGTCTTTGTTGACGTCCTCGTCATAGCCATGCTCTTCGTGATCCGCGCGGCAGCCGGAGCAATCGCCGTAGACGTGCGGATCTCGCCCTGGCTCCTCGTCTGCACGGGGCTGCTCGCCCTGTTTCTCGCCCTCGGCAAGCGTCGAGCCGAGCTCGTGCGCGTGGGTGAGGACAGTACGACGGGGAGGCGTGTGCTCGCGGGCTATTCGGCGACCGTTGTCAACCGGTTGCTCTTTCTCGTGGCGGGCGGCACCATCATGGCCTACGTGCTCTACACGCTCACGGCTCGCGACTCCTACGTCCTCGTCGTGACGGTGCCCTTCGTCGTCTTCGGCCTCGGCCGCTACCTCGAGCTGCTCCGCCGTAGCGATGCCGGAGAAGAGCCGGAGAACGTCCTCCTCGGGGATGCGCCCATTCTCGCCACCGTGGCCGTGTGGGCCGTGATCTGCGCGGCGATCCTCGTGAAGGGATGAGACGGCACCGGCCCGTACAGCGCAACCTGCGCCCGCCCGTTGGCTACGACGCTGCGGCGCGGTGGTCCTGAAGCGACAGGACCTCGGCGGTATCGCCCTGCTCCAGCCGTTCCAGGCGTCGGTCGACGCCTTTCCAGCCAGACGAGATGAGATCGACGAGGAGTGTGAGGTCGTCGAGTCGCGCGTTCCTCTCGGCGATCAGTTCCTGCTCCATCCGCTCGAGTCGCGCAACTGCGTTGTTGAGCAGCCCCTTGATCTCTCCGAGGTTCCGGGCCACGGGGAGCACCTCGCGGCGAAGTCCTTCCTGCACGGCCTCGCCGACCTGGCCCGGCAACGCCGCCTCGAGCGTCAGTGCCGCAGCGCCGAGCGCCTCGACCTCCTCGCGTGACCGGCGAAGGGCTGCCTCGAACCGGCCTTCCTCGTTGCGTCCTTCGCGCGCTGCAGCAATCCGCTGCTTCGCTCTCTCCAGTGCCTGTTCGTCCATGGGTGTAAGGCTACTCTTCTTCATCTGCGAGCGCAAGGCTACGCTGGTCACCGGATGAGATCGAACGAGCTCGACTACGACCTGCCGCCCGAACGTATTGCCCAGCGACCGGCCGAACGACGCGATGGTTCCCGGCTTCTCGTCTACGAGCGTGCGACGGGAGCTGTGCGTCACCTTCTGTTCGCAGACCTTCCGGGAGAGGTCGGTGATGCACTCGTCGTCGTCAACGACTCGAAGGTCATAGCGGCGCGGTTCCACCTGCAGCGCGAGACGGGCGGCGAGGCGGAGGTGTTGCTACTCGAGCCGTTGGGCGAGGGGATCTGGGAGGCGCTTGCTCGGCCGTCGCGGCGGCTACGGGCTGGCGAGCGGCTCGGCCCCATCGAGCTTCTCGAATCGTTTGGTGAAGGGCGCTGGCGGGTTCGTCTCGACGGGGAGCCGGAAGGCGAGCCTCCGCTTCCGCCCTATATTCACGAGCCTCTCGCAGACGCTGCCCGCTATCAGACCGTCTACGCGGCTGATCCTGGCTCGGCGGCTGCGCCCACCGCCGGCCTCCATTTCACGCCCGACCTGCTCGCGCGGCTCGATGTCGAGAGAGTCACCCTCCACGTGGGGCTCGACACCTTCAGGCCGCTTGCCGTGTCCGAGCTCGAGAACCACGAGTTACACGGCGAGCGCTACCGGGTCACGCCGCTTGCGTGGGGCAGGATCGAGGCGGCCGATCGCGTGCTCGCGGTTGGCACGACGACAGTACGGGTGCTCGAGACGATCGTCCGCGACAGCGAGCTGGAAGGACGGACGTCGCTCTATATCCTGCCCGGGTTCACGTTCCAGCGTGTCGATGCGTTGCTGACGAACTTCCATCTGCCACGGTCAACGCTGCTTGCTCTCGTGATGGCGTTCGCCGGAGTCGAGGTCGTGCGTGACCTTTACCGGCTCGCGATCGAGCAGGAGTATAGATTCTATTCCTTCGGGGATGCGATGTTGATCCTCTGATGGCGGGTGCGAAGCGGTGTCGTGAAGCCCGGCACAGACGCTGCTTTCATCTAGCCTCGGTCGCGTGACCTGCTTCTCGCTCGAGATCACGGATGGCGCAGCGCGTGTGGGCACCGTCCACACCGCGCACGGTGACATTCCGACTCCGGCATTCATGCCTGTCGGAACCAAGGCGACGGTGAAGACCCTGCACCCGGACGAGGTGCGCGATGCCGGAGCCGCCGTGATTCTCGCGAACACCTACCACCTCCATTTCAGGCCGGGTGAGGAGCTGATCGAGAGGCTCGGCGGGATTCACGCTTTCTCGGGCTGGGACGGGCCGATTCTGACCGACTCGGGCGGCTTTCAGGTGTTCTCGCTCCGGAATACCTTGCTCGCCGTCGATGACGACGGGGTCACCTTCCGCTCGGTCTACGATGGCGACGCAGAGCGCTTCACACCACTCGGCGTTGCGGAGATCCAGCGGCGGCTCGGCAGCGACATCGCGATGTGCCTCGATATCTGCCCGCCCGCCGGCGCCTCACGTGCCGAGCACGAGGATGCGGTCAGGCGCACCGAGCTCTGGGCCCGGATCCAGGTCGATGCGCCCAGGGCTACGGGGCAGCTGCGGTTCGGGATCAGCCAGGGAGGCACCGATCGCGAGCTCCGCCGCCGTTCGATCGAGGAGATCATGGCGCTCGGGTTCGACGGTAATGCGCTCGGTGGCCTCGCGGTTGGTGAGAGCAGGGCGGAGATGCTCGAGACGGTCGGATGGGCTGCGCCGCTGCTGCCTGCCGATCGACCGCGCTACTTCATGGGGCTCGGCGACATCGAGGGGATCATCGGGGTGATCGCGGCCGGGATCGACATGTTCGACTGTGTCCTGCCGACCCGTAACGCGAGGACGGGCACCGCCATGACGGCAACCGGCAGGATGAACCTCAGAAACGCCGGATATGCGCGCGACCCACGCCCCCTCGAGGAGGGCTGCGGTTGCCCGGCATGCAAGCGATTCTCGCGGGCGTTCATCCGTCATCTCGTCAATCAGAACGAGGTACTCGGTCTCCGGCTCCTCTCTTTGCATAACCTATGGCTCGTTCACCAACTCACCGCGAACGCGCGGGATGCAATTCGCCGTGGAGGGTTCGACGACTTCCGCACAGAAACGCTCTCGCGGCTCGCCGGTGGCCCACAGGAGGATCCGTGTCAGGACTGCTGATCATCGTTCTTCTCTTCGGACTCATGTATGTGCTCATGATCCGCCCGCAACGTGCGAAGGCGCAGGCGCAGCAGCGTCTGCTCTCGACGGTTGCCGTCGGAGACGAGGTGCTCACGGTCGGCGGCATCTACGGCATCGTCGAGGAGCTCGAATCCGACGAGGACGGGGGAGACATCATCGTCGAGATCGCCGACGGGATCCATGTGCGGGTCGCCCGCAAAGCGCTCGCGACGGTCGTCAAGCCGGAGGATGACGAGGAGGACGAGGAGGACGAGGACGACGAGGACGACGAGGATGTCGTGGACGGGGAAGCCGAGATCCTCGCAGAGGTTGCCGAACTGGCGCCTCCCGGGGTAGCGGACGTTAAGGGTGAAGAAGATTCTGTAAATCCGGGAGCTGTAAAGGGAACGGCAGCCCCCGAGCGCAGCTAGCCTACGCGCCGCATCCATGACCCATCGCAGAGCCATCGTCGTTGTCGCCCTGGTCGTCGCCGCGCTTGTCGGCGTCGGCCTCATGGTCGTACCCTCGTCGCCCCTGCATCAGACGCCCACGCTGGGTCTCGACCTTCAGGGCGGCCTCGAGATCACGAAGCAGGCGGTGCCGCCGAAGGGCCGTGAGCTCACCAAGGAGGATCTGAGTCGGTCGGTGACGATCATGCGCGACCGCGTTGACCGCCTCGGCGTCTCCGAGCCGGAGATTCGCACGCAGGGCAAGGATCAGATCACGATCCAGCTGCCGGGTGTCAAGAATCCCGAGGCTGCGGCGAAGATCATCGGCAAGACGGCGCAGCTCGAGCTCTACGACCTCGAGACGAGCCTGGTCTCACCGTCGATCGACATCACCGGGAACCCACAGCCGCGTGACTCGGTCTACGCGCTGCTCGCGGGCCAGCAGGCGCTCGTCAAGGGCACGTCCGATCAGTGGTGGCTCTTCGACAAGAAGAAGAAACTCGTCGTCGGACCGGTCTCGACGAAGGAGAAGGCGCTTGCCCGGTACGACGGCAAGGTGCCCGACGGCTACAAGCTCTTCGGAACACCCAGCGAGACGGTCGTGATCTCGTGCGGCGTCCAGGCCGTCGTGTGTCCCGGAGGGAACGGGGCGCCGACAGGGAGGTCGTACTACCTCTTCAGGAACACACCGCCGACAGTGCCGCAGATGACGGGAGCCGACCTCAAGCTCTCCGGCACGCGACAGGACTTCGACACGCGCTCCAACGAGCCGATCGTCTCCCTCGAGTTCACGAAGAAGGGAAGCGACAGATTTCAGGAGATCACCCGCGCGGAGTACCTGCGCGGGAAGCTGAGAAACGCGCCGCAGCACTTCGCGATCGTGCTGGATCGTGAGATCCGGTCGTGGCCGCAGATCGACTACACCGACAACACGCTCTCGGGTGGTATCTCCGGGAACGCGCAGATCTCCGGCATCGGAGATATTCAGGAGGCGAAGGACCTTGCGCTCGTCCTCCAGACCGGCGCGCTCCCGGTCAACTTCGTCACGCTCGACCAGACGGCTATCTCGGCCACGCTCGGGAAGGACTCGCTCAGCGAGGCCAAGACTGCAGCGATCGTCGGCCTCCTGCTCGTGGCGCTCTTCCTGCTCGTCTTCTACCGCTTCCTCGGCCTCATCGCAGTTCTCGGTCTCGGCGTCTACGCAGCCTTCCTCTACGCCGCGATCCTCCTGTTCAATGTGACGCTGACGCTGCCCGGTTTCGCAGGCCTCGTGTTGACGCTGGGGGTGGCCGCCGACGCGAACGTCGTCATCTTCGAAAGGATCAAGGAAGAGGCACGTGCCGGACGCAGCATCAAGGCGGCGATCCAGACGGGCTACACGAAGGGCTTCGCGACGATCGTTGACGCCAACGTCGTCACTGCGATTACAGCACTCGTTCTGTTCGCCGTCGCCACGTCGTCGGTGCGCGGATTTGCCCTGATGCTCTTGATCGGCACCGCGATCTCGATGCTCACCGCGGTGCTCGCGACCCGCGCCTTCCTCTCGCTCCTCGCCGACTCGAAGCTCCTCAGGAACCCGCGGGTGATCGGAACCTCTGGTGGCGGCATCCCGTCGTGGCTGAAGATCGATTTCATCGGCAAGCGGAGGCTCTGGTTCGGTCTCTCGGCCACCATCGTCGTCGTCTCGGTGCTCTCACTCGCGATCCTGCAACTCAACCTCGGGATTGACTTCAAGGGTGGAACCCAGATCGGCTTCGAGACGCCGAAGCCGACCTCCCTCACACAGGTGCGTCTCCAGACCGCTCGTGTTGGTCAGGCGAACGCTGTCATCCAGGGCCGGGGCCCCTCCACGAACAACAGCTACAAGAGCTTCCAGATCAGGACGGAGACGCTGACCACCGACGAGACGGTAGAGCTCACGGCGGATCTGAAGAAGGCGGTTGATGCCGGCGCGTTCGGGATCAAGAACGTGTCGGCGAGCTTCGGCCGCCAGATCGCCAAGAGCGCCCTGCTCGCGATCGTCGTCTCACTCCTGCTCATCGTCGGCTATATCTCGCTGCGATTCCAGTGGCAGTTCGCCGTGCCCGCGATTGTCGCGCTCATCCATGACGTCCTGATCACGATCGGGATCTATGCACTGCTCGGCCGGGAGGTGACGACCGCCACGGTCGCCGCAGTGTTGACCGTGCTCGGGTACTCGATCTACGACACGATCATCATCTTCGACCGCATCAGGGAGAACACCCCGTTGATGAAGCGCGCGTCGTTCCGCCAGATCACGAACGTCTCGCTCTGGGAGACGATCCCGCGGTCTCTCGCGACGACCTTCATCACGCTGTTGCCGATCGTCTCGCTTCTGATTTTTGGCGGTGCGACGTTGAACGACTTCGCCTTCGCCCTCCTGATCGGGATCGCCTCCGGGGCCTACTCGTCGATCTTCGTCGCTGCGCCGCTGCTCGACTGGATCAAGGAGCGCGAGCCGGAGTACGCGCGCCGGAAGCACGACGAGACGGGTGACGTGCAGTCGGTCGGTGGAACCATCCTGCTCGACGCGTCGTCGGCGACGCTCGTCACGGAGGCCGACGAACTTCTGGCACCGAAGCCCGCGGCCGAGGAGGGCGCTGCGCCCAAGGAGGGCGACGCGTCTGCCCGTGATCGTCGCCGTGCCAGGCGCTCGAACCGCCCGCACGGTCGCGCCCGGTAGAGCACGACGCCGGCGGCGGGACTGGACGTGACGGGTTTCGCCCGTCGGATGCGTATGCAATCCGCTCCTGCCCGGGACGGCGGAAAGCTTTCCGGTTGGACGACGGGGAGCGGCGGCAGTACAATCGTCCCATGAACCAGAATGGTTCCTCCGCGCCGCATTCGCTCGAGGAGTTGGCGCTCGCGGCGCTCGGTTGGGCATCGCTCACGGTCGAGGCCTCGGAGGCGCTCGCGGACGATCTCGCTCGCCGCGTCGGCATCGAGCGTGACGAGATGCGAGACGCCGTCCGCGACGCGGTCACGAGTTGGCGGGCCGAGGCCGAGAAGATCGGTTCGCTTCCTGCGGGTGTAGCCGACCGGGCGTTCGATCACCTCGGCGTCGTTCGGCGCGACGAGGTAGACGATCTCGGGCTCCGTGTGGCGCAGATCGAGCACCGTCTGCGTCTGCTCGAGAAACCCCTCTAGATATGCCCCGGGGGCACCCCCCTAGCCGAAACCGGCTCTGACGACGACAATATGACGATGGAGACTGCGCGCCCTCAGCGGAAGATCGGCCGACTCTCCGAGATCGGTCGTGTAGCCACACGGCACGGGTTCGGCTATCTCATCGACCGCCGGCGCGGCAATGACGACACGCAACTGGCCGACCGTGGCCGGCGGCTCCGCGAGATGCTCGACGAACTGGGCCCGACGTTCGTCAAGTTCGGACAGCTGCTCTCGACCCGGCCGGACGTGATGCCTTCCGACATCGTGGCCGAGTTGCGGAGCCTGCAGGACGACGTCACCCCGGTTGACTTCTCCGAGATTCGCCGTGTCATCGAAGAGGAGGTCGGACTCACGATCGAGCAGGCGTTCCTCGACTTCGATGAGGTGCCGCTCGCTGCTGCGTCGATCGGTCAGGTGCACCGCGCGACGCTGCCGACGGGCGAGGCGGTTGTCGTCAAGGTGCAACGGCCGGAGGCGCCCCGTCAGGTGGAGTCGGATCTCCAGCTGATGCGTTCGGCGGCCAGGGTCGTCCGCGACCGGGTTCACGCCCTCGACTTCATCGACGCGGAGGCTCTCGTCGAGGAGTTTGCACGCTCGATCCGGCAGGAGCTCGACTACAACCACGAGGCCCGGAACGCCGAGACGGTCCGCCGTAACTTCGGCGGCTCGACCGAGGTCGCCGTACCGAAGGTCATCTGGCGCTACTCATCGGCACGCGTTCTGACGCTCGAGTATCTCGAGGGAACCCAGTTTGCCGACCTCGACCTCGATTCCCGCTCGCTCGAGGAACGCCGCGAGCTCGCATATCGGATGACGGACGCGTGGATGACGATGATCTTCCGTCATGGCTTCTTCCACGGTGACCCGCACCCTGCGAACATCCTTCTTCTCGATGACGGGCGGATAGGCCTCGTTGACTTTGGGCTGGCGGGGCGCCTGACCAAGGAGGACATGACGCACCTGACACGCCTCTTCATCGACGCAGCAACCGAGAACGTCGCTGCTCTGCCACGACACCTCGCCGACCTCGGGCTGAGCTACCCGAAAGACCGTGAAGACGAGTTCAGGGAGGCCCTCGAGGAGCTCTTCTACCGGTATCACGGGGCGAGGGTGTCGGACATCGATCCGGTCGAGGTGATCCGCGAAGCTCTTGACCTCGTTTACTCGCTGAATCTGCGCCTGCCGAGCCGGTTTGTCACGCTCGACAAGGCGGTCGCAACGCTCGGTGCCGTCGGTGTCGAGTTGTATCCGGACTTCAACGTTTTCGAGGTAGCGCGCCCCTACGCGCGGCAGTTGATTGCCGAGCGCTTCTCACCGAGGCGGATATCGCTGCGTGCGCAGGCCGAGGCGCGCGACCTCGCCGCCGTTGCGCGGGGGTTGCCCTCCCAGGTGCGGGACGTGATGGAGCAGACGCGCCAAGGGCAGTTGACAGTCCAGATCCGGAACCCGGGCCTCGACGACATCAGCTACGACATTCACCATGCGGTGAATCGGCTCGCGGTGGCGCTGATCGTCCTCGGCGGCCTCGTCGGCTCGGCGATCCTCGGCGTCCTTGCACCAGACGGGCCACACGTCGTAGGACTCCACATAGTGTCGTTTCTCGGCTTCATTATCTCCGGTGCCTTCGCTTGCTGGCTCGTCTGGGGGATCGCCCGCTCCGGCAGGCTGTAGCGCTGGTGACGTCGCCGTAAGCCGGTAGTCGGACGCTACGTGCCCAGCCGCCCGTGGAGCCGTAGGAGATCGAGCACCGGAGCGTGGGGGATGGCGCGCACGACACGCCCTTCTCGCCCCGTCGCATCCCCGGTGCGAACGCAGGAAGCTGGCTAGGATCTCGACTCGATCGGAGACCCTGTTCTCGCAACCCCGGAAGGATTGCACCTGGATGCCCGAGCCGTTGCAGAGTTGGAGAGGCAAGGACGAGCACGGTGGCATCCCGCGCCCGGCTCGCGTGGACGTGAAGCCGCCGGCCGACTGGCGGCTCGAGGCCGTCGTCGCGACCGAGCGGCCGAGATCACCCTCCGTCTCGCCCGACGGCCTTTCGGCTGTCTTCATCCAGGATCGCGACACCTCCGACCTCTGGCTGCTCGACTTCGAGGGTGGCGTGCCGAGGCGGCTCACGACCGGCCGTGACCCGCAGCCGTACTGGGAGGACACGCGGCCGGTCTTCTCGCCCGACGGCGCGACCGTGGCCTTTGCCGACGACGGCTGGGTCTGCGTGGTGCCGACCGAGGGAGGCCCGGTCCGGCGGGTTGTCGAGGCGGGGAGTCCGGGATGGATCGGCAACGATCGCCTCGTCGTCTCGGTCGAGCGAGACCGCTGCGATCGTCTCGCCGTCGTCGCGGTGGCCGAAGCATGGCCGCAGCGGCTCGCCCGCGAGCACGGTGACCTGGACACCTACGGCGATGAGCAGGGCGCGATCGTCTCGCCTGACGGCTTGGCCGTCGCCTACGTTTTTGTTCCTCACAGCGACTATAGCCGCTACGAGATCCGGGTCGTCGATGTTGCCGAAGGCACCGTGCGGGCGTTGACGGGGACACCCGGGATTCGCGATTACGCTCTCGACTGGTCGCCTGACGGGACGACGCTCGCCGTCGCCTCGGAGCGCAGCGGCTGGTTCGAGCTACATCTCATCGCAGCAGACGGCAGTGGTGCGCGGCAGTTGACGGCGGTGGAAGCCGACTTTCTCGAGGCGCGGTGGCATCCCGACGGCACCCGACTCGCGGCCACGCGAGGGAGAGCGGGGCGCGTCGATCTCGTGATCGTCGCAGCCGACGACGGCACCGTGACCGACCTCGCCGCGGGCGGCGTCTGGGGCGCTCCGGCCTGGACGGCGGGCGGCCGCATCCTCGCAAGCTACGAGAGCCCGACGACTCCCCCCGAGCTCAGCCTCGTCGCCGAGGGGGAGGAGCCGGTGGCGATCCACGCACCCGCGCCGCTCGCCGTCGTACGCGCACCCTACGTTGTGGCCGAGGAACTGACGTATACGACGTTTGACGGGCGTGAGATCCAGGCATTTCTCTATCGCCCCTCGACGGCCTCGGCAGAGTCTCCGGTGCCTGCGATCGTCTATCCGCACGGTGGCCCAGCCGACTGTTACGGCGGTGAGTGGGACGGCCATGCCCAGTACTTCGTTGACCGGGGCTATGCGTGGTTTGCCATCAACTACCGTGGCTCCACCGGACATGGCAGCGACTTCGAGCGCGCCAATCACGGCGTTTGGGGCGTTGACGACACGAAGGACTGCCTGGCCGCAGCCGACTATCTCCGAACGGTACGTTGGGTAGACGGCGACCGCCTCGGTATCTTCGGATCGAGCTATGGCTCGTACATGGCTCTGCTCTCGGTCACCGACGACCCCGGCTATCGATTTCGCTGTGCCGTCTGCAAGTACGGCGATTGTGACGCCCTGACGACCTGGGCCCAGGCGGATCGAGCCGGCGTGCAGATGCAGATGCGGATCATGGGCCATCCGGCAAACCAACGGGCGGCCTATCTCGCCGCTTCACCGGTGCTCAGGCTCGATGCAGTGCGTGTGCCGATTCTCGTCGCCCACGGGCACGCCGACCGGCGCGTCCCGTTCGAGCAGTCCACCGAGCTCGTGGCCGAGCTCTCCCGCCTCGGCAAGACCTACGAGTATGTCACCTACCCAACCGAGGGCCATGGCTTCCTGCGGGTCGGGCCGCAACTCGACTTTTACCGACGGCTGGAGGCATTCCTCGACTGGTACCTGATGTGAGGCCGGGGCATCGGTCGTCGGCGCGCACCAGGGAAAGAAGAGTAGGATTGCCCGGAAGGATACAAAACGGCTCGATGATGACTGGCGTGTGCTGCGCCCTCCCGCAAACGAGACGAGAAGGAGCCCGAAATGACGGTACGCAGGCTGATAGCGGCGGCGCTGGTCGCCGTGGTCGTGGCAGTGGCCGCAGGGTGTGGGGGCGGAGGCAACTCATCGAGTGGTGTGCTTCGCATCGGAACGGCGAGCTACATCGATTCACTCAACCCGTTCAACTACATCGAGGGCCAATCGTACGTCGCGATGCAGATGATCTTCCCGCAGTTCGTGCAGTACAACGCTGCCTTCGAGTTCGAGGGTGACCTGGCCGAGTCGTGGACGACGTCAAAGGACGGAAAGGACTGGACGTTCAAGCTCCGGCCCGATGCGAAGTGGTCTGACGGTGAGCCGCTGACGGCCGCTGACGCCGCCTGGACGATCAACACGACGGTCAAGTACGAGAAGGACGCGACGGCCATCGCCGCCGCCGCACTCGCCCATGTGAAGAGTGCCGAGGCGACTGACGACACAACGGTCGTGATCCACTACGAGTCACCCGTCGGGAACGTGCTTGCACAGTTGGAGCAGTTCTTCATCCTCCCCGAGCACGTCTGGGCGCCGAAGGTCGGCACCGACGGCAAGGGACTGAAGACCTACCACCCCGAGTTCAACCTCCCGATCGTCGGCGCCGGCCCGTATACGATTACGCAGTACGAGAAGAAGGGAACAACGGCGTTCAAGCCCTATCCCGACTTCTACGGCCCGCCCTCGCACGCCTCCGGCGTCGCCCTGACGTTCTACACGAACGCCGACGCGGTGATCGCCGGCCTGAAGAACGGAGATATCGACTGGACTGACCAGGTGCCGTTCGTGGCCGTGGACGCAGTGAAGAGGGTTCCGAACGTCGTCGTCACGACAATCCCGGGCTCCGAGACGACCAACATCACGTGGAACTCGAATCCCGTCAAGCCGAAGAACCGGGAGTTGCTCGATCCAGCCGTGAAGAAAGCCCTGTCGATGTGCGTTGACCGCAGACAGATTATCTCCGTCGTCTTCGCGGGTTACGCGACGACGGTCGAGAGTCTCGTCGGCCACATCTCTCCGCTAGAGAACCCCGACCTGGGGCCGCTCGAGTACGACTGTGACGCTGCCAACGCGGTGCTCGACAAGCTGGGCTACGCAAAGTCCAAAAAATCCGGCGTCCGCCAGGTTCCCGCTACGACGGGAACCTATGCGCAGGAGGCGCACCCGATGGCGTACGAGATCATGACTCCGACGTCTACGGACTTCAACGTAACTCGGTCGTTCGATATCGTCAAGGATGGCTTTGCACGGCTGGGCGTCGATGTCAAGCAGAAGGTCGGAGGAGATGCCACGGCGGCGTTCGCCGTCGAGACGGGCGACTGCTCGGGGCCGGAGAGCAAGCAGTACACGGGCTTCGACATCGCAATGTGGGACTGGGTCGGCTACATCGATCCCGACTTCATGCTGTCCGTCGTCACGAAGGGCCAGTGGTGTTCCTGGAGCGACACCGGAGCGAATAACCCCGCCTACGACAAGCTGTACGACGAGCAGGGCATCACCGTTGACCCCGAGGAGCGTAAGACGCTCGTGTACGAGATGCAGAAGATCATCTACGACAACTTCTACTACACCCAACTCACAAACCACCTTGGCATCGACGCTCATGTGGACACGTGGACGGACTTCAGCCCGAAGCTCAGCGGCTACTCCAAGGTCTACTACACCTCGCCCAGGCAGCCGTAGCCGATGAGACACGAGAGAGGAGCGGGGGAGTACTGAAGTGAGAGGTGCCGACTACGTGGTGAAGAGGGTTGCGTTTGCGGTCCTGACAGTCTTCATCGCGATCACTCTCAACTTTGTGCTCTTCCGCGCCCTCTCGGGCGACGCAATCTCGGGCCTTCGTTGCAGGCAGTGCAGCGTCGCGTTCAAGGAGGCCCAGCGGCGCAATCTCGGCCTCGACGAGTCCAGGTGGGTGCAGTACAGGCTCTACCTCGCCGATCTTGCTCACTTCGATCTCGGTCACTCTGTTCCCTCGGAAAAGCCCGTCCGTGGTGAGCTCGTCGAGCCGATCAAGAACTCGTTGCCGATGATCGCACTCGGGACGCTCTTTGCGATCGTGTTCGGCACCCTCGTGGGGGTGGTCGCGGCATGGCGCCGTGGCACCTTTGCCGACAAGGGCGGCCTCTACACGGCCCTTGGATTCTACTCGATGCCGACACAGTGGCTCGGCCTGATGCTGATCTTCTTCGTGGCCAACGCTGTCGGGCTTCCGTCCTCGGGGATCAAGACACCGACCCTCGGGCTCTTCGCCGACGCCTCCACCTGGGCCGTCTTCAGCGATCGCATGAGGCACATGTTCCTTCCCGCGCTGACGCTCGGGCTCGTCCTCTACGGCGACTACGCCCTGATTGTGCGTTCCGCGATGCTCGAGACGCTCGGCGAGGACTACGTGCTCACGGCCAGGGCGAAGGGCCTCAAGAACTGGGCGATCGTGCGGAGTCACGGACTGCGAAACGCGATGTTGCCGATCATCACCCTCGTCGCCCTGTCACTCGGCTTCATCATCGGTGGCTCGATCACCGTCGAGTACGTTTTCTCCTATCCGGGCCTCGGGCTGCTGACGGTCGAGGCGATCGACAAGCGTGACTTCCCGCTTCTGCAGGCGATCTTTCTTCTCCTGACCCTGTCGGTGATCTTCTTCAATCTGCTTGCCGACCTGCTCTACTTCAGGTTCGACCCGCGGGTGACAACGTGAGCCTGATCGAGCCGCTGCAGGCGGCAGACGAGGACGGCCTCGCGCATGGCATTGCAAAGACCAGCCGGCCGGGATTTGTCCGTTCGACCGTCTTTGGTAGTCCCGCGGCGATGGCGGGGCTCGGGATCGTCGCATTCTTCGTCCTGGTCGCGATCTTCGCCCCGTGGCTCGAGCCGTACGATCCGACCGCCAAGACCGGCCCGGTCTATGCGCCGCCGAGCGGTGCCCACTGGCTCGGGACTGATGACGGAGGCGGTGACATGCTCTCGCTTCTGATCGCCGGCAGTCGCGTCTCGCTCGGTGTCGGCTTCCTCGCCGCACTCGTGGCGATGCTGATCGGAGGCACCGTCGGGGTGCTCTCGGGCTACTTCGGTGGTACCACCGACACGGTGTTGATGCGGTTTACGGACTACATGCTCGTGATCCCCGACATTCCGCTGATGATCATCGCCGCCGCCCTGTTCGGCCGGAGCCTGAAGAACATCGTGATCATCATCGGGATCATCTACTGGACGAGCACGGCCCGGCTGATCCGTGCCCAGGTGAAGAGCGTCCGCGAGCGGGTCTACGTGAAGCGCGCCCAGGCGCTCGGGGCGGGAAACCGTCGGCTCGTGGTCAAGCACGTCCTGCCCCAGGTTGCCCCGCTCCTCATAGCGAATACCGTCCTGATGATCGCGCTCGCGATCTTCGCCGAGACGTTTATCACGTTCCTGGGTCTCGGTGACCCGAGTACGATCTCGTGGGGGCGGCTGATCGAGAACGCGTTCACCGGAGAGGCAACGATCAACAAAGCCTGGTGGGCGATCGTACCGCCCGGCGTGTGCGTGACCATCGTCATTCTCGCCTGCACGATGGTCGGACAGTCCGTTGAGGACGGGCTGAACCCGCGCCTCCGCGTCGGTCATCTTTCCGTGAAGCGCTTCCGGGTGCGTACGGCAGCGGGCTCCGAGGTGTCGAAATGAGCTCCCGTCCGCCCGTGATCCGGGTCGAAGACCTGCACGTGTGGTTCGCGTTGCCCGGAGGCGGCGAGTTGCATGCCGTCCAGGGAGTGACGTTCGAGCTGCGCGAGGGAGAGCGGCTGGGTCTCGTCGGGGAGTCCGGGTGCGGTAAGACGACGACGATCCTCGCCATGATGGGGCTGCTGCCTGCGACAGCCTCGGTCTCGGGCAAGGTGATCCTCGAGGGAGAGGACATCCTCGTCGGCGGCGAGGAGACGATCAGCCCTCATCGCTGGAACGACATCGCGATGATCTTCCAGGGTGCGATGAACGCCTTCAACCCCGTCAAGACCGTCGGCGCGCAGATTGCAGAGCCCATGGTGCTGCACGGCCTCGCAACGAGGAAAGGGGCGCGGCTGCGGGTGGCCGAGCTTCTCGAGCTGGTGGGGATCTCTGGAGACCGGGCAGATCGGTACCCACACGAGTTCTCCGGGGGCATGCGACAACGGGCCGCGATCGCAATGGCCCTCGCCTGCTCTCCGAAGGTGTTGCTCGCCGACGAGCCGACAACCGCGCTCGATGTCATGGTGCAGGCGCAGATCCTCGAGCTTCTCGTCAGCCTTAGCCCGACGCTCGGGCAGGAGCTCGGGCTGACGGTGATCCTCGTCACCCACGATCTTCCGGTCGTGGCCCAGGTGTGTGACCGTGCAGCCGTGATGTACGCGGGCGAGATCGTGGAGATGGCGGGGATGTCGGAGATCTACCATGATCCGCGACATCCGTATTCACGGATGCTCTTTGCGGCAACGCCCGATCTTCTCGGTGACGACGAGGTGCTCTCGATTCCGGGAGCACCTCCCCGCCTCGACAGGGAGATCGCCGGCTGTCCCTTCAGGCCACGGTGCGACTCGGTCTTCGAGCCGTGCGCGACCATCCGTCCGCCGCGGAGCGAGCCGGTGGCAGGCCATGAGGCGCGCTGCCATCTCAACGACCACGCCCTGACCGAGGTGGCGCCGTGAGCGAGGCGGATGGGGCGCTTCCGGGGGCGGACGCCCCGCTACTCGACGTCGAGGGGCTCGTCACCCGGTACCCGGTTCCCCGAGGCCTGCTCGGTGCCGTCATGCGCCGGCCGCAGCTGACCGTCAAGGCGGTTGACGGCGTCTCCTTCTCGGTCGCCGCGGGTGAGATGGTGGCGCTCGTCGGCGAGTCCGGCTGCGGCAAGACCACGACGGCGCAGACCGTGATCCGGATGGTCGAGCACCAGGGTGGCTCGATCCGTTTCGACGGCATGGAGATCAGCGGCTTGAGCCCCCGGGAGCTGCGGCCGTTGCGTCGAGAGATTCAGATCATCTACCAGGATCCGTACGAGTCGCTCGATCCGAGATTCACCGTGCGGGACACGATCGAGGAGCCGATCCGCGTTCATTCTCTCGTTGCTCGCAGTGAAGACCGGGAGGCGAAGGTGTACGAAGCGATGGAGCGGGCCGGGCTGACACCACCCGAGCTCTTCATCGACCGCTACCCACACGAGCTCTCGGGTGGTCAGCGCCAGCGCGTGGCGATCGCGGCCGCGCTCGTGCTCGAGCCGAAGCTCCTGATTGCCGACGAGCCGGTCTCGATGCTCGACGTCTCGGTGCGGGCAGGAATCCTCGCGCTCCTCGACGGACTCCGCCGGGACGGGATGGGCGTGCTCATGATCACGCACGATCTCTCGACTGCCGCGCACTTCGCCGACCGGATTGCGGTCATGTATCTCGGGCGGATTGTCGAGGAGGGGCCTGCGCGCGACGTCGTTCGAAACCCCCGGCACCCGTACACGAGGGCGCTGATCTCGGTCGTCCCGCGTCGTGACCCCGATGAGCCGTCGTACCCGCAGATCCTGACGGGGGAGACTCCGAACCCGGTGCGGGTGCCGCCCGGCTGCCGCTTCCACCCGCGCTGTCCGATGGCCGATGACCGCTGTAAGGAGATCGACCCCGTGCTACGGGAGGTCGTGGGCCTCGATCCGTTGCACCGGGCGGCCTGCCTGCTCCTGTCGTCGGGCGCGCGCGATGGACGGTGAGCGGGGCCTCACATGCAAGCGTGGCTACTATCGATGCCATGGCAAACCACAGGCTCGTCTATTCGAGCGACGACGGCGACCACCGTCGTCAGGAAACCGTCGGCGTGGTGGCCGTGCCGAAGGGGACACGGCTCCCGGACGACGGCGTTGTGCGGGTCTTTCGGGAGAAGGGCGGTCGCGGTGGCAAGACAGTCACGGTCGTGCGGGGACTCAGCGGCGACCTGCATGCTGTCGCAAGTGACCTCAAGCGCCATTGTGCGACGGGGGGCGCCGTCAAGGACGGGGCTATCGAGATTCAGGGCGATCATCGCGAGAAGGTCGTGGCTCGACTTCTTTCGGCCGGGTACCGGGCAAAGCCCGCGGGCGGCTGAATCGGTTGTCGTGCGCCGGCGGGTCGTCCGGATCGAATCCCGGACCGTTGGACGCCTTGGCCTGAATCGGGCCTCGGTCTGGCCTGGATTCCGTCTTCAGTCCGGAGTCGTGGCCGGAGCGGCACGCTCCAGCGCGATCGGCCCGCTGCCCTCGCGCGCCGTCGCCTGCACGATGACTGCGACGGACACGACCGTGCCACCCACGAACGTCGCTGTTCCCGGCTGCTCGGCGTAGGCAAGCCAGACCCAGAGCGGGCCGAGGACGACCTCCACCATGGCGAGGAGGGCAACCTCGGCGGGAGGGAGGGCCCGGGCTCCGATGGTCAGGAGCGTGAGACCGAAGCCCATCTGGAAGACGCCGAGAGCGACAAAGATCCGCCAGTCCGCCGCGGTGGCCGCTCCGAATGACGCAAAGGGTGCGACCACGACGACGATCAGGCCCTGAGAGAGGCACGTCGCGGGCATCATCGACACCTCACTGCGGTAGCGCGTGATCACGATCACGACGGCAAACGTCGCAGTCATCAGGATGGGCAGAAAGACGGTGACCACTCCGGCGTCGAGAGATCCGACCACCATGATGGCGACGCCCGCGGCGGCAATGCCCATCGCGACCCCGGTGCGCCGGCCGATCCGTTCGGACAGGACGATCCGGCCGAGAACTGCGGCAAGGAACGGCGCTGCCGCCATGAAGAACAGGACGTGTGCCACGGTCGTGTAGTTCAGAGCGAGCATGAATGTCCCCGAGGAGATCGCGAGGCACAGTGCCATGACGATCCCGGCGAAGCCGAGCGAGCGGAGGGAGGAGAGGGCCTTCGGCCCCTCGGTCAGCAGAACGATGACGAGCAGGGTGAGGAAGGCGAACAGTGCTCGGCCGGCAACGTCGGTGGCGGGGGTCGCACCGAGTGCGCGCTGTCCGAGACCGGCGGTAGACCATGCCAGCCCGGCCCCGAGCATGGCTATGCGGCCGTTCCGGGTTTGTTTCCGCTCCGCCATGGTGTCCACGCTTTCAGTCAATCATCTATGGTGGGGCCATGAGACCGAGTGTCGCGCAGGCCGTCACCCGTCTTGGGACCGAGGGTGCCTTTGCCGTTCTCGCCCGTGCGCGTGCGCTCGAGGCGGAGGGGCTCGACGTGATCCATCTCGAGATAGGGGAGCCTGACTTCGAGACGCCTTCCCACGTTGCAGAAGCGGGGATAGCCGCGATCAGGGCGGGGGAGACGCATTACTGCCAGACGGCGGGCCTCCCGGTGCTCAGGGAGGCTGCGGCAGCGTCACTCTCGTTATCCCGCGACATTCCCGTGGATCCGCAGAATGTCCTCGTGGCCAACGGCGCGAAGCCGTTTCTCTTCTTCACCGTCCTTGCCACGTGCGGCCCCGGTGACGAGGTGATCTACCCCGATCCGGGCTTTCCGATCTACGAGTCCGCTGTGCGGTTTGCAGGCGCGACCCCCATCCCGCTGCCGCTGCGAGAGGACAGGGGCTTCAGCTTCGACCCTGCCGAGCTCGAAAGCCTGCTTACCGATCGCACCCGCCTCGTCATCCTCAACGCGCCACAGAATCCGACCGGCGGAGTGATTCCCCTCGCCGACCTCGAGCGCGCGGCCGCGGCGATCCTCCGCACACCTGCCTGGGTGCTCACCGACGAGGTGTACGCACGTATCACCTACGACGTCGATGCGCCTTCCATCTCGTCGCTACCCGGGATGCTCGAACGCACGATTCTCCTCGACGGCTTCTCGAAGACCTTCTCGATGACGGGGTGGCGGCTCGGGTACGCAGCCGTCCCGGCCGACCTCGTTGACCCGCTGACACGCCTGATCGTCAACTCCACGTCGTGTGTGCCGCCGTTCGTCCAGCTCGCCGGGGTCGCAGCGCTCGAGGGCCCGCAGGATGCGGTCGTCGAGATGGTCGCCGAGTTTCGCCGTCGCCGCGACTACCTCGTCCCTGCGCTGAACACGATCCCGGGTGTCAGCTGCATCGAGCCGGGCGGTGCGTTCTACGCCTTCCCCAACGTCTCGGGGCTGCCAATCGATGCGGACACGCTCTCCGAGCGGCTCCTCGTCGAGGCGGGAGTCGCGCTGCTCTCGGGGAGCGCCTTCGGTGTCCACGCGACCGGCCACCTGCGCGTCTCGTACGCCTCGTCACTTCGGAACCTCGAACAGGCCGTCGAGCGTATCCGTGCGTTCGTCGCCACGTTGGGTGTCTGACCGCGGGCAATGCGCGGCTTCGTAGACGTCCATTCGCATGTCGTGCCGTCGGGTGACGACGGGGCCGAGGGGATCGAGGAGGGCCTGACCCTCTGCCGTCTGGCGTTCGAGGCGGGCACGGACGTCCTCTTCTCGACACCACACGCTCATGCTCCCTGGGACACGTTTCCGCGCACGCCCGCGCGCAACGCAACCTATGCTGCCGCCTTTCCGGAGATGCAGAAGGAGGTCGCCACCTGGGGGCTCGACCTCCGTCGAGGCTGGGAGGTCTATCCGACCGTGATCACACCGGAGAATGTGGGGGAGTACACGCTTGAGGGAACGCGGGGCGTCCTCGTCGAGTTTCCCGGCTCGTGGCTCGATCTCGACGATGCGATCGAGATTCTCACCGAGGCCGGGCGCGTCGTCGAGGTTGCCGGGTTCGTGCCGGTGTTCGCCCATCCCGAGCGGTGCCGTGCAGTCGCCGAGGATCCGGGCTGCATTCGACCCCTCTTCGATCGAGGTTGGCTGCTCTGTGCCAACGCGCCCTCTTTTCTGGGGCGGCACGGCGTGGTTGCCGAGCGTACCGCGTGGGCGCTGCTCGCCGCCGGTTGGATTGCGCTCGCTGCATCGGACGGGCACGCGACCGATCGCCCTCCCGTGCTGCACGAGGCCTACGACGTGGTCTGTCAGCGGCACGGAGAAGCCGTGGCCCATCCGCTGTTCACCGGCTCGGCGCTTCCCTGGAGCTGATCGCGTTCCACGTGTCCCTGCCGGCCCGGAGGCCTCGAGCAGGGTATTGGCGCGGGAGGGAGGCACACGACGCCTGCTGCATCGTTCGACGATCCTCCGGATGACCTATCGACGGGGCCGAAACCAAGAGGGCGCGAGCCCGGGCTACTTCTTCTTGCCCTTGCGGCCACTCGAGCCGGGTCGTTGCTGCACGATCATCCCCTGCGCGCCACGCTCCTGTCGCCGCCGCTGGTCGCGGTTGACCGGCTCGGGCATGGCCCCCTGCTCCTCGACCATGGCGACGTATGCCTTCCGTTCCGAGGCGCTCATGACCGAGAGTGCTCTCTGCGCCTGCTCGGGGGTCTTGATCTCGCCGAAGGTCTGCATCTTCTTGATCGCCCCGGCCAACTCGGGGTTCGAGCGCTCGTAGGCAGAGACGGACATCTTCTGGAACCAGCGCCGCATGTACGGGATCTTCGAGAGGAGCGTGACGAGGGGTCGCAGGAAGCGGCCGTTCTGGATCCGGGCGAGGAGGTAGAGCACGAGCATCGCGACGAGAAGAACGCCGAGGATGATGAATGGCAGGATGAATAGAAAGCTGATTGCGAATGGCATAGCGGGGGAATGGTAGCCGCTCGGGCGGGGCGGAATCGAAGAGTTCAGCCGGAGTGGCGGCTAGCCCGCTCGCAGTGTCCGGCCGGCGTCCCGCGCGGGCTTCTTCACGGTTCTCTTCAGGTGTCCCTCCCGTCTCAGGGAGTGACCGCGAGAGCGAGGCGGACGACGGCAAAACGGCCTGCGGCATCGGTGGCGCGCATGACGATCAGGCGGCGGCCCGCGACGACGGGGGTTCCGGCGAGAAGCCCGTTGCTTCGCAGGGTCAGTCCGGCGGGCATGGCGACCGAGGTGCGAGCCCAGCGGATCGGAGAGGTGCCGCCCGTCGTTGTCAGCCGTGCTGCGTAGTGCCGTCCGAGATGAGCGGTTGGCAGGTGCCTCGTGGCGATTCTGAATGCCGGTGACGGGGGCGATGCAACGAGACCGAGGTCATCGAGCGCCCGATGGACGAGCGTTGCCATCGCGGTTGCTCCTGCCGTCGTGAGATGCAGGCCGTCGGGCTGGAACCAGTCCGGATGGCTCCTCGAATAGACGTTCCAGTCGATCAGGGTCAGTCGGGAGTGAACTGCCGCAGCGGCTTGGAGGACAACGTTCATTTGCAGGTATGACTGCCGCTCGGCACGAAGGGTGAGCCAGAGAACGTGCTCGACGCCGGCGTCTTCGAGAGCGGCCAGAGCAGCCTCGATTGTCTCTGCGAACGTGCTTTCACTGTCGTTGTACCCGGTAGCCACGACAGCGGCCTGCCCGAGTCGGAGCGAGGGGAGGAGAGCGACGAGCGTGGGGGTTCTCGACCCGAGATAGGGGCAGCTCTCACCGACGGTGCGACGGCAGACCGCGGCCTGGAGGTCGAGATCGATGCCCCGGGCGAGGGCTCGCCGGGCGCTCGGTTGGGTTTCGAGGGACGCAGCGATGGAATCGCCGAAGAGCGTTACTCTTGTCCGGGAGATGGCACCCGAGCCTGCCTCGATGCTGGTCACACCGAGGACGACCGTGCCGAGGAGGATCAGCGCGAGAGAACGACACACCCCGCGTGGAAACAGGCTCAGGCCAGACCACCCTGGCGATCGCCCTGGACGACGGAGGTCTCGTTGTTCCGTGCGTGCATGATGCGCTCGCGGAGGTCCTGTGGGCTGTTGACTCCGATGAAGATCAGGCGGTCGGAGGCATCGTCACTAGCCGTGTCAAAGTCGATCGAGCCAACCTTCAGGATACGGTCAACGAGCGACTGCTTGACGGTGATGTTCTGAATTCGATCGACGTTCGTGGAGGTCTCCGTCTTCGAGAAGATTCCGTTCCGGATGTTGAGACGCTTGGTCGTGATCGTGTACTGGGTGAAGAACCGATGCATCCAGCCGACACCGATCGTGATAAGGACTCCGGCCACGAGAACCGCGCCGATGACGGGGTACGAGATGCCGACGCCGACAGCCCGCAGGAGCAGCAGCAACCCGAAGGCCGCGATCGTGATTGCGAACCACTTGATGTGGAAGGACAACATCGCCCGCCAGGTGGGATGACCTTCCCAGATCATCTTCTCATCCCCCATCATCTCCATGTGGACATACGGTATCAGCGTTGCCGGAAGAGATTGACTAGCGTGGGGCCGTGAGCAGCGTCGAGACGCCCGACGGAGCCCCCGAGTTCCGCCACGGGCAGAGAGCGGGTTGGCGACGCTACGTCCTCGCCGGGGCCGGAGTCGCGATTGTGGTTGTCACGTTCGCGGTCGTGCTGCCCCGGATTGCCGACTATCGTGATGTCTGGAACGTCGTTACGACGCTCACCTGGGAGTGGGTTGCCGTGCTCGTCGCCGCAACCGCCCTCAACCTCGTCACGTTCGCTCCACCGTGGATGGTCACGCTGCCGGGCCTTGGCTTTCGGCAGGCACTCGCAATGACGCAGGCCTCGACCGCTCTCTCGATCGTCGCACCTGGCGGGGCAGCGATCGGGGTGGCGGGGTCGTGGGGGATGCTCCGTGGCTGGGGGTATCCCGCTCCCGCGGTCACGCGTGCGATCACGCTCACCGGCGTCTGGAACCAGCTTGCGAACCTGGTCTTCCCGGTCGTTGCGCTCTTCCTGCTCAAGGTAAACGGTGGTGAGACCGCGCTCCTCGGCACAGCGGCGTTCGTCGGCGTCGTCGCACTCGGCGTCGTCGTCGCGTTGCTCGTACTCGTGCTCTACTCGGAGAGTCTCGCCCGGGAGGTGGGCGACGCGGTCGCGAGCGTCGTCTCGCGGGTGAAGGTGCGCATTCATCGGAGCCCTGCATCGTTCAGCGGGGCGAGCTTCACCCGGTTTCGCAACGAAGCGGTCGATCTGCTCGCCCGTCGGTGGCACGTCCTGTCCCTCGCGACCCTCGCCGGAAGCCTGACCGTCTTCCTGCTGCTCGTTCTCAGCCTGCGGGCGGTCGGCGTGCCGGCCTCCGAGGTCGATGTGATCGAGATCTTTGCTGCGTGGTCACTCGTGCGCATCATCGCTGCGATTCCGATCACGCCCGGCGGCTTCGGGATCGTCGAACTGGGGTTGACGACAGCGCTCGTTGCATTTGGGGGTGCGAACGCCGGTGTCGTCGCGGCGGTGCTGATCTATCGCTTTCTGACCGTCGTGCCCACTCTGGTGCTGGGGGGTCTTGCGGCATTCGCGTGGCGATCGCGGGCCGGTATGCCACCCGCTGGTTGACGGGCGGGGGGAGGAGATCGAGGTGAGGCACTGAAACAGGCCCACGTGGAAGAGCAGAGCCAGAAGGACGAGATGCGCGCGGCCCTCCGTGGCGATTTCGAGCGTATGCGGAGACGCCGGGTGGACGGCGGCTCCGTGGCAGCCGCGCTGCCGGCACCGGTGCAGACGGAGGAGCAGCAGCAACCCGTCAGGTTCGACGCTCCCCGAGGATCGTGGCGCGACCGACTCCGTAGCTGCCGCTGACACCTGCCGGCTGGTCTCGCATTCTTTCGCTCTTTTTTACTCGCCGTCCTGCGACGCGAACGGCTGGACGGAAGTCCCGGACGCGTCAGTCCGGGAGGGTTTCCAGCATGACTCTGGCCCGAAACCCGTCACGGCTGATGAACAGGAACGTCCCGAGTGCAATGGCCGCGCTGAGAATGTACGGAGCCGGATCGCCGAGCGCCTGGGCGATCGCGCCCCCGAGCAAGGGTCCGACCATCACGCCCGAGGCCCACATGGAGTTCATGACGCCGAAGGCAAGCCCCTGGGGCACCTGGCTGCGTTCGGCACGATCGGAGATCAGCGCCGTACTCGGCGTGTAGATCACGCTTACTGCGACGGAAGCGCCCGTCACGAGGACGGCGATCAGGTAGGGAGATGTTGCGAGCGCAAGGATCAGGGCAGCCGCAGTGACAAGGAGCAGTCCGAGTCGGATCGGTAACAGCCGCCCGCGGCGATCGCTGAAGGCTCCGATAGCCGGCGCCAGGGCAACCTCGGCCAGCGCTGCCACGATGAAGGTTGCGGCAATCGCGATCGCCCCCCAGGCTGCTTCGTCCAGTGCCAGGGGAACGAGCAGGTCTGCGACGCCGAAAAAGAGAGACGGGACGACGGTGAGCCAGACGGCTACGAGCAGTGTGGTGTCGTGGAGCATCCGACGGAGCGCCCGGGGTTGTCGTGCCTCCTGGCGGCCGGCAGGGAACGACGATGCAAACACCGTAACGCCGACAATGGCGACCGCCAGCACCGTGAACGTGGTTCGGATCGAGCTCAGATGGGCCGCCGCACCGACCGCGGGCCCGATCACGAAGCCGAGGACGGCGAAGCTGAAGACGATGCCGAGTGCCTTGCCTCGTTGCGCGCGAGGGGTAGCGAGCGTGAGCCAGGCAAGGGCCCCACACCACGTGATTGCGCTGGCTGCGCCCTGGGCGAACCGTGCGGCTTCGAGGCTCCAGGCCGACGAGCCGAGTGCAAAGGCAAGCGTCGCTGCGGCAAACAGGATGAGGCCGGTGATGACGGTGCGCTTCGGCCCGAGCCGTACGGCCAGGATCCCGGAAGGGATACCACTGATCACTGCCCCTGCGCCGTAGGCCGCGAGGAGCATTCCTGCCTCGAGTTTTGACAGGTCGTAGGTAGCAGCGAGACCCGGAATCAGGGGCACGATCGCGGAGAAGAGCATTGTGTCCGCGAAGACGGTGACGCTGACGACGATGAGGAGGCGGCGCACGTGGTTCAGCATACGTTTCGGCACGGGACCAGAAAAAATGCACCGGGGCGGTGGCTCCTTCGTCCGGCTTCCTGACTGACCTTCGCCGAAGCGAGTGCCGATCAGGAGACCATCAACCTCAGGTGCTCCTACCTCGGTGCAATCACCAACCTAGGGGGTGGTGAGGGCAGAGTCAAGTGCGTGGAGATCGCGAAACACGCAAATTGCAGATTTTTCTTTAGAAGATACCCTGATTTGCACTGTACATAGTCTGTTCTACGCAGAATCGGAGGGTGACATCGCCGGCCCGGGACGCTTTTGCCCACCCTGCCCGGTTCCGGCTTTCCATACTCTGCGCTCGAGAGGAATCTATGGTGCCGGCGGCAGCAGGATCAAGGGCCCTGACACACGGAGTTCACGCAAATTGCGGCAGTCTCCCGCGGAGGTGGCCGGGAAGCAGATCGGTGGTACGAGACGGGAAATGACGACGGGTACGAGAGCCGGAAACGTGTGAGAGGCGCCGCACCGAGCCCCTTACAACGGCCGCATGTGTGGTGCGCTCTATTTCTCGTACTGCGTGTCGGCTGGCAGCAGGAATGCAGCCTCCTGCTCGGCCTCGACCTGTCCGAGCTCCTCCGCGGTGCCCATCCGAACAGGACCCTTGAACCACTTCTTGGCCGACAGCGCGTACCAGCCACCGAAGAGCATGAATGCTCCAATCACGGTGGCCGGGGCGTAGTTGACGACGTTCCAGTCGTAGCCGGCCTTGAACGGGATGCCGGCCGGGACGATCGGGAGCATGAAGAGGATGCAGATCACCACTATCCACCCCAGTGCGACGAGATCGATCCACTTGTAGTGCTTCCCGATCGTCCAGGCCGAGCACTCGAACGACTCCCCCTGGCGCCAGCGCAGGTAGATCGGAATCGCGAACGCGATGTAGAGCCCGATCACGGCAATCGACGTGCCGACCAGGTAGCCCGCGAGGTTGTTCCAGTACGTCGGCACCATCAGGAGCCACGAGAGCACCCCGATTGCGATCACGGCGTTGGTGGGCACGCGGTGCTTCGAAACCCTCCGCCACATCCTGTGCCCCGGCACGGCGCCGTCGCGCGAGAACGCGAACATCATCCGTGAAGCCGATGTCGTCGAGGCTGTCAGGCAGAACATCTGTGCCACGACCGCGATGAACAGGAGTAGCTCGGCCCAGAGCGTGCCCATCGAGGTCTGCCAGATGTAGGTGACGATGTCGCCGCCCGCGTCGATCGCGCCCTGGGTCTCGGGGATAGCGAAAGTCAGGGCGACCAGCAGGACGAAGCCCAGGATCACCGACACGACGACGGACATCACGATGCCGCGGGCCGATGCCCGGGAGGCGTCATGCGTCTCCTCCGCCAGATGTGCAGACGCGTCGTAGCCCGTGATCGTGTACTGCGACATCAGCAGCCCGATCCCGAACACGTACCAGAACATGATGTTGCCAAAGTTGTTCCCGGAGAAGCCCGAATTGTTGATGGTCTCGCCGAACACGTAGCCGACCGACTGATGGCTGTCCGGCACTATCAGGAGTGCGAGCACGATCACGACCACGCCGACCATGTGCCACCACGCAGAGACCACATTGAGGGCAGCCGTGATGCGCACGTCGAACACGTTGATCAGCACCGCGAACAGCAGTACTACCGTGTAGGTGACGAAGATCGAGTGCCGGGTGTTCGTGTACCCGAAGAGCAGATCGAGTAGCGAGGTTGCGAAGATTGCCAGGCCGTAGCCGATAGCTGACGTGACGGCTATCTGCCCGATCAGGTTGAACCAGCCTGTGAACCAGCTCCAACCGGCGCTGCCGAGCTTCGAGGCCCAGTAGTAGAGGCCGCCCGCGGTCGGATACGCCGATGCGATCTCGGCCATCGCGAGCGAGACGATGATGCAGAAGCCGCCGACAATCAGCCAACCCCAGGTGACGGCGACGGGGCCGCCCCACTGGAACGCGATGTAGTACGAGGTCAAGCACCCGGCCAGGATCGAGATGATCGTGAACGAGATTGCAAAGTTCTGGAACCCGGTCATGCCGCGGAGCAGTTCCTGCGCGTAGCCAAGATGGTGCAGGGTCCGCTCGTCCTCCGGCGTGTCAATCGCACCGGGCGTGCGTGGCTGTTTCACGCTCATGTCTGTTTGCTCGTCTGCTATTGAGGCCAGACTCACCGAAGCGATGAAGCGATGAGGCTGATCCTGAAACTCTCATGCCGGTACGGCTCTGTCAAGCCGCGCCGCCGGTGAGGGAGACCACTGTGATGTCGGCGAGGCGTGGCCCGGGCGGCAGGAGATCACCTTCTGCTTCGAGGACGCGCTGACGGTGGCCGACAACCACGTCGCCTACAAGAACGATGCCGGGGAGATCGCATCTCTCAACGGGTGCGGGGATCAGTTCGTCAATCACTAGCTCGACGACGCGCGGACGGAGCATGGTCTGTGCGACGTGTTCGCACCCGCCTGGGAGTGGTGCTACGAGCGGGGTCAGGAGATCGAGCGCGCCCGTCCCGACCGTCCGCTAGCGTGGCCGCATGGTCACCACCCGCCCGATCATCGGCATCACCTCGTACGCTCAGCCTGCGCGCTGGGGTGCGTGGGAGCTGCCGGCCGCTCTCGTGCCGCTGACGTACGTCGACTCGGTCGAACAGGCCGGGGGACGCGCTCTACTCGTGCCGCCCAGTGAGCAGGGCATCGAGGAGACACTCGACGTCCTCGACGGCATCGTCTTCTCGGGCGGCATCGACATCGACCCGGCTCGGTACGGCGCCGAGCGCAACCCCGCGACCGACCCGGCACAGGTGCACCGTGACGCCGCCGAACTTCTTCTGCTCGAGGCGGCCCTCGAGCGCGACCTGCCGACGCTTGCGATTTGCCGTGGCTTCCAGCTGTTGAACGTCCTACGGGGTGGCGACCTCGTGCAGCACCTGCCGGAGGAAGTCGGGCACGAGGGGCATCGCGAAACCCTCGGCGTCTTCTCCCAGCATTCGGTAGATGTGAAGGAGGGGACGAGGCTGGCCGCGATCCTCGGGCCGCGCCATGGCTCGGTTCGCTCGAGCCACCACCAGGGCGTCGGGCGGGTCGGGGTCGGCCTTGTCGAGAGTGCATTCGCCGAGGACGGCTCGCTCGAGGGGATCGAGGATCCGTCCAAAAAGTTCGCGGTCGGCGTGCTCTGGCATCCGGAGATGGAGGCCGACGACAAGCGCCTTTTTGGGGCCCTTGTTGCCGAAGCATGCACGTACCGCGTGTCTCGTGGGGTAGGCTTGCCGCGCTCTCGTGTCTAACCCTCTGGTAGAGGGTTAGACAACAGAACGTGCCGGAGCCGTGTTCCATACGCGTCTTGTGCTGCGTGGGAGTGCGCAGCGGGCATCCGTTTGCAGGTGTCAGCGCGAGCACAATCCCCCGGCTGTCGCGCATTGCCGTGTGCTGGAAGCACCGGTGAACCGGTCACGGTGATCTCGACAGACACCGGTGTCGGGGTGTCGGGGTGTCGGGCATCGACGTGACACCGACGTGCAACCAGAGCGTCTCGCCGTGCGCACCCTCGCCCGGGCCACCGACGCCGACCCAGCCGGCGACGTGACCCGCTGTGAGGTTCGCGAAAGGATCACGATTGCGTGAACGAACAGGGTCGGTGCTGGAGAGAGAAAACGGCCGAACAGCTCTGGTAGGCTCGGCTCCTCGAGAGCGAACCGATGACGGGTGAAACCCGTCACCATCCTGCCACGATGCGCAATCACCGGACGACAGCCAGAGGAGTTTTTTTCCTCTCACTCCTTCTCGCACTGAGCCTCGCGGCCGCATCGGCTTCTCTCGCTCTGAACCAGCCCGATCAGCCGCCAGCCACCGGATCGAAGCCGATGATCTTCCCGCTCGTCGGTGCCGCAACGTACTTCGACGACTGGGGCGATCCCCGCGGCCAGGGCAGGCATGCCGGCAACGACATCTTGACCACGTGGCGCTCCCCGGCGGTCGCTGCAGAGGACGGGAAGATCAAATTCTGGACGACGTCGGCACGCGCAGGGTGCATGCTCTACCTGTACGGCGCGAGCGGCACCACGTACCGCTACATCCATCTCAATAACGATCTCACCGCAAAGCATGACAACCGAGGCGCGTGCATCCCCGGCGTCGCATATGCCCCTGGGCTCAAAAATGGCTCGTCGGTCAGGGCCGGCCAACTCATCGCCTACAACGGAGACTCCGGCGACGCCGAGGGAGCCTATCACCTTCATTTCGAGGTTCACCCGCACGACGGCGTGGACGTCAGCCCGTTTGCATCCCTCAACGCGGCGACGCGGCTGCTGTTTCCGTTGCCGGCCAGACCGGCGAAGCCCGTGACGTTCGGCCTGAAGGGAACGGCGGTCGCCGCGGGTGGCGGCAGCATCGAGTTGTCGGTCACCGCAGTTCGCCTCTGGCCGGGGGGACAGTGGGCGACGATCCCTCCACGCTCGCTCGAGTTGGCCGTACCCGAGGACGCACTGCTCGACGGCTCGCTCACCTCACTGGTCTTCGCGCCGACCAGGAAGAAGCTGAGGCCACCAACGGCAGCCCGGGTGCTCGTGTTTACACGCCCGGCGCCCGCAACGCTCGCTGTGCTGTCGGGAGAACCCGGTGCTCTCTCGATCGACCGGATCCGCCCCCTCTGAGCGCTTCTCGTTCAGAGCCCATCGTGGAGCGAGAGCGCCGCGGCTATGAGGCCGCGGTGGCCGAGCGGAGAAACTCGACGATCTCGCGGGTGGGTGCGCCCGGCGTGAAGATTGCGGATACCCCGCCCTCGATCAATGCAGCAGCATCGTCGGCCGGGATAGTCCCACCGACGACGACGAGCACGTCGTCGGCCCCGTTCGCTCGTAGGCCCTCGATGATTCTCGGCACGAGTGTCATGTGTGCTCCCGAGAGAATCGAAATACCGACCGCGTCCGCGTCTTCCTGGATGGCGGTCTCGACGATCTGCTCGGGCGTCTGATGAAGGCCCGTATAGATCACCTCCATGCCGGCATCACGGAGCGCGCGCGCGATGATCTTCGCACCGCGATCGTGACCGTCAAGGCCCGGCTTCGCGATCACGACGCGTATCTTCTGCTCCACGCACCGAGTATACGTAGATGAGATTCTCCGTCGTCGGGGGGGGCGTCCACCTGGCGAAAACCGGGTGAGCGTCCATTGCGGGGTACTTCCGCGAACGCCCGGCAAGCCGCTGCTCGTTGCTTGCCGCCCATGCCTCCTTCCTGTCTCCTGCCGTGGGACTAGCCCAGGGGAACGAGAGCGGAGCTACGGGGAACCCAGCTGTCCACGAGCCACTTCGCGTTGACACCCTTACCGAACTTTTTCACGTTGATGTAGAAGACCTGCCCCTTTACGCTCGCGTCATTCGAGAGCAGGGCAACCTCCATGAGCACATCGCGAGCGTGGGCGTAGTCCACCTTGAACGTGGCAAAGTCGAGCTTCTCGACCGGAAACGGGATGACGGCGATATTCCCCGTCTTCCACGCGGTGAGCGTCATACCCTGCTTGATCGCGGGCCCAACGAGAGGGTAGGCAACCTCGAGGTTCCTCCGGGCGACGGCGGTCTGGATGAATGTCCTGGCGATCTGCTTGACCTCGGCGGGAAGGGCAATGTTCTTTTCCGGCTTTGTCACGTCCGCCGGCTCGTTGGAGAATGTCTCCTTCGGGGGCGCGGTGTCGCCGAGGAATACGGCAGCTGCAACCAGAATGCCGATGGCAAGGGTGGCCCCGCACGCCCACGGCAACACACGCCGCCACCACGGAATGCGACGTGTCGCTTTCGAGGGACGAGGGCCGGTTGGCGTCGTGCTCATCTCCGGGCGGATGGTAGTCGCAGCACCGTTAAGGACGGGTTTCTCTGTGCTGTGGGTCATCGTGTCCCACTTCACCGCCCCAGCGTTTCGCCGGACCAGGGCGAAGTGCCGCGAAGGGGGCTTTGTCCCGGCTAGGCTTGGGCGATGAAGATCGCCGTGTGTGTAAAACAGGTTCCCGACGCGGGTCACGCGCGGAAACTCGACCCTGCCACGAGCCGGCTCGACCGTTCGGGGGAGGGTGCGCTCAACGCGACGGATGTCAACGCTGTCGAGGAGGCACTCCGGATCAAGGAGGCGCACGGCGGTGAGGTCGTCGTGGTCTCGTTTGGCCCGGCGAAAGCGCTGGACTCGCTGCGCAAGGCGCTTGCGATGGGTGCCGACCGGGCTGTCCTCATCTCCGACGAAGCGGCAGCAGGCTCCGATCTCGTTGCCACGAGTTATGCGCTCGCCAAGGGCCTCGAGCGAGAGAGCGCCGATCTCATCCTCTTTGGACAGCAGGCCTCGGACGCCGACGGCGCCGTTCTCTGGGCTGCTGTTGCCGAGCGTCTGGAAAGGCCCATGGTCTCGCAGGTCGCGGGCCTCGAGGTCGATGGATCATCGGTGACCGGGAAACGGCAGACCGAGTTCGGGTACGACGTGATCTCGGCACCGTTGCCGGCGGTCGTGGCCGTCTCGGACGCGATCAACGAGCCGCGGTATCCGTCACTGAAGGGGATAATGGGTGCCAAGTCGAAGCCGACCGAGACGCTTTCCCTCGTAGACATCGGAGCGGAGGCCGACAGGGTCGGCGTCTCCGGGTCGCGGACGACGGTTCTCGAACTAGCGCCACCACCGGCAAAGGGCAATCAGATCAAGATAGAGGACGACGGGTCAGCAGCCGAACGACTCGTGGAGTGGCTCTCCGAAAGGAAGTTGTTGTGAGCACCCTCGTCTTCCTCGAGCATCATGGTGGTGTTGTTCAGAAGGGTTCGTTGGGCGTCCTGGCGCGGGCGCTTGCCGTTGGCGGTGACGTTGCAGGTGTCGTCGTCGGGCATGGCGTCGCTGAGGTTGCGGCGTCTGCAGGAGCATTCGGTGCTGCCACGGTCTACACCGTGGACGGGCCGGACTTCGAGGCTCCGCTGCCGCAGCCACGTGTTGATGCACTCGAGGCCGTCATTGCCGCCTCCGGAGCCGAGAACATTCTCTTTGCCGCCTCTGTCCTCTCGGCCGACATCGCAGCGGGCCTTGCGGCCAGGCTGGACGTCGGCCTCAACTGGGATGTCACCGATATCGCGATCGACGGTGGGAAGCTCACTGCCACGCGGCCCGCACTCGGCGACACCGTGCTCGTGACGGTGGGTTGGACGAGCACTCCGAGGATCGCGCTCGTCCGATCGGGCTCCTTCGAGCCGGTCGAGACCGGAGGCACCGCGGCCGTCCACGACGTGGCCGTGACACCCCGGGAGTTCTCGACCGCCGCACGGATGGTCGATCAGGCCCACGAAGAAGCGAGCGGTCCCTCCATCGAGGACGCAGACGTGATCGTGGCCGGTGGCCGCGGGCTCGGGACGCCCGAGGGCTTCAGGCTGGCAGAGGAGCTCGCTGCGGCGCTCGGCGGAGCCGTTGCCGCTACGCGAGCGGTGGTTGACGCCGGTTGGTATCCCTACTCCACCCAGGTCGGCCAGACCGGTAAGTCGGTCTCGCCCAAGCTGTACATCGCCCTCGGAATCTCGGGCGCTATCCAGCACAAGGTGGGTATGCAGAGCTCGGGCACGATCGTGGCGATCAACAAGGACGCCAATGCGCCGATCTTCGACTTCGCCGACTTTGGGGTCGTCGGTGACCTCAATACGGTCGCCCCGAAGCTCGCCGACCTCGTGCGGGCCCGTAAGGGCTAGTCGTGCGCGGCGCCGTGCCTGCAGACATTCGCGCGGCTGACTTCCCGCCGCCATTCTCGAGTGCCGAGGTTGTTGCGGCGCCGACGGGTGCACCGGACGAACGCATCGAGGTCGGAGTTCTGATCGTCGGCGGTGGGCCTGCCGGCCTCGCATGTGCGATCCGTCTCGGGCAGCTGCTCGAGGATGATCCGGCGACGGCTGAGCGGCTCGGTGAGGTGCCCGTGGCGCTCGTGGACAAGGGGAAGCAGCCTGGCTCGCACCTGCTCTCGGGGGCTGTGATGAACCCACGCGCCGTACGTCGCCTGTTTCGGGAGCGTCCCGGCGAGCTTGCCGGTCTGCCCACGTTTGGTGAGGTGCCGGGCGAGGGTGTCTACCTCCTCACGCGCAAGCGGGCGCTCAGGATTCCGCCACCCCCGACGCTTCGTAACCACGGCAACTGGATCATCTCGATCTCGCAGATGTGTCGGTATCTCGCAGAGCAGGCCGAGGCGGGGGGGACGTTCGTTCTACCCGAGACCTCGGCCGACCGGCTTCTCGTCGCGCACGGACGTGTCGCGGGAATCCGCAGTGGCGACAAGGGGAGCGGGAAGGAAGGTGAGCGGCTCGGCAACTTCGAGCCTGGCGCAGACATCGTGGCCCAGGTGACCGTTCTTGCCGAGGGAACCGCCGGGCACCTCACGGGAGCCGCGCTCGACCACTTCGGGCTCAACGGACGCGAGCCGCAGATCTGGGAACTCGGTGTCAAGGAGGTCTGGCGGGTGCCAAAGCCGCTGCGCAAGATCGTCCACACGCTCGGCTGGCCTCTCCGTAAGCCCGCGAAGTATCGCGAATTCGGAGGCTCGTGGCTCTATCCGATGGGCGACGACATGGTCTCGCTCGGGTTCGTCGTCGGGCTCGACTATCGCGACGTCGAGTTGTCAGCGCACGACCTCCTACAGGAGTTCAAGACGCACCCCTTCGTCCGGGGGATTCTCGAGGGAGGTGAGCGCATCGCCTGGGGCGCGAAGACGATCACGAGCGGTGGCTGGCACGCGATGCCGCGAAGTCTCGGTGCACCCGGGCTGTTGCTCGCGGGCGAGAGCGCAGGCCTCGTGGACCTTGCGCGGCTCAAGGGAGTGCATTACGCGATCGAATCGGGCCGGCTCGCCGCGGAGGCGGCCTACCGGTCGCTGCAGCGGGGCGAGAGCCCCGGCAGGATCGGCGCCTTCGACGGGTACGACAACGAGGTGCGGACGGGATATCTCGGTACGAGCCTCCACGAGGTGCGGAACATGCGACAGGCCTTCGAGAAGGGGTTCTTCGTCGGTGGAGGGCTCGCGAGCGCGATGACGGTCACGAAGGGGAAGCTGCCGCCGAAGGAGTTCCACAACGAGCCGAACGACGAGGCGCCGCTGCTGCGCACCGATCGTGCGTCGCGCTATCCGGCGCCCGACGGCGTGCTCACCTTCGACAAGCTCTCCTCGGTCTTCGCGTCGGGAAACCGGACGCGTGACGATCAGCCGAACCATGTGCGCCTCGAACGCAACGTCCCCCGCGATCTCGCCGAGATGTGGACATGGATGTGTCCGGCGCAGGTGTACGAGGTGGGAGAGGACAACGGCGATGGCACCGTCGAGGTGAAGCTCACGCCCTCAAACTGTGTGCAGTGCGGCGCGATCACCGCGCGTGGCGGCCGTCTGACGCCACCCGAGGGCGGATCCGGCCCCGAGTACACGCTGACGTAGGGTCGGCGGGCAGGTGGGACGGTGGTGGCCGGGGCTACGGATATGCGCCGACCGTGTCGTGTGTGCGGCCCTTTTTCTCCGTCGGGGCGTGACCTGTCCCGCCCCTTCGGTGCGCCTGCGGCTTCGGCGTTGCGACCGTCTCGTCAGGGCCACGGTCGAACGGAGAACCCACGAAGAACGTGACTCGGGGCGGTTCGAGGCCGGCGGCGTGGGGCACGACGGCGCTCCTCGATCGCCGGCCCGTCGCCTGTACATGAGCGGTCATCTACGATCGTGCCGTGTCTGATGCTGCGATCACGCCCGACCACGTGACCCGCGCGGCAGCGACGATACGGGGCAGAGTCCACCGAACGCCGACCTTCAGCTCACGGAGCCTTGGGCCCGGACAGCACCTCAAGGCGGAGCTGTTCCAGCGTACGGGCTCCTTCAAGGCCCGCGGCGCGATCAACCGCGTGCGCGGCCTCTCGGCGGACGAGCGTCGCAGAGGCGTGATCAGTGTCTCGGCCGGAAATCACGCACAGGCGCTCGCCTGGGCGGCCGCCTCCGAGGACGTCGATGCGCTCCTCGTGATGTGGCAGGGGGCAAGCACCGCGAAGATTGCCGCCACGCGGGGGTACGGGGCATCCATCGATCTCGAGGCCACCGATCCCGGGGTGGCGTTTGCCCGTCTCCACGATCTCCAGGAGCAGACGGGGCGCGTGGTCGTGCACCCCTTCAACGACCCCGTGGTGATCGCAGGGGCGGGCACGGTGGGGCTCGAGATTCTCGAGGACGTGCCTGCGGTGGACACGATCGTCGTTGCGTGCGGTGGCGGCGGGTTGGTCACGGGGATTGCTGCTGCCTGCGTCCCCGCCGGCGTGCGGGTGGTCGCCGTCGAACCGGAGCACTCGAATGCGCTGGCCCTCGGGCTCGCGGCCGCAGCTCCTGTGACGCTGGCACCGCAGACAGTCGCCGATGCGCTTACGGCTCCGTTCGCGGGCACCGTTGCGATCGACGTCTGTGCCCGGCTCGGCGTCGAGGTCGTGCTCGTCAGCGACGACGAGATCCGGACGGCCTTCCGGTTTCTCTACGAACGAGCCAAGCTCGCCGCAGAGCCCGGTGCCGCCGCGGCGGTCGCCGCCGTGTTGGCCGGCAAGATAGGGGGAGACTGCGTGGTCTCTGTGGTCTCCGGAGGCAATGTCAGTGCTGATATCGCCTCTGCTATTCTGACGGGGCAATGAAGACGGATATCCATCCTGACTACACCTTTTCGCACGTCAGCTGCTCGTGCGGCACTGAGTTCGTCACACGCTCCACGAGTTCCGAGCTGCGCGTCGAGGTCTGCTCGCAATGTCACCCGTTCTACACCGGGAAGCAGAAGCTCATGGACGCGGGCGGTCGGGTCGAGCGCTTCCAGCGCCGTCTCGAGAAGTCCGGCGGCACCCGCCGCGTCTAGTAGGCCCGTATGAGCGTGTCGTACGGTGGGCAGGCGGTACTCGAAGGGGTCATGATGCGTGGCCCGGCTGTGTGGTCGGTTGCCGTGCGTACACCCGATGGTGAGATCGTCGCTGTGACGACGCCCGTCAGTTCGCCGATGCAGCGTCATCGCCTGTGGCGTATTCCGGTTGTTCGCGGCGTGGTCGCCCTCGGGGAATCGCTTGCGATCGGCTTTCGTGCGCTCGCGATCTCTGCCAACTACGCGATGCAGGAGGAGCGTGAGGAGGGAGCCGAGGGAGCACCCCAGGAGGTCTCGACGGAGATCTCGAAGGGCCAGATCATCTTCTCGTTCATCGTCGCGATCGGCTTTGCCCTGCTCCTTTTCAAGGTCGGCCCTGCGCTCCTCGCGAGTTGGCTGCCGATCGACGGCACGTACTCCTTCGTCGTGGTCGAGGGGCTGATTCGAGTGTCGGTGTTTATCGCGTACATCGTCCTCATCGGCCTGTTGCCAGACCTCAAGCGGGTGTTCCAGTACCACGCTGCCGAGCACAAGGCGATCAACGCACTCGAGGGCGGATCGGAGCTCACACCCGAGAACGTACAGAAACATAGTTTGATACATCCGCGTTGCGGAACTGCTTTTTTGCTATGGGTTATGGTGATCGGTATCTTCGTGTTCGCGTTCGTCGGTCGCCCTGTCTGGTACTGGCTGATCATCAGTCGGATCCTGTTGCTGCCGGTCATAGCCGGACTCGCCTACGAGTTGATCCGCTACGCGGGCAAGCATCAGGGAAACCGCCTCCTGATGACGCTGCTCGCGCCCGGCCTCTGGCTGCAGCGGTTGACAACGCGAGAGCCCACACTCGATCAGATCGAGGTCTCGATCCGTGCCCTCGAAGAAGTCATTCGGTTCGAGCAGGCAGAGAGCGATGACGAGTTGCGCGCGGAATCGCGTGTCGAGGTGCTGGCCTAGCGGCTCCGGCTGCAGCGCCCGGAGACCGGGTCCGAAAGAACAGGAGGAACGTCGATGCCAAGAATCGCCCGCGAGGCCCGTGTGGGGTGGGAGGGAAATGTTGCCCGTGGAGTGGGCGCCATCAGCGCGACGTCGTCAGGAGCGTTCTCGGGCCTGGCGTACACGGCTGCGACCCGCGTGGGTATTCCGGAGGGAAAGACGAGCCCGGAGGAGTTGCTGGCTGCAGCGCACGCAGGGTGCTTTGCGATGTCGCTTGCGGCCGAACTCTCGAAGGCCGGCACGCCCCCGGAGAGCCTTGACGTCCGCTGCATCCTCACGGTGGACGAGGTGGAGGGGGTAGGTCATCTGGTGGTGCATTCGGAGATCGGGGCGCACGGGGTTGTTCCTTCCTGTGACGAGGCCGCTTTCGCCCAGGCGGTCGCTGCCGCCGATGCGGGCTGCACGTTCTCGGTGCTCATCCGCGCGAGCGCGACGGTCGCGGTCTCGGCGACCCTGACGTAGGAGCAGCTGCATGCACCTCGGTGGAGCGCCCTGCCCCGGGACGGAGAGCCCTGACATCTGCAGCGTGCTGCGGCCGGGCGAGATGGAGCAGGGTCGAGGGTATGCTGGTCTTGCAGGAGCATCACCTGGCGGACGCGTTCGAGATCAGCGCCTACCGGCGTGGCCCCAGCGGCGACGCGGACGTCGCTGAGTGACGCGGGAACTCGTTATCGGCGTAGACGTCGGCTCGCAGGGCACGTGCGCCCAGGCGATCGCTCCGGATGGCGAGCACGTTGCCACCGCCTATGCTCCTCACACGCTCTCCTATCCCCGGCCCGGATGGGCGGAGCAGGACCCGAGGGAGTGGCTGGGGGCCGTCGCGCAGGCGCTTGCCGAGGTGCGCCGAGCCGTGGGTGGAGCCGCTGTGCGCGCCGTGTCGTTTGGCTCTCAACTCGATGGCCTGGTCGCCGCAGACGCAGAGGGGCAGCCGCTTGGCCCGTCGCTGATCTGGATGGATCGCCGGGCGGGAGCGCAGTGTGCGAGCGTCGCGGAGAGGATTGATCCCGCGCGGCTCCGGGAGCTCAGCGGTTGCAATCTCGATCCGGGTCATGTGGCCGCGAAGATCGCTTGGCTCGCCGAGCATCGCGCCGACCAGCATGCAGCGGCACGCTGGTTCCTGCTGCCCGGTTCATTCGTCGCCTGGCACGCCTCCGGGGAGCTGGCAGTTGACCCGTCGAACGCCTCGTCTTCCATGCTCCTCGATGTCCATGGTGGTGACTGGTCGTCGGAGGCATGCGATGCCTTCAACATCGACTCCTCGTCGCTTGCTCCGATTCATCCAGCGGATACCGTGCTGGGTCCGGTAGCGCCCTGGCTGCGGGAGGCTGCGGGCCTCGACGCGGTAACTCAGGTGGTGCTGGGATGCGGAGACGAGATGGCGGCGACGCTGGGCGCGGGCGTGATCGAGCCCGGTGTCGTCTGTGACGTCATGGGGACGGCTGAGCCCGTGTGTGCGGTTGTTCCGGGGCCGATGCTCGACCCTGACGGTGTCACGGAACTTCATCCACATGCAACTCCCGGGGGGTGGTTGCTCGAGAACCCCGGCTGGCTGTCGGGTGGTGCGTACCGCTGGTTCCGTGACGAGCTGGGATCGGTGGAAGTGGGGAGGGCAGGGGCCACCGGTGCCGACGTCTACGAGCTCCTGAACGCGTTGGCCGACGGCGTGCCGGCGGGTGCCGACGGTGTCCAGTGGGTGCCGGCGCTCGCCGGCGCGACGGCACCCGAGTGGAACGCCGCTGCGAGGGCAGGATGGTTCGGTCTCACCGCGGCCCATGGTCGCGCTCATCTGGCGCGAGCGCTGCTGGAGGGGAACGCTTGTGCACTGCGCGACGTGCTCGAGGCTATCCGGGCCGCCGGCCATCCTCCGGCCGAGGTCGTGTGCGTGGGCGGTGGGGCTCGTGGCGATCTCCTCCGGCAGATACGCGCGGACATCACCGGATTGCCCGTCACGAGACCCGACGACGTCGAGACCACAGCCCGGGGTGCGGCAATGCTGGCGGCCTCCGGCGTCCGCCTGCATCCCGACGTGTCGTCGGCTAGTCGCGTCATGGCAGGCCCAAGGTCCGAGCCGTTGCAGCCGCGGCTCGAGTACGAGGAGGTCTACGCTGCGCTGTACCGTCGCCACCTCGCGCTCTACGCTGCGCTCCGTCCGCTGTTCTCCTGAATCCAGGCTGAACCAGCGTCGAGGCCCAACCGCAGAGGTGCTGCACGCGTCTACAAGATCGCGCCTCCGTCCTACGGGCGAGCCTGAACGCCTGCGGGTCTGATTTTTCTCCGACCAGCCAGGCGGCTACCATCGTCTCGATGGCCGGTATCGAACGACTCGTAGAAGAGCTTGAACGCTCCTACACCGAGCTGCAGACCCGCCTCTCCGACCCCGCGGTCTATAACGACCACCGCGAGGCTGCCGAGGTCGGTCGGCGTCTCAAGGAGCTCGAAATGCCGTACAGGCTCGCCGTCGCCTGGCAGGGCGCACGGGCCGATCTTGTTGATGCCCGCGGCGATCCGGAGCTCGCCTCGATGGCCGTCGATCTCGAAAGCGAGGTGGCACGGCTCGAGGAGGAACTCAAGATCTCTCTCGTGGAACGCGACCCGGCCGACGCCAAGGACGTCATCGTCGAGGTGCGCCAGGGCGTGGGGGGGGACGAGGCGGCGCTCTGGGCGGGAGACGTGTTCCGTATGTTGACGCGCTACGCCGAGCGGCGCGGGTTCAAGACCGAGCTCCTGTCGGCGAACGAAAGCGAGGCAGGGGGATTCAAGGAGGTGGTATTTGCCGTCAAGGGTGATGGCGCGTTCTCCGTCTACAAGTACGAGGGAGGAACGCATCGGGTACAGCGTGTGCCGGAGACCGAGTCGCAGGGGAGGATTCACACCTCGACCGCCACCGTCGCCGTGATGCCCGAGGTCGAGGAGGTCGAGGTCGAGATAGCCGAGAACGACCTCAAGATCGATGTCTACCGCTCTACCGGCCCCGGTGGCCAGAGTGTCAACACGACCGACTCTGCGGTGCGCATCACGCACCTCCCGACGGGCGTTGTCGTCGCGATGCAGGACGAGAAGTCGCAGCTCCAGAACAAGGCGAAGGCGATGCGCGTGCTGCGCGCACGGCTGTACGAACTGGAGCGTGAGAAGCAGCAGGCCCGTCTGTCTGCCGCGCGGAAACTGCAGATCGGCTCCGGTCAACGGGCCGAGAAGATCCGCACCTATAACTTCCCGGAGAACAGGCTCACCGATCACCGGATCAAGCTGACGGTGCACCGGCTCGATCAGATCCTGGGCGGCGATCTCGCGGAGTTCACCGAGGCTATTCAGGCAGAGGATCGCAGGCTCTCGCTCGAGGCCGCCGGCGTATGACCGGGGGGACCGGGGGCGGCTCCGGGCCGCAGTCGGGATCCGGTGGAGACGGAGGTGATGTCAGGCGAAAGCATGGCAGTAACACGATCTCCGATGTCCTGCGTCTCTCCACCGAGTATCTTGCAGCGCGTGGGTCGGAGACGCCGCGGCTCGATGCCGAACGGCTGCTCGCCAGGGCTCTCGGGCTGGAGCGAATCGAGTTGTACATGGCCCTCGACCGCCCCCTGATGCCGCCCGAGCTCGATAGCGCGCGGGCGCTCGTGGTACGCCGGGGGGCCCGTGAGCCCCTCCAGTACGTGCTCGGCGAGTGGGGGTTCCGCCGCCTGACACTCAACGTGGACCGGCGCGCGCTGATTCCGAGACCCGAGACGGAGGTGCTCGTCGAACGGGCGCTTTTCCTGCTTGAAGGACGCGACGCGCCCAGGGTGCTCGATGTCGGGACGGGATCGGGCGCTGTTGCGCTCGCCATCAGGGATGAGCATCCGGGCGCCCTTGTCACCGGCTTCGATTTCTCGGTGGACGCACTCGCACTAGCCGCCGAGAACGCCGCGCGCACCGGACTCGAGATCGACCTCGTCCGGGGAGATCTCTTCGCCGGTCTGCCGCCCGGCCCGTGGGATCTGATCGTCTCGAACCCTCCTTACGTGGATGCCAGCGAGATTCCGACACTGCAACCCGAGGTCAGGGATTGGGAGCCGCACGAGGCCCTGACCGCTGAGGGGGCCGTGGCGGCGGTGGCGCGGGGTGCCGTGACCGTGATGGCTCCAGGTGCGGGAATCGTGCTCGAGGTAGGGATAGGGCAGGCCGGGGCAACGGCGGCCCTCCTCGGGGAGATAGGACTTGTGGAGATCCGGGTGACGTCGGATCTGCGTGAGATCGACAGGATCGTGGAGGGAAGACTCGCGTGACCGGAACCGGGGAGATGGCACGTGCGCTTGCTGCGGGCGCGCTTGCCGTCGTCCCTACGGACACGGTCTACGGGCTGGTCTGCGTCGCATCCAGTCGCGAGTCGGCCCACGACCTGTATCGGCTCAAGGGTCGGACAGAGATTCAGCCCACCGCGGTGATCGCGGCGAGTACGGACGTGTTATTCGAGCGCTTCCCGGGCCTCGAGGAGGACGCGGCCGCCGACGCTGTTCGGATCCTGCTGCCGGGGCCGTTCACGCTCGTTGTTCCGAATCCTGGTAGACGGTACGGTTGGCTTTCGGCTGCGCATCCGGACACGATCGGCGTCCGTGTCCCCGACCTCGATGGGCCCACGGCTGCGCTTGTCCGGGATGTCGGGATGATCGTCGCAACGAGCGCAAACCTTCCTGGAGGAGCCGATCCTCGCCGACTCGATCAGGTTCCCGACGAGATTCTGGCAGGCGTGGCATTCGTGGTGGACGGGGGAGAGCTACCGGGCGTTCCCTCGACCGTTATAGACCTTTCCGGGCCTGTTCCTTCCGTACTCCGTGTGGGAGCAGGTGATCCCGATGAGGCGCTCGCGCGGCTGGTTGCTTGAGGCGGCGCGCTGAGCGTGTCTGTGGTCGCTCAGGCTATGCCGACGAGCGGCGTGTCGAGCGTCGAGAGGGTCTGTGGTGCGTGTCGGTACAGGGACTCGAGTTGCGCGAACGCGCGCGGACAGAACTGCGTGCCGACGTTCTTGCGAATCTCCTCGATGGCGAGGCCGGCGGAGCGCCCACGGCGATAGGGCCGGTCGGTTGTGAGTGCATCGAAGGCGTCGGCGACGAGAACGATCTTTGCCGGCTCCGGAATCGTCTCGTCGGTGAGACCGTCGGGATACCCGCTGCCGTCGAGTCGCTCGTGACTCCAGCGCGCGATCTGGCGCACCATCGGATGAACGTCGATGTCGGCGAGGATGAAGTCCGAGATGACCGGATGCTCCTTCATTACCTTCCATTCGCTCTCGGTCAGGGGCCCCGGCTTGTTGAGGATGGATTCGGGGATCCCGATCTTGCCGATGTCGTGAACGAGAGACCCGATCTCGATTGCTTCGAGATCGGCGCCCGTATAGCCGAGGCGCTGGGCGATAGCGATCGAAATGCGCGAGACGCGCTCGGTGTGTCCGCCGGTGTAATAATCCTTCGCCTCCATGCTGCGAGAAAGCGCGGCTATCAGGTCACGGTTGCCTCTGCGTACCTCGTCCATCAGATGGGCGCTCTCGAATGCGGTGGCGAGTTGGGGGATGATCGCATCGCGAAGCTGGAGCCACTGTTCATCTCCGCCGTCGGCGAAGGAGACGCTCAGCCAGCCAACTGTTTGCCCGCCTGCATTCAGAGGCACGCCCTCAGGGGTCTGCTCCGACGTGATCTTGACGCGTGCGTCAAGAATGTCCGACAGCGTCTGTTCCGTATAGAGATGGAGCCCGTGACTGTCGTGAACGCAGGCTGCGAGTCCGCTCGAAAAATCGAAGAGTATTTGCAGTCGCTCGTTCGAGCGGCGGATCTCCTCGACGGACGTGCTCGTGTGGGCCAGATACTGGCGCACCGAGATCATCATGAATGCAGGTGGCAGCGCGAATGCCGCAAGACCGATGACGCCGAGCTGCTCGTATGCGAGTGCCATGGCGTACGCGAGGGGGCCGGAGGCGATGTAGTAGGGAGTGAGCCAGCGAAATCGCTCCCGCCAGATAGCAAGTGGACGGACACCCTCGGAGAGGCCCATCGCGGAACTGAGAAGTCCCAGATTGACCACGAGAAAGGCAAAAGCGGCAAACAACGACATGATGATTCCGTCGATGCGCCGTCCGGAATCGGAAGTGAGTACCTCGTACAGGGCTATGCCGGCAACTCCGGCCAGTGCCAGCGTTCCTGCATCGAAGGCGGCCCGGTACAGTCGCCCATGCCGCCGCGTAAGGTTGATAGCGGCCACCATGACGGCAAATATGAGCACCGGGCCAGCACCAAGTGCGAACCCGGTCGCCAGAAGGCCGCAACCGGCAAAGCTGACGGCGCCGCGGCCGTAGATCTCCACGGACGTGAACGTAAAAGCGATGGTGAGCAGACCGAACGCGATGAAAGCGACAGGCTGCTCGCCGGCGGCAGCCCAGACGTCCGTTGCAAAGAAGGCGAACAGGAGAGCGGTGAGTCCGGTGACCACACTGATCAGTGCGATGACCGTGGCCGGCTCACCCAGAAAGCCCGTACGGCCTGCCGGAGCCAGTTCGGGCGTGGGAGCCGGAGGGGCAGTCACGGGGCCGGCTACGTCGCCGCTCAAGCCCTGCGGCACGGAACGCTCCTCTGTATGAGGTAGAGGGCGTCCGCCGGGGACAAGCACCGGGCCGAGCGGTGGATCCGAGAGAGAAGCTACCTGATCAAGGGACATAAAACTATCCTATTCATCGGAGGCGGCTGCGACAATCCCCGCGAAGGGGATGTCGGCTGGCCCTTGTGCCGCGCGCCCGTTACCGGGCGCGCACTTGTCCTATCCCCAGGTGGTGCCTGCGTTCCAGGTGGCGGCTGCGTTCCAGGTGGCGGCTGCGTTCCAGGTGGCGGC
>JBAXFL010000005.1:0-84746 GCA_037139935.1 Thermoleophilia bacterium | reverse complement strand
AGCAGGTGACGACGCAGCCACGGAGGCCGACACGACCCGGGCCACGATGAACGGCAGCGATGCGCCCGGGGTCACCCCGGTTGTAGAGGTGGCCGTCGCGGCAGAATCCACGGTCGTGTCGGTGGTTCCGGCTGCGCCTCCCGCCGGGGAGTCGGGAACGGTCTCCGCGACGGACGAGGCCGGATATGTCCCGATGTCCGAGTGGCTCGACGACTTCGACCGCAGATGATGTGCCGGGTTCGCTACACTCCTTCGGCTCGCGGGCACCTGCCCGCGATTTCCTCGTCGGAGACCCAACTCGCATGAGCTACGCAATCATTTCCCTCGGTGGCAAGCAATATCGCGTCAGCGAAGGTCAGCGTCTGCTCGTAGACCGGCTTCCGACCGATGATGGCAAGACGTTCACGCCGGATGTCCTGCTCGTCGGCGGCGACGGCGCGCCTGCTCTGGCACCGAAGGACGTCACCGTAACCGTGAAGGTGCTCGGTCAGCAGCGTGGGCCCAAGATCCGGATCGGCAAGTACAAGAAGCGCACGGGCTACAAGCGCCACACGGGATTCCGCTCTGCTCTGACCCAGATCGAGATCGAGTCGATCGGCGGCAAGACAAAGCCCCAGGCAAAGGCGAAGGCAGCAGCAGTGGAGACGGTCGAGGTCGAGGCAGTGGAGGCGGTAGCGGTCGAGGTCGAGACCAAGCCGAAGGCAGCAGCGAAGCCGAGGGCAGCAGCGAAGCCGAAGGCGCCGGCGAAGCCGAGGGCAGCAGCGAAGCCGAAGGCAGCACCCGTAGTAGAGCCGGATGTCGCAGCGGAGACCACAGGGGAGGATGAGAGCTAGATGGCACATAAGAAGGGTCTCGGCTCCTCGAGAAACGGTCGTGACTCCCAGAGCAAACGCCTCGGCGTGAAGATCTTTGCCGGGCAGGAAGTGAAGGCCGGGATGATCATCGTCCGTCAGCGAGGCACGCGATTTCGGCCCGGCGACGGCGTCGGCATCGGCCGGGATCACACAATTTTTGCGAAGCGCGTCGGCGTCGTCGAGTTTCGTCGCTCGGGCGACAAGCGTTTCATCTCGGTCAACGAACTCGCAACCTAGACAGACGCGCCCCCACGGGTGCGTCGAGCCAGAGCCTGGTTCGCCGGGAGAGGTGAGCGAGTGAGCATGTTCCACGATCGGGCCCGGATCCGCGTCAAGGCGGGCCGCGGCGGGGACGGCGGTCTCAGCTTTCGCCGCGAGAAGTTCGTGCCGAAGGGCGGTCCTGACGGCGGAGACGGTGGCCGCGGCGGCGACATCGTCATCGTCGCCGACAAGGATCTGCGCGACCTCTCTTCCTTCCGGGCAAAGTCGGTTTTCGACGCGAGGCGCGGGGGCAATGGCAGTGGTACGCGGAAGCACGGTGCCGACGGTGACGACATCGTGCTGACGGTTCCCGTCGGAACGCAGATCGCAGACGCCGCGGACGGCTCGGCGGTCGCAGACCTGCGGGAGGACGAGGCCCGGATCGTCATTGCGCGTGGAGGTGGGGGAGGGCGAGGGAACTCCAACTTCGCGACGCCGACCCGGCAGACGCCGCGCTACGCCGAGACGGGGATGCCGGGGCAGGCGTTCGAGCTCGAGCTCCACCTCAAGCTGATGGCCGATGCCGCCTGCGCGGGGCTCCCCAACGCGGGTAAGTCATCGCTTCTCGCCCGCATCTCGAATGCGAAGCCGAAGGTCGCCGACTATCCCTTCACGACTCTGGCGCCGATGCTCGGGACGGTGGACGGCCATGATGGCCGGCAGCTCACGGTCGCCGACGTTCCTGGCCTGATCGAGGGTGCAAGTGAGGGCATAGGTCTCGGGCACGAGTTCCTCGCCCACCTCGAGCGGGCGCGACTCCTGCTCCACGTGATCGACGCGTCGGAGGGCGACGCAGACGAGCGTTTCGGTGTGATCGACCGCGAGCTCTCGGCCTACGGCGCCGGCCTAGGAGATCGCCCACAGCTCGTCGTCCTCAACAAGTCCGACCTCGATCTCGACCCTGCGCCCTTCACGGTCGAGGATGAGCGCATCGTTGCCGTCCATCGCATCTCGTGTGCGACGGGTGCGGGGATCGACGAGCTGAAGTCGCTGCTGTTCACGCTCTGCGTGCAGGATGCGCCGGAACCGGTTCTGGTCGTCGAGGAGGCCCCTGCATTTCTCGAGTACCGGCCACGCCCCCCCGAACGACGGCAGTTCCGCGTTCTTCGTACGGGTCAGGGGTTCCGTGTCGTCGGGATTGCTCCGGCGGGTGAGGAGCTGGAGGCGGCGCTCCGGGATGCCGGCGTCAAGAGAGGATCGGAGATCGAGATCGGCGACGAGGTCATGGTGTGGGAGTGAGTGGTGTGGGAGTGAGTGGTGTGGGAGTGACCGGTCCGGTCGGGATCTTCGGAGGTGTGTTCAACCCACCGCACGACGGGCATGTGGCCCTCGCCCGCGAGGCGATCGACTATTTCGGCCTCTCGCGGCTGCTCGTCCGCGTCGTTGCGAATCCGGGTCACAAAAAGGTGGACACCCCGCCACAGACCCGGTTGGCGCTCACCGTCCTTGCCTTTGCGGCTCTCGACCAAGCAGACGTCTCTCTCGATCCGTTCGGCCGTACGGTTGACTCGCTCGAGGCGCTTGGAGTCGCTGACTCCGTCTTCCTGATCGGTGCCGACGAGCTTGCGGCGTTCCCCACCTGGACTCGTCCCGACCGTGTGCTCGAGCTCACCCGGATTGGAGCCGCGACCCGACCGGGAACAGATGTATTCGCCCTCGAGAGCCTCGTTGCGGCACTCTCGAGGCCCGACCGGATCGAGCTCTTTCCGATCGCACCGCGCCCTGTCTCGTCGTCGCAGGTACGTGACCGGGTGGCGGCGGGACTGCCAGTCGATACCCTCGTGCCCGCATCCGTCGCCGCGGAGATCGAACGCCTGTGCCTCTACCGGAAAACCTGAGGTCTGCGTGCCACCGGTACACTGCTTGGAGATTGATTCCGGAGAGCGTGCGTGGTTCCGCCCACCTGCCCCATCCCGACCGAGGAAGCTGACCGACCTGACATCGCTCGAGCAAGCACGTTCAATCGCCGCCATCGCGCAGGAGAAGCTCGCGGCCGATGTCATCATTCTCGATATGCGCACGGTGTGCGACTACACCGACTTCTTCGTTATCGCGACGGGCGGCAACACGCGCCAGACAAAGGCGATCAGCGACGAGGTGCACTTCGTGCTCAAGCGCGATCACGGCCTCCTGCCGCGCGCCGTGGCCGGCGAGCGCGAGGGCACGTGGATCATCGCCGACTACTACGACTCCGTCCTCCATGTCTTCACCGAGGAGACACGCGCGTTCTATCGGCTCGAGGATCTGTGGAGCGACGTGCCGAAGCTCGAGGCTGCCGCGAGCGTCTGAGTGCCTTTTCTGATCGGGTGAGGATTGGCGCCTGATCCGTTTGTGTTCTCGCACACCAGGAATCATGAATGAACAGGGCTGACGCAGGTGCGCCCGAAGGGCTACAATCCCTTGGTCTGGGGCCATAGCTCAGCTGGGAGAGCGCTTGCATGGCATGCAAGAGGTCGCCGGTTCGATCCCGGCTGGCTCCATCCGAAACCCGTCCTGCGAGGCGGGTTTCGCCTTTCTCTAGAGTGAGGGAATGTCCGCCGACACCGCTCTCCGCGCCAACGTACGCCTGCTCGGCGATCTGCTCGGGCGCGTCCTCGTCGAGCAGGAGGGCCAGGAGATGCTCGACGACGAGGAGCGGATCCGTGCGCTCGCACGTGACGCCCGGACCGGGGGATCACGTGTGGCGCTTGCCGAGGCAGTCGCCGCGCTCGGGCACAACCGGCGGGATGCGGTGCTGAGAGCGTTTGCGCTCTTCTTTCAGCTCACCAACATCGCCGAGCAGCACCACCGCATCCGGCGCCGCCGCGAGTACGAGGCCGAGGGATGGATCCCGCGCGAGTCGCTTGCCGAAGCATTCGGCAAGCTCGACAGCGGTGGGGTGGACGACGGTTCGCTCCAGGAGGCAGGCGCACGCCTACGCGTCGAGCTGGTTCTTACAGCCCATCCGACCGAGGCGACCCGTCGCATCGCCCTCCGGGCGCATCGTCGTGTCGCGGCGTACCTTGCCCGCCTCGATGACGACGGCATGCCCGCTTCGGAACGGCAACGCGTCAAAGACGCCCTTTTGGAGGAGATCACACTGCTCTGGCAGACCGACGAGATCCGCTCCAAGCGTCTGAAGGTCGTGGATGAGATCCGACACGGGCTCTGGTTCTTCGAGCACAGCTTCTGGAATGCGATTCCCGATCTCGAACGTGCCCTGGGGCAGCGGCTGAACGATGCGGGTGGAGCACTCCGCTTCGGCAGCTGGATTGGCGGCGACCTCGACGGCAATCCCAATGTCGGCCCCGAGACGATCGAGGACGCTCTCGAGCGTGCGCGCCTGCGCGCCCGCAAGCTCTATCGCGAAGAGCTGCGAGGCCTCCGTGAGGCGTGGGGGATGTCTACTACCGTGATCGGCCCGGTTGCCGGTCATGCCGACGATGACGAGCCGTTCCGGTCGATACTCGACGGGATCCGGGAGCGGCTCGACATGGACGGATACGTTGACGGCGCCGCACTTGTGGCCGACCTGGACGCGCTCGACACGCTGCTTCGTGCGCACCGGGGCGAGCGGATGGCAGACGGCCGCCTCGCCGACCTCCGTGCTCGTGCGCGCACCTTTGGCCTCTATTTCGCGAAACTCGATGTGCGCGTTCATGCCTCCGCTATTCATGCGCCGGACGAGCGTCTCCGCGAGACGTTGTCTGCTGCTGCGCGGGCGCAGAAGCGGCACGGCGTTGCGGCGGTCAATCGGTTGATCGTCTCGATGACCCGGACGGCTGACGACATCCTCTACGCCGAGGCGCTCGCTCGTGACGCGGGCGCGTCCCTCCAGGGTGTGCCCCTCCTCGAGACGATCACAGACCTCCGGTCTGCCGGATCGCTCGTGGAGGAGATCCTCGACAGGAGTCCTCGTTCGACGCTCGAGATAATGGTTGGCTACTCCGATTCGGGCAAGGACGGCGGGTACCTGACGGCGCAGTGGGAGATCTACCGTGCGCAGGAGGAGCTTACGAGGATTGCCGAGAGACGTGGTGTAGACCTCACCATCTTCCACGGGCGGGGTGGCTCGGCAGGACGGGGCGGAGGCCCGACCCATGCCGGTATCCTCGCGCAGCCTCGCGATGCCGTGGACGGCAGGCTGAAGCTGACCGAGCAGGGTGAGACGATCGCTTTCAAGTACGGGCTCCCGGGCCTTGCCGCGCGAAATCTCGAAGCGGCAGTCTCAGCGACCCTGCTGACCATGTTTCCCGATGTGGAGGGTCTCGAGCCACCAGACGCCAGCGCCAGGGACACGATGGACGAGCTCTCCACGGTTGCATTTGCGACCTACAGGGGGCTCGTGTGGGACGATCCGGCGTTCCCCGCCTTCTTCCGGAGCTTCACGCCTGTCGATGAGCTGGCGCTGCTCGAAATCGGTTCCCGCCCTGCGTCCCGGCCGGAAGCCGCGGCGGCCGGTGATCTCGAAGCGCTACGTGCGATCCCGTGGGTCTTCTCATGGACGCAGAATCGCAGCCTGCTTCCCGCATGGTATGGCTGTGGCTCCGCCTTTCAGGCCCACGGGCTCGACGGGGCACGGCTCGCCTGGTTGCGGCGCCTGTACGCCGAGTGGCCGTTCTTCCGTGCGTTTCTTGAGAACCTCGAGATGACGCTCGCGAAGTCGAGTTTGGAGATTGCGGAGTCCTATGTCTCGCTTGCGCCCGCAGGAGCCGACCGCGAGAGGCTCTGGGCAGCGCTGTCGGGTGAGCATCGCCGGACAGTGGCTGCGGTTCTCGCCATCGTCGAGGCCGATGAGCTCCTCGACCGCCATCCCGTTGTACAGCGCTCGATCCGACTCCGGAACCCGTACGTCGATCCAATGAATGCGATCCAGGTCGAGTTGCTGCGTGCATGGCGTGGCGGCGACGAGGCGGCGAGACGGCCTCTGCTGCGGTCAATCACGGGTATCGCCGCGGCGCTCCGTAATACCGGTTGATCACAAGGACAGCTTCGCGTCATCCTCGTCCCGGTTCTACGCGGCAAGGAGCGCAGGGCCTGTCTCCCCGTGCGTACGTACGTGAGCGCGTACGCGCGTACGTGATTTCGGGGTGGATAGGTGGTGCGGGCCGGACAGGTCTGGACACTGCATGGTTCGAGGGGTCAACGACGAGGGGCCCGCATGCGGGCCCCTCGTTTCGTGCCGATGGTGCGGAGTGCTATGCCGCGAGGACGACGTCACCGCCGTCGGCCCGCACGACGTCCTTCAGCTGATGCTGGAGGCGCGTCAGCGCGCGGGACTCGATCTGGCGTACGCGCTCGCGGGTGAGGCCGAGTTCCTTGCCGATTGCCTCGAGCGTCCACTGGTCGCCGGTGAAGCCGAAGCGGAGCTCGAGCACGCGGCGGTCGGGCTCCTGCAGAGCCTCGACTGCGCGACGCACCTCGAGCCGCTGGAGGGTCTCGTCGGCCTCGTCGGCCGGATCGACCGCACTGCGGTCGGCGAACAGATCGCCAAGCTCACCGTCGCCGTCGGAACCGACAGACTGGTTCAGGGAGACCGATGCATCCGCCGTCGAGAGAGCTTCCTCGATGTGCGACGCCTTCAGCCCCGTCTCCTTGGCAAGCTCCTCGATCGTCGGTTCGCGCTCGAGTTTCACCTCGAGGCGCTGACGCGCCCGGGCGAGCTTTTGCTGCCGCTCCTGCACGTGCACCGGCACGCGGATCGTGGCGCCCTGGTTGGAGATAGCCCGCTGGCAAGCCTGACGAATCCACCAGGTGGCGTACGTCGAAAACTTGTAGCCCTTGCGCCAGTCGAACTTCTCGACGGCCCGGTTGAGGCCGATCACACCGTCCTGGATCAGGTCGAGGAATGGCACACCGTGACCACGGTACTTCTTCGCGATCGAGACGACGAGCCGCAGGTTTGCGTTGATCATGCGCTCCTTGGCCCTCAGATCGCCGCGTTCGACCTTCTTTGCGAGCGTGACCTCCTCGGAGGCAGTCAGCAGCTTGTGCCTGCCGACGTCCTGGAGGAAGAGCTGGAGCGAGTCGGTCAGCATCTGGGAGGTGTCTGCAGCCCACGTGGCCTCCTCCGCGGCTGCGACGGCATCGGTCTCGTCTGTGTCGTCGGCACCGTCAAGCGGAATGGCCCGATCGGCCAGTGCCGCGCGAACCTCCTCGAGTGCGGCTTCGCTGAGATCGAGCTCGAGCGCAAGCGCCTCGAGCTCAGGGGTCTCGACCCGGCCGCGCTCCTGCGCGTCCGTGAGGAAGGTGTCAACTGCAGGAATATCGATCGTGGTGGTCAGCGTAAATCCTTTCGCTCTATCGTCATCGTCCGCGCGCACATCTGGAGCGCGCGTTTGTCTCGGTGAGTCCCGGTGACATCGCTCGGTTCGGTGCCCGCTGCGCGTGGCCCCGTCAAACGCGTTCCCGCGGGAACGATGTCGTCTTATTGTATAACGTTTTCTGGCTCCTGTGATTCCCTGGCAGCAGGAATTTTCCTCTTTCCTTACAACTTCACCCCCCGGCCCCACAGCTACAGTCGTATCGGGCTGCGCCACTTCTCTCCTCTGGAACGCGCTTCCCATGCGTATGACAGACCTCCTCGCCGGTCGCTACGAGCTTCGTGCTCGCATCAGCAAAGGTGGCATGGGTGCCGTCTGGCAGGCCTATGACCTCCATCTGCAGCGTGATGTCGCCGTCAAGTTGCTGCATCCCTGGATTGCCGAAGATGCAGAGCTGCGCCGGCGGTTTGCCAGAGAGGCACAGGTTCTCGCACCACTCGAACACGAGCACATCGTTCGCCTCTACGACTACGGCGAGGACGGTGAGACGCCGTTCCTCGTGATGGAGTACGTGGGCGGAGCGAGCCTCGGAGCGGTCGCAAGCGGTAGCAATTGGACGTGGGATCAGGTCTCGGAGCTAGCGCGTCCCATCGCGGCAGCGCTTGCGTATGCGCATGCACGCGGAATCGTTCATCGCGACCTCTCACCGGGCAATGTCCTGATCGAGAGCGCGACGGGGCGTGTTGTGGTCTCAGACTTCGGACTGGCGCGTATCGCTCGCTCCTCGACGAGCGTTTCGACGCGTGGAATGTTGCTCGGGACGCCCGAATACTGGTCGCCCGAGCAGGCGCGCGGGCTCGAGAGCTCGCCCGCTTCGGACATGTACGCGCTCGGATGCCTGCTCTTCTGGCTCCTTGCAGGGCGGACGCCGTTCGAGGGAGACGACCGGCTCGCAGTGGGGCTACGGCGCGCCCACGAGGATGCCCCGGCCCTCGCGACGTTCGTCCCTCAAGCGACGCCCGAGGCGGCCGACATGATCGACGCTCTTCTCTCTGCCGAACCGTCAAACCGGCCGACCGCTATCGAGATCCAGGAGCTGCTCGGGGTCTTGCGGCCTGCGATAGCCGATGCCGCCGCGTTTGCGATCGAAGAGTCCAGCCGGGTCACGGCCCTGTTTCCGGCCCCTCCCGGCACCGTTGTGCTCGACCCTCCGAACCGGCACACCGCCCGAAAGCATCGACGGGTTCGACGGATGGCCCTCGCGATTGTCGGCATCGCAGCCGCTGCTGCCCTTGCCTTCGTGGGCGCGACGATCGCGAATGCCGACCGGGTGGTTGACGTCCCGCGCGTAACGGGGATGACCGTGGCGCAGGCGAGGGCCACCATTGCGACTGCCGCGCACGTTGACCCGGCAGATGCACCCCTGGCCATCGGGGCCCGAATCTACTCGGAATCGGTTGCCGTGGGGCAGGTTGTCTCGCAGGTACCACAACCTGCGGCCCGGGTCGAGCGTGCATCGCTCGACGTCGTCGTTCGCGTCAGCCTGGGGACGGCGTACGCGGCGGTACCTCACGTCGAGCGAGCGGTGTTGGAGGATGCAACAGCCGCGCTCCGGGCTACCGGGTTCACCTCACGCGTTCGTTCGGAGGCATCGTGGGAGATTCCGTCGGGACGGGTCGTCTCGAGCGACATTGCAGGCGGAGAGAGGGCTCAGCGGCCCGGGCCGATCGGAATTGTCGTCTCGAGTGGGCCTCCTCGCGCCCCCGTCCCCGATGTTCGCGGAATGGTGGCCGACGATGCGGTTGCGCGCCTCGACGGCAGGTTCGAGGCCGAGGTTGTGACGGAGGGATCGAAGACGGCCGAGTCGGGGTCGGTGCTGCGCCAGTCCCCCGTCCCGGGTAGTCGAGCAGTGCTCGGCGCGACCGTAACCCTCACGGTTGCCAGGGCGCCTGAATGGGAAACGACGTGGTCAGACAGCGGCTCGGGAACCTACGATTCGATCTCCTTCCGGGTGACCGTCCCGGAAGGCGACTGGAGAATCGTCGCCGAACTGCACCCCCGCTACCTGATCTTCGGCTCTGGCTCCGCGGCCTTCTCGTGGGAAGGAACCGGCTCGGGGCAGATCCGACTTCCGGCGGTCGGTGCCGAAAGAGTCACCCCGCTGAGCGGAGCAGGGGCGTACACGGTGCACGTTCGTCCACGCGGTAGCGTCAGCTGGACCGTGCGCGTCGAACAACTCGGGTAAACGGGGCGACCCTTGCGCAACCATGACTCCCGGCGACGAGAGGCGCACATTGTCGCCGGGGGTCATGGTCAGATCAGACCCCGGTGATCGTGATCTCCCGATGGGCCGTGCCCCCGTTGGTCGTATTGGCGTCGACTGTGACCGTGTACGTCGAGCCCTTGGCGACGGTGAGTCCGGCGACCCTGATGGTGCCCGTACAGTCGATTGCGAGCGTCGTCTCGGGCTGGGATACGGCGACAAGCTTCCCGCCCTTTGTCGTACGCACGACCATCCCGACCCTGCCCCCGATCGGGTAGTTCGCGCAAAAAGACCGGAGGTAGATTGTCAGCGCAGGATTCTTCGTCCCCGCTCGTATGCCGACCTTTCCGTTCACCGGGCTGAGCGGCTTTGCCGCGGCGGCAAACCTGGCTTGCGCGGGCTTCGATTTGCCATTGGTGCCGTAGATGCCGCTCTGCCACGGGCTTCCCTTGGAATCCTTCAGCACGAACCAGATGAACATCTGCACCCGTGGGTCTTTCTTTGCGATGTCGATCGCCTGGGGAACGTACACCGCCTGCTGCGCCTCGGTGACGCCGTTCGGCTCGCCGGGCTTCGTCTCGCTGCCGTACTCGGAGATCCAGATCGGGATGTTCTTCCGTCCGAACCAGGTGTCGAGGGACTTCTCGAACTGGGGCAGCGAGGTGAGGGCGACATTCGGCCATTTCACCTTCTGCGTCGGCTTCTGGTTCACCGGCACCGGGTACGGATGCTGCGCCCAGGCGTCGAACTTCAGCTTCTTGTTCGCCTTCGCGACGAGCTGGGCAAACGTGCCGGGAGCTACTGCGTCGCTCGCCCCGGCCTTCGGCTTGTCCCGCCCGCTCGACGATGTCTCGCCGACCGCCACGAGCGCCCTCGCGTTGCCGGCCTTGATTCCTGCATACCCGGCGGCCGCCAGCTTTGCGTAGGCAGCGGGACTCACGATCTGCCCGTTTGCGTTGAACTGCGGCGTCAGGAAGAGTCCCAGGTTCGATTCGTTCCAGATCCCGAAGAATCGCACGAACGGAAATCCCGGGGTGCGGCCGGAGTAGCGAGAGGCGATAGCCCTGGCGAAGTTCTGGAAGTCGGCCATGGCCGTCGGCAGATAGTTGCGGCTCTTGTTGCCGTTCGCCCACTTCGGCGTACCCCAGAGCGTGAGGAGAACCTCTGCATTGTTCTTCTGTGCGGTGCGGACGAACTCGTCGAGATCATCGAGGTGATACGCGGGGTCGAACGGGTTAGCGGCATTCGCCGGTCTCGTGGGTGCGACATCGGCCCAGGTGACGAGCGACCGCAGGACCGATGAGGAGTTCGTCGCCGTAGCCAGTTCTATTTCGCTCTGTCGGTCTGCGTCGTACCGCAGGATCGGATCGTCGTGAAAGCCGACCCACATCCGATCGGCAGAGGCTGCTACGGGCGCGAGTACGACTGAGACGACAACGGCAGCAATACATGGGGCGTAACGCAAGTCTTCCTCCTCGTTGATCAGGTCTGTGGCACAGGGTAGCGGGGACCTGTGAGGCATCTGTAAGAACTCTTTTGCCGACACGGTTTAGACACAAATCCGGCACACACCCACGCGTGTTTCCCCTCTAGCGTGGACGACATCAGCAGGTGAACTCAAAGGAGGAAACATGCACACAGCACTCGCGCTCGTCGGCCCGTACGCGGCACCGGCGCTCGCTTTCACGGGAGACCCCGCCGAGACGGAGGATGTCGTCTGGTGGATCGTGGTCGTAGGATTTGCCTACGCAATCGCACTCGCCTGGGCAACGTGGTGTCGTCACAACGGTGGCAGCGCAGAAATCTCGTTCGGCTGGACAGGGTTCAAGGTTGTCTGTAACAGCCGTTAACAGGGCCTTCGGGCACGAAGTAGACGGGAGGGCAGCCTCTGGCTGCCTTCCCGTCCGGGCGGCGGATCCTGTCCCACTCGCGGTCGAGGGGGTCGGAAAACGCTATGGCGCATCTGTCGCGCTGGCAGGCGTTGACCTCTGTGTGAACGCCGGATCGATCGTCGGGCTCGTCGGCCCTAACGGGTCGGGCAAGACGACGCTCCTACGTTCGACGGCAGGGTTGATCACGATCGACGAGGGGGCGATCACGGTGGCAGGAGCGCCCGCCGGGTCTGGCGCCGCGCGCGCCTCGATTGCGCTCGTGCCTGACGAACCGAGTGGGTTCGACGAGTTGACAGGTGCCGAGTTCATCTCTCTCACCCATGCGCTCTGGGGTGTGGGCGACGAGGCCCGAGAGCGTGCGCTTGTCCTTGCCATGGCATTCGACCTCGGCGACCGACTCGAGCAACGTCTCGGCACACTCTCGCGCGGGCTCCGGAGACAGGCGAGTGCCGTTGCCGCTCTCTCGCTCGGTGCTCCGCTCATCCTCGTAGACGAGGCTACTGCAACCCTCGACCCCGAAGCGGTCGTCGTTCTCGGTGAGGCTCTTGCCGCTCTTGCCGCGCGCGGGTGCGGCGTTCTGCTCGCGACGCAAGACCTCCACTTCGCGGGAGACGTCTGCGACGAGATCGTCCTTCTCCACCGGGGGGTGGTCATCGACCGTGGCGCACCATCGGCGCTGCGTGCACGCCACTCTGCCGACTCCCTCGAGGACGTGTTTCTCGCTGCGCTCGGGGACAGCCGACTTCGACCGAGGGTCAGAGATGCGTTTCGAGCTCTGTAGGGCCGTGGCCCTGTGCCAGGCGCGGCGCCTGCGTGCGATGGCCGCGGCTGCTCCGCTCCCTGCTGCCCTCGTCGTGATTCTTGTCGCACTTGCGCCGCTCGCTCTCGTTCGCATCGGCCGCGCCGTCGGTATCGAGATCGTCTCCTCCGGTAGCTCGGAGGATATTGCCACGGCACTCGTACTCGGCCCGGCTCTCGCCGCAGCTGCAGCAGGAGCAGCCCTGGCCATGTCGCTCCCGACGCGAGAAGCGCTCGGCCAGCAGATCGCGGCCGGCCCATGTGGTGATCTTGCCGCGGTCACTGCGGGTCTGCTCTTCCCGACTTTTCTGTCAGCACTCACGCTGCTTCCGTCCCTCGTCTCCTTCTGCCTCGCTTTTGCCGGGGAGCTTCCGGGTGGACGCTTCGCGGGAGTGGCTCTCGCTCTCGCGGTCGTCTCGTCCTTTCCGGCGGGAGCCGTCGTTGCAGAAGGCGTGCAGGCCGCCGGTCGGGGGCAGTGGGCCCGGCCTCTCGGAGTGGGAGCCGGGGTCGGAGCCTGGATGGTAATCGGGGTACTCGCGGGAGCAGCACCTCTCGGCATGCTCGCCCCGGTTGGCCGCGCGCTAGCCGGGTCGGGCCCTGCCTGGGAGGGCATCGCCGCAGCGGGTAGCACGGCCGCGGGACTCGGTTTCCTGTGGATCGTGCTCGCCGCTAGCCGCCCGGAGCGGCGGTCGCCCGTGAGACGGCGAAGACGCCTCGGGCTTGCCTGGCGCATTCCCGTTCCTGCCGCTGTCTCCTCGCTCATCGTGCGACGAGACGACGTGCGGCTCGCGAACCTTGCGGCGCTCGGGTTTGGCGCCGTCGGCGCTGTGGTCGCGGTCGCTGCCGGAGCCGAGGCACCGGCCCCATTCCTGCTCGCGGCGACAACCACTCTGCTCGGCTCCGTCGTCGGTCCCCTCGCGGTCTGCGGGGTTCTCTCGACCGGGTACTGGATGTGGTGGAGCTCTCCTCACGGCCGCCCGTCGATCATTGCGACCGCCTGGTACGTCGGTCTCTTGGGAGCGGCTGTTCCTGTCGTAATCGTGGCCGCGGTCGCTGCCGCTGGATCGGGCGCATCCTGGCGCGCTCTGGAGTTCGTCGCCGTCGTTGTCGTCGCAGGCGCGGCAGTCGCGACGATCGCGGGCTCGCTCGCTCTGTGGAGCGGAGAGGGAGTCGGTGATCAGCTGAGCTCCTTTGCCGTCTTTGCTGCGGTTGCGGTCGCAGCATCGCTTGTCGTAGGCCTCATCGCTCCGCGGCTCACGTCTCTGGGGCTCCCCGGCCCGGCGGTCGTCGTTCTTGTCTGCGGAGCCCTTATCAGTGCTGCACTCCTGAGTCTTCGCTACCGCCTCGAGATCGGAACGCAGTGATCGCCGATACAGACAGCGTGGATCTTCCCTCCGGCGTTTTGCTGCGGGAGGGACGCCTGGAAGACATCGTGCGGGGCGACAGCTGGGCGCTCAACGGCAGCGGAGCCTTTGTTCTCGGTCGGGTGGGCTGTCCGCTCGGCATGATCGTGCGCGAGCTTTCGGACGCCTTCGAACTCCCGCTCGAGGCGGCCCGGCTCGACGTGCTTCGATTCGCATGGGCGCTCAACACGCTCGCCCTCGTCAACATCGTCCAGCGTGGACCTCGCATCCGCCGTCTGGCCGACTGGGTTGCTCTCGCTCTGCGGTTGGCGCCAGCCGGGGCATTCCCGATCCCGCTTGCGCGTCGGCATTCGCTCGATACCCGGAGCGTGCCGCGCGCTCTCGCTAGCGCGCTCACAGCGGCCGGGCCGCGGATCGCCATTGTCGCTCTCCTCGCAACCGCGGTTGCCCTGCAGCTTGCGGCGGTAGCTGGAGCAACAGGGAGCGTCTTCCTCCTCGCGATTGCGCTCGGGGCCGGGACGGGAATAGGCCTGGGGCTTCACGAGGCCGGCCACGTTGCATCGCTGAGAGGCGTTCCGAGCGCCCTCGTCCTCCGTGGCCGTCGAACGTTCGTGTTGCATGCCCCGGTCGGTGAGAGGCGGCGGGCTCTCGTCGCCCTTTGTGGCCCCGGCGTGGTGGTGATGGTCGGGTTGGCGTTCGTGGTCTCCGGCGTGGCGATTGGTACGCCGGGTCTCGTGATCCTGGGGCTCCCGCTCACGGCACACGCGCTTTCACTGACCATGATCGGCGGCGACGGGAGGGTTGCATGCGGAATCTGAAAGCCTTTGCTCTTGGCGCGGTCGCGGTCGCGGTACTCGCATACACGATTGCCGCAGCACTCGCGGTGACAGCCCAGGCTGCCGGCAGATCCCTCGACATCGGACTCGGGCCCTTCGTGGTCGTCTCGGTTGCCCGCGAGACGGCGACGGCCGTCACGACGTTCGGCTCCGGTCTCTTGCTCGTTGCTCTGCTGGGGGGCATCGCGAATCTTGCGGCGGGGCAGTTGATCAGGACTCGCTCCGGCCGTCATCGCGATCACGTAGAATAAATTCTCATGGGCTGGGAGATTTTTTTCATGCTGGTCGTCCTGAAGATCCCGATCGTCTACCTGTGCTTCGTCGTCTGGTGGGCGATCCGGGCAGAGCCGGAGGACACCGTTGGCGTTGCCGTGGTCGCCGGCACCCCCGTGTCTGACACCCCCGTGCCCGGGAGTTCCCCGCGTCGGCGGTCGACACGGAGTAGGCGCCCGAGTCGTCCACACACCCCGGGCCGCGGCAGTCGCGCCGCTCTTTCTGCGCCAAGGGGTACGGTGCGCCCGTGAGCACAATCGAGAGTTCGAACGATCGTCACTCGGCGGCGGATGTCGTTGCCGGTCTGCTCGCCGTCGCATCGATCGTGCTCTCTGCGATCGCGATGGGCCTCGGGCTGTTGCTGGAGTTCGATGCCCGACCCGTGCGGACGGAGACCGTCGCGGTCATTTTGGCGCTCGTAGCGGCGAGATTGAGCGAGCGCTATCAGTCGCTTGCCCTCAAGGCCGTTCTGTTTGCAATGGTCGCATGGGTGATCGGCATGACACTCGCCGTGATCACCGAGAATCCTCTGATCTGAGTGCGGCCACGTCGGTCAGGCCCGGTGCAGCAGGTCGCGTGAGCCGCATCGACCCGAGTAGCCTCAACGCGGGGTATGTCGCCGAGATGCGCGAGTCCTATCTCGATGCGCCAGACAGCGTTCCCGACGAGTGGCGTGCGTTATTCGAGCTTGACCGAGAGGCCTTTCCCCCAACGCAGCCAGAGCTTGCTGACGCGTTCGTGCTCGACCGGCCGAGCGCCGTGTCGATCGCTCCCGTGGCCGTAGAGGCGCCGGCTGTCGCACGCTCCCCCCAGCCGCCCGGCGAAGCGTTCGTGGCATATCCGGTGACTCCGCCCCCAGCCGCAATCGCACCCGCAACCGTTACGCCGGAACCATCCGGCCTCGACCTGGCAGCACCCACGCCGGCCGGGACAGGGCTTCGCGTACCGGTCGAACCCGGCCAGGGGCTTGCGACGGCCCCAGCGGTGGTTGACGAGACACTTCTCGGCGGGGTCGCGGCGGCCATGGCACTTGTCAAGGCCTATCGGATGCACGGCCATCTCGCGGCGCGACTCGATCCACTCGGCTCGGAGCCGATCGGCGATCCTGCACTCGACGAATCGCGACTCGTGCCCGTGCTCACGCCGACGCTGCAGGCCCGACTGCCGGCGTCGCTTCTCCGTCTCTACGTCGAGGGAGAGACGTTGCTCGAGGCATTGCCACTCCTCCGGGATGTGTACACCGGGTCGATGGCCTACGAGATCGAGCACATCTCGGATCATGCGGAGCGCGTCTGGCTGCGGCAGGCGATCGAGTCGGGACGCTTCCGGCAGCCGCTTCCCGCAGAGAAGCGCCGGGCGCTCCTCCAACGCCTGTCCGAGGTAGAGGGGTTTGAGCAGTACCTGCGTCGGTCATTCCTCGGGCAGAAGCAGTTCTCTCTCGAGGGCCTCGATTCCCTCGTGCCGATGCTTGACGAGGCCATCGCCCTTGCCGCCGCCGCCGGAGCGCACGAGGTCGTGATCGGCATGGCACATCGGGGACGGCTCAATGCACTCGTGCACACCGTTGGCCGGTCGTATCAGTCGATCCTGCGGGAGTTCGAGGGCGAGCGGTCGATGGACGCACTGGTTGTCGATCCCGAAGGTGGCACCGGAGACGTCAAATATCATCTCCCGGCTTCGGGTACACGCCTCACCGACGCCGGCGAGATAGACGTGGTGATCGTTCCCAACCCGAGCCACCTCGAGGCGGCAGATCCCGTTGTAGAGGGTCGCGCCCGGGCCGAGCAGACGGATCGTTCGAGCGGTGCGGGGTTTCATGATCCCTCGGTCGCGCTCCCTGTCCTGATCCATGGTGATGCCGCTTTTCCGGGGCAAGGCGTCGTCGCGGAGACGTTGAACCTCCAGTCGCTCGAGGGGTATTCGACGGGCGGGACGCTGCACCTGATCACGAACAACCAGATCGGCTACACCACCGACCCGACGGAGAGTCGGTCTACGCGATACTCGAGCGACCTCGCCAAGGGGTTCGACGTCCCGATCGTCCACGTCAACGCCGACGACCCCGAGGCGGCCCTGTCGGCTGTGAGGCTGGCACTCGCCTACCGGGTCGAGTTCGGACACGACTTCGTGATCGATCTGGTCGGCTACCGCCGGTTCGGCCATAACGAGCAGGATGACGCTTCGTATACCCAGCCTCTGATGGTGGAGCGGATCCTGAGGCAGCCGACCGTCCGTGCGCACTACGCAACGCGACTCGTGAAGGACGGCGTGGTTACCGAGAAGGAGTGCGAGGCATACGTCGCCGATGTGACGGCCACTCTTCGTCGCGCGCACGATCAGCTCCGAACCTCGATCAGCAGCGGAGTGGCTCCGGTGGTGGTCGCCGTCGAGGCCCGGGAGTCGATGTCCCGCAGTCCGGTCTATACGGCTGTCACGGCCGACCGCCTGCGCGCTCTGAACGACCAACTGCTGTCCGTACCGGAGGGTTTCACGATCAATCACAAGCTCGCGAAGCAACTCGACCGCCGCCACCAGGTGATCGACGAGGGCGGGATCGATTGGGGCCAGGGTGAGGCTCTCGCCTTCGCGTCACTGCTCGAGGACGGCATCCCACTCCGGCTCTCGGGCCAGGACACCGAGCGCGGCACGTTCGCCCATCGGCATCTCGTCTTGCACGACCCGACCACCGGTGAGACGTACGCACCTATCAAGAATATCACCACGGCAGCTGCATCCTTCGAGATCTACAACTCACCGCTCTCGGAGTATGCGGCACTCGGGTTCGAGTACGGGTATTCCGTCGCGGCACCCGATGCACTCGTGCTCTGGGAGGCACAGTTCGGCGATTTCGTCAACGGTGCCCAGATCGTGATCGACCAGTTCGTGGTGGCGGGACGGTCGAAGTGGGGCCAGACATCGCGACTCACCCTGCTGCTCCCTCACGGGTACGAGGGCAACGGCCCTGAGCACTCGAGCGCACGACTCGAACGGTTTCTACAGCAGGCGGCGCAGGACAACATCCGGATCGTCAACTGCACGACGGCGGCGCAGTTCTTCCACCTGCTTCGACGACAGGCGCTCGACGTCATCGCGCGGCCGCTGATCGTCATGACGCCCAAGGGCCTGCTGCGCCTGAAGCAGGCCTCATCAACCCTCGAGGATCTCTCCGAGGGCGCGTTTTTGCCGGTCATCCCGGATGCAGGGGCCGGGAGCGACGTGCGGAGGCTCGTCATCTGCAGCGGGAAGCTCTACTACGACATCGTCGGCCATGAAGCGCGCGCGCTGGCGTCCGGAGTCGCTGTCGCACGACTCGAGCAGCTCTACCCGTTTCCGGTCGAGGCCGTGGCCGAACTCTTCGCAGGCCTGCCGCGGCTCGAGGAGATCGTGTGGGCTCAGGAGGAGCCCCAGAACATGGGGGCATGGCGCTCGATCAGGCATCGCCTCGAAGACGCAGCGCGGTCGAGCTCATCGGTTCCCGGTGTGACATACGCCGGCCGCTTGTGGCAGGCATCTCCGAGCGAGGGATATCCCACCGCGCACCAGCTCGAGCAGGATCGGATCGTCCGGGTCGCCCTTGGTGCCCCCGAAGGCTGATCGGCTCTTCGGGCAAACCGGTTCGCTCTGAACGACGCAGGCGGTGCGACACGTCCGCAGCCGGGATCAGGTTCGCCGGCGCGTCTTGGCTGCTGCTGCTACAGCAGCAGACGTCGCAGCAGCGGCGACGCGGGGGCCATGTGTACGGGCTGCCTGCAGCAGAAGGCGCTGCTGAGCGGGTGGAAGTTTTTGCCACATGCGGTAGGCGAGCCAGCCGGCGGCCACCGGATTCGTCGGGATCGGTCGCGGCATCTGCGGATCATGATACCCCGGAATCGAGTCGCACCGGGTACGGCATTTGAGCATGAGAGTCCATGCGGCCAGCGGATCGGCTACGATTCCATGTGGGGCCAGATTCTGTGTCCCCCCGTTCTGTCCCCGAGCCAGGAGGTTCTATGGCTGTTGATTTCGAAACGCAGTCTCCCGTATCACCGTTTGCCAGCGTTATTCAGGATCACCTGGAGCTGAAGAAGCAGAATGCCGATCTCGATGGTGAGATGCCTCTCGACGGCTATCAGATCGAGGATCCATTCGAGAACCACCCGCTGTTCAAGTCCGAGGAGCAGGCCCGCATCGAGGAGACCCTCGACGGTGAGTCCGCCATCGAACTGCAGTCGCTTGCGTTGCCCTGGCCCGGCGAGGACACGGTCGAGAACGTCGTGGACGCCGAAGCTCCGGCGCTCGAAGAAGACCTCTGGAGTGGTCGCTCGCGCGATTTTGACTGGGGCGAGTAGGTAGAACGCCCCAGGGTGGCCGTTCGACCCCGTAGGTCTGTCGCGAGGCGCCGGTCAATCAGAAGTTTGAGCTGAACGGGAAGTCTGCCGCGATGCGGCATTGCGTGCTGTGGATCTCTCGTGCCGTGGTCGGGAGCAAGAGAGCGCAGGCAGGTCGAGTACGCGCTCACACCGACGCCGAGGCATCTACGCGACATCGCTGACGGGTGCGCCGTGCATCGTTTCTGCAAGTCGGCGAAACGGGCCGTCCTCGGCGAGCAGCTTCGCCTCGGTGCCGCGCTGCGTGACGTATCCGTGCTCGATGACGAGAATCTCGTCGGCCCGCCGCACCGTCGCGAGGCGGTGGGCGATGATCACGGACGTTCGTCCGCGGAGCAGCGTGTCGAACGCCTTCTCGATCAGGATCTCGCTCGGGCGGTCGATGTTCGAGGTCGCCTCGTCGAGGATCAGGATTCGCGGGTCCGCGAGCAGGGCTCGTGCGATCGAGATCAGCTGCCGTTCGCCTGCCGAAAGGCCCGATCCGCCTTCGCGTACGACGTGAGCGAGGCCATCCTCGAATCGTGCGGTGACCCTGTCTACACCGATTGCCCGGGCCGCCGCGGCGACCTCCTCGTCGGTCGCCTCGGGGCGGCCAAAGCGGATGTTGTCGGCGATCGTGCCGCTGAAGAGAAAGGGATCCTGGAGGACGACGCCGAGTTGTCGGCGTAGCGACCCGAGCTGGATGTCCCGGAGGTCGATGCCGTCCACCTTGACCGATCCCTCGAGAGGGTCGTAGAACCGGGCGATGAGCTTCGCGGTCGTTGACTTGCCGCCACCCGATTCGCCGACGAGGGCGACGCATCCACCCTCCGGAACGTCGATCGAGATGCCGTGGATAACGGGGTCATCACCGTAGGCGAAGACGACGTTCTCGAGTTGGAGATGGCCTGCTATCCGGCCGAGCTCGGGCGCTCCTTCGCGGTCGGTGATGTCCTGCTCCGCATCGAGCACGGTCGAGATCTTGGTCATTGCGGCGCTTGCTGCCTGCACCTGGCCGTAGAGCTCCGACAGCTCCTGGAGTGGTTGGAAGACGAGCTGAAGCATCCCCAGCGCAGCGATCAGGGTTCCGATCTCGAGCGAGCCGGCGCCGATCATTCTCGCGCCGGCAAAGAGCACACAGACCGTGGCGATCACGCCGAGGAATTCGATTGCAGGGAAGAAGAACGACGAGAGCTTCTGTGCGTAGACGTTCGAGATGCGGTTTTCCTCGTTCAGGCCGGCGAACTCGGACTGAAACGCGCGCTCGCGACCAAAGGCCTGGATCACCGCCATGCCGGAGACGGACTCTGCCAGCTGGGCCGTGACGATCGCGATCCGGGTGCGCACGTCGGCAAAGGCGATGAGCGACGTGGCCTGGAACCACCGCGTAGCGACGATGGCCGGAGGGAGGATGACGAGCGCGACGACGCCGAGTCGCCAGTCGAGGACGAAGAGCCCGATGATCGCGGCGACCAGAGTCATCGAGTTGATCACGAGCGTTGTCAGACCCTGGTTGAGCACATCGGAGAGTGCATCGACGTCGCTCGTCAGGCGCGCGATGAGCCAGCCCGCTTTCTGTTGCGAGAAGTACCGGAGCGAGAGCGACGTGAGGTGCCCGAACAGGTCACGGCGCAGATCGAGCACGATCTGCTGGCCGATTTTTGCAAGCATCTGCCAGGTCAACGACCCGAGGATCCAGGCGGTCAGGCCGACAGCGACGTAGAGGACGACGTCAACCGTGAGCCGTGAAGGATTATCAGCCTGGACTCCGCTGTCGATCGCATCCCCGATGATCGCCCACCCGACGACGGGTGCGGCGGCGGAGACGGCTGCAAGGAAGATGACAATGGCAAATTGCCTCCGGCGGCCGACGGTGTAGTGGCCGAGGCGAGACAGCCCGGTGCGGGATTTATGCGGCACGTGCCTCGTCTCCAAAGAGGTCGGTGAAGGCGCCACCGAGGCGCAGCAGGTCGCCAGGGGCTCCGTTCTCGACCACGAGGCCGTCCTTCAGGACGATCGCCCGGTCTGCGACGAGAATGGTCGAGAGGCGCTGCCCGGCGATCAGCACGGTGCGCCCCAGCACTGCAGGACGGAGGGTCGCCACGAGGCGGCGCTCGGTCTCGGTGTCAACGGCCGACAACGGGTCGTCGAGCACGATCACCCGCGACCGGGCGACGAGCGCCCGGGCCAGGGCGACGCGCTGGCGCTGGCCCCCGGAGAGGTTGACCCCGCGTTCGCCGATGAGCGTGTCGTAGCCGTTCGGGAGGCTGTTGACGAAGGCGGCCACGCCCGCGGCCTCGCAGGCGGCAAGCACGTCGGCCCAGTCTGCGTCGGGGCGGCCCGCGAGCAGGTTGTCACGCAGGAGCACGGAGAAGAGAACGGATTTCTGCGTCACGAGAGCCACGGCGCTGCGGAGCTCCTGCAGCGCCACATCGCGGCTGTCGATCCCTCCGATCAGCACGCGGCCCTCGGTGGGGTCATAGAACCGCGGCAGCAGGTTGAGCAGGGAGGTCTTTCCGGCTCCGGTCGCTCCGCACACAGCGACAATCTCGCCGGGGACGATGTCGAGTTCGATGCCGGAGAGCACCTCACTGCCGACGCCGTATCTGAAGTGGACGTTCTCGAACCGGATCGCCAGAGGGCCATCCGGGAGATGAACGGGATGTGCCGTTTCGGCGAGAGGCTCGATCAAGGTCAGCCAGGCGAACGAGCGGGACGCCGCGGCCGTCGCCCGCTGGCCGAGGTTGATGATCCAGCCGAGTGCCTCGAGCGGCCACACGAGCTGCAGCAGCAGCGTCGTGAACAGCGTGAGCTCACCGATCGTCAGTGTTCCGGCTATCACATCCTTGCCGCCGAAGTAGAGGACGGCGGCGATTCCGAGCGTCGGAAGGAAGATCAGGCCGGGAAGAAACCGCGCCTCCATTCCCGCTTGCCGCATCGTCTCACCGCGCAGAGCATCTGCCCTGTTGCCAAACCGGCTGCGAACGTCGTTCTCTCGACCGAACGCCTGTACCATCTCGATCCCGATCACCGCTTCGTCGGTTGCCTCGGTCAGGTTCCCCTTTCTCGCCTGGACGGCGCGTGAGACGGGGTGAACCCTGTGTGCGAAGACGTAGGTGAGCGCCGCAACCGCGGGCATCGCGAGGGCTGCGTAGAGCGCGAGCCTGGCGTTGACAGAGGTGAGGACCACGGCAGCGCCGATCAGCATCATCGCGCTTTGCATCGCCTGGATGACACCCCAGCCGATGAAGTAACGCACCGGGTAGATGTCGTTCGTCGCGCGGGAGATCACCTCGCCGGTCGCATGCCTGTCGTAGAAGGCGCGCGGGAAGCGGAGGTAGGCGTCGTACATCATCCCGCGCAACCGTGCCTCGGCCCTGATGCCGATACGGGCAGCCGCGTAGCGGCGCATGAAGTTGACGCCGAAGCGCAGCGCTCCGATCACGAGCATCAGGCCGAGGTAGCGAAGGAGGAGGGAGGTGTCACCGCCGCCATCGATCGCATCGTCGATCGTGCGCTGGATCAGGATCGGGATCGCCAACGAGAGACCCGTGAAGGCGAGTGCACAGAAGACCCCGACGGTGACGAGACGCCATTGCTCGCGCCACAGCGGGTAGAGGTGGCGCAATGTCGGGCCGAGGGTCAGGTCGGGAGGATTTACATCTTGCACGCGCAGGTCGGACTCCTCGATCGGTGCCGCGACGGCACGCGGTTGTCAGAGATGGCTGTCGCGTCGATCTGACGACAAGCATGCGGCCCGGAGCGGGGCTCCGAGGCAGCCGCTTGGTGATTCTACCAGCCTCGTCGGCCCGGAAGCCGAAGACGATTGCGGTACGCGAGCCACCTTTCCGCTGCAGGAGGCATCGAAGGGGCGGATCGAGGTCGTTGCCAGCGGCGAGAGCCTTTCGACGCAGGCCTGGCTCACCCGGTGTCGGCGAGCACCTCTGCAAGCAGGGCCATCGCGTAGCACTGCCACGCGAGGCCCGCATCGTGGCGGAGCTGTGACACGGCCGCGGTGGTAGCCGAGAGGCCCCTGACGAGAGGGCTGAGCGAGGCAAGACCCGCGGCGAGTTGTGCGCGCAGCGGGGGGTCGTCCAGGTCACCTGCGAGAGCGGTCACCGCACGGCCGTAGAGCTCGAGCGGGCGACGCGGGTCACCGCCTGCTGCGAGGAGTAGCTCGGAGCGCCGGAGAGCTGCGCTCAGCTCCAGCACGTCCGGGGTGACGCCGCGTCCGGCGAGAAAGCAGAGGAGAACGAACCGCTCCTCCGGTGTGGCGGTTTCGGCGTGTTGCAGAGCACCGAGGAGGGCTTCGTCGGAGGCCATCGGGTCATCCTGCCATGACGGCCTCACATTCGACGTCCTACGGCGAGCGGAGCTTGCGCTTCAGATCGTTCCAGCGCGCGGGCGTTCCCCGTCCCTGGAAGCCGGCAACGAACCGGCCCTGCGCGTCGATCAGCAGGATGGCCGGCTGGGAGTTCGCCCCAAATCGGCGCGAGAGGGTTCTCTGCGGATCGGCGATCGAAGGCCACGTCCAGCCATAACGCTTCAGGAACGCGCGTCCGTCGGCGTTCGCGTCACCGGCGTCAAGGCCGAGGAAACCGTAGGCCTTGCCCTGCTGCTTCACCCAACGTGCGTAGGCAACTGCCTCGCCCTGACACGTGCCTCACCAGGATGACCAGACATTGATGAACACCGGCCTGCCACGGAGAGCGGCGAGCGAGGCCTTCCCACCCGTGACCGTCGGGCCCGCGGTTGCCGGTGCAGCCGGGCGGGTCGCAGCGGCAGCCGTTGCGCCTGCGACCAGCACCGCGAGCGCCGTGAGGGTGAGGAGGAGTGGCTTCAGTCGCCGGAGCACCGAGTCACCGTAGCGACCGGGCGCGCCCTCGCCCGCCATCGTTCATCAACGTGCAAGAGATAGCCCCTTTGCGTATCTGCCCTCCACCGGCCTGGGGCGGCTCAAGTCCCCGGGGGAACTGCCCGATACACGGGACATGCGACGCATGCTCACGTTCCTTGCAACCCTTCTCGTTGCGCTCGGCGTGGCGGGCGCTTCCACTGCGGCACTCCCTGCCGTGCCATTCACCGTCGTCCCCGGTGAATCGGTACCGCCCGTCGTCGTATCGTGGGCCAGCGCGCAGATCAGGGCTGTCACGGCGGCATCGATCCTGGGCATCGACCCCGCCACCTTTCGTCCCGACGACCCGCTCACGCGGGGTGAGCTGGCAGCAGCGCTCATCGCCTGGGGTAAAAGCCCTGTCGCACCCGCCGATCCAGGTCACCTCGTGACGATCCGCGAGCTCGACGCACAGCTCGTGGGCGCGCTCGGGCTGACGCCCGCTGCGCGGAGGATCCGGATTGCGGCTCGCGACGCCGGACTCGCTCCGACATCCATGCTCGGGACAGAGACGGTTGCCCGGCTGCTCGGCCTCCGGGTCAACCATCCGCTGGGGTCGGACGAGCTCGAACTTCTGCCACAGCAGCCTGCAACAAGGGCAGAAGCGGCCTATTCGCTGGCGCGCGCGCTGGCGTTGACGGCGGGACAGATCACCTGGATCGACCAGGTCAGTCAGACGTTCTCGATCCCCGAGACCGGCGACTGGCAGCGCCTGGTTCTCACGCGGGCTCTTCGGTTTGTCGGGTATCCCTACGTCTGGGCCGGTACCTCGGAGAGAACGCAGCAGCTCTGGAGCGCCACTGCGCCCGGCGGAACGGTCACGCTTCCGGGCGGCTTCGACTGCTCGGGATTTGTCTGGCGGGTGTACAAGACGAAGCCGTATCCCGGCGCGCTTCTCCTGAGCGACATGCTCAAGGGGAGGACGACCTACGCGATGAGCGCCGAGGTGAAACAGCCGGCCCGGATCGGGATCGACGGACTGCAACCGGGTGACGTCATCTTCTTCGGCAGCAAGGGCCCGCGGTCGTCTGCGGCGGAGGTCGGCCACACCGGTATTTTCATCGGGAACGGATGGTTCGCCCATTCCTCGGGTGCGGGGGTCACGTTGCAGCCTCTCGAAGGCTGGTACGCGAAGACGTTCGCCTGGGCACGCCGCCCCCTTGCGGAGGCCGGACTCCTGACCTAGAGCACGAGGAGTGCAGGAGCGCGCCTCGGGAGACGAGCCTCGAGGATGCGGGCCGCGCTCGCTCCGTTCGCCGCAGCCGGGGGGGACAGACGAGATACCATGTCGGCACATCTCCAGGAGGCAGACATGACAGAACTCGCATCGGCGTCGGGTGAGCGCGCCGGGGAAACGTCCGACGACGCTATCGCGCCCATCCATCACTGGGTCGGCGGCCGTAGCGTAGCCGGTACATCGGGCCGAACGAGTCCGGTCTTCAATCCGGCAACCGGCCGGCAGACCGGTGCCGTTGACCTTGCATCGGCCGACGAGGTCGGTGCCGCCGTGCGGGTTGCGAAGGAGGCGTTCGTCTCCTGGCGCACGGTCTCGCTCGCCCGGCGAGCGGAGCTGATGTTCAACATCCGCCAGCTCGTTCACACGCACAAGGAGGACATCGCAAAGCTGCTCGTCGCCGAGCACGGGAAGGTGCTCTCCGACGCAATGGGCGAGGTGACGAGGGGCCTCGAGGTAATCGAGTTCGCGTGCGGTATTCCCACGCTGCTCAAGGGAGAGTTCTCCGAGCAGGCCTCGACGGGTGTAGATGTCTACTCGATCCGGCAGCCCGTGGGCGTGGTCGCGGGGATCACGCCGTTCAACTTCCCCGCGATGGTTCCGATGTGGATGTGGGCTCCGGCGATCGCGTGTGGCAACACGTTCGTGTTGAAGCCGTCGGAGAAGGATCCCTCGGCGTCGATTTTCACCGCCGAGCTGCTCAAGGAGGCGGGCCTGCCGGACGGCGTCTTCAACGTCGTCCACGGCGACAAGGTGGCGGTGGACGCGCTGCTCGAGCATCCCGACGTGTCGGCGCTCAGCTTCGTCGGCTCGACCCCGATCGCGCGCTACATCTACGAGACGGGGACGAAGCACGGCAAGCGGGTGCAGGCGCTCGGTGGCGCGAAGAACCACATGATCGTCCTTCCCGACGCCGACATCTCGATGGCGGCGGATGCGGCCGTCAGTGCTGCGTACGGCTCGGCAGGCGAGAGGTGCATGGCGGTCTCGGTTGTCCTCGCCGTCGGAGACGTGGCGGATCCCCTGGTTGCGGCAATCCAGGAGCGTCTTCCCGCGATCACCGTCGGAGACGGAATGGACCCGGCCTCGGAGATGGGCCCGCTCGTCACGCAGGCGCATCGCGACAAGGTGGCGTCCTATCTCGACTCGGGGACGCAGCAGGGTGCGAGACTGCTTGCCGACGGGCGTGAGTCGGTGCCCGGGGGTGATGGCTTCTTCCTCGGGGTCTCGCTGCTCGATGGCGTCACGACGGACATGGATTGCTACCGCGACGAGATATTCGGGCCGGTGCTGTCGGTCGTTCGCGTCGGCACCTACGACGAGGCGCTGAAGCTCGTCAACGACAATCCCTACGGCAACGGCACGGCGATCTTCACCCGTGACGGGGGTGTTGCCCGTCAGTTCCAGTTCGACGTCAACGTCGGCATGGTGGGTATCAACGTGCCGATCCCGGTTCCCGTCGCCTACTACTCCTTTGGTGGCTGGAAGGCATCTCTCTTCGGCGACAGCCATATCTACGGACCCGACGGCATCCACTTCTACACGCGTGGGAAGGTCGTCACGAGCCGCTGGCCCGACCCTGCCACGAGCAGGGTGGATCTCGGATTCCCGCAGACGCGATAGCGGACGTTCGAGCCCGGCGTCCGCATGCGTGGCGCCGGGCCTGCGAGCGATGACGGCGCTCGTCGAGGGGTTCGACGCCGACGCGCGCGGGGTCGCTCGCTTGCTCGCAGGCGAAGGGCAGACGGTACGGATCGCCTCACCGGAGCCGGAGACGGCCGAGGTCTCGGCGCTGCGCGGCCTCGGGATCAGCGTCGAGCCCTATGCCGATCTCGACGCCGATCCGGGACGGGCGGAGGTCGCCTACCTCGATGTCTGGACGCCGGACACCGCACCCCGCGTACAGCGGCTGCGCGCCCGGGGAACGCGCATCTCATGTCTTGGAGACCTTCTCCTCGAGCGCTGGCAGGGCCCGACGATCGGCATCACGGGAACGGCCGGCAAGACGACGACGACGTCGCTCGTCGCCTCCATGCTCCGCGCGGATGGAAGGAGCATTGCCCTGAGCGCAGGTGCACGCGCCGGGAACCTCTGGCCGACCGCCGACCTGCTCGATCTGTTGCCAGGCACGGACGCCTCTCGACAGCAGGTGCTTCTCGTCGAGCTGACAAGCTCGCATCTCGCTTTCATGTGCCACAGCCCGAAGGTCGGGGCTGTCGTCTCGTTCTGGCCCGACCATCTCGAGCTCCACGGTGACCTCCCGCGCTACCAAGCGGCAAAGGCGACGATCGTGCTGCACCAGGGCGTCAACGACGTGCTCGTCGTCAACGCAGATGACGCATCGGTGCGGTTCGCCGCCGACGCACCGGGCCGCGTTGTGGAGTTCTCCCTGCGACATGCGCCCCGGGAAGGTGCGTACCTCGACCACGGCTCGAACGTCGTCCTCGTCGAGCCGTCAGGTGCGCAGGTTGACCTCGGCCCGTTGACCGAGGGAGTTACCCACCGGGGAAACGTCGTTGCGGCGGCTGCGATCGCGAGAGCGTCAGGCGTCTCGTCCGGCGCCATCGCCGCTGCCGTCGGCTCTATCGCGTCGTTGCCGTACCGTGCCCGGCCCGTCGCCTCGTTGCGCGGCGTTCCCGTTGTGGACGACGGGATGGCGGCGACCCCGATGAAGTCCGCCGCACTCCTTGCCCGGTATCCCGATCGCTCCGTCGTTCTGATCGCAGGAGGAATAGACGATGCCGGTGGCGGTGCTGTTCACGCGACTGCAGAGGAGTCGGCGCTCCTCGATCGTGCCTGCGACGAGATCGCACGCGCAGCCCGTTCCGTTGTCCTCTTCGGGGCCGGGGGCGCCAGACTCGGTCCGTTGCTCGCGCGTCGAGAGGTAGACGCGTTGATCGTGGACGACATCGCAGCGGCCGTGAGTACGGCAGCGGGCTGCGCCACGGGTGCTGCGGCAATCGTCTTCTCGCCACTCTTCCCGCTCTCGCTCGAGGAGCGTGCAGGATTCGAGACTCTCGTTGCCCGGAGTGAACGCCTGCTGTCCGAGAACGGTTAGCGCGCACGACGGACGACGACTCCCGCGACGAGCAGTATCTGTCCGGTGTCCAACGCGCCGTTTGGCGGCATGAAGGACGCCGGAGCGAACAGTGCAACCTCGGAGCCGTGGGCATCGAGGCCTGGTGCGTAGAGCCGTTGGGAGCCGTCGAGCAGGATCAGGCCGCAGGCCCCCGGGCGTGGTGCGCGAACGCTCCGCTCCGGCAGCAGCCAGCCGAACGCATCGGGTGCTGCTGTCACGAGCGGCAGGGCAGGCGCATCGGTGCGTTGCGGAGCGAGTGCGGCGAACGTATCCGGGCCGACGTCGGGCCGCCTCGATCAGGGTCTCGAGCGTGGAGGTGTAGCGCGAGACGACGTTGAGGCGCAGAAGGGTCTCGCGGGTAAACGCGCGGTAGCCCGGGGTTGCATCCGCAAGCTGTACGCCGAGTACGGAGCTTGCGAGGCGCGATCCTGTGATGTTCCCGTACCGTCGTCAACGACGATCACCTCGACGACGACGACGCCTGCGATCCGCCCTGGCACCCGGGAGATGACATCACCGATCGTCGCCCCCTCGTCCAGAGCCGGGATCACGATGACGAGCTTTGCCACGGGAAGTCGCGCGAGGACGTTTCTAGGTAGACCAGCGACGGCTGGGTGTGGTCTCTCGATCCCCGTGGGTGGGTGAAGCACGTCACTCGAACGTGCATTTCCGTGCACCTCGAGTCGCCAGGAGGAACGCTCCACGACAGCTCTGTGGCCCCGGGTTGCCCGACTATGCGAGAGTAGAGGGCATGAAAGTAACCATGCTTCTCGCAGATTTCGCCCAGGTTGCGGACGGCAAGCTCACGGTCGTCGGCGGAGGGTGGTCACGCACCGGACCCGACCCCGCGCCGTTTGGGATCGCGATCCTCGTTCACGTGCCGTGGGATCAGGCAAACCGGCGCCACACGCTGCGCCTCGAGCTCGTCGATGCCGATGGCAATCCCGTGACGGCACCCGTCGAGGTTGAGGAAGGGGAAGGGGATGGCGGCGGCGAGCCCGTCGTGTTCCTGGACGACATCGAGTTCGAGGTGGGGAGGCCCCCCGGGATCAAGCCTGGCACACCTCTCGAACTACCACTCGCGGTCAACTCCGGCCCACTGCCACTCGAGCCGGGCGGTCGCTACGAATGGCGGCTCTCGATCAACGGCGAGGGCGACGAGGACTGGCGCCTGGCCTTCAGCGTCCGTCTGGAGGAAGAGAGCCTCTAGCCTCACTGGAGGCCCAGGGGCTTGGTTGGCCGGTCCCGGGCAGACAGCAATCCGTCGGGCAGGTGTCGTGGCTCGCCGCATAGCGACCGACGGCAGGCCGGCCTACTGCGGTGCCAATCCGCTCCTCGATCAACGAGCGAATCATTCCCACGAAGGCGGGATGCGTGGATGCGCTCGATGCCCGAACGAGTTTCAGGCCGAGGTCATGGGCCACCTCTTGTGCCTCGATGTCAAGGTCGAAGAGCACCTCGAGATGGTCTGATACGAACCCGATCGGCGATATCACCACGTTCTCGATGCCCTGCTTGGCGAGCATGCGAAGGTGGTCGAGGATGTCGGGCTCGAGCCAGGGGATACGCGAGGGGCCGCTCCGGCTCTGATAGACGAGGGACGTGTCACCGGAGCCGACAGAGACGGCTTCGGCCACGAGTCGGGCCGACTCGTGGAGCTGATCCTCGTAGCGGCACGACTGCGCCATTGCGCGCGGAATCGAGTGCGCTGTGAAAGCAAGATGAACCCGGTCGCCTGCCGGGAATGCTGCGAGCGCGGCCCGCACGTGATCGGCGTTCGCCTCGATCCAGCCCGGATGGTTGAAGAAGGCCCGCGTCTTCAGCACCTCCGGTGCCCGTGCACCAACCTCCTGCTGCGCGTTGAAAAGATCCTCACGGTACTGGCGGCACCCCGAGTACGACGAGTACGCCGAGGTGAAGAACGCGAGAGCCCGCTCGATGCCGCCAGCCGCCATGTCGCCGAGCGCCTCGGCAAGAAACGGGTTCCAGTTGCGGTTGCCGAAGTAGATCGGCAACGCGATGCCGTGGTCATCGAGTTCCGTGCGGAGGGCGGCAATGAGGTCGCGGTTCTGGGCGTTGATCGGGCTAATGCCCCCGAACAGCTCGTAGTGGTGTGCAACCTCCTCGAGCCGCTCACGGGGCACGTTGCGGCCGCGGGTGACGTTCTCCAGGAACGGGATCACGTCGTCCATCCCCTCCGGCCCACCAAACGAGACAACGAGTATCGCGTCGAAGTGCGTCTCCGGAAACGGCGACGTGAAGCCGTCGGCGGGTGCTCTGAGAAAAGAGGTGCTCATCCCTTCGAGAGTAGCCGGTCGGCCGCTTCACGCGGCCGGCCGACTCGTCGTCCAGTGGAGCGTGCCGGGATCGAACCGGCGACCCCCGCCTTGCAAAGGCGGTGCTCTCCCAGCTGAGCTAACGCCCCGAGCGTCAATAGCCTAGCGCGGTGACCCGGGGCGTTGCGGTCGTGTCCCCTGCTCGAGTTTCCGCAGCCCACCCGAAAACCCGAGCGTCTGCTCGCCGGACTGCCGTTGCTGTTGCTCCAGACGGCGGAGTTGCTCCCCCCGCTCCGGGAGTGCCGGGCCCGCCGCCCGTGCCCGCTCGACCCTCTCTCGCTCGTGGAGCTCACGCTCCCGCCGGCTGACGAGCTGTTCACGCGCAGCTATCGCCTCACTTCGCGCCGTGAGCTCGACGCGGGTACGGAGAAACAGCGTCTCCGCGGTACGGAGCTCTGCCACCCGCGCCTCGATCTGCGCCAGCCGTGTTTCGTCGAGGTCACGAGGTGGCTCGGCGTTTGTGTGCCGTGCGTCGAGCTCGAGCGAGCGGCGCTCGAGCTTGTGAGAGCGTTCATCGAGGAGCACCTCGCGTTCCCCGATTGTGCGTTCGCGCTCGAGGAGCTGTCGCTCGCGGCGTGCTGCCTGGAGGGCGCCCTCTCCCGTGTCGGCTTCTGCGTTCTGATGGACGGCGGCAGCGGCGGCAGCGGCGGCTGCTTCCTTCTCGCTCGTCACGATGTTGTTGAGTGCATGGTGGAGCTCCACCTCACGCTCACGGACGGCCTCGACTCGGTCGGCCAGTTGGCGCTTCAGTTCCTCGAGGGCCGCGTGCTGTTCCCGGAGGGCCGTGCGCTCCTGTTCGATCGAGGTCGGTGGTCTTCTGCGTGTGAACGACATCGCCGAGAGTGTACGGCGGGCGCAAGATCGGGTTGCACCGCTCGCACAGCGGGGCGGCTCAGGCTACGCGATCCAGCCGCTCCTGCGCCCGCGCCCGCTTGACGATCTGCTCGCGTTCTCCGAACCTGATCCGGGCTCTGAGCGTGCGGTGCTCGTCCCAGAGAGTCGCGAGCTTGGCCTCGAGTTCCCTGATCTGCTTCACAGTGTCGGAGTTACGACCGTCGGACAGTTGATCCCAGAGCTCTGACCGGCGCTTGCTGACCTCTTCTATCTCTGCGTGGAGGCTTTCGATGATGTTCATACCTGTCAAAACGCCGAACATAACCTGGACATTCCCGTGACAAGGAGCGACGCAACAGAAACGCAACGTTGCACGCGCCGATGACTCTTGCCCCGCGGGCATCACGCGTAGCCGAGGTCGGCCAGGCGCTCCTCGTCGAGTCCGAAGTAGTGACCGAGCTCGTGCAGGACGGTCATTCGTATCTCGGACTCGAGCTCCTGCGGGTCGTCGAACTCGTCCTCGAGCGGCAGCTGGAAGATCGTGATTCGATCGGGGAGCTCGCCGGCCATGTCGCCGCGCTCCGGTAGCGGAATCCCTTCGTAGAGACCGAAGAGGTCGGGCTCGTCGGGATGCTCGTCCTCGATCACGACGGCAATGTTCTCGAGCGCCGCGGCGAGGTGGGGCGGCAGCGAGTCGATCGCTGCTTGCACGTGGTCGTCGAAGCTCACCGGGCCTGCTAGCGGATCACGAGAGCCATGATCGCCTTCTGGGTGTGGAGGCGATTCTCGGCCTGATCCCACACGAGCGATCGCGGACCGTACAGCACCTCTTCGGTGATCTCCTCGCCGACGTGGGCGGGCAGGCAATGCATTGCCACCGCCTCGCTGCTCGCAACCGACAGCAGTTTGGTATCAAGTCTGAAGCGCTCGAGGTCGAGAAGCCGCTGCGCGCGCTCCCCCTCTTGGCCCATGCTCGTCCAGACGTCGGCGTAGAGGACGTCGGCCGCATGAGAGCCCTCGAGCGGGTCGGACGTCACCCTCACCGAGCCGCCACTCACGAGAGCATCGGTCTGCGCTGCGATGACGACGGCCCCCGACGGCTCGTAGCCGGCCGGGCACGCGGCCGTGAAATGCATGCCGAAGAGCGCCGCAATCCGCATCAGCGAGTGACAGACGTTGTTGCCGTCGCCCAGGTAGGTGAGGCGCACGCCTTCGAGGCCGCCGAGCCGCTCACGAATCGTCATCGCGTCCGCGAGTGCCTGCAGTGGGTGGGCGAGATCGGTGAGTCCGTTGATCACCGGGATCGACGCATGCTCGGCGAACGTGTCCACCTCGGCCTGGTCGAACGTGCGGATCAGGAGGGCGCTCAGAAAGCGGGAGAGTACGAGAGCCGTGTCGCGGTAGCTCTCGCCGCGCGCAAGCTGCAGGTCGGAGGCCGGCAGGTAGAGAGCCATGCCACCAAGCTCTGCGATGCCTACCTCGAACCCGACTCTGGTGCGCGTCGAAGGCTTGTGGAAGATCATTCCGATCGTGCGGCCGGGAAGAACCCGGAGCTCCTTGCGTCGCAGCCGCTCCTGCTTCAGCTCGTCAGCGAGGTCGAGGGCGAGTTCGAGCTCCTCTCGCGACCAGTCGGAGACCCGCGTGTAACTGCGGCCCTTCAGGCTTTCAGGGATGCCTGCCATGACGGGATGCTAGCCCGGGACGCTAGAGTCCGCCGTATGACACCCTTTTGTGAAAAACTCAACGAGCAGATCGCGTACGAGTTTGCCGCCTCGCAGCAGTACATCGCAATAGCCGTCTACTACGACGCGCGAACGCTGCCGCAGCTTGCAGCACACTTCTACCGCCAGTCGGTCGAGGAGCGAAATCACGCGATGATGATGGTGCAGTACCTTCTCGACTCGGGCGATCCGGTGACGATCTCCGCCGTCGCCGCCCCGCAAACGGTGTTTGCGGACGACGTTGCCCCGGTTGCCCTCGCTCTCGATCAGGAGAGGCGTGTCACGGAGCAGATCTCGCAGCTCGCCGTGACGGCGCGGGAGAGCACCGACCTCGTTGCCGAGCAGTTCATGCACTGGTTTCTCCAGGAGCAGCGTGAGGAGATCTCCTCGATGTCGGCCCTCCTTCAGGTGGTCGAGCGTCTGAAGGACAACGTGATGCTCGTCGAGGACTACCTCGTTCGCGAGTCGAGCGGTGCCGGGAGTCCCCTCGAGATCGGCGCGCCGCCGGCTGCCGGCGCGGCGCTCTAGCAGCTCGGTGGTCGAGCTCAGGGTTCAGACCGAGCGGCAGACCCAGCTCCTCGACATCACGCAGCTCGTCAGGGATGCACTCGTCGGGCAGAGCGGTTCGGCCGCGCTCGTGTACGTGCCGCACACGACCGCCGGGGTGACGATCAACGAGCACGCCGACCCAGCGGTCGGCCGCGACTTCGAGACAGCCCTCGAGCGCATCGTGCCGTCCGACTGGCCGTGGGAGCACATCGAGGAAGGGGAGGAGAATGCGCCAACGCACATCCGGGCCGCCTTTATGGGCCCGAGTGTGATGATCCCGATGAGGGACGACGGCATGCTCGCTCTCGGTCAGTGGCAGGGCATCTTCTTCTGCGAGTTCGACGGGCCACGCGAGAGATCCGTCCTTGTCAGTGTCCTTCCGTCGTAGTGGCACAGAACCGGAGCTTGTCCGTCAAGCGGCATAGCTCCGAATGTCGTCCGTCCGGCTGCGTTCCAACAACCTGCGGTCATCATCGATGAAGATCGGCGCGGAAGCTGAGCCGGGTGTGCGGGGAGACCAGGCCGTAAGGGTCGGCGTAGCGACCGCTGCCGCGATCGGTGCTGTCCTTGTCGGGGTTGGACTCGCTCGGTTTGCATTCGCGCCGTTGCAACCGGCGCTCGTTGCAGACGGCTGGTTCAGTGCGAGCGCCGCCTCGTTGCTGGCCGCGGCGAACCTCGGTGGCTATCTGATCGGCGCGTTGAGCGCCTCGCACGTTGCACGCCGGATCTCTGCCACGACGGTGATTCGTGCCGCGATGCTGGTGGTGGCCGTCTCGTTCCTCGCCTGCGCCGATTCCTCGCGACCCTTCATCTGGTTCGTTCTCTGGCGTATTGCCTCGGGCGTCGCCGGGGGCATGATCATGGCTCTTGCCGGGCCCGTAGTCCTTGCCCATGTGCCGGAGTCCCGGCGCGACTTCATCGGTGAGATGGTGCTGTACGGCTTCACCATCGGCATCGTCATCGCCGGTGTCCTCATGCCGGTGGTGCTTCAGAGCAGCGTCAAGCTTGGCTGGATCGTGCTCGGCGTCCTCTCACTGCTGACGACAGCGACCACGTGGCGGATGTGGCCGCCCACGGCGCCGCCCGCAGTCGTGGTCAAGCAAGAATCAGAGCATGCGCGGCTCTTCTGCGTGCAGTACGCACTGGTAGCCGTCGGCGTCGTGCCGGAGATGGTCTTCCTCGCCGACTTCATCGCGCGCGACCTCGGGCGTGGCGTGAGCGTCGGCGCACACTTCTTTCTCCTCTACGGCGTTGGAGCGGTTATCGGGCCCCTGATCTCCACCCTCGGCTCGCGGTTGATCGGCCTTCGCATCACACTGGAGGTGGAAATCGGTGTGCAGTTCGTCGCGGTCGCACTGCTACTGGCCAGCTCCTCGACCGTGAGCCTTGCCGTCGCGAGTTTCCTCGGGGGTCTTGCCATGCCGGCGTTGATCGCGACCTTCCTTCTGCGCAGCCAGCAGATCACCGAAGGTGATCCGGCACGGCATCGCGCTCTCTGGGGTGTCGCGACAGCATCGTTCGCGTTGGGTATGTCGATCGGGGCCTTCGGAATCACCTTCCTGATCGCCCAGTTCGGTGGAGGCGGCCTCGCCTACCCGCTCTTTTTTGGCGTAGCCGCCGGATCGCTGCTGATCGCCCTCCTGCTCGAGTTCGTTATCCGCAAGTAGGAGCTCGGTTTGCGGTATCGTGACGGCTGTGCATCGTCGTGATCGTCGGCTGCTCGCCTTTAGTGCCCGCTTTGCGGCCGTACTGGTGATCCTTGTCGCCTCTCTCGTTGTGACGGCGACAGCCGGTGCGCACGGGACGCTCGGCCTCTCCGGCAAGAGCGCCGGCGCCGGGACAAACGGCACGCTCACGCTCACGATTCCACACGGTTGTCCTTCGGGTTTGGCCACCACCAAGTTCGTCATTCTGCTTGGGAGCGGATGGCGATCTGCGAAGCCCACGGCCGTGACCGGGTGGGCGACGACGGTCACGCGCACCGCGAGCCGACAATGGCTAGTGACGTGGACGGCTACCGCGGGAGGGCTACCGGACACGCAGGCCGGGAACTTCCCGATCGCAGTGGGGTGGCCGGCGAAGGCCGCTACCTACCAGACGCCGGTGTACCAGTACTGCGGCACCGCAGCGTCGTTTGTCTGGAACGACCCGTACGTGGACGCCGCGGATAAGAGCCAGGTGTACCCGGCCTTCTATCCCGTTCCGCGCGTTCAGGTCATCTCGACCTAGCGCTTGTCGGCGACCCCGGAGCGCGCCCCAGCGGCACAAGTCTCATTGTGATTCGCGTTCTAAGCCGGAGTTATTTTCCGACCAGGCTCCGGGCGAGAAGAAATCCCGATCCTGCGCCGGTTCCCGCACCGGGCCAGACGGCGGCTCCGGTGAGGTGAAGGTTCTTGATCGGAGTGGAGCCGTCCGCATGGCCGCGAGCGGGGCGGAAGAGATAGTGCTGACTCATGTGATGGCTACCGCAAACCTGGTCGCCGCCGACGAGGTTCGGGTTGTCTTGCTCCAGTTCCAGGGGGGTGACGACGCGCTGGCCAAGAATCTTTGCGCGGGTGCCGGGGGCGTGCGATTCGAAGATATCGAGCACGCGTGAGGCAAAGGGCTCTCCAGCCTGCGCCCAGTCGGTCGAGGTGATTTCGCCCCCTGCGTCGCCGGTGATCGTGCCAGGGGCCATGCGAACCTGCAGCCAGATCGCGTGTTGGCCGGCGGGTGCGCGGGTGGGATCGACGGTGGTGGGTTGGCCGACGACCACGATCGGTTCGTCCGGCAAGAGGCCTGCAACGGCCTGTTGATAGGTGCGCGCCATCTGATCGAGGCTGGGAGCGATATGGACATAGGCAAAGGATTGCACCTCGTGACCCGCATTCCAGTCGGGAAGATCGCGGAGCGCGAGATGGATCATCATGGTGCCGGGGGCATAGGTGTAGGCGGTCATCTTTGCGTCGAACGCACTGGAGGTGCCGGTCAGGAGTGGGAGTGCGCGTGGGGCGACTCCGGCGATGACGGCACGTGTGGCGGTGATCGTGCGGCCATCTGCGAGTTCGATGCCGTGCGCTTTGCCGTTTGCGTGCAGGATGCGGGTGACGGCTGCGTCGGTTTCGACGCTGCCGCCGTGGGTCTCGATCGTGGCGACCATGGCACGGATGATCGTGTCGGCACCACCTTTGCCGAGAACCATCCCGTGAGCCTGGCTGGCCATGGCCTGGATGTAGGGAAAGATCGCGCCCCCTGTGATGTCCGGGGCAAAATCGAGATGCAGGCCCCAGGCGCCAAGCATGGCCTGGACGTGCGGTGACTCGAAGGTTTGCGTCAGCCACTGGCGCGGCGACTGGAGCAGAAACTGCCCCATGTCGAGCGTGCCACCGAGGCCCTTCGCGCGTAGGAACTTGATCGTCCAAAAGGCAAGTGCGCGCATTTTCATGGGACTGTCGAGCAGGCCAAACAGATGTGGTGCCTCGTTGGGGAAGTCCGCCATCAGGCGATTCCACGTTGCGGCATCGGCGGCGCAATGGGTTGCGATCCGGGCGGTCGTGGCGGCGAGATCGGTGGAGACGCCACACCAGGTGTGATCAGGGAACACGGTGGCAAAGGAGTTCGAGACCGGCACAAACTCCAGTCCGTGCTGCATCAATTCAGGGCCATGTGTCTCGAAAAATGTCGATCCGGCAAACAGCGACAGGTTCATTGCCGCCCAGTCGTGACGAAAGCCGGCGACAGTGTAGTCGCCGGTTTTTACTGCTCCTCCGGCCACCGCTCCTTGTTCGAACACGCCAACACTCCAGCCACGCACCGAGAGGTGCAGGGCGGCAGCAAGGGTATTGTGGCCCGCGCCGATAAAGACTGCATCGTAGGATGTAGCCATTCCGTGCTTGACCCTACTGCGCAAAGGGTGTGCCTGCGCTCTTTCCGGTCGGGAGAGTCCCGGTCTGGTGGCCAGGGTGTGAGGCGTCGGCCTGTTTTTCTGCTGGAGCAGGCGGGGGCATTTTCTCGTAGTCGGTAGGCTCCTGTTCTTATGGCCGCCCCTGTCTCGAACGGTGAGGAGCTCGAGCTCCACGTTGACTCGCTCGCCTTTGGCGGCAACGGTGTCGCGCGTCTCGATGGCTTCGTCGTCTTCGTCCGCCGCGCGTTGCCCGGCGACACGGTGCGTGCCCGCGTGACCAAGGTCAAGCGCGGTTTTGCGGAGGCGACCGCACTGGAGATCCTCTCGCCGGGGCCTGACAGGGTCGTGGCGCCGTGCCCCCACTTCGGAGCGTGCGGCGGCTGCCGCTTCCAGGACTACGCCTACGAGCGGCAGCTCGAGTCGAAGGCTGCGCAGGTGCGCGATGCGCTCGTGCGCCTGGGCGGGATCACCGATCCGCCGGTCGAGCCGATCGTGCCTGCCACCTCGCAGTACGGCTACCGCAACAAGCTGGAGTACTCGTTCACCCAGACGCCCGACGGCCCGGCTCTTGGCTTCCACCGTGCAGGCCGCTGGGACGAGGTGCTCGCGCTCGAGGTCTGTCTGCTGACGTCAGAACTCGGGAACGCCATCCGCGACGCGGTGCAGGGCTGGGCACGCGAAGAGAATCTCGTCGCATATGACCAGACCGATCAGAAGGGATATCTCCGGCATCTCGTCTTCCGGGAGGGACGCAACACGGGGCAGGTGCTCGTGCAACTCGTCACTGCGAAGGGCAAGAAGTTCGAGGAGGGCTATCTCGTCGAGGTGCTGCGCAAGTTTCCCGAGGTGCGCTCCATCCACTGGGCCGTCAACGAGACTCCGGCGGAGATCACGAATCTGCCGACGGTGCTCCTCTGGGGTGAGGATGCGATCGAAGAGGAGATCCTCGGGCTCCGGTTCCGCGTGCGGCCGAACGCCTTTCTCCAGACGAATACCGAGATGGCCGAGACGCTCTATTCGATCGCACGCGAGTTTGCGGGGCTCACCGGCACGGAGACCGTCTACGACCTCTACTGCGGCACGGGAACGATCGGCCTTACGCTCGCGCCCGACGCGCTGACGGTGTGGGGCGTCGAGATTTCCGAGGAGTCCGTCGCCTGTGCGATCGAGAACGCCGAGCTGAACGGGATCACGAATGCAGCCTTCTTCGCAGGCAACGTCTCGCTTGCGCTCGAAGAGCTCCACGAACGCGCCGGTGCGCCGGATGTCCTCGTCGTCGATCCTCCGCGTGCGGGTCTCGCAGGGAAGGCCTTGCGGCGGCTGGCTCGGCTGCACGCTCCGCGCATCGTGTACATCTCGTGCAACCCGACGACGCTCGCTTCGGATCTGAAGGTGCTCCGCGAGGACTTCGGCTATGAGCTTCGTCGCTGTCGTCCGGTGGACATGTTCCCTCACACGCCGCACATCGAGACGGTCAACCTGCTCGAACGCGTCGAGCATGTGCGGGAGTCTGCACCCTCGCCGGGCGACGCGTAGGGCCGGAACCTGTCGCGCTCGCTCCGTCCGGCCTCGTCTAGCCCCGCGTCTCGAGTCCGCGCTCGCGCCAGGCCTTCCAGAGCAGGTCGGCGTTCGGCAGCAGGAATCCGAACGCGACGGCGGGGAGTGCAGGCAGACCGTTGAGATCGAGGGCGTCGATCGCAAGCAGCGTCAGCGTGAGGAGGCCGACCATCGAGATCCACGTCCAGCCCACGCGCAGCGCGAAGCGGTCTGCTGCTGCGAGAAAGAGTGCAAAGAAGAGAATGTCCGGAGGGCCGATGTTGGCCGATCCCTCCTCTCCCATCAGTCGGAATGCGACGGAGACACGATCGAAGAGGCTCGGCTGCTCCGACACGATGTACTCGGTGGGGCCTCGCCAGACCGAGAGCACGTCCACCCAGGGAACGACGACAGCGACGAGCACGACCCACGAGAGCGCCTCGAAGACGGACATGAACCAGAAGCCGACGGCGGTTAGGGCAAGGAATTTCGCGACGTTGAAGAGTGAACCGAAGCCGGTCACGTAGAACAGGAACGAGAGCGCCACGAGGGCCGCTGCGACACCGGGGATCCAGCGCGATGCTGCTGCCGGCAGAGCAAGCCACGGCACCGAGAAGGTAATCGGCAGCACGAGGAAGGCAACGACAACAACGTCCGGCCAGTGCCCTACGTCGGGCAGCACGCCGGCTCCGGCGTCCCAGGCGACGAGAAGGGCGACGACGGCAGCGAGGGCGACTGACCGTCGAGCGCTCAGTAGGGCGGCAGCTCCGCCCACCATGGCCCGAGCGTCATGAACGCATTCCAGAAAGCTGTCTTGGTGGCCTGGTCGTCGAGCGCTCCGTCGATATCGGGTGTCACGAGTGCCTCGATTGTCGGCGTGAAGCGGTGCAGGACTCCGATCTCCATGCCGCTCACGGGGTCGGCGAGAGGGAATGCGAGGCCGTCGAGAAAACGCGTGGAGGCTTCGCCCATGACGATGATGAGCTTCGGCTGGACAATGTGCAGTTCGCGCGTGAGCCACGGTGCAGCCTGCGTCTCATCCTCCGTCCCGAACTTGAGGCAGTTCGTCCCGTAGATCGCGAGCGGGTCAACATCGAGGCGCTGCAACGATTTGAGGAGCGCGTTCCCGGCGCGGCCGAAGAAGGCGACGCCCTCGGCGATCTCCGCCTGTTGCGGCGTGTGCTTGAGCAGGAAGATGTCCGCCAGCGGATGCCCGGATCCGAGCACCGGAACGTGCGTCTCGTCGGCGATGGCGAGGAGCTCGTGTTGCAGCTCGTTGATCTCGCTGATCGCCTTGCGGAGATAGCGTTCGTAGATCTCGTCGGTGGGCGTGGCAGTAGACACGGGTGTCCCGATTATCTTCGGCTCTAGCGGACTTTCTCCTTGACCTGAGCGGCCCATTTCAATGACTGTAGGTAGGCGAGAGACTTCGGCCGTCGTAGCACCTCGGCGCTGCGGAGCGACACCAGAAACTCCTCGGGCCCGTTGAAACGGCGCATCCTGAGCGCGCCCGTACCAACGCCCTGGAGGACGTGCGCATCGGAGCCCGCACCGGCGAGGAGGCCGTACTTGCGTTGGAACCGCAGCGCCTCGTCGTTGTAGGCCTCGAAGAGCAGGCGCGCGTTGTAGACCTCGAGCACGTCGATGTCGGCGATGTGCCGCAGGAGCGTCGCGGCCGACGGAATGGCGTGCATCCGGTCGAAGGGGTGGGGGATGTAGACGATCCCGTCCTGCTCGCGGATCGCCGCAATCGTCTCGGCAAAGGTCATGCCGCGCGGAATCTCCTTCTGCAGGAAGAGGCCGATCACCTCACCGCTGCTGTCGGTCTTCACCTCCTCTCCGGGAATCACGATCAGCTTCCGCCTCCGGGCGAGCTCTACCACCTCGAGCGCTCCTGCGAAGACGTTGTGATCGGTCACGGCGATAGCCCCGAGGCCCTCGGCCTCGGCGTGGTGGACGAGAACCTCTGGGTCGATAGAGCAGTCGTGCGACCGGCTTGTGTGCATGTGGAGATCGACGATGATCCAGTCGCGCTCACCGAGCAGATCGGCGTCAGGAGTCGGGCCAGATGAAGACGGGCGTCGGCGGCCTGCGGCCGTCGAGTAAACCTGTTCGAGCCGCTCGGCCAACCTGTCGAAGTCGGCGAGCACGCCCCGGGAGCGAGCGTCCGCCCCCGCACGTGTTCGCAGCGCCTCGTCCCTCGCGAGTAGCGCAACGGCCGAGGCCGCGATCTCCGGTTGTGCCTCGAGTCCCGGGGGATCGGCGATCGCACAGCCGCATGACTGTGCCTCGAGGTAGAGACGAGGGCTGCCACCGGGAGCCGGAACGAAGATCGTCGCCTCGGCGAGAAAGGCACGTCGTGTGTCGGGTTTCACCAGCGAGCGTGTGCGCGCACGCTCTCGGAGTGCGGCGGGGATCGCCGGCCGGCGGGTGAGGTGCGCCGTCCGGGCGAGGACGACCTCCCACCCCGGGAGTAGCGGCAGGAGCCGGAGCACCGCCTTCGCGACTGCGCTCTGGCCGGGTGCAAGCTCGACGATGATGATCTTGCGTTTGCTGCCCGGCACGAAGTCCGACGAGTTGACTCCGATAGAGACCTTCTCGTAGTCACCGGGGAAGCGCTCCGACGCGCGCAGGATCGCCTCCTCGGACGTACCGAGCAGCACGTCAACCCGGGCGAGCAGCTTTGCACGCTGGTTCTTCCGTGGCGGCACGGCGATGCGTTCGGTCGAGAAGAACGTCGCCGCTGTCGTCGTTTCGGCCTCGAGGAGTGCTGCGGAGGAGAGGCTCGAAACGCCGGGCTCGAAGCCGTGCACGACATCGAAAGACCCGAGCGCGAGTGCCGTCGCGAGGTTGGCACGAACGCCCATCGGCAGCGCCGTACGCTCCGTCAACGATGTCGGCACCGCTGCTCCTATCGCGACAACTTCGCCGATCACGCCGCGTTGCAGCATCCGCCGGCCCTCGAGGAGATCGCCGGCGCGTGAGGAGGGCGCGACGATGGTCACCTCGTGGCCCCGTCGGCGCAGCGCTGAAGCTGTACCCCGAACGTGCTCGTTCACGTCGTGCGGCTGTGACCACGAGAAAGGTGTGACGAGGCAAATTCGAAGGGCCATAGCCCTTCGATTCTAACCTTGGCCGGTTGCAGCTAGAGTGTTTCTATGAGTGATGTGACTATCCAGGTACGCGAGAACGGTCCGCTCAAGGTCACCGGTCCGATCGTGATCACCGATGCAAAAGGCGTTCCGTTCGAACTGCCACCGGGAGCCTCGCTCGTGCTGTGCCGCTGCGGACACTCGACGAATCAGCCGTTCTGTGACGTGTCGCACCGCGCCGCGGGCTTCGAGTCAGAAGACACTGCACCCCGCGCCACCTAGACCGTCGCGATAGCGCGGACGAGGAGGACGGGTTTGGGAGTGGGCGTGGAACAGACCCGCCGTTCATTCGTGGCGGCCAGCATGGGATGGTGAGAGACGCCGCGCCCGAAGATGCGCCGAGCAGCAGTACACGCCCACCCGGACATGACCATGTACTGCCGCTCACGGCGCAGGGCTATGACCTGGTCGCCTTTGCCTTCTTTGCTGCCTTGAGGCCGTACTGTTTGATGAACGTCTCGGTATTCCGGTGTGCCTCGTCGTCCACGATCTGGATGGGCGGCGACTTCATCAGGTAGCTCGACGGCCCTTCGAGGGCTCCCGAGATGCCGTTGTTGAGCGCGAGCTTCGCCATCCGGACGGCGTCGATCACGATCCCGGCCGAGTTCGGCGAGTCCCAGACCTCGAGCTTCAGCTCCAGGTTGAGCGGGACGTCGCCGAAGGCCGTGCCCTCCATGCGGATGTACGCCCACTTGCGGTCGGTCAGCCACGGCACGTAGTCCGACGGGCCGACATGGACGTTGCCCTCGCCGAGGTCGTAGTCGAGCATCGAGGTGACGGCGTTCGTCTTGGAGATCTTCTTCGACTCGAGGCGCTCACGCTCCAGCATATTGCGGAAGTCGGAGTTGCCGCCGACGTTCAGCTGCATGGTGCGGTCGAGGTGGACGCCGCGCTCGCGGAAGAGGCTCGTGAGGACGCGGTGCGAGATAGTGGCGCCGACCTGCGACTTGATGTCGTCACCGATGATCGGCACGCCGGCCTGCTCGAAGCGTTTCTGCCAGTAGGGCTCACGAGCGATGAACACGGGCATGCAGTTGACCATCGCAACCCCTGCCTCGAGGATCTGCTCTGCGTACCACTTCGCCGCTGCCTCGGAGCCGACCGGAAGATAGTTGACGACGACGTCGGTTCCGGTCTCCCTGAGGATCTTGACGATGTCCACGGTCTCACCTGGAGCCTTCTCGACCACTTCGGAGAGGTACTTGCCGATGCCGTCGTGCGTCATCCCGCGCGACACCTTGATCCCGGTCTTCGGCACGTCCGAAAACTTGATCGTGTCGTTCGGGTGTGCCCAGATAGCATCGGCGAGGTCTTCCCCGACCTTGCCCTTGACGACGTCGAACGCAGCCGTGAACTCGATGTCCGAGATGTGGTAGCCGCCGAGGTCCACGTGCATGAGTCCGGGGACGAAGGCCTCCCGGTCGGCGTCCTTGTAGTACTCGACGCCCTGGAGGAGCGAGTTGGCGCAGTTGCCGACGCCGATGATGGCGACGCGCACCTTGTCCTTCTGGCGGGTGGTGCTACGGGCTTTGCCGTTGGTAGCGGCCATGGGTGTGTCCTTTCCGCGGCCGCCCCCGAAGGGGACAGACCTGTTGCGATTGGATTCGAAGGGGACGCCGAGCTCCTCGGAGAGTGCGGCGAGGATGACGTCATTCGTGTTTGAGCCGATGCGGAATGCCTCGGCCTGGATGAGAGACTTGAGCTCCTCGGGCATGCGGAGCAGCACGACGGGACTCGACCCCGGCAGTGGGCTCTTGCGGTTTGTGGGCGCGTATTCGACGCCGAAGGCGGCCGCGAGAATACCGACCGCAACGTCGTTGAGGCTGGCACCCCGGCGGGCTGTCTCTCGCACGAGAGCCTCCTTGAGGGAGGCCGGGGTTCGAACGAGGACACCCTTTCGTGCGGAAGAGCTAGCAGTCAAAGTGCTATCAGTATAGCGCCTGGAAAAGAAGACGGGAGCGAACCGCGTTCGTCCTACGTCGCTGCGAGGTCGCGCAACTGGCGTCGCACGAACAGGATGCGCTGGAACACGGTGATCCAGGCCATCGTCGCGAGGATGTAGACCGGCCACTGCAGCCAGCCCCAGGGGGCGACCGCGAGTCCGACGGAGATCAGCACAACGCGCTCTACGCGCGAGCCGAAGCCCACGTCGCCGCGGAGGCCGAGCGCTTCGGCCTTGGCGCGCGTGTAGGAGACGAGGAAGGATCCGATCACGGCGGCGAACGTGGCCACGAGGGCGATGTCGTTGTCCTCGCGCGCAAACACGAGCCCGATCGCCGCGAGCATTGCAGCCTCGCCGAGCCGGTCGAAGGTCGAGTCGAGAAATGCCCCGAACACGGTGCCTTTACTCGCTGCGCGAGCGAGGGCACCGTCGAGGATGTCGGCGACGGAGCCGACGAGGAAAAGGGCTCCGCCGAGCCAGAAGAACAGCTTCGGATTGCGTGCCTCGAAGCCGACGAGCACGGCGCCTGCGAGGCACAGCGAGACACCCGCCATCGTCAGCATGTCGGGCGTCAGCTTTGTCTTCGCGATACCTGTCATCGAGCGCTGCAGTATCTGCCGTGCGGCCTGCGTGTACTCCTGCTTGACCCGGTCGAGCTCACTCGTCCGGGCCCCGTTGCCGCTGCCTTTGCTCACAGAGTTCTTGCGGGACGCCAGTAGGAGAAGATGCCACGGCGAAACAGCACGAGTCCCACAGCGACGCCGAGTACGACGCCGGCGAAGACGTCGAGCCAGTAGTGGTTGCCTGTGGCCATGACCGAGAACCAGACCCAGACCGGCCAGATCATCCAGAGCACGCGAGCGAGCAGGCTGCGGCAGACGCCGACCATGACGACGGCGACGATGAAGGAGTCCATCGAATGGAGGCTCGGCATTGCCGCGTAGGGGTTTGCCGTGAGCGCGACCAGCCCTGATTCGTGGTTGACACCCGAGTGCCGCGCCAGCGTGTCGATGAAGCCCCACTCGGGGAACAGTCGGGGCGGCGCCGTCGGGACGATCACGTAGCAGACCAGGCCGACCAGGTTTGCCGCGATGAGCCAGTTCCGGAAGCCGGCGAAGCACTCGTGGTGTCTGAAGTAGACCCAGAGGAGCGTGCAGAGGACGACGGCGAACTGGGAGAGCCAGTAGGTGTACGCCGTCGCGGTGACGAGCAGAGAGGAGGAGTCGACGAGTTGCTGGAGCGTCGGCTCGAACAGCGTGCCCGACCACTCCTCGATCCGGATCACGTGGAGCCCGTTCAGGAATGCCGAGCCCACGTTACGATCGGCCACGCCGCGCACCACCTGGTAGACGGCGTAGAAGACGAGCCAGAAGGCAAACTGGGATACGAGATGAAACCAGCCGCGTGGCAGTCGGCGGTTGACGGTCTGGGCGTAGCTCGTCATCCGTCGAAGTCTAACGGGAGGGAGTGACGCTCTCCACCCTCTGTCGGGATGTGCATGTCAGCCCCCGATGTAGGACATCTCGACCCGCGGCAGTTCGGCCGTCCGCGACGAGCGTTCCTCGGAGTAGCGGTCGATGCGGCGGCTCCAGACATGTCCGATCATCGCGTGGATCTCGGCGTCATCGGCGCCGCCGCGGACGAGGGCGCGGAGGTCGTGGCCTTTCGCGGCGAACAGACAGGTGTAGAGCCGTCCCTCGGCCGAGATCCGTGCCCGGCTGCAGTCTCCGCAGAACGGCTGGGTGACGGATGCGATGACGCCGATCTCGCCGCTGCCGTCGCGGTATCTGAAGCGGCGGGCCACCTCACCGCGATAGTTCTCCTCGGCGGGTTCGAGCGGAAGCTCAGCCGAGATGAGCGACACGATCTCTGCGGCAGGGACGACATCGTCCAGGCGCCAGCCGTTCGTGGCGCCGACGTCCATGTACTCGATGAAGCGGAGGATGTGACCGGTGCCCTGGAAGTGGCGTGCGAGCGCAACGACCTGGTCGTCGTTGACCCCACGTTTCACGACTGCGTTGACCTTCACCCGGAGGCCGGCGGCGGCGGCGGCGGCGATTCCGTCGAGCACCCGGGCCACCGGGAATCCCACGTCGTTCATCGCGCGGAAGGTGGCGTCGTCGAGCGAGTCGAGGCTGACGGTGACGCGGTCGAGTCCCGCTGCGACGAGCGCCTCGGCCTTTTGAGGTAGCAATGCGCCGTTCGTCGTCAGTGCGACGTCGAGGCCGCCGAGTCCGGTGAGACGACCGACGAGCAACTCGAGGTCGCGGCGCAGGAGCGGCTCACCGCCGGTGATCCTGATCTTCCCGACCCCGTGCGCGACGAAGGCCCGGGTGAGCCGCTCGATCTCCTCGAAGGAGAGCAACTCCTTCCTGTCCATGAAGCGGTAGCCGCGGCCGAAAACCTCTTTTGGCATGCAGTAGACGCACCGGAAATTACAGCGGTCGGTAACCGAGATCCGCAGATCGTGAACCGGTCGGCCCAGCGTGTCCCTTGTCGTCTCGGCTGTAGTCATCCCGTCGCAGCGTACCGAGTCTCCCGGGGCCGTTGGTAGTATTTCACCGGGGTACAGCATGGTAGTACCCTGACCGGATGCTGTTTCCGCGCTTTCGGAGCTTTCTCGCCATCCGCTTCCGACCCTCCTCGGTCGTTCTGTCCCGGTTCGCCTGGCGCTTGCCCGACGTGCTCCCGTGTCGGGATCTCGTCGCAGGTGTCAGGGCCGTCGTGCTCCGCCGTCTCGCGCCGACGGCACCGGAAGTCGCCTGATGGATGCAGTCGTTCTCGCCCTCTGCTCTGCGGCCCTTTTCGGGGGCATGAGCGTCGCTCTTCGGTCTGCGCTCGCACACGGTGTCGACCCCTTCGTCGGTGCTCTCTGGAGCGTGGTTCCGGCGGTCGGTGTCACCCTTGTCGCCGCGGCGATCGCGGGAAACTGGAACGTCACCGCCGTGTGGCCGTTTGCGCTTGCGGGGATTCTTGGCCCGGGCCTGGCACAGGTCTTCTTCGTTCTTGCCGTGCGTGATGCGGGCCCTGCCCGCGCGTCGGCGACGGTGGGGACGGCGCCGCTTTTTGCCGTCTTCTTCGCCGTGGTGCTGCTCGGCGAACCGCTTGTCGCCGGCATCGTCGCAGGTGTCGTCCTCATCGTGACGGGGGGCATCCTGCTCGTGAGCGAGAGCCACCGGCCGGGTCACGTGAAGACCATCGGCCTCGTCTTCGCCGTTGCTGCCGCGGGCACCATCGCCTCGCGCGACACCTTTGCCCGCTGGCTTGCCGTGGACACGGACGTCTCGCCCGAGCTTGCGATCAGCGCCACGCTCCTTGCGGGAGTCGTGACGCTCCTGATCATCGTGCTCGCAAGCCGCCGGCCCCTCAGCCTGCGGTCGTTGCCGCCCTTCGTGCCGGCGGGCATCATGTTCGGGCTCTCGTATGTCTCGCTCTACGAGGCCTACTTTCGTGGCCGACTCAGCATCGTCGCCCCGCTCGTCGCTACCGAGTCGTTGTGGGCGATCGGGTTCTCGGCCCTCTTTCTCAGGCGCATCGAGGGCGTCGGCCGGCGCCTTGTGGGGGGAGCGCTCTTTGTCGTCGCCGGTGGGGTCGTGATCAGTCTCTTTCGGTAGCCGACGATGACGGCTAATATCTGATATGATCTCTATCAGATTTACCTTAGTCACTAACACTTAGAATCAGGAAGGGACGTATTTTAGATGGCAAAGACAATCGGTATCGACCTGGGAACGACAAACAGCTGCATGGCCGTCCTCGAGGGTGGCGAGCCGACCGTGATCCCGAACGCCGAGGGCGGGCGCACGACGCCCTCCGTCGTTGCATTCGCGAAGGACGGCCAGCGGCTCGTCGGGGCTCCTGCCCGGCGACAGCAGGTGACGAACCCGCAGAACACGATCTCCTCGATCAAGCGCTTCATGGGGCGCAAATGGGAGGAGGTCTCCGACGAGATGACGATCGTCCCCTACGAGGTCGTCCAGGGCGAGAACGGTGACGCACGCGTCGTTGCCGACGACAAGCAGTCGGCTCCGCCGGAGATCAGCGCGATGATTCTGCAGAAGCTGAAGGCGGACGCCGAGGCCTTCCTCGGAGAGCCGGTCACCGACGTCGTCGTGACCGTGCCCGCCTACTTCAACAACGCGCAGCGCGAGGCAACGAAGGACGCCGGGAAGATTGCGGGACTCAATATCGTCCGCATCATCAACGAGCCCACCGCGGCCGCGCTCGCCTACGGCCTCGACAAGGAAGGTGCGGAGCAGACGATCCTCGTCTTCGACCTCGGCGGCGGCACGTTCGACGTGTCCGTGCTCGAGCTCGGCGACGGCATCTTCGAGGTGAAGTCCACAAACGGCGACAACCACCTCGGCGGTGACAACTTCGACAAGGTCGTCGTGGACTGGATGACCGCCGAGTTCAAGAGAGATCAGGGCATCGATCTCGCCGCCGACAAGATGGCGCTGCAGCGGCTCTACGAGGCGGCCGAGAAGGCGAAGATCGAGCTCAGCTCGACGATGACGACACAGATCAACCTGCCGTTCATCACCGCAACGGCGGAGGGCCCCAAGCATCTCGACCTGCAGCTGACGCGGGCGAAGCTGACCGAGCTGACGAGCGAGTTGCTCGCGCGGACAGTCGGCCCCACCAAGCAGGCTCTTGCCGATGCGGGGGTTGACGCATCCGGCATCGACCACGTCATCCTCGTCGGAGGGATGACGCGGATGCCGGCAGTCCAGGAGCGGGTCACCGAGCTTCTCGGTAAGGAGCCGCACAAGGGCGTCAACCCCGACGAGGTCGTGGCAATCGGTGCGGCAATCCAGGGTGGTGTCCTCAGGGGCGAGGTCAAGGACGTGCTGCTCCTCGATGTCACCCCGCTCTCGCTCGGGATCGAGACGAAGGGCGGCGTGATGACGAAGCTGATCGAGCGCAACACGACGATCCCGACCCGCAAGTCCGAGACATTCACGACGGCCGAGGACAACCAGCCGTCGGTCGAGATTCACGTGCTCCAGGGCGAGTCGGAGATGGCCGGGTTCAACAAGACGCTCGGCAAGTTCCAGCTCGTCGGGATCGCGGCCGCACAGCGCGGGTTGCCGCAGATCGAGGTGTCGTTCGACATCGACGCCAACGGGATCATCCACGTTGCTGCCAAGGACACCGGTACGGGCAACGAGCAGCAGATCAAGATCGAGGGTGGCTCGGGCCTGTCGGAGGAGGAAGTACAGCAGATGGTGAAGGACGCCGAGGTGCACGCAGAGGAAGCACACAGGCTGCGCGAGCTTGCGGACGCGAAGAACATGGCCGAGACGCTCGCCTATCAGACCGAGAAGTCGCTCGAGGAGCATCGTGACAAGCTCGAGGCCTCGGACGCAGCGACACTCGAGGGCCGGGTGATGGAGCTCAAGCAGGTGCTCGAGAGCGGTGACCTTGCGACAATTCGCGAGAAGACAGAGGCACTCAACGAGGCCGCCCAGCCGCTTGCCCAGGCGCTTTACGCGGATGCACAGGCAGCGTCGGCTCCCGGGGAAACCGGCAACGGCGGCGCATCCGCCACCGATGACGAGATTGTCGAGGACGCCGATTTCGAGGTGATTGAGGAAGACGAGACGGCGGCGAAGGCGTGACCGACGAGCCTGTCGGCGACGCCGCGACCGAGGAGGTGCCCGGGCTCGACGACGTCGAGGCCGACCTCATCGAAGCCGAGGTCGAAGCCGAGGTCGAGCCCCCCCTGTCGGAGCTCGAGGCCGCCGAGGCCAAGCGAGACGAGTACCTCGGCGACCTGCAGCGCCTCGCCGCCGACTTCGACAACTACCGCAAGCGGGCGCTCCGCGACCAGCACGCCTTCGCAACCCGGGCCTCCGAGCGCCTCGTGACGAAGCTCCTGCCCGTGCTCGACGATCTCGAGCGCGCTCTCGCGGCGGCTTCCGATCACGAGGAGGCGAAGGTGATCGCGGGTGTCGAGATGACCCGCTCGGCGCTTGCAGCCACTCTCGCCTCGGAGGGGCTCGAAGAGATCGATGCCGAGGGCGCCTTCGACCCACACCTGCACGAGGCTCTGCTCGCCCAGCCTGTCGAGGGAGTCGAGTCCGGTTCGATCGTCCAGGTCGTCCAGCGGGGCTACCGGCTCGGCGACGCCGTGCTTCGCCCAGCTCGCGTGATCGTGGCGGAGTAGCCGTGGCGCGCAGCCCGTACGAGGTGCTCGGGGTGACGAAGACCGCGACCGAAGACGAGATCAAGAAGGCGTACCGCAAGCTGGCCCGCGAGAGCCATCCCGATGCGAATCAGGGCGATGCCGCCGCCGAGGAGCGGTTCAAGGAGATCCAGGGCGCATACGACACGCTGTCGGACGCCGGCAAGCGCAAGCAGTACGACACCTTTGGCGCGGGTGGCCCGCGTGGGGGCGGGCCGGGGCAGGGCGGGTTCGGTTACGAGAACGTTGACCTCTCCGATCTGCTCGGCCAGTTCGGAGGGATGTTCGGCCGCGGTGGAGGTGGGCGGAGAGGGAGGTCACAGCCGCAGCGTGGTGCCGATCTCGAGTCGCGTGTCAGCCTTTCGTTTCAGGATGCCCTTGCCGGAGCGCAGGCCAGGGTTCCCGTCGAGGTCGAGGCTGCCTGTCACGCGTGTCATGGCACCGGTGCCGAGCCGGGCACGGCACCGGTCGGCTGTCCGCGGTGCGGCGGCTCGGGCAACGTCTCCGATTCGCACGGTCTCTTTGCATTGTCCCAGCCGTGCCCGCAGTGCCGCGGAAACGGCGTCGTCGTCGAGAAGCCCTGTAAGACCTGCCGCGGCTCAGGGCGCGAGCGCGTGACGAGGAAGTACGCGGTCAAGATTCCCCCGGGGGCGAAGGACGGCACGAAGGTGCGGCTCAAGGGCAAGGGCGAGCCCGGAGCCAACGGTGGGCCTGCAGGCGATCTCTTCGTCGTCGTTTCCGTTGTGGCCTCCACGCTCTACGAGCGCCGTGACGCCGACCTCGTGCTCGACGTGCCGATCACCTATCCGGAGGCAGCGCTCGGCGCGACCGTCGAGATCCCGACCCCGGAGGGCCCTGTCAATCTGAAGATTCCGGCCGGCACCGAAAGTGGGAAGCTCCTGCGGGTCAAGGGCCGTGGCGCACCCCGGCTGAAGGGTGGCGGGAAGGGCGACCTCCTCGCGCGCATCCGTGTGACGGTGCCGCAGAAGCTGACGAAGGCCGAGAAAGAGGCGCTCGAGGGGTATGACAGGGTGCTCCGTGAGCGGCCCCGTGACCGGGCGTTCAACGAATGAGCAACAGGCCGCGCTTCATGATCTCCGTCGCCGCCGAGCTCGCCGGTATGCATCCCCAGACGTTGCGTACCTACGAGGCGAAGGGCCTCGTCACACCCGGACGAACGCCGGGTGGCACGAGGCTGTACTCACAGCAGGACGTGGAGCGGCTCCAGTTGATCCAGCAGCTGACGACGAAGCTCGGGCTCAATCTCGCCGGCGTCGAGCACGTCCTCCGGCTCGAGGACGAGCTGCGCCGCGTGAGGTCGCGGATGGCACAGCTCGAGGCGCAGCTCCGAACCGAGATCCACGAGACACACCGGCAGTACCGCCGGGAGGTCGTGCTCTACCGCCCACAACCGCCGGCCAGAAACCCGTAAGGGCCGGACATGGCCCGCCCCACCGGCCGCACAGCAAGGACGACGCGATGGACTTCAACAGGCTGACAATCAAATCGGGCGAAGCGGTGACCCGCGCGCAGGACATTGCGCGGCAGGCCGGGAATCCCGAGCTGACGCGCGATCACCTTACAGCGGCGCTCCTCGAGCAGGATCTGCCGCGCACGCTGCTGCAGCGTGCCGGTGCCGACCCGGGCGCGACCCTGGCCGAGGCCGAGACACGCGTTCGGGCACTCCCGTCGGTCTCCGGCTCGAATGCGCAGCCGCAGGCCGCTGTGTCGTTCCGGAAGGCGCTCGATGACGCGTTCGACGAGGCGCGCAGGCTCGACGACGACTTCGTCTCGGTCGAGCACCTTGTGCTTGCGCTCGAGATCGTTCCCCGCGACGCTCTTCTCGGTGCGTTGAAGGAGGTGCGCGGGGCTCAGCGGGTGACGACGCAGGATCCCGAGGGAACCTACGAGGCGCTGACGAGGTTCGGTCGTGATCTCACCGCCGCCGCGGAGGCCGGCAAGCTCGACCCGGTGATTGGCCGCGACGAGGAGATCCGTCGCACGATCCAGGTGCTGTCGCGCCGGACGAAGAATAATCCCGTTCTGATCGGAGAGCCGGGCGTCGGCAAGACCGCCATCGCCGAAGGGCTCGCCCAGCGGATCGTCGCGGGTGATGTGCCCGAGGGGCTGAAGGGCAAGCGCGTCTGGGCTCTCGACGTCGGTGCGCTGATTGCCGGTGCGAAGTTCCGTGGCGAGTTCGAGGAGCGCCTGAAGGCCGTGCTGGCCGAGATCGTCGCCGCCGAGGGGCAGATCGTCCTGTTCATCGACGAGCTCCACACGATCGTGGGTGCGGGAGCAGCCGAGGGTGCGGTCTCGGCGGGGAATCTGCTCAAGCCCATGCTCGCCCGTGGTGAGCTCCGGGCCGTCGGCGCGACGACCCTTGACGAGTATCGCAAGCACATCGAGAAGGACCCCGCGCTCGAGCGGCGCTTCCAGCCCGTGCTCGTCGGTGAGCCCTCTGTGGCCGAGACGATCGCGATCCTGCGTGGGCTGAAGGAGCGCTACGAGGCGCATCACGGCGTCCGGATTCGCGACGCGGCACTCAATGCCGCCGCAGTGCTCTCCGAGCGGTACATCACGGATCGCTTCTTGCCCGACAAGGCGATCGACCTCGTTGACGAGGCGGCGTCCAGGCTCCGGATGGAGATCGACAGCTCGCCGGTGGAGCTCGACGAGGCAGAGCGCCGTGTGACGCAGTTCGAGATCGAGCTGGCCGCGATGGCGAAGGAGACGCCCGCGGCGCGTGAGCCGCTCGAGCGGGAGCTTGCCGAGGCGAAGGCGCTCCGCGACGAGCTTGCCGCGCGCTGGGCCGGTGAGAAGGAGATCCTTGATCGCGTCAAGGAGATCACGCGAGAGATCGACGAGCTGCGGATGGAGGCCGAGCGCACGGAACGGCACGGCGATCTCCAGCGCGTGGCCGAGATCCGCTACGGCCTGCTGCCGGCGCTCGATCAGGAGCTCGCCGTCCGGGGCGAGGCACTGAGCGCCGCCGAGCCGATGGTGAAGGAAGAGGTGGACGAGGACGACATCGCGGCCGTCGTGGCGGCGTGGACGAAGATCCCGGTCGATCGACTCCTCGAGGGTGAGGTGCAGAAGCTCGTGCAGATGGAGTCACGGCTGCACAACCGCGTCATTGGCCAGGAGGCCGCGATCGATGCCGTCTCCAACGCGCTCCGCCGCGCCCGCTCGGGGCTGCAGGACCCCAATCGGCCGATCGGCTCGTTCATCTTCCTCGGCCCGACCGGCGTCGGGAAGACGGAGCTCGCGAAAGCGCTGGCCGAGTTCATGTTCGACGACGAGCGCGCGATCGTCCGGCTCGACATGTCCGAGTACATGGAGAAGCACACGGTGTCGCGTCTCCTCGGCGCGCCCCCCGGCTACGTCGGCTACGAGGAGGGCGGCCAGCTCACCGAGGCCGTCCGGCGGCGACCCTACTGCGTGATCCTGCTCGACGAGATAGAGAAGGCCCACGCCGATGTGTTCAACGTTCTCCTGCAACTCCTCGACGACGGGCGCCTGACCGACGGTCAGGGGCGGACGGTCGACTTCCGGAACACGGTGGTGATCATGACCTCGAACATCCGTTCAGATGCACACCTGATCGAGCACTTCAGGCCCGAGTTCATCAACCGGGTCGATGAGATCGTGGTCTTTGCGCCGCTCGACCGTGAGCAGATCACAGCCATCGTCGGCCTGCAGCTCGAGCGGCTGCGAGGGCGGCTGGCGGAAAGGAAGATCACGCTCGAGCTGTCGCCCGAGGCGGTCGAGCTGATTGCCGAGACGGGCTGGGATCCGGCCTTCGGAGCCCGTCCGCTGAAGCGTGCGATCCAGCGGCTCGTCGAGAATCCGCTGGCGCTCGAGCTGCTCGAGGGGCGGTTTGGCGACGGCGCGGCACTCACTGCCGTCGTGGACGGGGAGGCTATTCGATTCGAGGCCGTCGTGGCCGGGGCGGTCACCTGATGCCGGAGGATCCGATGTCGCTCGACGTCCTTCTGGTCGTGGCCACGGCGCGTGAGCTCGACGGGCGCGACGGGCTCGTCTGCGGTGTCGGCCCCGTTGAAGCTGCCGCCGCAACGGCTCGTGCGCTCGCGCAACGCGATTGGGGAGCGGTGCTCCACATCGGCGTTGCAGGAGGCCGGGGGCTCGAGAGCGGCTCGATCGTGATCGGGAGCGAGGCTGTCTACTGCGATCTTGCTGCTGCGATCAGACTCGTCGACCGCGTTCCTGCCGACGACAGGCTTGTGGCCGCGGCCCAGCGGGCTGTTCCCGGCGCACGCGTTCTCGCGATCGGTACGAGCGCGGCGGTGGGTGGAGCAGACCGAGACGTCGCTGTCGAGGCGATGGAGGGGTTCGGCGTTCTCCGGGCTGCAGCGCTCGCCGGCGTGCCCGCTCTCGAGGTGAGAGCGATCTCGAACGAGATCGGTGATCCCGACCGCAGCAGGTGGCAGATCGACGAGGCGATCGCTCTGCTTTCGGCTGTCGTTCCCGCTCTCATCGCCGCGCTTGCCTCCGTCCAGCGCCCGTAAAGGTACGGTCTGACGTGATGGCCCGTCCGCGCTACCCGGCGTCGAATAGCGCGCTGCCGGCACCGCTCTCTCCCGCAACCCGCACCGTCGGGCAACTTGTCGCCGAGACGTTGCATCTCTACGGGCGGCATTTCTTCGTGGCCTTGCCGCTCGGCCTCGTGGTTGCGATCGCCGATCAGGCGTCGCTCGGGCTCGATCTGGCCGGTCGTGTAGCCGTGCTTCTCGTGGCTGCGCCGATCTTCAGCGCCGCGTATGCGGCAGCGGCTGCACTCGCCGTGGAGAGCCGGCCCTCGCTCCGTACGTGGGTTCTTGCCGTGGGTATCGGCACCGTCGTCTTCCTCCCCGCCGCCTTGCTGTTTCCCTGGTTCGCTCTTGCTGCGATCGTCGTCCTGGCGCTTCTCGGGAATGCCGTGCCGGCCGTGGTGATCGAGCATCGTTTGCCTCTGGCGGCCCTGAGGCGATCGCTCGAGGTGGCACGGGCCGATCTCGTCCATGCGCTCGGTGGACTCGCGACGCTCGTCGTCATGTTCGGGATCGCCCGTCTCGCGATGGGTTTTCTCCTCCGTCAGCAGGCCGACAACACGCTGCGGGTTGCGATCTTTCTGGCAGACACGGTGCTCGGCCCGGTGCTCTTCCTCGGCGGCGCACTCCTCTTCATCGATCTCGCGGCACGGGTCGGCACAACGCGTGCGGAGCGGCTCGCAGCACGGTACGCCGAGCACGCTGCAGCGAAGTAGGCGCTGCTGCGCGAACCGACCCCGAGGAGGAGACCATGGCGCTGTACCTGATGTTGACGACCCTGACCGAGAAGGGCGTGCAGACACTGAACTCGAATCCGGCCCGTGTCCGCGAGGTGAACCGGGACGTCGAGGAGCTCGGTGCGAAGATCCTCCACCAGTGGGCCTCCCTCGGGGCCTATGACTTCGTCAACGTCGTCGAGGCGCCGGACGACCTCACGATCGCCAAGGTCTCGGTCGCGCTCGGTGCGCGGGGCAGCTCGAAGATCGAGTCGCTCCCGCTCGTCTCGGTGGATGACCTGCTCGCGTCGCTCGAGAAGTAAACCGGCCGGGCCGCCACCGAGCCGCGGCGGGTTAGACGGTCGCGAACCCGGTCGGGCGCGCGGTGACGGTGAGGGGACTCGCCGGGAGCCCCGCCGTGGGACTGACGTTGAAGCCACCCGGTGCCACGTCGTTCGGTGTCCCGGGGTGGAAGAGGGCCGCCAGCAGCTGGATCTGGTCGCGGCCGACGCCGAGCTCGAACTGCCCGCCGCCGTAGGCGCCGATCTCCCGTGCTTCGCAGTAGTCGTAGGCGCCGAAGAGCTTCGCCACCGACCCGAAGCGTGACGGCTTGATGTTGACGGTGCGCGGCGGCCATCGCAGGGCCTCGATGTCGGCGACCGAGCGAATCACAGCATCCCAGGTGACACGCGCGTTCTCGGGCTCGAGTACGGCTTCCGTCTCCGGGGTAAGGGCAGGGTCCTCGAGCCAGGCATGGGGGAGGCCGGCGACGATTCTCTGGTAGAGGTCAGCGTCGGGCACGGTGTCGACGCTGGTTCCGTGGTACTGGCCCTTGAAGTCGACGGAGTCGACGGCTCCCGTGGCGGCAAGCTCGGCGATCAGCTCGTCCGTCCAGTCAGGCGTTGCGTCGAGCTTGAACCTGAGACCGGGGTAGAGATCCAGCCAGGCACGCAGGCGTTCGGTGGTGGCCGGCTCGCCGAGCCGCATCGAGACGACGAACGTCAGTGGCCCGGGTGTTCGGCCGACGACCGCACCGAGCGACAGTCCCGCCTGCCGGAGCGCCAGATCGAGCGCGGCGCTCTCGTACGCCCAGCGCCTGTAGTCGGTATAGGCGTGCTGCTCGGGCTCGTGGTCGAAGAGCTCGAGCGTCTCGAGATGCTCCGAGAACGAGTCGAGCGTCCACTGGCCGCCGAGTTCGTGAACCGGCCCTTGTGACTGGACGAGATCGTGCTCTGTGGCCTCGTAGGCGACGTCCTCGCCGAGGCCTTCTTCGCCTCCGCCTTGCAGGTGAATCACCGTCGTCTTGCGCAGAAACTCACTCGAGACCTGTTGCTCGAGGCCGTCGAGGCTGTAGCTCTCGACGGTGAGCGGAAGGTTGCGGACGCTGTCGTAGAGGCTCATCAGCGGGGCTCCTCAGAGGGTTGCGTGGGCGGTGGCAATGGCGCCGGCGAGGCCGGCGTTGTCGACGATCAGATCGCGGTTCACACGGCGAGTCTCGCCGTCGGAGTGCTCGTGCAGGTACGCGAGCACGAACGGTGTCACCGCCTGGCCTCTGACGCCGTCGCGCGCGGCGGCTGCGACGGCTTCCTCGATCAGGGGTGCAACGTCGAGGCTTTCGGTGGGTGGCCTGCCGACGAGGATCGCGTTGCCGCTGAGATCGGCGATCCACGCGGCGACGTTCGCCGCCTGACCTCCAGGTCGGAGCACGATTTGCGAAGCCGCGTCGGCGCCGGTGGCGAGCGGCTGTTCGAGCCGCACGATCACGTCCAGTACGAGGTCGCCGAGGCAGCAGATCGTCATCGCCTACGATCCTCGCATGGAGAAGCGATCCTCGCGTTGAGTTGCGCCGCGAAGAGGGAGGTGCCGCTAGTGGCCGACGTGAGAAGATCTCGAGGCAAGGAGCTGCGCTCGCTCGTGATCGGCGGCCTCCTCGGCGCATCTGCTGCGGCTGCGGCGCGCCGCCTGCGACGTCGGCGTCCGGAGGACGACACGCCTTCCGGCCTTGGCGCCTTCGAGAGCGCGCCCTGCTACCGCGAGTTTTCCCAGGGCAGCCACAGCGACGGCCCATAGCCCCGAAGCACGCGGTCGGCACGCTCGATCGTCTGCAGGTTGACATCTGTGTCACCGATGCCGAGCGACCGTCCGGCAAGCATTGCCCTTGCGGCAGCGGCGAAGTAGGCGCGTTCGGTTCTTACCGGCTCGCGCGTCCGGATCACGAGGAACGGGCCGAAAGCGTACGTCTCGAACACCCGGGACGGGCCGGGATTGCGATTCTCTATCTCGAGGCGCGGGTGAAGGTTGTTGCGCTCGCTCGCATCGAGAATCCAGACGCCGCGGCCGAGGGGCTTTGGTTGTCGGCGGAGAGTACGGAGCGCGAGGGTCGCATCGGCCCGTGGAACGACGACATCGGGGAATGCGCTGTTTCTCTCCCATGCTCCGAGGTAGAGCGGCTCGTATCCGAACAGCACGTCATCGGCGCGACTCGTGGCGGCGAGGAAGCTCTCGGCCTGCACGCGAGTGGTCTGTCGCTTGTCGGGCTCCCACTCGAAGAGTTGCGGTGTGCGGTGCCAGGCCCAGCCGACCTCGAGCAGGACGAGAACGGCGGTCAAGACGACCGTCGCCGCTGGAACCCGCCGGGTGCTGCGCAGGATTCCTGTGCCAACCACGACCGCAAAGAAGGGAAGCACGAAGATGAGATGCCGTGACTCGGGCGAGGTCGAGCCTCCGAGCCGCGCCGAGAGAAATGCCACCACGGGAATGCCGATCACGCAGAGGACGAGAATTCGCGTCTCGTTTCGTACGGCGACCAGTCCGACGAGTCCGAGGACGAGGACGACCGCGAGAGCCGGCCAACGGCCGGTGCTGAAGTCTCCTGCCGTCTGCCAGAGGTAGGTGACGATCGCCAACGGGCCGCCGAGGCGTGAGCCGCGCCCGCCAACACCGACGTCGAACCGACCGGCGAGGACGAGGTCGGTGATCCAGAACGGAATGCCGACGACTCCGACGACGATGAATGCGGCCGCCGCCTGCCGCACCCTGTCGCGTCGCGCAAGAACGACGAACGCAGCCTGTGACCCGAGGACGAGAGCACCGTACGGATGGGAGGCCACGCCGAGCAGGGCCACGGCCCCCCATTGTCCCCACGCCGACCATGTCCGGCGGTCGAGGGCGTGGAGTAGGAGCACGAACGACAGCAGCGAGAGGAAGAGAAAGAGGCTGTACATCCGCGCGTAGACGCCGTGGAAGAGAAAGACCCAGCTGCCCGCGACGAGTACCGTCGCGATCAGAGCACTCCTCCGGTCGGCCAGCCTCCTTCCGAGCACGGCCACGAGTGGCAGGCTCGCGACGGCGAAGGCCGCCGACACGAGGCGCATGCCGCCAAGCCCGAAGCCGAGGTGTGCGACGGCGTAGGCGAAGAGGAAATGAAGGGGGGCTCCACCGCGCTCCCGCGTCACGTGCTCGACGACGCCCGCGAGGCTGTCCCGGCCGACAAACAGCGCGAGCGTTTCGTCCTCGTGTGGCGGCCACGCCATCAGTTGATGGGTGAGGAAGGCCGCTGCGGCGAGTGAGATGGCACCGACGCCGAGCCAGAAAGCGTGCGCAGTCACGAAAGCGTGCGCCCGCTCTACCGAGAGACGGAAGCGCAGAGGAGCCCCGGCCTGCTCGGTCATCCGGCGTCGCTCGATAGCGTCGCTGGTAGATTCCCCGGCCGATGCCATTTTACGAGTACCGATGCCCGAACGGCCACACCTTTGAGATGTTCCAGAGGATGAGCGACGACCCTGCCGAGTGCTGCGAGGAGTGCGGGGCAAGTCCTGTCGAGAAGATCCTGTTTCCGGTGGCCGTGCACTACAAGGGCTCGGGCTTCTACTCGACCGACTACGGCCGCGGGTCGCGCAAGGGCACGGGGAAAGAGGGCGATGGCGGCGGCGGCTCGGGCGAAGGCGGTTCCGGCTCCGGCTCCGGCTCGGGCGAAGGCGGTTCCGGCTCCGGCTCGGGCGACGGCGGCTCCGGCTCCGGCTCGGGCGACGGCGGTTCCGGCTCCGGCGACAAGAGTGACTCGGGCGGGAAGAAGGATGCGAAGAAGGACTCGGGATCGAGCGATAAGAAGTCGGCGACGAGCGACTGACACCGTCCTTGCGAGCGCGTCGCAATGGTGATTCGCCGGTGGGGCGTGAGACGGAACGGTGAGGCAGCGCACCACGGTGTGCTCTGCGGCAGCCCGGGGCTTCATGACGGCCCGAGCTCCTAGAGTCGTCGGTTGCCGACGACGCAGCCGGGGGCGTAGGGAAGACCCTTCTGGGGCTGTAGCGGAGCCGACCGGCCCGTGAACATCGAGATCGTTGCGACGTTGTCCTCGGAACCGAAGATGACCGACTGCCCGTCGGCGCTGCCGGGCTCTCCGCCCAGGCGGCAGTGCAGGGCCCCCTTTGTGTTCGCGCGGAAGTAGGCCCACCCGAGCTGGAGCACCTGGCCTGCGCTGAGGTCGGTTGCCAGGGGCTTCACGATAGAGCCGCCGCGGAAGGGAAGCTTCACCGCCGTCCCGAAGCTCGTCACCCTGTCGGCTGTCGCCTGGATGACCTGCTGCTGGCGACGGGCCCTGTCGAGGTCGGTCTCGGACGGGTCGAGGCTGTTCTCACGGATTCTCGAGTAGATGAGGGCTCGTGTGCCGCTCATCTCCTGCGATCCCTTCTCGAACCGCCATCCGTCCCACGCCCGACAGCGGGTGGCAGTGGCATACGGGCAGTCGAACCGATTCGAGAGGATCGGTCGAGGTACATCCACAGCGACGCCCCCGACCGAGTCGATCAACTCGCGGAAACGATCGAAGTTCACGAAGGCAACGTGATTGATGTCGAGGCCGGTCAAGTCCTTCACGGTGCGAAGGGCGAGCGTCGGGCCGCCGTACTGGAAAGCCGCATTGATCTTGCCGGCCCCGTGACCCGGGATCTCGACCCTCAGGTCGCGGGGGATCGAAAGGAATGCGAGACGGTGCTTGCGGGGGTCGGTGCGGATCAGCATCACCGAGTCGGAGCGGTTTGCATCACCACGTCCAGGCCCGGTGCCGCCGTCGGTACCGAGCACGAGGATCGTCGTCGGAGCGGACGTGAGTAGACCCTTCTGCCTGGCGAGTTCGGCGAGCACCGGAGCCGGGACGCGCGCATTCGCCTCCGATATTCCCCGTGAAAAGGACAAGTAGCTCGTCCCCAGCCAGACGACGCCGAGCACGATCACTACGAGGAGACCGAGCGTGATGCGCCTCCCCGGACGCCGCTGGCGCAGTGTGCGAGATGTTCCTTTCGGCCCCGATTTTCCGCCCCGGCCGCGCGGCGGGCGCTGCAGCGGGACCTTGCCCTTGGCCCTACCACCTCTGTACACCTGGTAGGGCTTCTGTTGTTCGGGCATCCGGGCGGTTATCGTAGCCGCGCGATGCATTGCGAGCGTGTTATCGGGGTAGACCTCGGCGGAACGACGATTCTCGCCGGTGTTGTCGCACGCGACGGTACCGTCGGGAGAACGGTCGAGATCCCGACCCCGAGGGACACGCAGGAGAGCGTTCTCGCCGCTGTTGACAGCGCAGTTGACGATCTGCTCGACGACGGTGCTGGGGCGATCGGGTACGGGGTTCCACTCAACATCGACCGCCGTACCGGTGTCGCCCTGAATGCGACAAACCTTCCTCTGCGCGAGGTGCACTTTCCTGCTCGTGCTCGTGCGCGCTACGGCCTGCCGGCAGGCGTGGAAAACGACGGCAATGCAGCAGCGCTCGCCGAGTGGCGCCTCGGTGCAGGGAGAGGTGCGGACGATCTGGTCATGCTCACGCTCGGCACCGGAGTCGGCGGCGGCCTTGTCCTCGACGGCCACCTCTATCGTGGGTGGGCGGAACTCGGGCACACCGTTGTGATCGCCGGGGGAGCAGGCTGCCAGGGGGATTGTCACGGACGAGGGCATCTCGAGGCCGTCGCCTCCGGGCTCGCAGCAGACCGGGCCGCGGTCGGCCTCTACGGTCGAGGCGCAGATGCAGTGATGCTCGTGGAGCGGGCACACGGCGGCGATCCGCGTGCGGTCGAGGCGCTCGGCGAGATCGGCCGACTGCTCGGGGTGGCAATTGGATCGCTCCTGAATATCTTCGCCCCGGACGTCGTGATCGTCGGCGGTGGATTCGGGTTCGCGGCGGGCGATCTGATCCTCGAACCTGCGCGCAGTGCCGCGCGGGGCGAGGCGCTTGTCCCGGCAGACGAGACGCTACGCCTGACGCGGGCGGAGCTTGGCAACGAGGCAGGACTGATCGGCGCGGCTCTCGTCGGCTTCGAGGCGCTCGACGGGGTGAGGTAAGCGTGCCGCTCTCGGTGTGTGCGACTCCGATCGGGAACCTGGCCGACATCACGCTGCGGGTGCTCGAGGAGCTCGCGGCGGCGGAGACAGTCCTCTGCGAGGACACGCGTCACACGCGGGTGCTGCTCGCCCGGCACGGAATCCGCGCACGACTCCTCTCCTACCACCGTCACAACGAGGCGAGTCGTGTTCTCGAGCTCGTGCCACGGCTCGTTGCAGGCGAGCAAATGGCGCTCGTGTCCGATGCGGGGCTTCCCGGGGTGAACGATCCCGGGGCCCGGATTATCTCGGCCGCGATCGCCGCCGGTGTGCCGGTCACGGTGTTGCCTGGACCGTCGGCGATCGAGACGGCACTTGTCGCGAGCGGTCTCGCGGGCGAGCAGTATCGATTTGTCGGATATCTCCCGCGTGGCGAGCGCGAGCGCGCTGCACTCTGGACCGAGCTCGGCAACTGGTCGCATCCGACGGTGGCCTTCGAGTCGGCGAAGAGGCTGTCTGCTTCTCTCGCGAGCCTCGCAGCCGTCGAGCCCGAGCGGCTCGTGGCCGTCTGTCGCGAGCTGACCAAGGTCTTCGAGGAGGTGGTCTGCGAGCCCGCAGCGTTGCTCGCGGAGCGCTACAGCGAGCCGCCCCGCGGAGAGGTGACGCTCGTGATCGGGCCGTCGACACGTGTTGCCGATGCCGACACGGCGGTCGCGGCAGTCGTCGAGCTCGTCGCAGCGGGAACACCGAGAGGCGCGGCTGCCACGGTGGTCGCGCGGCTCACGGGCGTGCCGCGAAACACGTTGTACCGCACCTCTCTGTAATCCGATTTGACAACGAATGAACGCCACGCTATTCTGTCCTCCAATAGTTGCCAAAAAAGAGAACAGTGGTCTGGCAGCAGAGACCAACGGGAGATGGAATGGTGCGTCGTCTCATTGTCGTGTTCGTGGTGCTGGCCGCTCTCGTCGTGGCCCCTCAGTGCGGGGCATGGACGTGGCCACTCTCGGGAGCTGTTCTTCGTCCCTACTCGCTCGGCCCCGATCCGTACGCGGCCGGGCAACATCGCGGCATCGACGTCGCGGGTGCACAAGGAGAACCTGTCCGTGCCCCGGCAGCCGGAACCATCTCATTTGCAGGCGTGGTACCCGGGTCGGGCCGCACGGTCACGATCCAGGCAGACGGCTACGCGGTTTCGCTGACCCATCTCGGAGAGCTGTCGGTTGTCAAGGGAGGCTCCGTGTCCGAGGGGTATGTGATCGGTACGGCGGGCACGAGCGGAGAGCCAGAGTGGCCTCTGCCCTACGTGCATCTCGGAATCAGGGTGTCGAGCGCAGCAGACGGCTACATCGATCCGGCGGCCCTTTTGCCACCGCGTGCTGTGGTTCCCCCTCCGGCAACCGTCATCGAGACTCCGGTACCGGTTCTCGTGGCGATACCGGTGATCGTTCCCGCGCCGGCGGTCACCCCGGGAGCCACGCCTCCCGGCCTCGTCGTCGCGCTTCCCGGCGTCGCGGCCGCACCCCGCGGGGCCGTGTTTGCGGCGGCTGCTCCTGCGACCGCCTCTGCGGCGACAGCTCCCTCGGCGGTTTCGGGCAGGGTCGGATCGCCCGCGCTCTCCAGCGGAAGTCCTGAGCATTCGTCCCACGGCACGCCACGTATGACGTTGCAAGGCACGGCCGGCCGGCCGGGTCAGCCCCTCTATCCGTCGGAGCACCCTCCAACTCGTGCTCCCTCGGTCGTTGCCGATCCCACTGCTCCCGGCCGTGTTGGCGTTCTCCCGCAGGCCGGCGGGTCTGTAGCGGCCGGCATACCCGAGCTTCATGTGAGGCCCGTTCGCGATCCGCGATCCCCTCCCGTTCGTCCGATGGTGGCTGCATCGGTGGCTGCGCTACCGTCGGGGCCGGCACCTCTGCCGCCAGGGCCGCAGGAACATCCCGTGGCACCGCATCCGGGTTCGCCTTCGGTCGCGCTCCATGATCCGAATATCCCCGTCACCGCCACGCGGAGTAGGAGTTCAGACGGGCCCGGGCGCAACGTCTTGCCCGTGGCAATCGGTCTCGTAGTCCTCTTCCTCGTTGGTGCCACGGCGGTGGTTCTGGCGCGCCACCGTAGAATCGATTGTCATGGAGCGCTTCTACATCACGACACCGATCTACTACGTCAACTCGACTCCGCACATCGGACACGCCTACACGACGATTGCGGCAGACATCCTCGCCAGGAACCGGCGACAGCGTGGCGCAGAGACGTTCTTCCTGACAGGCGTAGACGAGCACGCCGCGAAGGTCGCCCGGGTCGCCGCGGAACAGGGTCTGTCACCGCAGGAGTACGCCGACCAGATCGCGGTCGTCTGGCGTGAGCTCCCGGAACGCCTCAACGCATCCAACGACTTCTTCATCCGGACGAGTGACGACGAGCACAAGCGCTTCGTGCAGGGTTTCCTCCAGCGCCTGTTCGACAACGGGCACATCTACCAGGATGTCTATTCCGGCCTGTACTGCGTCGGCTGCGAGGCGTTCAAGACCGATGCCGACCTCGTTGACGGGAAGTGCCCGGAGCACGACAGTACGCCCGACTGGATCGAGGAGCGCAACTGGTTCTTTCGGCTGTCATCGTTCCAGCAGCAGCTCCTCGATCTGTATGAGCAGACCGATTTCGTCCTCCCGGCGTTCCGGGCCAACGAGGCGAAGAGCTTCATCGCGGGCGGCCTGCAGGACTTCTCGATCAGTCGCGCAGGCCAGACCTGGGGCATACCAATCCCCTGGGATCCCGATTCGGTCGCCTACGTGTGGGCTGATGCGCTGGTCAACTATGTGAGTGCCCTGACCTACGCCCGGCCGGGTGAGGATCTTGTCGAAACGTTCTGGCCCGAGGTGCGACACCTGCTCGCGAAAGACATCCTCCGGTTTCACTGCGTCTACTGGCCTGCGATGTTGCTCGGCGCAGGCTACGAGCCTCCCCGCCAGCTGTTCGTTCACGGCTATCTCCTCCTGGACGACAGGAAGATCTCCAAGTCGCTCGGCAACGTCGTTGACCCGCTCGACCTGATCGATGTCTATGGCGTTGACCCGGTGCGGTTCTGGTGCGCGAGGGCGGTCTCCTTCGGGCAGGACGGTGCAGCATCGATCGTGGGCGTGCACGAGCGCTACGAACGCGAGCTCGGCAACGACCTCGGCAACCTGCTCTCGCGAACAACGGCGATGGTGGCGCGGTACCGCAGTGGGACGTTGCGGGCGGTTATCTCTCCAGAGGGGGCCGTCGCAGGCGCGCTCGCCCCGCTTGCGGCCGACGTCGCCGCGAGGCTCGACGACTTCGACATCACGGGCGCGCTGGAGCGAATCTGGGAGGTCGTCCGCCTGCTCAACCGCGAGGTCGAGACCACCGCGCCGTGGCAGCTCGCCAAGGATCCACTGCGGGCCGACGACCTCGATCGGGTGCTCTACGACCTCGTTGACGGCCTGCGGGTCGTCGCGGTCGCGCTCGCCGCATACGTGCCGGAAACCGCCGCCGCGATCCTCGACGCACTCTGCCAGCCACCGGCGCTCGACTGGGCACAGGTCGCGTACGGGCTGACAGGCGAAACCAGAGGTATCGAGGCGGCGCCCCCACTGTTCCCGCGGCTCGATTCGCCCGTGGAGTAGGCGCCGGCGGATGATCGACACGCACGCCCATCTCGACGGGTGCGATGAGCCGGCGGCGTTCCTCGTCGAGCGGGCAAGGGCCGTCGGCGTCTCTCGGATCGTCACCGTGGGCACGGGCATCGCCTCGTGCCACGAGGCGCTTGCGATCGCACGTACGGAGGAGGGCGTCTTTGCTGCTCTCGGGATCGACCCTCATCAGGCCGGGGGGCCCGATGCCGCTCGGCTCGACGAGCTCGTCGAATTGCTCGAGCACCCCGCCGCTGTCGCGGTCGGGGAGATCGGGCTCGACTACTTCCACGACATCGCTCCGCGTGACGTGCAACGGGCACTCTTCGACCGCCAGTTGGAGGCGGCTTCAAACCTGGGCCTCCCCGTCGTGATCCATACCCGCGAAGCCGACGCCGACACCGCCGACGTGCTTGCATCATTCTCCGGGACGGTTATCCTCCACTGCTTCTCGGCGCCCTGCCTGCTCGAAGTGGCGATCGAGCGCGGGTACTATCTCTCGTTTGCCGGGAACGTCACCTACCCGAAGGCGACGACGCTGAGGGAAGCAGCCGCCGCCGTCCCTGCCGATCGGATTCTTGCGGAGACGGACAGCCCGTACCTCTCGCCCGAGCCGCTTCGGGGCAAGCGCAACGAGCCCGCCAACGTGCTGCACACGCTCGCCGCCCTCGCCGGGATCCGTGGCACCGAGGTTGCCGTGCTCGAGGCGCAGATCGACCGCAACGCGAGCCTCGCGTTCGGCCTGCCGCTGTTGTGAGCACGCCTCCACCCAGAAAGTCGCTGGGCCAGCATTTCCTGGCCGACGACAACATCCTCGGGGTCATCGCGCGACTCGCCGAGCTCGACGTTCGTGATGTCGCCCTCGAGATTGGGCCGGGCCTCGGCGTTCTGACAACGCTTCTCGCTGCGCGCTGCGCCCACGTACACACCGTCGAGATCGATCGGCGCCTCGAGCGACATCTCCGGGAGCTCGAAGCCGAGCCGAACGTGTCCCTGCACTGGGGAGACGCTCTCAGGCTTGACCTCGCCGGCCTCGACCCCGCCCCCACCAAGCTCGTCGCCAACCTGCCGTACAACGTCGCGACTCCGATCGTGGCCGAGAGCCTCGACCGGCTGCCGACGCTCGATCTCTGGTGCGTGATGGTGCAACGTGAGGTCGCCGACCGCTTCTTCGCCGTTCCCTCGACGAAGGCCTACGGTGCAGTCTCCGTGTTGATCCAACTCGCAGCCGTGCGTACCGGGTTTCATCCGGTTTCACGCACCGTCTTCAGGCCCCCTCCGAATGTCGATTCGGCGCTCGTCGCATTCCGGCGGGTCACGCTTCCGGAGAGCTTCTCCGAGATCCGTCGCGTCGTCGAAGGGGCCTTCGCGCACCGTCGCAAGACGCTCGCGAACTCGCTGCAGCTTGCCGGGGTTTCAACGCGCGAAGCAGCAGCAGCCGCTCTTGACGGGCTCGGGCTCGACCCGTCCGTTCGGGCCGAGGCACTTGCGCCGCCCGTGTTTGTCGAGCTGACGAGGATGATCACGTGAGCAGGCGCGAGGCTCCCGCGAAGATCAACCTTGCGCTCGTCGTCGGCCCGTGTCGCAACGACGGCAAGCATGAGGTGGTGACCCTCATGCAGCACATCCGGCTCGGTGACCGGATCGACCTCTCGATCGGCGGGAAGCTCGCCGTGTCGGGGTTTCGCGACGACACGATCGTGGCAGCTGCCCTGACGGCACTCGCGGCGGCAGCAGGCGAGGAGCCCTGCTGGAACGTCCACATCACGAAGGAGATCCCGGTGTCCTCGGGGCTCGGCGGGGGCAGCTCGGATGCAGCATCGGCACTTGTTCTCGCGAACGAGTGCCTCGCGTCGCCGCTCGACCGCAAGCGGCTGGCAGAGGTCGCGGCCGCGGTCGGGGCCGATGTTCCATTCTTCCTCGAGGCAGGGCCACAGCTCGGTACCGGCGATGGATCAGAACTCGCTCCGGTGGCGATTCCGCAGGACTTCACGGTCGTCCTCGTCCTACCCCACGATCGGCAGAAGACATCGACAAAGGACGTCTACGCTTCGTTCGACGCACGGGGTGGGGCAGAGGGGTTCGAGGAGCGGCGGGCCGCACTCATCGCTGCACTCGCGGCCGTCCGACGGGTACACGACCTCGCCGCGTTGCCCGCAAACGACTTGGCCGCATCGCCTTTTTCGGAGCGTCTCCGCGACGCCGGTGCCCTGAGGGCTGATGTCAGCGGCGCAGGCCCATGCGTCTACGGGATCTTTGCCGATCCCGGCCTGGCCCGTGAAGCGGCGCGCCGGCTCGAGTCGGTGGGGCGAACCTGGGTTACCGCGCCGCTCTGACAGTGCGGAGGCTGCTCCTCGGGCGCTTTTCTGCAACTACCTTGGGTGGATGTCCAATCTCGTCGTGGAACATCGCGAAGGATCCTTTTCCCGCAACCTTCGCCGCCGCCGCTTCATCGTCGCGGGCAGTGTCGCAGTGGTGGAGGCGGCACTCGTGCTCGCCGATCTCGTCCCGTGGTGGGCTGCCGTCATCGCTGCAGTCGCTTCCGTGGTGCTCTACGTTCAAGTGGGCCGGGAGCATTCCATGCCGATCATCCGGTCGGTGAGCTGGATTGCAGCAGCTTCGCAATTCGTCGTCGTGCTGGTTCCCGTTGCAGTCGTGCTTCTCGGCCTGCTGGCACTCGTCGGCGTGGTCGTTCTCGCCGTTTTGGCGTTGACCGTCCTGCTGCTCGATCGGCGTTGACGGATCGAGGTGCGCGTACCGGGCGCCCTGTGGGATTGGCAACCTTCTGCGATCGACAACCCTGTGCGACCGGGCGGCGGGGTACACTGAGGGTCCCGATTCACTGGGGCGTAGCCAAGCGGTAAGGCAACGGGCTTTGGTCCCGTGATCCCAGGTTCGAATCCTGGCGCCCCAGCCAACGTGCCGATCATGCCCCAATCAAGTGCCAAACTCGCAGTCGTTGTCATGGCCGGAGGCCGGGGGACTCGCATGCGCTCCGCGGTGCCCAAGCACTTGCACCCGATTCTCGGGCGCCGGATGGTCGATTGGGTTGTCGAAGCCGCTCTTCCGCTCGGGCTGAAACACCTCGTGATCGTCACCTCGCCCGAAACGGCAGACCGGTTCTCCGGCATCGCAGTCGCTGTGCAGGAGCAGCCGCTCGGCACCGGGGATGCCGTGCGGAGCGCCCGGACGGCGCTTGCAGGCGCCGAGGAGGTTCTGATCCTCTCCGGCGACACGCCTCTCCTGACCACCGGACTGCTCGAGGAGTTGATCTCCACCCATCGAGCGTCGGCTGCGGGGGCGACGGTGCTCTCGTTCGTTCCGGACGATATCCGGAGCTACGGGCGGATCGTGCGCTCGAGCGACGGCCACCTCGAGTCGATCGTGGAGGCAGTGGACGCGACGTCGGCGCAACTCGCAATCGGCGAGGCGAACTCCTCTATCTACGTTTTCCGGGCGGATCTTCTGTGGCCCGCGCTCGACAGGCTGCAACCGGCGAATGCCCAGGGTGAGCTCTATCTGACAGATGCGGTGCGCGATCTCGTCGCGGACGGCCACGCGGTTGCCGCGCACGTCGCAGCCGACGCCCGAGAGGCCGAAGGGGTCAACACCCGCGTTGAGCTCGCAGCAGTCGCGGCGCTGCTTCGCGACCGGATCAACCACGAGCACATGCTCGCCGGGGTCACCATCACCGATCCCTGTTCGACCTGGATCGAGCCGACGGTGACGCTCGAGGCGGATGTAATCGTGCACCCGTTCACGCTGCTGCAGGGATCGACGCACATCGCGCAGGGCGCAGAGATCGGGCCCCACGCCGTTGTCGTCGATGCCCAGATTGGAAGCGGGGCCACCGTCGGACCGTTCTGTTACCTTCGCCCTGGAACGAAGCTCGGAGTCAGGGCGAGAGCGGGAACGTTCGTGGAGCTCAAGAACACGCAACTGGACGAGGGTGCAAAGGTGCCGCATCTGAGCTATTTCGGCGACGCGGAGGTTGGTGCAGGAACGAATGTCGGAGCGGGGTCGATCACGGCGAACCTCGATCATCACCCCGGTGTGCCCAAGAAACGCACGGTGATCGGGCGGAATGTCCGTGTCGCCGTGGACACGATGTTCGTCGCTCCCGTCTCGGTGGGGGACGACGCCTGGACGGCGGCCGGCACGGTCGTCTCGGAGGATGTTCCGGACAACGCCCTCGTCGGGTTCCCGCCGAGGCAGACAATCAAGGAGGGCCGGGGTGGAAAGCGGGACGGTTGAGCAGACGCTACCGGGGCTCGGGGTGCCTGAATCGCCCGGGCCTGCAGGAGCCCCCGGGCGGGTTATCGGCCTGACGTCGAGCAAGCGATTGATGGTCGTGGCGGGTCGTTCTCATCGCACGCTGGCGGAGGACATCGTCTCCCAGATCGGTTGCGATCTCGGCGAGATGACGCTGAAGTCCTTCGCGAGCGGGGAGACCTACTGCCGTTACGAGGACTCGATCCGCGGGTCCGATCTCTTCATCGTGCAGACCGCGGCGATTCCCGTGGATCAGCACTTGATGGAGCTGCTGATCATGATCAATGCGGCGAAGCTTGCCTCGGCCAAGCGGATAACCGCAGTGATTCCTTGGTACTTCTACGTTCGACAGGACAAGAAGTCGCGCCCTCGCGAGCCCATCGCGGCGAAACTCGTCGCCGACCTCCTGCAGACCGCCGGTGCCGACCGTGTCCTCACGATGGATCTTCATGCCGGCCAGGTGCAGGGCTTCTTCGAGATTCCCGTGGATCACATGACCGCGGTGCCGATGTTTGCGCAGTACATTCGCGACCTGAATCTCGGAGGCGAGATCGCCGTCGTGTCGCCCGACACGGGTCACGCGAAGATCGCCGGCAAGTTCGCCGAGATGGTTGCCGCAGACCTCGTCATTCTCAACAAGGTAAGGCCCGCTCACAACGAAGCGAAGGTCACGACCGTGATCGGTGATGTCGAGGGCAAGGTGGCCGTGATCATTGATGACATCATCGACACCGGCGGGACGCTCGTTGCCGGTGCGGCGGCACTCAAGGCTGCCGGTGCGACCAGGGTCTACGCGTGTGCAACGCACGGGCTGTTCAACGGGCAGGCACTCGAGTTGATTGCTGCGAGCGATATTCACAGGCTCGTGGTCACGGATACCGTCCCGCTCGATCTTCTCGCGAGGCCTGCCAACGTCGAGGTTCTCTCGGTGGCGGGCATTCTTGCCGAGACGATCTCCAACGTCTTTGCCGACGACTCGGTCTCGGCGATCTTCGCCGGTGAGAACCAGCTGTTCTGACGGGCCAAGCCGAAGGCGATGCTCTGCCGGACTCCGGCACTCGCTGAGAGGTGAGACGGCCGTTCGTACCGTGCTGATCCCGGTGCGCGTGATGAGAGAGGCATGCGAGCAGCGAAGCAGCAATCCGGGCGGCTCTCGGGCCCCGTTCCTGGTTCCCCTTGGGCGCACACACGATCCTCGCTGACCTGGCCACTGCTGCACCGATGACCGTTCTTCCGTGGGACAGTGGAGGCATGCGCTACACTTCGCCGCCGTGTCCGGGGACAGAATCACACTCGAGGTAAAAGAGCGGGGTGCCGACCAGCTCGGCACCCGCAATGTGAAGCGCCTGCGCCATCAGGGCATGATCCCTGGTGTCCTCTACGGCAAGGAGAACAAGGCCTTTGTCGTCGGTGAGCGCGAGTTGCGTATCGCTCTTACCGGGCCCTCGGGGCTGCACGCAATCGTCGATGTGGTGATCGAAGGGCACAAGACGCCGCATCATGCTGTTCTCAAGGAGTATCAGCAGCACCCTGTGCGTGGAACGATCACGCACATTGATTTCCACGAAGTCAGGCTCGACCAGCCGATTCAGGCGACGGTCGCCATCCAGTTCGTCGGTGAGTCTCCCGGAGCCAAGGTTGGTGGAGTGGTGCAGCAGGTTGCCCGCGAGTTGCACGTCGAGGCCCTGCCGTCCGCGATCCCGGAGCACATCGAGCTCGATCTCAGCACGCTCGAGCTCGGCGAGAGTCTCCGTCTACGCGACATCGTCCCGATCGCCCTTGTGACCTTCCTCGATGATCCCGACACCGTGATCGCGAACTGCTCGAGCCCTCGTGGGCTGACCGAAGCCGAGGAGGCCGCGGACACGGCTCTTGCCGCCGAGGCTTCTGCCGGGGCCGCCGCTCAGGCGGACGGCGCAACAGACTCGGAATAGTCCTTGCCGTTCTTTCGTCGCGGCGCATCGGCCTCGACGCTCAGCCTGCTCGTCGTCGGGCTCGGGAATCCGGGCCGTCGGTACGAACGTGACCGGCACAACATCGGCTTCATGGTCGTTGACGAGATCGCACGTCGCAACGGTGCCACGTTCAAAGCCAGGTTCAGTGGCCACCTCTGCGAGTCGCGGATCGATCAGGCCCGTATCGCACTCCTGAAGCCCGGAACGTTCATGAACGACTCCGGCCGATCGGTTCAGCCGGCCGTCGCGTTCTACAAGTCCCCTCTCGATGCCCTGCTCGTCGTGCACGACGAGGTAGACCTCGAGCAGGGACGGCTTCAGGCGCGGCTCGGTGGCGGCCTCGCCGGCCACAACGGCCTGCGCTCGATCGCCGGTCGGCTCGGGGGTACCGACTTCCTCCGTCTGCGCATCGGGGTAGGGCGGCCCGAGCGTGGAGATCCCCGTAGCGTGGCCGACTTCGTGCTAGCGCCGTTTGCGCCTGAAGACGACGTAGCCGCTCTTGTCGAGCGTGCCGCGGACGCCGTCGAGTCACTGGTTACAGCCGGGCTCGATGAGACCAGCCGTCGCTTCAACTGAGCGTGGATCCACGGTTGTGCGCTGGCGTTGCGCCTTGTCAGGCCCGCCGGGCTCGTTCCCGCCCGGGCTACAGTCCTCCGTCGTTCCCCGGGGGGTCATCATCCCGGGCGCTGCGCTCTATCGAGGCACGGGCCGAACAGGCCACGGCCTACACCGCTCGACCTCCGGGTCATGAGGACGCCGATGAGCGTCTCGCGAGCACGCCCGGGGATGGACCCCGGCCAAGGGCGTGAAGCCGATCAAGCTCCATTCCGACACCGCCTGCTGCGGAGGGTGTCCCGAACGTGCTGCATCGGCGGCGGACGGTGGCCCTGCATCTCGCTCGTGTATCACGCCTCATCGGCCAGTAGGCAGTCCGATTAGAGCTCCTGCAAGAAGTGCGGTGGTGGGATCTCCGCTACTGCTACACCTTTGTAGACACAGCCTTCCGGCGTCGGAGTCGGCTATCCGATGTGCCTCGTGAATAGGAGATTTGCATGCGCCGCTTTGTACTCGCTGTCGTCGTCCTCGCCGTCTTTGCCGTGCCGGTTCTTTCAGCGAGCGCTGCAGGTGGCAGTGGGACGATCACGCCGACCGCGCGTCAGAAGGGGGGAATCATCAGGGGATGGGCCTTTCCTGGTGGTACGAAGACTCCAGCCCGGTGCCTTCGGACTGCGATTTCGAGAGGTAACCCCGTCCTTGCGGGCCTCGATTTCAACGAGCGGGCGTCGGGTTGCTCGCGCTATGCCTTCGACGGCACAGCGATTCTTTGGGGGCGGGGATCGTCGTGGAACCGTCTCATTGCCGGAAGCAGCATCGAGGGTGACTGCGTTTCGCTTCGGCGGCTGATGGGAGCGAGCGCCTGGCGTGACCTGAGTCGCTACGTCAACGGGCTGGGCTGCTAGAGCGCGAATCGAAACGAGGCCCTGTGCCGTAGGAAAGCGCCGGTGAGCCAGAGGGGGCTGACCCGCGAACGACCCAGAGGCAAGACTGCGCGAACAGGACACAGAGGTGGCACGCTCCGGTCACGGTTGGCTCGCTACCTGAACTTCAGGGGCGCGAAAGTGCCCCCCTGAAGAGCGTCGCCCGAGCCCGCGCAACGCGCGGTGGTTCCCGAAGCGGACACCGCACTATCTCCGCCCCCACAGCTGGAAACGAGCCCGAGTAGTACGACGGACGAAAAGGTGGCCGTGATAACCCGGCGCAGAAGCATCATGAGATCTTTTTATTGTGGGCGCTTCCGGTAGGACCCATTGGACATCCACGTTCCCGCGTCAAGAGCCCCGGCCAGAACGGCGTCCGCGAACGCGCCTTCAAGTCACTGAAGTACGAGCACCTCTACCGCCACGAGATCGACGACGGCCATCAGTTCGGCATCGAAGCCGAGAGCTATCGGCAACTCTTCAACATCGTTCGACCTGATCAAACGCTCGCCGGACGCAGGCCCCTCGACGTCCACCTGCAAGCCTGTCAGACTCCACCGACCCCCGAGCTAAACGAGCCCGAAACCCTGCCACTTTCGTGAAGCAGGACAATGTCCCGGGTGCGCCGGCGTTGCTGGGTGCAATTGTATTTTTGAGCTCCCGGGACAGCGGCTTTGCGGGCGAGCAGGCTCTGCGCATTGGCCGGCGTCGCCGGACGCACGCCGCGTTTCTGCGCGCAGGGTGGTCGTGGAGGCGCGGTATCTCCGCGGGCGGGCCGGTGAGGGGGACGACTATCGGCCCACCTCGAGTCGGGAGCTAGAATAGTCGGTGTCGGGCACGTTTCCCGCTCCCTGCATGGATCAGACGCCCCTTCACGCCTTCATCGCGGAGCTTGCCGCCAGCGACCGCTTTCAGGCATTCACCCGGGCGCTTCCGGGGCGTGCGCGCGTCTCCGAACCGGCTCTGCCACTTGTTCTCTCCGCGCTTCATCAGGAACTCGGACGCGGTCTGTTGATCCTTCTTCCCGAGGACGCAGATGCTCGCGATGCGGCGGAGGGGGCCTCCTGGTTCCTCGGGCCCGACAGCGTGGCGATGCTTCCGGGTCGTGGTGTCTCGCACGCATCGGGCCTCGAGCCGCCGCCGCATCTCGTGGGTGAGCGTGCCCGAGCTCTCGACGTTCTCGCCCGTGGCGGCCTCGTCTGCGCGTCGGCAGCGGCGCTCGCGGAGGGGATGCCGCCCCTCGGGGAGCGGCCGCAATCGGTTCGTCTTGTCGTTGGTGAGGAACCCGGCCTCGAAGGCCTCTCGCAGGCACTCTCGAGCGCCGGCTACGAGCGAGTAGACCGGGTCGATCAACGAGGCCAGTTTGCCGTTCGTGGAGGCATCGTGGACATCTTCCCGGCGACGGGCCGCGAGCCGCTCCGGGTCGAGTTCTTCGGCGACGAGATCGAACAGGTCAGGGCCTTCTCGCCCTTCACCCAGCGGGCGCTTCACTCGGTGACCGAGGCGAGCGTCTACCCGGCGACAGAGCGACGACGCGAGAGCATCGAACTCGAGGACGCCGCCCACCCGTGGGAAACGGCGGAGCAGGAGGGGCGCGCGGCATCCGGCCCGGCCGATCTCGTTCCGATGGTTGATCGCCCCCCTGACTTCGTGTGGCAGCCGGACGAGGTGAGGGCTCTCTGGGACGAGGAGGGTTTCGAGCCCCTCTCGCTCGTCGGGGTCACCGAGCTCGATCCGTTCCCCCGGGGGCAGGCGTTCCAGTTCGAGGCCCAACGCCCTGCCATAGCGGCACGAGGGCTCGCCGAAGCCGAGAACGAGCTCGCAGGTTTCGTGCGTTCCGGCAATCGCGTCGTCGTCACGTTCCCGCACCGGGGCGAGGCGCTGCGGCAGGGTGGGTTACTGAGGAAGGTGGAGAGTGCCATCCATCCGGACGGCGCAGCGCTCCCGCGCGATGCGGCCGTTCGTTTCGCAGTCTCACCGGCGAGGCGCGGCTTCGTCTGGCGCGACCTCCGGCTCGTCCTCCTTCCCGACACCCAGGTGTTTCGCAAACGACCTCCACGCGCCGATGCGCGCCTCGGACGTGCTCTCGCGACGTTCGCAGATCTCCGGGTGGGCGACTTCGTCGTCCACGAGGATCACGGCATCGGCAAGCTCCTCGGGTTCGAAACGAAGGAGGTCGCGGATGTCACGCGCGACTACCTGTTCATAGCGTTTCGTGGCGAGGACAGGCTCTACGTCCCCCACGAGCAGCTCGGCAAGCTCTCGCGCTACATCGGAGCCGACGCGAAGTCGCCCGTGCTCTCGAAGCTCGGCGGAAAAGCGTGGCAGAATCTCAGGAGCCGGGCCCGCGAGTCCGTGCGTGAGCTTGCAGGCGAGCTCCTCGCGCTCTATGCCCAGAGGCAGCGCGCCGAAGGAGCCAGCTTCGACCTCTCCAACGAGTGGTTCGAGCGGCTCGAGGCATCGTTTCCCTATCGCGAGACCGACGATCAGGCCCGCGCAATCGAGGCCGTGAAAGAAGACCTCGAGTCGTCGCGTCCGATGGACAGGCTCGTCTGCGGCGACGTCGGTTTCGGCAAGACCGAGGTCGCGGTCAGGGCAGCGTTTGCAGTCGCGGTCAACAACCGGCAGGTCATCGTCCTCTGCCCGACGACGATCCTTGCCGAGCAGCACTGGAACACGTTCAGGCAGCGCTTTCAGGACTTTCCCCTCAACGTCGAGATGGTCTCGCGGTTCCGGAAGCCCGCGGAGACGAAGAAGGTGCTCGCGGACTTCGCCGCCGGCAAGGTGGACGTTCTCGTCGGTACACACCGCATCCTCTCGCGCGACGTGATTCCGAGTGCCCTCGGTCTTGTCATACTCGACGAGGAGCAGCGTTTCGGCGTCGCCCAGAAGGAGCTGATCCGCTCCCTCCGGTTGGAGGTGGACGTTCTTGCACTTTCGGCAACGCCGATTCCGCGCACCCTCCACATGTCGCTTGCGGGGCTCCGTGACATCTCGATCATCGAGACGCCGCCCGAGGGGCGACGTCCCATCAGGACGACAGTCGGGGAGTACGACGAGGAGCTGATCAGGACGGCGCTCGAACGCGAGCACGCCCGCGGTGGGCAGTCGTTCTACCTCCATAACCGGGTGGACACAATCGACGAGATGGGCGAGAAGCTCCGCCAGATGTGTCCGGGGCTTCGTGTCCTCGTGGCACACGGACAGATGCGCGAGAACGAGCTCGAGGAGCGCATGCATGCGTTCCTCGCCGGGGATGCCGACGTCCTCGTCTCCACGACGATCATCGAGTCGGGACTTGACATCCCACAGGCAAACACGTTGATCGTCGAGCGCGCAGACACCCTCGGCCTCAGCCAGCTCTACCAGATCCGTGGTCGGGTCGGCCGCTCCGACGTGACCGCCCACGCCTATCTCTTCTACCCGGATGCCACCCAGCTGACATCGGAGGCGCGTGCGCGTCTGGCAACCCTCGCCGATCACACCGAGCTCGGTGCCGGCTTCCAGATTGCCATGCGCGACCTCGAGATTCGCGGAGCGGGTGACCTCCTCGGGGCGGAGCAGTCCGGGCACGTGGCGGCCATGGGATTCGAGCTCTACGTCGAGATGCTCAACGAGGCGGTTGCAGAGCTCTCTGGTCGAGCCCGGACGGCCGTGCGCCCCGTGCGAGTCGATGCCCGCGTCGATGCCTTCATCCCCGCCTCCTACGTCGCCTCGGAAGCGCTCAAGATCGATCTACACCGCCGGCTTGCCCTCGTCGAGGACGACGACGAGCTTCGCGAGCTGCGTGCGAGCGTCGAGGACAGATACGGCCCGCTTCCCGAACCGGTTGAAAACCTCTTTGCGATCCAGGAGGCGAAACTCTCGCTCGTGCGGATCGGCGCCGACTACCTCGTCTTCCGTGGGGGTCGGGCGACCATCGGGCCACTTGCGCTCGGCTCCACCGAGCTCCGCGCGCTCAGAGCTGCCGCCGACACGGTCGTGTACACGCAGGCAAAGCACGAGGTGTCGCTGCGAACAGAGGGCCTCCGAGGCGCGATCGGCCTGGCCGAAGCTCTTGCGACGGCACGTTCGGGGGCCTGAAGTCCGACCCGTCGGGAGGAGCGTCCGACGAACCTCATCACGCCACAACGGCGACTTAATGTTTTCTCGTCTATACCTTTGTCGTCCCCGTCACGCCGCGCCCCAGGGAGGGCTCATGAAATCCACTCGTCTCATCGTCTCCGTACTCGTAGCATTCGTTGTCGTGGTCTCGGCCGCGTGCGGAGGCAATGACCAGAGTGTGCCGGCCAATGCCGTCGCCGTCGTGGACGGCACGCCGATCACAAAGGCAGAGCTCGATCAGCTGCTCGTGCGTGCCAAGAAGACGTACACCTCCCAGAAGCGCGCGTTCCCCAAAGCCGGCACGGCCGAGTACCAGAGCCTGCAGACCCAGGCGGTCGCGTACCTCGTGCAGCGGGCCCAGTACGGCGTCCAGGCCGACAGCCTGAAGATCACCGTGACCGACAAGGAGATCGCGGACAGGGTCGTTCAGCTCAAGGCGCAGTACTTCGGCGGCAGCCAGGCCAAGCTCGACCAGCAGATCAAGGAGCAGGGCTACACCGCCGAGTCGTTCCGCGACGACATCAGGGCTCGCGTCCTCTCCGAGAAGATCTACGCCGCAGTGACGAAGGACACGACGGTTACCGGCGCGCAGATCGCGACGTACTACGCCGCGAACAAGAAGCAGCCCCCGATCTTCACCGTGGAGAGCCGCGACGTCCGTCACATTCTCGTCAAGACCAAGCCCGAGGCAGACAAGATCTATGACGAGCTCAAGGCCGGCGCCGATTTCGCGACGCTCGTGACGAAGAACACCCTCGACGAGGCGTCGAAGGCCGCGGGCGGCAAGATGACGATCAAGCGCGGCGAGACCGTCGCGCCGTTCGAGGCCGCCTCCTTCAAGCTCAAGACCAACGAGATCTCGCGCCCGGTGCAGACGCAGTTCGGGTTTCACGTGATCCAGCCCGTCTCGGATGTTCGCCCCGGGGTAACACTGACCCTGAAGGCTGCGACAGCCCAGATCAAGGCGCTTCTGCTCGACAAGGCCAAGAACGAGGCCCTCACCAAGTGGACGACCGAGACCAAGAAGAAGCTCGACGAGAACGTTCTCTACGCGGTCGGATTTGAGCCTCCCGCTCCGGTGACAGACACGACGGCGACGACGACCGGCTAGGCCATGCCGGTCGTCGCCGGCGCCGGGCCCTTGGCCGAGGCGCTCGTTGCACTCCAGGAGTTGACAAAGCGCCTTCGGCAGGACTGTCCGTGGGATCGCGAGCAGACGGTGCGCACGATCGTTCCCCACACCGTCGAGGAGGCCTACGAGGTCGCCGATGCGGCCTACTCGGACGACCCCGCAAAACTCCTCGACGAGCTCGGCGACCTTCTTTTTCAGACCTATTTCCTCTCGCTCTTGCTCGAGGAGCAAGGTGTCGGTGACCTCGAAGCCGTCGCCCGGGCAGTGCACGCCAAGCTCGTGCGACGTCACCCGCACGTGTTCGGCGACGCCGAGGCCGACTCGGCCGGCCGGGTCAGAGAGCGGTGGGAGGCGATCAAGGTCGAGCAGGAAGGGCGTACCGGTGTCTTCCACGATGTCCCGGAGGTGCTTCCCGGACTGCTGTACGCACGCAAGGTGCAACGCCGGGCGGCCACGGTCGGTTTCGACTGGCCAGATCTCGAAGGGCCGCTAGCCAAGGTACGTGAGGAGTGTGCCGAGGTCGAGACCGAGCTCGCCCGTACCGGCCGGCCATCGCCCGAGACCGAAGCCGACCCTCGGGTCTTTGCGGAGATCGGCGACCTGCTGTTCACGGTCGTCAACCTCGCGCGGGCTGTCAACGTGGATCCGGAACTCGCCCTTCGCGCGACGAGTGCACGGTTCGTGGCCCGGGTCGAGAGCGCGGAGCAACGCGCCGCGGACGAGGGTCTCGTATGGGCCGACCTCGAGCTCGAAGCGCAGGAGGCATGGTACGTGCGGGCCAAGGAACACCTCGGGGACGACAGCTGAGGCCGTTGACGCGGTAGACGACCGTGAGCCGTTCACCGGCCGTGGCTAGGCTGTCTCTGTGAGCAAGATCGTCCATGTCCACGCGCGCCAGGTGCTCGACTCGCGTGGCAACCCCACGGTCGAGGTCGAGATCGGCCTCGACTCCGGTGCCGTTGGTGCCGCGGCCGTCCCCTCGGGTGCATCGACGGGTGAGCACGAAGCCGTCGAGTTGCGCGACGGCGGCGACGCCTGGTTGGGCAAGGGTGTCACGCGGGCCGTCGCACACGTCAACGGCGAGATCGCCGGCTGCGTGATGGGGATGGATGCCCGTGCGCAGCGCGAGGTGGACGATGCGATGATCGGTCTCGACGGTACGCCGACGAGGTCGCGGCTCGGGGCAAATGCCATTCTCGGTGTCTCGCTCGCTGTCGCGAAGGCCGCCGCCGCCGATGCGGGCCTGCCGCTGTACCGATGGCTCGGTGGGCCCGACGCCCACGTTCTGCCGGTGCCTCTGATGAACGTGATCAACGGTGGAGCTCACGCACAGAACTCCCTCGACTTCCAGGAGTTCATGATCGTGCCCGCGGGCGCGGACTCGTTCACCGAGGCCCTCCGGATCGGCGTCGAGTGCTATCACGCGCTCAGGGCGCTCCTGCAGGAGCGAGGCCTCTCTACGAGTGTCGGTGACGAGGGCGGCTTCGCACCCGACCTCGCCTCCGCCTACGAGGCGTGTGAGGTGATCCTCGAGGCCGCCGAGCGGGCCGGGCACCGCGACAGGATTGCGATCGCGCTCGACCCGGCGACGAGCGAGCTGCACCATGACGGCTCCTACGTCCTCGAGCGGCAGGGAACAAGGCTCGATGCGGGTGGGATGATCGACCTCTGGGCCGACCTCGCCGGCCGCTACCCGATCATCTCGATCGAGGACGGCCTCGATGAGAACGACTGGGCCGGATGGCAGGCGTTGACCGGCCGTCTCGGCGGAGGCCTGCAGCTCGTCGGAGACGACCTGTTCGTCACGAACGTCAACTTTCTCAGGCGCGGCATTGCCGAGAACGTCGGGAACGCGATTCTCGTCAAGGTCAATCAGATCGGATCTCTCACCGAGACACTCGACACGATCTCGCTCGCCCAGCGCAGTGGCTACGCCACGATCATCTCCCACCGTTCGGGCGAGACCGAGGACGCCACCATCGCCGACATCGCCGTTGCGACGGGGAGCGGCCAGATCAAGACAGGGGCTCCGGCGCGCTCCGATCGTACGGCGAAGTACAACCAGTTGCTCCGCATCGAGGATCAACTCGGCGACCAGGCCGTCTACCCCGGCTGGGGTGCCTTCGCACGCACAGCCGGGCAGGCGTAGCCCCTCCCGCTGCTCCTCGCTCGTCGCCGGGCCCGCCCGCTTTTTGCGATGTGAGTGACCGGTGAGACGGCGAGGGCCGATGCACCGAGCCGATGCACGACGACGATTGGTTCTGCCTGACGCAGGGAATCAACGAGCGAAGGGCGAATGACAGATCGTGGCTCGTGCAAAGACAGGTACGCCGCGGCGTCGTCTCCGCCGCCGGGCACGGCTTCTCCTCCCCGTCTTCGTTCTTACCGTGATCGCGTTCCTCTACTACAGACCGATCGCGAGCTACCTCGAGACACGCAACGAGCGCGAGACGCGGATGGCGCAGGTGGTCTCGCTCCGCGCCGAGAAACAACGCCTCGAACGCCGGCTTGCCCGGACGACGAGCGATGCGGCCCTTGCCCGCGAGGCGAGGAGGATCGGGTACGTCAAGTCTGGCGAGCGGCTCTTTATCGTCAAGGGTATCCCGGCGTGGCAGCATCGCAATCGTGCCCCCGCCCCCTAGGGCCCCGCTACCGTGTTGCCCGTGGAAGACCGCGACGTCGTTGCCCTCCAGATCGGACGCCGTCCCAGGGCCTTCCGCCGGGTCGTGGCTCGCTGTCCTTTCGGCAGTCCGGCCGTCACCGAGCAGGAGGCATACGACGATACGGGTGCGCCGTTCCCGACGACCTACTACCTCACCTGCCGTCACCTGACCGCCGCCGTCTCGCGTCTCGAGGCTGCGGGAGGCGTTGAGCGTTGGAGCGCCGCGATCGCTGCCAGCCCCGAGCTGCAGGCCGACCTCGCCGACGCGACGGCTAGCCAACAGCGGATCCGTCGTTCCCTCGCCGGGCCGCGCACCGGGGCCGACAACGGGATGTCACTTGACTCCGGTATCGGTGGCTCTCGGAATCCGGCGCAACTTAAATGTCTCCATGCGCACGTTGCGTTTGCGCTCGCGCAGCCCGGCTATCGCATCGGTGAAGCCATCCTCGAGGAGGCCGTGGATCCCTGGGCGGCAGGCACCTGCTGCTTCTCGGAGAATGGTCCGTCGTGATCGCTCATCTCGATCTCGTGCGCAACGACTGGGAGGCAGGATATCGCCGTCTCGAACGCGCCTCGCGCGACGAGACGAGGGCACAGCAGTTCGGTGCCCAGACCGAGATCATCCTGGCCGAGCTGCGACGGAGGGTGGGGAGCACGTTCTCGCTCGAGACGCTTGCGGCTGCGTACGCAGGTGCCGATGCCTGGGTGCGCCAGGCAATCGAGGAGCAGGCACCGACACCGGAGTGGGCTCGAACGATCGTAATGGTCGAAGACGCCGCGTTCCACATCTACGCTCGCGGGGCGGTGGACTACGCACCGTGAGCGACGCGCGCCCCTACGAGCGCCGCCGCCGGAGCCGGAGCCGGTGGCCGCGCCTACTGGCCACGGTCGGCATCATCCTGCTCGTCTTCGTCCTCGGTGTCGCGATCGGGAAGGCGCTGAACGATGGCCCGCCGCCGCCGTCCACTGTGACCTACGTACGGACGCTGGAGACGCTCACGGAGCAGACGGGCGCATCAGTTCCCTGACGTGCCCCGACCCGGTCAGAGCTCTTCGGAGGCCTGGAGAAGACCGGCCACGATCACGCCGATCGCGGCGGCAAGGCTGATCCAGATCCCGATGCCATGTCCGGCAAAGAAGAAGTCGTCGGGAATCGAGATTGCGCGGACGAGCACGACGATCGTGGCGGCCGAGCCGAGGAAGATCGTCACGAGGCTCTGCGGTACGGATGCAGGTAGCTCGACTCCCAGCTCTCGCAGCGCGCCGAGGAGGACGACGGCAACGCCGACGAAAAAGATGATCTTGCCCGCAATCCCGGTGTCCCAGCCCGTCACCGAGACCTTGACTCCCTCGCTTGGCCCCGTATACCAGCCGGTGAACGATGACACGGCAAGCACGACACCGGCCAGAAGGCCGGTCCGGTCACCGACTCCGAGAAGTCCCCGCTCGGAGAGGGAGCCACCACCGTCGTCACGATCAGAGAATGCCATCGCGCACATAGTATGGATCATCGCGCCGCCGGGGTTGGTGCCTACACTTCACACGGTGAAGCCACAGTCACACAAGACGTCGTCGGACGACGTTCCAATCGTGGATCACCAGGCAGTCCGGGACACGGTGCGGCTCCACCGGGCACGTCGGAAGGCCCGGATCGCGCATCGAACCCGCACGCGGCGGGCCGGAGTCCGTTTCTGGCTCGTGCTCCTCGTCCTGCTTGTCGTCAGCGTGGCCCTCGTGGTCACCATCTGGCACGAGATCCAGAAACTGTTCGGGCTCTGAGACGCGCGGTTGGGCATTCGGCGGTGGTGACAGGGCTCGTCGTCTGCCTCATAGCGGTCACCGTGACACCGGCCTTCGTCGTGACCTCGTTCCGGATGCTCTCGAACGACTGGTTCGTCGAGCACGAGCTCGGTCGTGATGGATTTCCGGCCGATCGCTACGGGCTGGCCGGTGATGAGCGTCTGGGCCTTGCTCTGACGGGGCTCCACTCGATCCGGCCCGAGAGCGAGGGAATCGTTCTGCTCGAGCGGGCAACGCTCCCCGATGGCTCTCCGGCGTTCGATAGCCGTGAGCTGCGTCACATGGCCGACGTGCGGGGCCTTCTCGGCACCGCACTCAGGGCGCAGCTCGTCGTCCTCGGGGCTCTCCTCATCCTCGGCCTGACCTTGCGGCGGTCGCAGCGGTGGCGCCGCGTCGTGCCACGTGGTCTGCTGATCGGGTCGCTCGCCACGTTCGGGGTTGTGCTGCTTGCGATTCCGCTGGTCCTGCTCGGTTTCGACGGGTTCTTTCTGCGTTTTCACGAGCTGTTCTTCACGGGTGATACCTGGCGGTTCTCGACGACGGACACGCTCCTTCGTCTCTATCCCGAGGCCTTCTGGCGCGATACGGCACAACTCGCTGTTGCGATCGTCCTCGTGCAGGCGTGCGTCGTGGCCTTCGCGTCAGGCTGGTGGCTTCGCCAACTCCGCAGCGAGCCGAGCACATCGTGATCGAGCTTCGCCGTGACGGGGAGCGCGTGCTGCGGATCGGCCATCGTGGTGCCGCCGCCCTCGCGCCCGAGAACACCCTCGACTCGTTCCGGGCAGCGGTCGGCGTGGGCGTTGACCTGATCGAGTTCGACGTGCTCGACCTCCGGAGAGGCCCCCTGATCCTCGCCCACTCCGATCATCTCGAAGAGGTGAGCCACGGCAGGGGACACGGGCGTGTTCGCGGACAGTCTCTCGAGGCGCTGCGCGAGGTCGCGCCGAACGTGCCCACGCTCGACGAGGCGCTTGCATTCTTCGTTGACGAGGCACCCGATACCGGTCTCCACATCGACCTCAAGACGAAGGATCGACTCGACGAGGTAGCCACCGCGATCATGCGCCACGGCCTCGAGGAGCGAACGGTGATCAGCGGCTTTCACGTTCCGAGTCTCCGTGCGTTCGCACGCGCTGCGCCGCTCGTGCGCATCGGGATCACCTACCCCGAGGACAGGCTCTCGATCTCACGTAAGCCCTACCTGTGGCCTATCGTCTCGCTCGGGCTCGCGTCGATGAAGGCGTCGGTGCCGCTGCGCCTGCCCGGGTTGGCGCGGCGAGCCGGTGCGACCGCGGTCATGCTCGAGCGCCGGCTCGTAAGCGAGGCCTCGGTCGTGAGAGCTCATGCGGCGGGACTGCCGGTTCTCGCCTGGACGGTGGACGACCCGGCCGACCTCGAGCGCGTCGTCGCAGCGGGCGTGGACGGTGTCATCACGAACGATCCCCGCATCTTCCTCGCTACACTCGGTTCATGAATAGAGGAGTTTCGATTGCGGCGCTGTCGGCGTGTGGCCTAGCCGGCCTCGCAGCAGCCGTTCTCCTCGCAGCCGCTCCTCAGGCCGGCGCGGCCGAGGGAACGACGTCAACGACGCCGACCACGACGACGCCGACCACGACGACGCCGACCACGACGACGCCGA